>NZ_JAJERH010000120.1 GCF_016919725.2 Virgibacillus sp. AGTR
CATTTCAAAATAACTACTTGGCTTAACGCAGTCATTGCACTGATTTTATACTTTCTTAACTTTGAACAAAAGCGCAAGCGCTCCTATTTATCCATAGGCACAAATTTTATAATTTCCTAGACTAAGAAAAAAACGCTCCGATTTATAGAAGCGTACACATGTAAAACAATCTATATTCTTTTATACTAACTAAAGATAAAGGGAAGCTTCCATCCGTAGGGGTTGTGTTTATCCCACGGATGGTTAGTACCACAAGGGTATGACCTAAAGGCCATTGAACCAATCGGACATTTACTGGCAGTCATCCCACACTTAACCTTATAACGATACATAAAACTAGTTGTCAACACTTTCTTGGCTCCCTTAAGCTCCTAGGAAATACTAAGCTTTTACTTCACCATTAATTCATCAAAGAAGTGATGGAGCGTTGGAACGATTGCTTTCTGCCTAACCATTCGCCGATATGTTTCTTCATCTACCCATTTAGCATCTATTACTTCTTCCGGTTGAAAAGTTAACTGTTCAATAGATACATTGCTATGAAACAGCCAATTGTCCAAATGATCTACCTGTCTAACTTCTCTACGAAGTAATTTTGCTGCTTTATCGTCTAATTGTAAGCCTAGTTCCTCAGCTACCTCTCGATATGCCCCCTGTAAGCTGTTTTCCCCTGCAATCACAGAACCACCTGTGCACTCCCAATAACCCCCATATGGCTTGTTAGGGTGTCGCTTTGATAATAAAAGCCCCCCACTATCATTTTGAATCCATACATGAACAACTAGATGATAACGATCCTTTGGCATCGGCACTCCCCGTATATGCTTTTCATCCAACTTATTTCTATTCCTATCATACAGATCCCACACTTCCATCCTCTAGTCCCCCTCATATGTTAATTACAGTTTAATAGTGGCTTTTCTTTGTTGAAAGTCTACATCTTGATAATATGTATTTTTCACAAGAATATTTGGACCAAGACATTTAACAGCAGGACAATGACAATTTAACGATTTTGCTGTGTCTGAAGCCATCCAACGATCGTAAGCTTCAAGTAACGAAGTGGTTTGTATATTCCCTAGTTTTGGCTCATCTCCAAAATCAGTCACAATCACATCACCCGAAAAAATATTTACATTCAAACGAGAACGACCATCAGGATCATTTCGCACCGATACATTCTTTTCCTTAAATAAACGCTTCTGTAAATTCAAATCCGCTTGGGACGTGCTACATGGATAAAAAGGCAAGGTACCAAATAACATCCATGTATCAGGATCACGGTGGTCTAATAACCGTTCGATACCCTTCCGCATTTCTTCTAAGGATAACGTTTCTAAATTACTTGCAAAGTCTACGGGATACATCGGGTGTATCTCATGTCGTGCACAACCCATTTCAAGCACATGGTCATGAATTTTTTCTAAGTAAGGATATGTCCGACCATTTAGCATCGTTTCTGCAGATACCATGACACCTGCTTGTGATAATTTCTGAGCATTTTCAACCATTCGTTCGAAATATTTCTTACGATTTTCCTCTGATGGCTTTCTCTCCATTCTTGCAAATCCAGTCTCCGCAAATTCTTCAGCAGTACCCCAGTTATGTGAAATATGTAAGACATCTAAATAAGGAATGATTTCTTCATAGCGACTAAAAGGCAAGGTCAGATTCGAATTAATTTGTGTTTTCACACCACGATAATGAGCATATTTAAGCAATGGAACTACATAATCACGAACAGATTTTTTCGACATCATCGGCTCTCCACCAGTAATACTTAGTGTACGAAGGTGAGGAATTTCATCTAGTCGCTGTTCAATCAATTCCATTGGTAGTGCATCCGGGTCCTTCCCTTGTAGTGTATAGCCTACTGCACAGTGGGCACAACGCATATTACAAAGCGTTGTTGTTGTAAATTCAATGTTAGACAATGTTATTCCCCCATGCTGTTCCACGTCCATATATGCTTCCCATGGGTCATATGCTGGAGACATTGTTTTACTCGCTTCTGTTAGTTTCACAAGAAAAATCCTCTCTTTTTCAAAGACTCTTTTAATATTTTACCATGTAACTGTCTATCCCGTCTTTGTGGAAATTAAAGAATGATATTTAGATAAGTGGGCAAACTAAAAAATAGCAGAATTATGGAAATTCTAGTTTAGTTATATTTTAGAAAGGTGGAAAAGAAAACGGATGGAGCAAAAAAATACAAATAAAGCCAATAATATCGAAAATGAAGATACCTTAACAACGAGGCAGGGGCATCCTGTTACTAACAATCAAAACATACGAACAGTCGGAAATCGTGGACCAGCAACACTGGAAAACTATGATTTCATCGAAAAAATAAGTCACTTTGACCGTGAAAAAGTTCCCGAACGGATAGTTCATGCTCGTGGTGCTGGGGCACATGGCTATTTTGAGACATACGGCATGGCTGGTGATGAGCCTATATCCAAATATACAAGAGCCATGGTTTTTCAGGATAAAGGGAAGCAAACTCCTGTCTTTGTCAGATTTTCAACGGTTGTTCATGGTACACATTCTCCAGAAACAGTACGTGATCCACGTGGCTTTGCTGTAAAATTTTACACGGAGGACGGGAATTGGGACTTAGTCGGAAATAATATTAAGATCTTTTTCATTCGTGACGCAATGAAATTTCCAGATATGATTCATGCCTTTCGACCAGATCCTGTAACAAATATTCAAGATAGTGAACGCTTCTTCGACTTTTGTGCGAATTCCCCTGAAAGCTTCCATATGGTAACCTTTATTTACTCACCTTGGGGCATTCCGGCAAATTACCGAATGATGCAAGGCTCTGGGGTAAACACATATAAATGGGTTAACAAAGAGGGCGAAGCGGTATTAGTTAAGTACCATTGGGAACCAAAACAGGGAATTAAAAACTTAACACAGCAAGAAGCAAATGAGATTCAATCTACCAATTTCAATCACGCTACACAAGACTTATACGATGCTATTGAAAAAGGAGATTATCCTGAGTGGGAACTATTCGTCCAGATTATGACCGATGATGAACACCCCGAGCTAGATTTCGATCCACTTGATGATACAAAACTATGGCCGGAGGACAAGTTTCCATGGTTACCAGTTGGAAAAATGGTATTGAATAAAAATCCAGAAAACTACTTTACAGAAGTTGAACAAGCTTCCTTCGGTACCGGAGTTCTTGTCGATGGACTTGATTTCTCAGATGATAAAATGCTGCAAGGTAGAACGTTCTCCTATTCTGATACACAGCGCTATCGTGTAGGGGCAAACTATTTACAGGTTCCTATTAATGCAGCAAAAAAGCGTGTTGCTACAAACCAAGAGGGTGGACAATTACGTCAGCAAAATGACAAAGCACCTGGTCAAAATCCACATGTTAATTACGAGCCTTCGGTACTAGGTGGATTAAAGGAAGCTGAACAAACGGGAAAAGAATACACCCCTGAGATAAAAGGAAAGCTTGTTCGTGAATCCATCGACAGAAATGACAATACAAAGCAAGCAGGCGAGACATTCCGTAGCTTCAAAGACTGGGAAAAGGATGATTTAATTTCTAATTTAGTGAATGATCTTTCTATGTGTGATCAACGTATTCAAGATAAAATGGTCGCATTGGCTGAGGATGCAGATGAAGAATATGGCCTCCGTTTACGTGAAGGTCTGGAAAAGGCCAAAACCATGATGAATGATGGAACAAGTAAAAATCCGTTAGGTAATAAAGATGCAGAAAAAGCACCAGATCAAGCAATCGAAAAAGGACATGAAGCAGATCCATATTAATTGCTAGAGGGCATAACTAAACGAAGTGCTTTTCATAAGTTAATGCCGAGAGTAAATATCAAATAAGCCTGTTATTTTTTATCGCAATCAAAAGTATGGAACGCTTTCCACAAACCAAATTAACACGGTTAACCACGCTTAGTAACGTGGACCTTCGGGCTCTTGCTGTTTTTGCAGGGGTCCCCCTATTTTTCTCTACCCTCCCCTTTACTTTTACTCTTCTGGTACAGCTAATAGTCGCAGACGATACGCATTCATAGCCGTCTCCCCGAGATGATCAAGTAAATTATAATTGGCATAAGCACCGATAATAGCGCCAAAGCCAGGTACGAGTTGTAATAATTTGACCAAGTCTATATAATCACGATACTCCTGTTGAAATGCTCGCCAATCCATATCCAGTAAATGTTGCTTTTCATGTTCCCAATTTTCAATAACATACATCGTTTTCTTTCTTTCTTTTTCATTGGAGAAAGCTAATTGGAATATGTGTAAAAGAAATAATCGTTCTTCATAAGCCTTTGTATCGAAGCCATATATGGTTGCAGCCTCAAATAAGAATTTCATTTTTATAGACAGTAGTAAAGGAAAATCCGCAAAACCAAGAAAAATACCACCAGCACCAGTACCTGCACCTTCTACTGTTGCTGTTTTGCGATAGGTGGATAACTTTTCTTTTACAAGCTGATCTTGCTGATATAAATTCATTTCTTGCATTTCTGGTTTTTTCGTAGTTACATGTGAGCCTACTAATGTAGCCTTAACCATATTTTTAATACTTTCAGTAATTATCCGATGCGCCTTTTCAGGTATCCAATTATTTATTTTCATCTGTGCTTTCTTAGAAAGCTGATTAAATAAGTTAGGTTTAGCATACATTTTCCTTCGCCAAGCTTCTAGCTCCTGAGAAACTATATCTTCATAGTTAATCAAAATAAATCCCTCCACAACGTTTAAAAATCTTAGTGATATATTGCATATTTCCATAATTAATAATTTATTGTATACTGTTTAGTATACTAAAAATAATTGTAGAGGGGGAGCAGATAATGCCAATACCTTCAGATCATTCCAGGCCAGTAAGGCAATCCGCAAAGGAAAGTGCTTTTAATCAGATTCAACAGTGGATTATTGATGGTACATTACAACCTGGAGAAAAACTTAATGATTCTGAACTTGCTAAAGCATTAGGCGTGAGTAGGACTCCGGTTAGAGAGTCTCTACAACTTTTAGAAGTACAGGGATTTGTCAAGATGTTTCCTGGAAAAGCAACGCAAGTAACAGAAGTGGAAAAAGAATCTATGAATGATTTACTTCCACCATTAGCTGTACTACAGGCCTTGTCAGCTGAATTAGCTATTGATAATTTAACGGATGATATAACAGCTGTATTGGAAGAAATTAATGACCGATTTACGAAAGCTATTCGCTCAGAGAATTATTATGCTGCTTTAAAAATTGACGAAGAATTTCATCAAGTTATCGTTGATGCTGCAAATAATCCCTATATCCACAACATTATTGCTAACTTACAAGCCCATGTAAGACGCTTATTCTTCCATAACTCCATCATTTTAACTGAACAATCCATAGAAGAACATAGCCAGATTATTAACCTTATGAAAGAAGGAAATAATGAGGCTCTTGCTCCAATTATGAAAGAAAATTGGTTACGTACGATACAAGAATTTCAAGCACTAAAATAATGTGAAACTTCAATCCGTGGGCATTTTATTATCTCCCACGGATTGTTAGTACCACGAGGATATGATATAAAGACCTTTAAACCAATTGGACATTTACTGGCAGTTGATCCCCCACTTCCCAATATTGGTTTCACTTTATTGCTTGAAGTGAGGGGCTTACTGCCGGTTATATGAGGAATAAATTATTGAAAAGGGGCTGGGACTAAACACAACTTCTTTACTCAAAATACGAATAATCACGTTTATTAATAGGAGTATCACCCCCGCATCATGAACATACACTGGCTTTCCGCGAGCACGGACTAAGTCACTTGGTAAAGGAAAACACGTTACCAAGTGGATTCGGGCTCGTGCTGTGGATAAGGAGGACTTTGGCAGCGATACATAGCACGCAGATAAAGCGCTCTTCTTTTTCAAGGAGTCTCACATATTTCAGATGCTATATTAATTATCCTAATAACTATCCGCCCGTAAAACGGGCGGTTTTAGTTTCGCCCTATAAGGGCACTTTACCAACGAGACCCCTAAAGGGGCTTCTGAG
>NZ_JAJERH010000121.1 GCF_016919725.2 Virgibacillus sp. AGTR
ACACCAAATGCCAGCTTATTGCTGTCATTTGATGTCCTCCAGTTAGCTGGTAGAACTAATTTTCTAAATAATCTGCTCCAATCCTAAAATGCGCTGGTCTCGTTCCCTTTTGATTAATAAGAGATTTGTTCAATAACTCTTTGGCTACTTTTCTTACTGTCGCTTCAGAAATCTCCATAACACGAGATAATTCCTGTACTGTAACCCCATCACTATAATGAAAATAATAATTTTGAATCAACACAAACATAAACTGAAAATGGTTTTTACTTTCCATTCTGTCATCTGTTTTTAACTTTTCAACAGCAGAAGTGATTAATTCAACTTTTTCCTTTAATTCAGACAACATATCCTTTAACGCATTGAGTATTATCGATAAATATTCATCAATAAAGAAATTCATTTCTCCCCTATTCTTAATACTATTACAGATTTCAAATGCTTTAAGGTACTTATTTTTATATTTATTGCACCCCCTAGACAAAGATAGTGCAGATATTTTCCCTAAAGTTTTAGCTAGATATAGACTACTTATAAAGCGAGAAGTCCTTCCGTTTCCATCATAAAACGGATGTATATATCCAAAGAAATAATGACCTATTGCTGTCCTAATTAAAAGAGGGGTTTCTTTATCATCATTCATAAAGTCTAACAATTTATCCATTTCCCTTATAATTTTATCTTCCGGAATTAAACCTCGATGTATTTCTTTTCCGCTTCCTGTCCTGCTTAATACATAATTAATATCTTTTCTAAAAATTTCACCATCAGGTAATTCGTTTTTAGATATTTCCCCTTCAATAATATTGTTGTATATACTCCGAACATCCTTTGGGTAAAGAGGGGTATCAGTATCCCCATATAACAAATTTAAATAAGAATTCACCATACTACTAAATCTTTTTTTATCTTTTGTATTAGATTTTGCATCTCTTACACTTCTAGCAATCTCTTCTTTTGTACTTCTTACACCCTCTAATTGATTTGTATTGTATAATTCCTCAACTACACACTCTCTTATAAATTGATCTTTTGCAACTGCTGGTAATTTTTCAAATATGAATCTAAGATTCCCAGCAGTTTTGTGAATTGCACTACACTTTTTTAACATATCTATAGTTGGAACATAGTAGAGGTCAAAAACATTTTTTTGATCGATTGGTTTTATTGATAAATCTAATCTCTTAGTAGATTCAAAAGATATTCTGTTTTTGTGTATATCATCAAAATCACTTGAATTTAAATCGTGAAACATCTTATAAAGGTACCTCATGACTACACCCCCTAGTTAATGTATTAATTATTTATTTTCACATATATATTTATTATTGTCTATTCCAAAGTGTTAAAAATTAATTTTTTTTCCATTTTGATCATGGTTTACAACTGACAAAATAAAAATTATGTACTAATCTATAAATTTAACATGTGCTCCACATTTGCATCTGCCATTTCCATTTTTTTTAATTTTAATCTTTTTTCCACAAGAAGGACATTTTATATACATAAACTAATTTACCTCCTGGAATTCTAATGTAATATCAGTCTAATCATTAGGGCCCAGAAATATACCATGCACTCTTTAGAATTCTTCCCCCCTCATCAAATTTAACCCTTTTAACTCTACCCTGGTGCGTAATGACCTTAGTCTCTCCATGATTCGGCAGATAAGATAGTTTAGCTTCTCCTTCCGAATACACTACAACAAAGGGTTTGTTATCATTATCTATATCAACGTTGAGCTTTCCATCTTTAAATGGAATGTTCTTAAGTCGCATATGTTTCTCCCCCACTCGATATTATTAATTTAGAGCCAATCTGAGCATTTCTATTATTTGAAACTAAAAACTACTAATCTAATATAGAAACGCCCAAGGTCGGCAGAATTGTTTTAATTTGCTATATTCCCCAGCCTATCTAATTCATAGATTACAATCTCGGTCCGTTGTTCTTCCTTTTCGCATGGAATGATTCGTGCTTCCATCTGTTTAACTTGCCAATCATCCTTGTATACGATCTTATTGAGAGCATCAGTAACGCCTTTAAAAAGATTATCTATATCAGCTCTATTTCCATTTATATAATGAGTTAATTTAACGCCTACATGCCCTTCAATGGGCTTATCCTTCATGTGCTGCTTAGCAATCCATCCAACCTGCTTTTTATAAGCCAGATAACGCTGTGCATATTTGTTCTTGTACATACTCTTTTGAGTCATTCTCACAGCTGATACTGGCTTACCTGATATGGTTAGTTGAATCATACTCATAGCCTCCTTCCAATAATGATGCATTAAAGTTTGCGGTAAACCTAATTGTTCTCTATTCACATTAATCCACTCTATTCCCTTATTACAGTAATCTTTGTCTAGTTCAAATCCAATCCAGTTACGCCCTGTATTATCTGCAGCTAATGCTGTAGTACAAGAACCCATACAGTTATCTAATACTAGATCTCCCTTATTCGTGTAGGTCTTAATTAGGTACTCAAACAAGGTAAATAGCTTCTGTGTTGGGTGGAATGTTTTACTTTTTAGCTCTATATATCAATCACGAAAAGAAAATATAAAACGTCCGTATGCTTATCGAATTAGGACGTCTAGGGATGGATAAACGATTGAATCAGATCAAAAGCGATTGGAATAACGACAATATTGGAATTGGGTCAGAAGAAGTGAAATACCTTATCCAACAAGCAGAATGTGTGCAGGAGTTGGAAAGGAAAGTTGAAAGGCTTAAAACTCGAAAAGGCCATCTTGCCTATCGCTTACGAGTAAGGCGAAAACAAAACCCAGCTCCACAAACAATATTTGGATAAAATGAAATATTATGTTAATTAGAATGATTTTTATGACAATTGTTGGGATGTATATGTAATAAACAAACTTATCGATAAAGCATTGAAAGGAGCAGAGGAATGATGCAAGTCACGAAAGATGTTGACATCTATACTTGCCAGTCTTGTTACAAGAATAAAAAAGACAACAATGTTGATGTATATATAATCTCTATTGGATAATGGATATGTTGAAAAAGGTTGTTAGGGAAAATGATGAACACAAAATGCAGTATCGAACGTTAATAGAGGATTTTCACGATAAAGACTTTGTTTTTAGTCGCGGGAATGGTTATCCTTTTGTGACCAAAACAATTCTTATGCGTATGAATCGCATTTTAGATAAAACATCAATCAAAAAACACGCTACACCACATATTTTTAGACACACCTATATTAGTATGGCTGCTGAAGCGAAAATCGATATTGCTACTGTTATGGAAAAAGTAGGTCACGAGGATATGAAAACAACCATGAAGATTTATACTCATGTAACAAATAAAATGAAAAAGGACGCTTCCGCAAAAGTAAGAACTTTATACGAAAACGCCCTTTCTAACTTAATTTCTTAAAAAATGTTATTTTAATGTTATTTTTTAGGGTTTTGAACGGGTGTATATCCACTTGGAATGTTGCTACATCAGCATTCTTGAGTGGATTTTTACATCATGCCGCCCATTCCACCCATGCCGCCCATGTCAGGCATTCCGCCGCCTGCAGCGCCGCCATCTTCTTCTGGTTTGTCAGCGACTACTGCTTCTGTAGTTAGGAACATAGCTGCTACAGATGCTGCGTTTTGTAGTGCAGAACGAGTAACTTTTGTTGGGTCAACAATTCCTGCTTCAACCATGTTTACCCATTCGCCAGTTGCTGCATTGTAACCAACGCCAACTTTTTCACCTTTTAGACGTTCTACAATGATAGAGCCTTCTAGACCTGCATTGTGTGCGATTTGACGTACTGGTTCTTCCATAGCACGACGTACAATGTTTGCACCAGTTGCTTCGTCACCTTCAAGATTAAGTTCGCTTACTTTGTTATAAATATTTACTAGTGCAGTACCTCCACCAGCAACAATACCTTCTTCAACTGCTGCACGTGTAGAGTTCAATGCATCTTCAATACGTAGCTTGCGTTCTTTTAATTCTGTTTCTGTTGCAGCACCGACTTTAATTACTGCTACACCGCCAGCTAGTTTAGCTAAGCGTTCTTGTAATTTTTCTTTATCGAAATCAGAAGTAGTTTCTTCAGCTTGTGCACGAATTTGTGCTACACGAGAAGAAATTGCTTCAGGATTTCCAGATCCTTCTACGATCGTTGTGTTTTCTTTTGTAACAACAACTTTAGATGCGCGACCTAATTGCTCAATTGTTGCACTCTTAAGATCTAAGCCAAGATCTTCTGTAATTACTTCTGCACCTGTTAGAGTAGCAATATCTTCAAGCATTGCTTTACGACGATCACCGAATCCAGGAGCTTTTACAGCTACAGCGTTGAACGTACCACGAAGCTTGTTAACTACTAAAGTTGCAAGAGCTTCGCCCTCTACATCTTCAGCGATCATTAATAGTGGCTTGCTTTGCTGAACAACTTGTTCAAGTACAGGTAGTACTTCTTGGATATTACCAATCTTTTTATCTGTAATAAGAATGTATGGATCTTCAAGAATTGCTTCCATTTTATCTTGGTCAGTAACCATGTATGGAGAAGCATATCCACGATCAAATTGCATACCTTCAACAACTTCTAATTCCGTGTTAAAGCCTTTAGATTCTTCAATCGTGATTACACCGTCGTTTCCAACGCGTTCCATTGCTTCAGAAATCAAGCTTCCAACTTCACTGTCACCAGATGAAACGGCTGCTACTTGGGCAATAGATTCTTTACTTTCAATTGGATTTGAAATAGTTTTAAGTTCATTCACTGCTACCTCTACAGCTTTCTCAATACCACGACGAACGCCAACTGGGTTAGCACCTGAAGCAACGTTCTTAAGTCCCTCACGAATCATAGATTGAGCTAATACAGTTGCAGTTGTTGTACCGTCACCAGCAACATCATTTGTCTTAGATGCAACTTCTGATACAAGCTGTGCACCCATGTTTTCGAAATGATCTTCTAGTTCGATTTCTTTTGCGATGGTTACACCATCATTTGTAATTAATGGGGAACCAAATTTTTTATCTAAAACGACATTACGGCCTTTTGGTCCTAATGTTACTTTAACTGCGTCTGCTAATGTATCTACACCACGAAGCATTGCGCGACGTGCGTCTTCACTGAATTTAATTTCTTTAGCCATTGATAAAGCCCTCCTTAAATTCTTTAATTAAGTATCTGTATATCTAAGATTAGCCTATGACAGCTAAGATGTCATCTTCACGAAGAATTAAGTACTCTTTGCCTTCGTATTTAACTTCTGTACCAGCAAATTTTGAAAAGATAATGCGGTCACCTTCAGAAACTTCTAGAGCAACTTTTTCACCATTTACGATTTTTCCAGAACCAACAGCTACCACATTTCCTTCTTGTGGTTTTTCTTTTGCAGAGTCTGGAAGTACGATACCGCTTGCAGTTTTCTCTTCTTGTTCAACAAGCTCGATAACAACGCGTTCTCCTAGTGGTTTAATCATGAAGAAAGCCTCCTTAATTCCATGTCATTTTATTTATTAGCACTCTATATCACCGAGTGCTAATTCCAATTAATATGATAAATAATTCCTGTTAAAAATGCAAGTATGAAGAATAGATTTTTTTATAAAATTTTCTTACTCGAATCAATTCGTATGTCTTTACCTTCACAACATATCCAAAACCTTTGTTATAACATAAAGAATTACTTCAATGTGTGAGAGTCTACTACCTGCACAGAAAAGTATTATCATTGATAATGTTTTACCTTGAACACAATAAAGTGAAACTTCAATTCGTGTGAGTTTTGATTATCCTCCACGCTTTGTTAGTACCACAAGGGTATGACCTAAAGGCCTTTGAGCCAATCGGATTTACTGACAGTCGCCCCCCACTTTCAATGCTTGTGGCGAAAAAGACCAACTTTATTTCCTTATTAACATACAGATAATGAATTTGTCATACCAAGCCAATGATTCATTCTATTGTAAGTAGCTTTTCATTTTATGATAAAATAAGAGAAGT
>NZ_JAJERH010000122.1 GCF_016919725.2 Virgibacillus sp. AGTR
TTTTTTGAGCGGGTTTTGCTAAAAAAGTTAGCTGAAGGACAAACCCCATGGAAAGGGAAGTGGGCAGCCGGAGTGGTGGTTAAGCAGTAGCTATTATTCCATAATAGCTACTAGAGGAAGCGTAAATCTGAGCATTTAGTGATAAGGACTGAGCGAATTTTGCTCCGTTTTTCTTAGGGGTTTGTTTAAGAGCTTATCAAACAAATTAGAACAATAAAAGCCGAATAAATTCGATCGTTTGCTAGGGTGGTTACTTGGTTACTCCCAACGTTTCGAATTTTTCCGGCTTTTCCTTTGTCCTAGCTGCATTTGATCAATCGTAAAATAATCTATATCTTAATGGCTCGGTTGTTTTAAGCTTAACCTACCATCTGTAATGTTATAAACTTTATCACAGTAATCAATTAAGCGTGTATCATGCGTTACTACAATCGTTGTTTTGTCGTTTTTCGTGGTCGCTTCCTTTAACATCTCCATTACTTCAAAGGCGCGATCTGAATCAAGGGAAGCAGTCGGTTCGTCTGCAAGAATAATACTTGGATCTGTATACAATGCTTTTGCAATCGCAACACGCTGTCTTTCTCCTCCCGATAAATCAGAAGGAAAGCTGTTTAAGAGATCTTCGATTCCTAAGGATTGATAGAGCTCTTTCAGCTTCTCTGCAGATAAGTTATGCTTTTTCACTTTATCTAACAGTTGCATTTGCTGACTTACTGTTAAGAATGGCACTAGATTTGAAGCTTGTAAAACAAAGCCAATTTCACGTAAGCGGATGGCTGAACGTTTTTTCTCCTTTAGGCTGGTAATATCCATTTCATTAATAATAACCTTTCCGTTTGTAGGTGTTTGTAAGCCGCCAGCAATAGTTAAAAAGGTGCTTTTACCTGAACCGGATGGGCCAATTACCGCGATTAACTCTCCTTTTTCTGCTTGGAAATTTGTAGGTTTTAATGCTTCTATTTCTGTGTGACCTGAGCCAAAAAATTTATTTACCTGGTTCATCTCAAGAATAGCCATGTCTTACCCTCCAATCGCCTTTAGCGGGTCTATTTTAACAATCGTTTGTATTGAAAATAAAGCACCTAACACGGATACAAATATAAGTACAATGCCATATACCAGCAGGTCAAGATAATTAAATGCTACTGGAACAGCTGCAGGTAAGAAGAAGCCTGTAATCATTGTGAGAATAAAGCCGATAATTACTCCAGCAATAGCTAATAAGAATGTTTGAGCTATAACAGAGCGTGCTAAATAACTGCTTGAAATCCCTTGGGCTTTCATCACACCAAAGATACTGACCTTTTGAATCGTTAATACGTATAAGAAAATAGCCAGTACGACTGCTGAAATTATAAACAAGAAATAAATCATAAATGTTAACGTTAAGTTTTGTTCCGAATAGCCAGGTAGATTTTCGATAAATGTTGTCGTATCTACCACTTGTAATTCATCCGGTACTTCTATATCAGACAGATTATCGGTACGTAGTATGAAGGCATTTATTCGATCTTCATAGTTTTCTGCGGCTTTGCCATAACGAACCTTTTGTAATGTATACAAATCGGTATAAAGAACTGGTGCTGCATTAAATTTTGCATTATTTGTAAAGCCGACGATCGTTAAATCTTCTTCTGTAGAAGAAAGACTTAGTTTGTCACCAAGCTTAAATCCTTCATCTTTTAAAGATTCATTGGCAATAACTTCTCCTTCCTTAGCAAAGGCATCACCCTCAATGACATTTGGCATAATAAACTCTTCTTTATCAATGCCAAAAATAGAAACATTAGATTTATGATCATCCGAAGTAGCAATGGAATTAATCTGTGCAAGGCTAGCGTATTCATCCACACCTTCACCATTATAATCATCTAAGGTCAAACTAGACTGAGGTAAATTAATATCGGATTCCTCTGTTAATATCACGCCTTGGCCATCCCATTTATCTACCGCTTCTTTATTCATATTTTCTAATCCATTTGCTAATCCTGATAAAAAGAAGACAAGATAGGATACAAGCATTAATACACCAACAATTAAAGTGAAACGTAATTTGTTATTCTTGATCTCATTCCATGCTAAAAACATCGTTTCTCCTCCTGAATAAGACGGTTTAATGAATCATTCTTAGATAATCCTCTATTCTATAATAGTATAGGAATGTAGGATTTAAGCAAAGCGGATACACTTGAATAGCTATAAAAGGATTTTATTTGAGCTGCATAGAATATGTATATTAGATTATGGTTACTTCGATGTCGAATTCTTTAAAAAGGAGTGCATGTGAAGATGTATGAACTAAAGACAAAAGAAAATGATGGTAGTGTTATCGAATTTATTGAACAAGTAGCGAGTCCAAGAAAAAAGGAAGATGCCTACAGGCTATTAGATATTTTTACAGAAGTAACAGGTTATCCTGCAAAAATGTGGGGAACAAGTATTGTTGGTTTTGGGTCCTACCATTATAAATATAAGAGTGGACATGAAGGTGATGCAATGCTTGCTGGCTTTTCACCAAGAAAGGCTAAATTTAGTCTATATTTCGCTACCGGAGACGAAGAGCGAGAGATATTATTGCAGAAACTTGGAAAACATACGAGTGGGAAAGCATGTGTCTATATTAACAAGCTATCAGATATTGATATTGACGTATTGAAGCAATTAATTCATCAATCTGTTGTTTTTTTAAAGGAAAGATATACTTTAAATGGATAAGCGTTAAAAAACAAAACGAGCATTTCGAAAGCCGACTATTCATTTTTTCTTAATCGCAATCTGAAACAACTATACTGAAAGCATTCTACGGGGGATGCTTTTTTCTTCGTTTAGCTGAAACTATTTCTTCGATAGGATCGTCAAACGAACAAGCAAACAACAGCAATGGATGAGGGGGGAATTATGGAACGAGAAAAAGAAAGGGTATTAGAGGAAGTCATGATTATGTATGGAGATGAATTGGTCCGACTTGCATTTCATTATGTGAAAAATGTAGAGACAGCAAAGGATATTGTCCAATCTACGTTTATTAAATGTTATCAGCATTTGGATTCCTTTCGCTATAAGTCTTCACTAAAAACATGGCTGTATCGGATAACGATCAATGGCTGCAAGGATTATTTGAAAAGCTGGCATCATCGAAAGGTGCAGGCAGTTCAACTTATTCAGGATGTCGCAGGCGCTATCTTTTCATCCGTAGAAGATAATGTTATTCAGAAAGAAGCAAAGGAGGAACTGCAGCAGGTAGTTTATACGTTACCAACTATCTATCGTGAAGTTATTTACTTGTACTATTATCAATCTTTTCAAATTGAAGAAATTGCTGACATGATGGAATTGAACACAAGTACAGTAAAAACAAGGTTGAAAAGAGCTAGACAACGATTGAAAACTAAATTGGAGGTGAACTATCATGGGTAAAAAAGAGAGAGAATACATTTCGTTTATCGAGAATGAATCGTTAACATTCACAGAAGCAGATCGTCAACAGACATTACAGCAGATTCATACAGCAAAGAAAAAACGGAAACGAACGTCTACGTCTTATATCGGTCCTACGATTGCCACTATGCTGATCGTGATCTTAGCAATTGGAGTAATAATGCCTTCACTTTATACGAAGGACAATCAAGCAGTATCTACTGACGTAAAAAACACATTTTCTGTGTTAATATTGGCGGAAGAATCTCATCGATCTGTATTTCAGCTGGTACTTACATATAATTCTGCAATGGAAAGTATAAAACTAGTTCCAATACCTCGAGATGCCTATGCAACCATTATTGATGCACATAATGACAATATGCGGAAGGATAAAATTGCGAATGCAATGGCTTATAATCAAGAGATCGAACCCGTGATAGCAACCTTCGAAAATTATTTCGATGTTCCGATCGATTACTATGCTGTCATTTCAACAGAATTTCTAAAGGATTGGGTTGAAACGGATAAGCACAGGAGTACTACCAAAATGGTTTGGGATAAAATTAACTATAAGGAAAATAGTAGTAAATTGGTAGAACAATTGACAGAACAAATTGAATCAACAAATTTATCATCTGCGAAGTTAGACAAGATAAGAGATGGTATTCATTCCTTTTCCATTGAGACAAAGGATATAACGATTAAAAAGAAAAAAATAACAGTGGATGGGATTTATTATGAAAAAATAGATGAGGGTGTATTGAATCAGATTTCAAATGAATTAAACGAGCATTTAAATGAAAAATAATAAACGATTATTTAGCTCATCCTAGGTAGTGTGCTATTTTTATTCAGCATATAACTGGCAGTAATACCCCGACTTCAAGCAATAGAGAGAGAAACCAAAATCGGTAAGAGAGGGATCGACTGCCAGTAAATGTCCGATTGGTTCAAAGGCTTTTAGGTCATACCCTTGTGGTACTAATCATCCGTTGGGTATAAACAACCCTCCCACGGATGGTAGTTTCACTATATGAATGAAGTTTAGTTAATGGACAAGTAGAAGGAAACGTGGTATATTTATATTTAATTAAAGATATATTAATTAAAAATATTAAGCCAGTTAGAAAATGAGGAGGTAATGACATGCAAGGATTAAAGGGAATACATCATGTTACAGCGATTACGAGCAGTGCAGAAAAAAATTACGAGTTTTTCACATATGTTCTTGGCATGCGTTTAGTGAAGAAAACAGTTAATCAGGATGATATTCAGACATACCATCTATTTTTCGCTGATGATAACGGGAATCCAGGTACAGATATGACCTTCTTTGATTTTCCCGGCATTCCAAAAGGGTCACATGGAACGAATGAGATCTACAAAACATCCTTCCGAGTTCCATCAGACGCAGCATTAGATTATTGGGTGCAACGCTTTGAGCGTTTAGAAGTTAAGCATACAGGTATTAAGGAGCAATTTGGCAAAAAGTCTCTATCCTTTGTGGATTTCGATGATCAACAATATCAATTAATTTCTGATGAAGCTAATGAAGGTGTTGATTCCGGTATTCCTTGGAAAAAAGGACCGATTCCATTAGAATATGCGATCACAGGTTTAGGACCAATCTTTGTTCGTATTGCTAACTTTGATTACTTTAAAGAAATGATGGAGAACGTGCTACAGTTTAAAGAGATTGATCAAGAAGGAGCATTTCACCTGTTTGAAGTTGGGCTAGGTGGTAATGGTGCACAGGTTGTAGTGGAATATAATCCAGTGCTACCTAATGCACGGCAGGGTTTTGGTACAGTGCATCATGCCGCATTCCGTGTAGAAGACCGAAACGTTTTAGAGGATTGGATTAACCGTATGGAGAATTTTGGGTTTCAAACATCAGGGTATGTCAACCGCCATTTCTTTGAATCCTTATATGTCCGGGTAGCTCCACAAATTCTATTTGAATTTGCAACAGATGGACCAGGGTTTATGGGTGATGAGCCTTATGAAACTTTAGGAGAAAGCTTATCACTTCCACCGTTTCTTGAACCAAATCGAGCAGAGATAGAGGAAATGGTTCGTCCAATTGATACGGTAAGAAGTACGATTGCGTTTACAAAAGAATAAACTAGAGGAGAGTGTTTTCTTACCCGCACAACGGGAGGATACACTCTTTTTTCACTGTCTAGGAAATTACAAATAGGGTGCGTGTTTGAGCCACATCCAGCTCCAGCGCCTAGAAACTAGGCGACTTCATGAATCGCCTGACGATAAGTCAGCATCGGCTCGCAAGCTCACCGTGATTCCTTTCCGTTTTCTCGCTCCAGTCGCTACGCTTCTAATCAGGCGTTTGCGCTTTTGTTCTAAGTTAAGAAAGTATAAAATCGGTGCAATGACTGCGTTAAGCCAAGTAGTTATTTTGAA
>NZ_JAJERH010000123.1 GCF_016919725.2 Virgibacillus sp. AGTR
CACGGATGGAAGTTTCACTTTATAAAAACTTAAAAGTGAAAAATGGCTTAGAATTTATTTCATGTCCTCATCTGTTTTCAAGAAGGTTAATAGCAAGAATAATGCGAAGCTGACAAGTAAGATAGAGCCACCAACGATAAAGAACACGGTGATTACCGCTTCGTTCATTGCAAAGGGGCGCAAGTAATAAAGCCACATGCCACTTGTTAACCCGATTGCACCAATAATTGCAGTCCATACATGGAGTGCTGCGATTACTTTATTGACAGGTGTAAAAATCTTATAATACACTGCCCAAGCAAATAATGTTAGCCAGCCAACGACAAGAATATGAGCATGTACAGTTTTAAATTCATAGCCACCAGCTCCAGCCATATGTGAACCAATAAAAGCACCAATCAATGCAAAAACAGCAGAAAAACGCAATAAAGCTTTACTATATGTATTCAACAAAAACGCTCCTTTTCATTCATAGAATGGTACAATGCTTATAATAAGAAAGAAGTATGAACGGAAGATGAACCGTAGATTACAGATTTATCCTGTATGAACGAGCAGACCGTCATCACCTCAAGACTATCTCCGGATCCCGAAAAAGTCGGATTTGTAAGCTAAGTGCAACGTACTTTAGGTATAGTTGAACCAATCAGATGCGTACTGGCGATTGCTTGAAGTGTATGCGGATTTTAGAATAATGAGGGGAGAGAGACCTCACGAATAGAAGGATAACTTTATTTCCATAGTAATCGGGCAGTGATCGCTACCTAGTACATGTGAATGAATATTAGAATCAATTAGTTTCGCTGTTAGACGATCAGATACAATAAAATAATCGATCCGCCAACCGATATTTCGTTCACGAATGGTCTTCATATAGGACCACCACGAATATAGCCCCTCTGTATCTGGATGGAAGTAACGGAGACTATCTGCAAAGCCATTATCCAAAATACGAGTCATTTTTCCGCGTTCTTCTGTAGTAAACCCAGAATTTCCGTGATTTGTTTTATGATTCTTTAGATCAATTTCTTGATGAGCTACATTGAGGTCACCACAATATATAAGAGGTTTGCGTTCGTCTAACGCTTGCAGGTATAGAAATAATTTATCTTCCCATTGCAACCGATAATTAAGTCTAGTCAGATCTCTTTTGGCATTTGGTGTATAGACATTAACAAGATAAAAATTCTCAAATTCTAGTGTAATAATTCGACCTTCTTCCTCACTTTCCTGTTCACCAACTCCATACGAAACAGATAAAGGCTGCTGTTTTGTAAAGACAGCGGTACCTGAATAGCCTTTTCTTTCAGCGTAATTCCAATATTGGTAATATCCTTCCAACTCTAGATCGATTTGTCCGGCTTGTAGCTTTGTTTCTTGGAGGCAGAAGATATCCGCATCTACCTTATGAAAATAGTCGAGAAAGCCTTTCCGAACACAAGCACGAATACCGTTAACATTCCAGGATACGAGTTTCATATAATATCTTTTCCTTTCTATATTTACATCTAATACATTATCATGCATATCTTTTATCCCGCATATAACTGGCTCTAAGCTCCTGCCTCAAGCAATAAAGTGAAACCAATATTGGTAAGTGCGGGATCGACTGCCAATAAATGTCTGATTAATTCAAAGGCGTTTAGGTCATACCTTTGTGGTACTAGCAATCAGTGGGAGATAAACAAAACCGCCACGGATGGAAGTTTCACTTTATTCTAGCATATAAAGCACAGTCGTATGTTTATCAAATGCTTTCTCATTAAAAGAATTAAAAAAAGAATTGACAGGCCAACTGTATTAACCGTATAATACATTGCATAGGCGTATTATACGGTTAATACAGTAATGCGAATTTTTTTACACCTAGTGTATTAATAGGTTGATACACATGAGAATTGCATCTAATGACATGATTAGGAGTTGTTGCTATGAAGGTGAATTTTAATAATCGTGATCCTGTTTATGTTCAAGTTGTACGACATTTCAAAGAACAAATAGCTACGAATAAATTGGAGCCAGGACAGGAAATACCGTCACGCAGAGAACTGGCAGGTCAGTTAAAGATAAACCCAAATACTGTTCAACGAGCTTATAAGGAAATGGAGGAGCAAGGATTGATTTATACCGAGCGTAATTTGCCCAGTAAAATAACAAGGGATGAGGAGATGCTGCAATCTGTTCGTGAAGAGCTTCTCTTAGAAGCTGTTCACGCATTTATTGCATCTGTCCATTCAATTCAAGTCCCGTTTGATGAGTTAGTTGAATTGTTAAGAGAAAAATATGAAGAGGCAAGTGATGAAAAGGGGGGACAGCAATGATAGAGGTAAAGGATATTACGAAAAAGTTTGGGAGAAAGCAGGTACTTAAAGGTGTCAGTTTCAGTGCAAATAAAGGAGAGATTACGTGCTTAATTGGTATTAATGGTGTTGGAAAAACCACTATCCTGAATGCAATTATGGCACTGACGCCGATAAATAAAGGACAGATATTAATTGATGGAGAAAAAATTAAAAAGGAAAGCTTCGATAAACTAACTTTCATTCCCGATGCAATAACTGTCTTACCGAACATGACAATAGCCGATTCCATGCAATTTATGCGTGATTATTATAAGTCCTGGAATGAGCAACGGGCAACAGACCTACTCCAATTCTTTAAGCTAAATCCTACGGATAAAATCGCTCAATTATCAAAAGGGAATACAGCAAAGGTGAACCTATTACTTGGTTTAGCATTAGATGTTGATTATATACTAATGGATGAACCATTCTCTGGGATCGATATGTTTAGTAGAGAACAAATTGCTGATGTGTTTACCAGTCATTTAATCGAAGATCGTGGTGTTATTATAACGACACATGAAATAAGTGATATTGAACACTTGATTGATAAGGTTGTACTACTCGATGAGGGTGTTGTTATTAAGCAATTTAACACAGAGGAAGTTCGAGAAATGGAAGGGAAATCAGTAGTGGATGTGATGAGAGAGGTGTATCAGTCATGAAAAGCTATTTAAAATTAACAAGCTTTGAATTGAGCAGGTTTTTCAAGCTGTATCTAGTATTAATCGCCATCACCATTATTTCACAGATTATTGGCGTAATTGTTTATTCTAATAGTTACTTAAATGAGATGAATAAAGTAATCTATGAGGAACAGATGCCAAAAGCAGAGTTTCTTGAAGTCTACGGTAGATCTAGTTTGTTTAATCTGACACAAACACTTTGGTTCTTGGGCCCAATTGCCCTTTGTATTGTCGCATTAATCTTTTATGTCTTTTTTATTTGGTACCGCGATTGGTTCGGGAAGAATACTTTTATTTATCGCCTACTTATGTTGCCTACGGCTCGGATTAATGTATTTTTCGCCAAAGCAACTTCTATATTTCTAATGGTGCTGGGATTAATTGCGCTACAAATCGTTTTATTATTTATCGAAAATATGATTTATCAGTGGATGGTTCCTAATGAATTTCGGACAGATATGGTTGTGAGTCAAGTTATTCAAAATTTTCATATCCTCGATATTATCATACCAACAACCATTACTAAATTAATTCTTTACTATGCTGTTGGCTTTATGGCAGTCTTCGTTATTTTTACAGGTATTCTTTTAGAGCGTAGCTATCGATGGAAGGGGATATTTCTTGGCATTGGTTACTGTGCAATCGCAGCAGCAGTTTTTGTCTTACCAATTATTATTCAGGAACTGTTACAGAAGAATTATTTGTATCTCGTAGAGTTAATCATCATTGAGGTGATATTAGGGCTATTCGTTGCTGCTTGTTCCATCTGGCTAAGTAGTTTTCTATTGAAACATCGAATCACTGTATAGAGGGGGAAGAAGGAATGAAACGCTATTGGGAATTAATTATAATTGCAGCATTCGCCATATTCGTTATTGGCGCGTTTTATATACAAAAGGCTGTGGCTGAAAACCAGCTTCCTGCTTTTGAATGGAAGAAGCAAGCTGGTAATGATGACGTAATAGCTCGTGCGCAGCTTAGCGGTTCATTAACGGAAGATTTATATCATAATGAATTAATGATCTCTGCAGACGGGACGACGTATCGGAGTGAGCTTTCTCTTGTTGAAGAGCTCGAAGGAATGCGAAAGCATCCAATCATTGAAGAGCTTCAGGCGGAGCACCGTAATTTTATGCGAGGAAAGGATGGCTTAACACGTTTTTACGAGGATGATAAACTGCTTGTTTATGCTGAGGCTGATTCTAAATGGGATCGACAAACATATACAGAATCAGACTTTCAGTTAAACATTGATGTGCTTTACAAGGATAAGAATGATAAGGTTTCATTTACGGTCGATATTCCAAACCAAGATGATTATCGCTACATGATGGTTGAGGATGTAGTAGTAACAAACGAAAACCTTCATGTTATTACACGAAATGAGTTAGTAACGACGGATGATCAAATGAGTAATGAATTACGAATTTATCGCATAAATTTAACGGGAGAAAAGCTTATTAATGAAGAAAGTATTGTTACTTATACCAATGGTGGAGAGGATAACAATACAGAAATTATGTTACTTCAAGATCCAGAGGATATTGAAAAAAATAACGATATAGTTTTCCAAGCTGATTATTATGAACCGGAACAGCTCGAAGACGGATCGTATCAAGATGTTGTAAAGGATAGTAAGTTATTCACGTTTAACTTAGAGACGAGAGAGAAGGTTCAACTGGATATTCCTAAGAAGCTACAAAAGCAAGAAATTATACCTGTGAATGATGATAATATTTATTTTTTACACAATACAGCAAAGGGGATAGAAATAACAACATTTGCTATCGCAGAACAAAAGGTGACGAATAGCTTTCAGATTGAACTACCGAAACCGCCTGATATGCCGGAGATTGATGAAAAAGCAGCTGAATTAACAGGGGAAACTGCTGTCACAGATGCTGAAATAAATTGGGGTCAATACCGTATGAAAGATGGTAAACTGTATATTACTAGTGGGAAACAAACGGAGAGCAGTAATCTATCTATGCATGTGGCTGACTTAAATAATGGAGATATATTATACAAGGGTAAGCTGGAGAGAACAGATAATCCTAAAGCTGGAACAGCCTATAGTTTAGATTTTTACGAAATGACAGTAAAATAGAAATACGAAAGGTTTCATATAGAATGGTTGGTCAGTGTTACCAACCATTTTCTTTGTAGTTTAGGAAATGATAAAATTTGCTCATGTGGATAAATAGGCGCGTGTTGAGCCGCGTCCAGCTCCAGTTCCCAGAACAAGGCGACTCCACGAATTGCTTCTAAGCTAAGTCATTATCGGTTCACAAGTCACCTTGATTTCTTTACCTCCGTTGATTTGCTCCAGTCGCTACATTTTTAATCGGGTGCTTGCGCTTTTGTTCAAAGATAAGAAAGTATAAAATC
>NZ_JAJERH010000124.1 GCF_016919725.2 Virgibacillus sp. AGTR
TTATATTTACAAAACAACTCGAATATATATATGGGGGTGGGTGATGATGTAGTTGCAGAAACTCATAAACTAGCTGAAAAAGATTATATAAAAGGCATGAAATATAAAGACATTGTTGCTAAACATGGAGTATCAATTAATACAGTAAAGTCATGGAAACACAGGCATGGATGGGAACGAAATAAGGGTGCACCCAAAGAAAAAAGTGTGCACACAAAAAAAGGTGGTCAACCTAGTAACAAAAACGCATTAGGCAATAAAGGTGGCGCTCCACAAAACAATAGCAATGCTGTCAATATCTACCAGAAGAAACGCTAGATATAGTGAATGATATTGATAGTATTTCTCCATTAGATATCCTTTGGATGAACATTAAGATGCAGTTCGCTCAAATTATGAGAGCGAACAGATTATGCATGTAGAGAACAAGGATGATTTGACAAAGGAACTAAAGAAATCAAAGTACGAGGTCATTCCTATGGGTGAGGAAGTAAAGCAGGTTCCAATTGAAGAAGAATATGAGTTGCAATTCGCTTGGGATAAACAGGCGAATTTTTTAAATTCTCAAAGTCGTGCTATGGGTGAATTGCGAAGCATGCTAAAACAGTTTTATGAAATGGCTGATTACGATGATCAAAGGCTGTTAGAGGTTAAACGAATAGAGACAACAATAGATAAAACGAAGAAAGAAACAGAGTTCATCGAGGAACGCACTAAGCTTATTAAAGGCGAGAAGAAAGATACTAGCTTGTTAGATGTTCTAATAGATGCGGTGACGGATGATGAATAAGAAAATAAAGTTATCGCCTAAGCAAAAACAGCTAGTAAAGCAACCGTTTGATGTTGGTTTAGAAGTGCAAGAGGGAACGCCTCGATCAGGGAAGACAACAGGCGTACATTTTCGGTTAGCGTATCTTTATACCATTTCAAGAGATACAAACCATTTAGTTAGTGCCTATAATCAGGAACAAGCTTTCAGGCTATTTATTGACGGTGATAGAACTGGGTTAATGCATATATTCGGTGATCTAGCAAAAATCAAACATGATGAACATGGGGATCACTTAGAGATTCATACTCCTAAAGGCGTTAAAAAGGTTTATTACAAAGGTGGAGCCAAAGCAAATAGTGTTGGTGCTATTACTGGTATGTCATTAGGTTCTGTGGCATTTGGGGAAATCAATTTACTTCATATGTCATTCATACAGGAATGTTTTAGACGAACAATGGCAGCACAAGATAGATATCATATTGCAGACCTTAATCCACCTGCACCTAATCATCCATTATTAAAGAAGTATTCGACGTACAAAATACACAATGGACTCATTGGACCATCGAAGATAACCCAATAATTAGCGAAGAACGAAAGCAAGAAATCTATGAAACCCTTAAAAAGAATCCGTATTTGCTTGATCGTGACTGGTTTGGAAAAAGAGTAATGCCTGAAGGCGTTATCTATTCCATGTTCAATCCAGCCATTAATCAGATTCCTGCTTTGCTAGGGAAACCATATGAAATGTACTTTGAGGCTGATGGCGGGCAATCCGATACTACTTCATGTAGCTGTAATATTGTTACATTGTACGATGGTAAATTTAGATTGAATCGGGTAGTTAACTACTATCATTCTGGTGCTGAAACAGGACAAGTAAAAGCCATGAGTACCTATGCCAAAGAGATTAAAGAGTTTATTCATTGGTGTGTCGATAAATATCAAATGCGCTATCAAGATATATTTGTGGATCCTGCCTGTAAATCATTAAGAGAAGAACTTCATAAAATCCAAATTGATACAGCAAGGGCAGATAACAACGCCACAGATGCGAAAAAACAGGGTGGAGGTATTGAGGTTGGTATAGAGCGATTCCAGAACTCTATGACTAATGAACAATTTTTCTTAGTGGAGACAGATAAATATGATCATTACAACTTTATCAAAGAAATTGGCATGTATGTACGTGACGATAACGGTAATCCAATAGATGACTCGAACCATGCGCTGGATGAGGCTAGATTACACACATTTAGAATGGCATACATGGGAAGCTGACACGCTAATTATTCAAAACACCTTACATGTTAGTGATACTAAAGGAGAATTAGGAGTTAATATTACAGGTCGCTTTGATGATTTTTTCCCTGGTGTTGCAATAAAAGCAGTATATCCTATTAAAAAGGAGAAGAAAGCAAACTCATTTGTGTATTTCAAACCTAATATTGCTAATAACATCGATACTCAAAGCCCATTGGGTATTTCTTTATTTGCTAACGTTAAAAACAATAGATACCCAATTAGATAGCTTTAATAGGGGTAAAGGACTCCACCCATATAGCATTAATGCCTGATTTAGTAAAATCGCTCCTATGTTAATTTTATTTTCCTGTTAATCCACAAGAGTTTCCGCAATATACGAATATACCGTAATATCCTAATCCTTGGATACAAGCTACACAACCTAAACCAGCTGTACCCACACAAGCTGCTGCACATGCTACCGAAATCAATCCAAGTGCCCACGTTGGCAGTCCTTGGTCTGATAAACAATTAGTCATGCATTTAAAATTAGATTTTGCTAATTGTAATTCATCAGTACTCGTACCCTCATAATCTGCAATTTCTACGCTTTCCTCTTGTGCTAGTTTGTCATTGATCCAAGTTATTAATATTCCTTGTCCATTATTATTTTTATAAACAATTGTTTCTACCTTGGATTCATAAGTATAATCGTTATCATAAACAATAGTAACTCCACTTAAAAGTTCAAAATTCTTTCCTTTTAAAGGAATACGAACTAAGTATTGCTGATTTTCGTTATCAATAGTAACAAAAGCTTCTTCGAAATTTAATTCTCCTTCAGAATTCAAATTTATTTTTTCTTCTAAGAAATCATTTTGTGCCTATTTATCAATTTTTGTTCCTCTGTTGTATCAACTCTGTTAATTTTCTCTAGATTACCCATCATTTCATTTAGAGTATTTTCAATATCCTGTTGTGTGCTTGCTTGGACAGACTGAGCCCCCAAAAAAGAATTACTAGTAAAAGTAAACATAAGTAAAAAGCTCATTAAGATATAAAACGACTTCTTCATAATTTTTATTCATTCCCTTTATTTTTTTCTTCTAAGAATTTAGTGAAATATGCGGCTAAACCTAAAAGAAAAACAGATATTCCCCAGATGATTATACCTTTCCAAGGAAAATCAACCAATAAACTTATTGTTTGAATGATGAAAATAGAAACTAGTGTTAAGGCAGTAAGTTTCTTCTTTCCTCCTTTTAAACGGCTTATTTATATATTTCTATATTAAATCATTTTTTCTTGCATTTAAATGTAATATTTTCCAAAAAAACTTAAATTTACCTAACTCTTATATAGATAGCAATAACAATGTTACGGAGCGTTATATTCGTGTCTTGAGGTGAATGAAAAGAGTATTCTGGCTTATTGTTACTACCGTAAAAAAGTGAGAACATTTAAGTTAGATAATATCCTTTCAGCTGGATCAGTTAGAAAGCGAGTTGGTGCTTAATGGTTAAAAGATAAAAATGGTTAAATGGAATTAGTGCTTTTAGCACAAAAAGTTAATTAGACTCTCGAACTATATTATTATTTTTTACAAAAATGGAATATTATACTATTTAAGTATGTTATTATAGGGAAGTGTTTTTCGAGTTCAGTGAAGAGGGGGGAGAAAGATGAATAAAACATTAGTAAAAGCAATAAGTGTTACTATTGCTTTTATGCTAGTTTTTGCAATGGTGGGGCCAGTTTATGCTGATGCACGTACAAAGACAAGTGAAAGTAACATCGTTAAGAGGCATACAAGTTCAATAAATGTAAATGCCAATCAGGCAGAGAATGTAGAAGTTCAGCCATACGGTATAAAAACACAATTGGTGAAGGCAGCTCTAAAGCATGGTGGATCAGCAGCAGGTAAACTTATAAAAAAAATACCTTTTAAATGGGCGAAAAAAGTTGGCGCTTCCATTGAGAAATGGGGCTATAAAGCGGCAGGAGTAGTTGGTGAGCTAACTAGTTTTAGTGAGTCGTATGTAACACTTGCATTAGCTAAAGCTGGTATACCACCTAACGATGCAGCGTTACTTGCTAAATTTATAGTTTTCTTTTTAGGATAATAGGTCTTATAATACAAACATAACAGCTATTAAAAAAGTTGTTATGTTTGTACATACACTCATTAAAAGAGAGGAAAGGAAAAAATGATAAAAATCATAGTTCTTTTCTTTTCTATTTTTGTTCCGATAGCAGTTGTGTTTTTTTGGTTCATGACGTATCAAACGAAAAAAGAGGAAAAGGAACAGGAACAGGAACCTTTCTATATTAAAATTATAACATCTTCAGCTATATCGTTTATTTTGACACTTGTATTAATGTTTTTTATCTTTATTGTTTTTGGGTCTGCCACATTTGCTAACTCGCTCTTGAATTTAGACTTAGATATTAAAAGAATGTTGCTTATTTCAATAGTTATAGTTGGTTATTCTTTAGTATTAGATCATTTCTTTTTTAATATTATAAAATACATAATTGGAATTAATTATATGTTACTTATAACAATAAGTATCATTAGATTTTTAATATTCCTTTCCATAGGTTTGTTCTTTTCTTTAAATTACAATACAAATATTATTCTAGCATGTGCATTTGTTATATTACTTTTACTAGTAGATATTTATAATGTAACAAGCAAAAAGAAAAATGATTAGTATAGATGGGAAAGAAATGCAGTAAACCAATGGTCAATACTAAAGAATTATTGATGTATTGACTAAAAAATA
>NZ_JAJERH010000125.1 GCF_016919725.2 Virgibacillus sp. AGTR
AGAACAAAAGCGCAAGCGCCCGATTAGAAACGTAGCGACTGGTGGATAAAGGAATCACGGTGAGCTTGTGATCCGATGATGATTTAGATTAGGGCGATTCGTGAAGTCGCCTCGTTTTGGGGCTGGAGCTGGACGTAGCTCAACACGCCCATATTTATCCACATGGGTTAATTTTTAATTTCCTTGACTACAAAAAAATGCCTTACCATACGGCAAGGCAACGTATATTTTGTGAGATGGTTATTCCCAAATAAAGTGTCTATAATCTTCACTTAGCTTCAAAAATTGATCTCTGTTTCCCTCATCAATTGAATTATTAATATTGTCTTCCAACAATGCTTTATTATAATTAAAGCATAACTCATCTAAAAGCAGACGGGATGAAAAACGAAGCTCAAATGGTATTTCCCGCTTAGCTTGAATCTTTTCCCCACTATAACGGTAAAACTGATAAACTGTTTTCTGCTTTTTCATGGAACACTTCCCCCTTGTTCCTTTTTACTATTATCCTAAATTTTTTGAATAATTGCAATAGGTAATGTAAAGAAAAATTAAAATATTTATTTCCTATTTTTACCTCATGAAACTTACTTAACTCCATTCAATAACTATTGATAGACGCTTCAATGTTTCTCTAGACTCACCACATACAACTTTGATAGACTATTTAAAGTAAAAACAGCGGACTTTAAATAGATGTATCGGAGGCTATAAGCATGAGTCATTCGGATAATTTAAAAAAAGCGGAGAAAGGTGCCTGGATTAGCATCTTTGCCTATATTATTTTAGCAATCGCTAAATTAATTATTGCTTATAAGGGTAATTCAGATGCATTACGTGCAGATGGGTTAAATAATTCTACAGATGTGATAGCCTCTATTGCAGTGCTAGTTGGTTTAAAAATCTCTCGTAAGCCACCTGATGAGGATCATCACTACGGTCACTTTCGTGCAGAGACGGTTGCTTCTTTATTTGCTGCATTCATTATGATGTTTGTAGGTTTGCAAGTCATTTTTGATACGTGTAAAAAAGTATGGATGGGCAATTACTCCCAACCAGATATGATTACTGCATGGACAGCATTAGGCGCTGCTTGCATTATGTTGCTTGTCTATCTGTATAATGTACGGCTCTCAAGAAAAATTGAAAGTAGCTCCCTCTATGCTGCCGCACAGGATAACCGTTCTGATGCACTTGTAAGTATTGGAGCGTTTATTGGTATCATTGGTGCACAGTTTGGGTTATTTTGGTTAGATCCATTAGCCGGATTAATTGTTGGATTAATCATTTGTAAAACAGCATGGGATATTTTTAAGGATTCCACCCATACATTAACAGATGGATTTGATGAGAAGCAGATTAAGAAGATTCGAACAAGCATCGAGAAAGACTCTGAGGTCAAGGAGCTTATTGAGGTAAAGGGACGTATCCATGGAAATCAAGCTTTCATCGATATTACCATTCTTGTAGATCCAACATTGAACGTAGAAGAAAGTCACGCTATCACAGAGCGATTGGAAAACCATCTTTATAAAAAACACAATATTACCCATGCTCATATTCATATAGAGCCTTATAAGAAATAAATAGACATACATTTCGAATAAGTTATCTATGAAATAAAGAGAAATTTCTACCCCTTACTAAGGAATAGGAACAAAGGCTAAAAACCATTATAACAAAGGTTAAGCCTTTGTGTACCTACATTCAAATTAGCTTAACAAACCAAAACTCTCTGCAAGTTATACCAAATCAACCATAGGTTAGGTTAAGACATAGACTGTAGCTATTGCTGCCATAACTACAAGAATGATGTTGACACCTAAAAAAGCCAATACTATAGCAACTAGACCTCCCAGTAATCCAATATGAGGCTGGTCTGGCCGAACGGTCATAATCCCGGGGAAAATGAGTGCACCTAATGCAGCATAAGGGATTGCATTTAACCACCTGTTCACCCAATCTCGAAATTGTAATTTGTCTACAATAAATGCTGGAATCATTCTTGGTAGCATCGTCACTAGTGACATACCGATAATGATAAGTAAAATCATGTCTCTTCCCCCCTCAGCAGTACTATTCCACTCATACCTCCTAAGATCGTTCCTAATACAATTGCCCAGCCTGTGCTCATACCTACTTGGACACATAATGCATGAATAAGCATAGCTATAATTGCAATACCTCCAACTTTTAGCTCCTTTTTAACCGATGGAATAAGTAAACCGATAAACATTGCGTATAGAGCGATTCCCATACTTTGACTTAATTTATCAGGAATGATTTCTCCAAGCATACCTCCTATGAAAGATCCAATAACCCATGATAAATAGGCGGCCAATATGATAACCGTATAAAACCAAGCTCCTTTTTCCATCTTTGCTTCCTTCGTATGTAATGAGGCGACAGCAAACGTTTCATCCGTTAATCCCATAGATAAAGGAAGTTTCCATTTTAAGTCAATGCCTCTTAACCGGTTCATAAAAGATAGACTCATTACAAAATGACGAAAATTCAAAACAAATGTAGCTATAATGATTTCAATAGTTCCTGTCCCAACTGCAATCATATTTGCTCCCATAAATTGACTTGCACCTGCAAATACCATCACACTCATCAATGTTAACTCAGATACCGACATACCTGATTGCTTAGCTAACACACCATAAGTAATCGCAATAGGTAAGTAACCAACCATAATAGGGAAGCCACATGCTAATCCTTTTTGTATCATTTGTATAGATGATGTATTATTTCTACTTGCTGCTTTTGCCATCAATTTTTCTACCCCCTAGTACAATTCCTGTTATTATATCTTATATTTTTAAAATTAAAAAGATTAGATCGTTGTTTTTTTATATTGACAAATCGAACTTTCCCCTTTATATTCAATATTAATCTTTTTAAAAATTCATAGGTGACTCAGAATGCGCAGTAAATGCCTTCTAAGCAGAAAAAAGAGACAGAGTGGTTGGTGAAAACTCTGGCAGGAAAAGCATTGAATTACACATTCATGAAATAGAGTCCATAACAATGAGAGGCTGAAACTTGTTATTTCAGCAATCAGGGTGGTAACGCGGAGTCAAGCTTCGTCCCTAGTACAGGGGACGGAGCTTTTTTTATTGTCTAGGAAACTATAAAATTTGAGCCTGTAGATAGATTTGGGCGTGTTGAGCCACGTCCGGCTCCAGCGCCCAGAAACGAGGCAACTTCACGAATCTCCCTAATCTAAGTCATCATCGACTCGCAAGCACATGTGATTCCTTTAACTCCGTTGAGTGCTTCAGTCGCTATATTTCTATTGGGGCGCTTGCGCTTTTATTTTATTTCAAACAAGAAGGAGGAATAGTTGATGTTTCCAATACAACCAAAGCATCATCCATTATTATCAGAGGCTATTATATTTTTCATTGTCATTATAGGTAATATCAGTTATTTCATTATTCGATTGGGAACAGTACCACATATTCCTATATTACTTGGTATCTTCCTATTAGTCGCATATGGAATAATTAAAAAAATACCTTTTCTAGAACTACAAAATGGGCTTATAGAGGGAGCAAGAACAGGAATGGGTGCCGTTTTTCTATTCTTCCTAATTGGTATCTTAATTAGCAGTTGGATGATTAGTGGTACAATACCTGTACTTATTAATACTGGATTTTCTTTTATTGGAGGTACGTGGTTTTACGCCATTGTCTTTGCAATTACAGCAATTATCGGTGTATCAATGGGAAGTTCATTAACAACTACAGCTACGATAGGTGTTGCATTTATCGGGATGGGAAGTGCTTTAGATGCATCGATGGCTATCACTGCTGGAGCCATCGTTTCAGGAGCGTTTTTTGGAGATAAAATGTCTCCACTTTCCGATACAACCAATTTAGCTTCCACAGTAGTAGGGGTTGATCTGTTTGATCATATTAAGCATATAAGCCTTACAACGATACCTGCTTTTGTTATTTCCTTTATTATTTTTGCTATTTTGTCACCTGAAGAGACGGTGTCGTTTCAAAATGGTGCTGCATATCAACAAGCATTACAATCAACTGGATTAATGGCATGGACATCTTGGTTACCATTAATTGCTCTCATCATTTGTACCTTATTAAAAGTACCTGCCTTTATTTCGATTGCAATAAGCAGTTTAGTAGCAACGGTATTCGCTCGTTTTATGAACGGCTTATCATGGAATGACATATGGTCTATCTGGTTTAATGGATATACAGCATCTACTAACTTTCAACCAGTAAATGACCTGCTTACAAAAGGCGGTGTCAATAGTATGCTTTTTACGATATCCCTTGTTATTCTAGCTCTTGGATTTGGGGGTCTACTATTTGTTACAGGTATTATTCCGACATTACTTACTGCCTTGCAACAAAAGCTAATAAAAATTCGTTCCATTATCATTTCAACCGCTGCTACTGCAATTGGTGTTAATGTACTAATTGGCGAGCAGTATCTATCGATCATGCTAACTGGTGAGACATTTAAAGGAATATATCATAAAGCTAACTTGCCTAATAAGGTTTTATCACGAACATTAGAAGATGCTGGAACTGTGATTAACCCACTAGTTCCATGGAGTGTTTGTGGCGTATTTATCGCTGACGTTCTAGGAGTTCCTGTATTAATGTATTTACCATTTGCTTTCTTCTGTTTATTAAGTCCAATTATAACGATGATTTTCAGTGGTAAATCATTCGAAAAAAAGAGGGTTTCATAACAGTTACTTGTAAATACCATAACTATTCCTTAGGTTAATAATTTCATATCTATACGAAAG
>NZ_JAJERH010000126.1 GCF_016919725.2 Virgibacillus sp. AGTR
CGAATTTTGCTCAGTTTTTTTAGTCTAGGAAATTACAATAGTGTTGCAGAGGAAGCAGGTGTAGGGAAAGCAACATTGTACAACAATACTGAGATTCGTGAGAGAATTGAATTATTAAGGAAGCAGGACTCGCAAATGCCAACACCAAAACAATTAAAACGAGAAATGAAAGGCAGCAATAAAAATGCCATTATAGATTCACTAAAACGGAAATCAAGAAACTAGAAGATAATAACAAACAAGTACTAAAGCAGTTAAAAGTAGTAGGTGTATAAAAAAATTTAGTAAAACTATATAGGTTGAAGTAACGATACCAACAAAACATTCTCATACTATGTAGTAAACGGATCAAAATGTTGAAGAACAATCCGTTTCGTTTATGCTAGAAACTAAATGGTATACTAATCACAAAATACTTTAAAAAGCGAGGATATACAATGGTTGCAAGGACTAAAAAGGATTTTAATGGATTAAAAGTAATTGGGGGAATTTGTGGAGCGATTCGAGATGAATTAGTCCATTGTACAAAACCTGGAATTACCACAAAAGAACTCGATGAAATTGCGAAGAAGATGTTTGAAAAAGCAGGAGCCCAATCTGCACCAAAAGGAGAATACGGTTTTCCTGGATATACGTGCATTAGCATAAATGAAGAAGTAGCGCACGGGATTCCGGGGAAACGGACCATTCAAGAGGGAGATATTGTAAATATTGATGTTTCAGGTTCTAAAAATGGGTATTTCGCAGATACGGGAATTTCCTTTGTAGTAGGTAAAGGAGAGATTACTTTACAGAAAATATGTGACGTTGCTAAAGAAGCGTTCGAAGCGGGGCTTAGGAAGGCAAAACCAGGCTCGAAAAAAAATGCGCTGGGTAAAGCTGCACATAATGTAGCGAAACAGCATGGCTTAACAGTTATAAAAAATCTTACTGGGCATGGTATTGGGCGTTCGATTCATGAAGAACCAACACATATTTTCAATTACTTCTCACGCTGGGATGACGAAATTTTAAAAGAGGGTATGGTAATTGCCTTTGAGCCGATAATATCTACGTTTGAAGAAGAAGTTTTCCAATCCGAAGATGGATGGACCTTCCTAACCGATGAAAGCTATGTCGCTCAATACGAACATACGATTATTCTTACGAAAGAAGGACCGATTATTACTACAGCGTAAGAACATTAGTACCACATTTGGGAGCGATTCCCGAACAATTACCAGCGCCCTTATTACGGATTAGGGCCATTTCGTTGAGTAAAGCAAGGGGGACGATTAATTGTATTTTCCATCCAAGAAAGACACTTGGTTAGCTTTACTAATTTGGATGGAATCTTAGCATTTCCGGCCCAGTTTCATGGAAGGATGAAGAAGAAGAGCTCACACCCCTTTGGCACTTTACGCATGCCGCTACTCATGAATTTCATTACAAAGGATAAATCGTTTCAATGCTCAGGCAATTAGAATATACTTCGGACGATACGGATCTTATCAAGCCGGCAACAATAAGTTAATAGTAATAAGATTGTTCATGAAACGGTCGCGATTATTACAAATTACGTCTTTTCAAATTGCAATAACGGAAAAATGATTGTGGATATTTACGAATTTGACAATTGTTATAAGGTCAAAATCAGTTATTCTTTTATGAAATAAGGAAGGTGAAAAAATGAAGAATTTAAAAGATAAACGATTTATTGTTGACGTAAAATCAGGTTATACCCCATTAATAGGAAGATTATTATCTATGTTGGAATATACACGAATTACAACGCTCGAAGCCATAGAGGGGTTAACAGCAGAAGAACTTGATTATCGTATAGATGGCAAGGGGAATTCAATAGGATGCCTTTTGTATCATATAGCATGTGTTGAAGAAGTCTATCAAATTATGACATTTGAGGATAGGGAACCTACTAAAGAAGAGCTACAAAAGCTTGATATAGGATTGAATCTCGGTGAAAAGGCACATACAGAAATCACCAATAATGGAATTGAGTTCTATGTAGAAAAGTTAAACTTAGTACGAGAGCGCACACTAGATTGTTTTAAGGAAATAGAGGATAAATGGTTAGATAAAGTTTCCCCTTTCGGTCCAAATCATAAAGCAAATAACTATTTCCGTTGGTTTCATGTATTTGAGGATGAGCTAAATCATCGAGGTCAAATCCGGCTAATTCGTAACCATATGAAAAGAAAACAGAATGTTTGAATTATAGTTATAAATAGTAAGCGATAAGAGTAGTTTTTTCTATAACAGGGATTTATTCAAGAAACGGGCGAAATAACGGAACGAAGTTGTGCTAGAATTGGGCCAAATGATGGAATATTAATCTGGTTAAATAAACTTTATGAGAGTTGTATTGAGAAGAGGGATTGTGTTGTTATGAAAAAGGCGTTATTTCTTATATTGGACGAGTATGCAGATTGGGAAGGTGCTTACTTGTCGTCGGCATTAAATCAAAGAGAAGATTGGTCTGTTGATACTATTTCTTTAGATGATAGTGTAAATTCAATAGGTGGTTTTAAAACTTCTGTTGATTATATCATTGGTTCAGAACCTAAGGATTTTGATTTATTAGTTATGATTGGTGGGAATTCATGGGGAAATGATAATAAAAAGCTTTTGCCATTAATCAAAACTACCTTTCAAAACAATATTCCCATAGGGGCTATATGCGGTGCAGTGGACTTTTTGGCAAAGAATGGTTTCCTAAATGATCATAATCATACCGGAAATTCCGCTTATATCTGGAACGATTATGAAAATTATAATCCTAAGGGTAATTTCCTAGAGGAACAGGCAGTAAAGGATAAAAAATTGGTCACTGCAAATGGAACGGCTGCTATTGAATTTACTCAATTAGTTTTGGAATTGATTGAATTTGACACACCAGAGAATGTCAAAAAAATGATGTATATGAATAAGCACGGTTTTTATAATTACTGCGAAAAATATGGAAACCCATTTTTGGCTTAATATACAGTAACCATTGTTTCAGAATCGGTTCAGTTTGTTGGAGAAGTGATTTTTCATTTCCCAATTAAAATTATAAGGAAATATAAGCGGGGGAAATAGCATGATTGTAGTTAAAAGAGGATTGCCAGAGCATGTTGAAGGTATTTCTAAAGTTTGTTCCGAAGGTTGTCTGGACACATATGAGGGTATTAGAAGTCCAGAAAATATAAGAAGGAATAATGAGACATTTTATAATTATGACCGTATACTTCATGAGTTAGATGAAGTGGACGATTGGGACGGCTATTTTGTAGCACTCGACAATGGAGTTGTTGTTGGGGCTATTGGTGGTGGCATGATAGATGATGATAAAAGTGAAGTTTATGTTTTATACTTGGATCCTGAACGCCGTGGGGAAGGGATCGGTACTCAACTTTTAAACCATTTAACAGATATACAACAGACAAAAGGTTCTAAGGAACAGTGGGTATCCGTTCAAAAGGGAAATAATAAAGGTATTCCATTTTATGAAGCAAGAGGGTTTAATTTTATGTACGAAAAAGAGGCATTTAGTAATGCTGAAGAAGAAGATTATATTTCTTTAAGATACCGACGAGAAATATAAAAATTGTACTTTGGGAAATAGTCTCCCAACCTTCTCCAATAGACTTAAACAAACGGGTGCTTTTCCAAATAAGAATCTATGCTCTATTTTAGAATAGGGCCAGATTGTTATATAAACACAGGAGGGGGGATATGAAGCATATTCTCCAATATACAATGGGGCATTTAGGATATTTCATAATAGGGTATATGGCGTTAAGGGTTATGATTATTCAAGATGATAAAGTTGGGTTTACTATATTAGTTGTTGGATCTTTTTTACTTGTGGGCTATGTGCAATTTTTAGAAAAACGGCACGGAACACCAAAATATAGTGGTTACATAAAGCTAATTTTAGTTATAGTATTTTTAATTTCAAGTTTTATAATGCTTATTTAAGCAAACGGGAGAGATTCCAGAACAAGAACCAGCGCCCTTATTACGGATTAGGGCCAGATTATGGAATAAGCAACAATTCAAGAAAAAGTGTAGGTTAGTTTTTAGAAGGTTATTAATGTAAACATTAAAATTGAACGGGGATATTACACATGGATATATTAATTGAGAAGTTACATGCCACAGATGCGGAAGATTTGTATAAGTTTGAACTTGAAAACAAATATTTTTTCGAAAAAATGGTACCGACCCGAGGAAACGAATACTATAAGTTTGAGATTTTTAAAAGAAGACATGAAACATTACTTAAAGAGCAAGCTGAAGGAGTTTCATATTTCTATTTAATTAAAGATAAAAATGGTTCTATTTTAGGAAGAATTAATTTAGTTGATATTGATAGATCTCAAAAAATTGGTTATCTAGGCTATAGAGTAGGACAACTACATACTGGAAAAGGTGTTGCTAAGAAAGGATTGAAATTATTATTAGAAACATTAACAGATCGAGATATTGAACAGGTTAAGGCAAAAACAACAACCAATAACATAGCATCCCAAAAGGTTTTAGAGAAAAATGGATTTGAGCAAACAAAAACCAGTGATCAAGAATTTGAAATGAATGGTCAGAAGTTAAAATTTGTGTATTATAAATGGACCAAATAATCTTGAAAAAGAAACGGCTTGATTGTTGTATAAAACTTAGGAAGT
>NZ_JAJERH010000127.1 GCF_016919725.2 Virgibacillus sp. AGTR
AGAGCTAGCAGACAGTGAAGAGCTCTATAATAATCCGATTCATCCGTATACGAAATCATTGTTATCCGCTATTCCACTGCCAGATCCGAATTATGAACGGTCTCGTCAACGAACGAATTATGACCCAACAATCCATGATGTTAGCGAAGATCCTGAATTTAGGGAAATAAAACCTGGCCATTGGGTGCGCTGTACGACAAAAGAATTGGAGCGATACAAAAAGGAATTAGGAGTGTAATGACAGGAAAATCCTTGCTGCCAGCGTGTGTTAGCAAGGATTTTTATCCTCTATATACTGCCAGTTATATGCGGGATAAAAACGTTCGTCATGTGGAAAATAATACCTGCATGAATAGTGAAATCCTACGCCACAATTGAACTCGCTTACATGTGGAAAAGTAATTGAAATTGGTTCTGTTAGGAATAGTTTGACAATATCATGAAAATAAATGTAAAATATATTCACATGTTAACGATGTATAAGGGGGAGTTTGTATGAAAAATAAAAACCTTATGGTTTCTATTGCTATGCTACTAGTATTAGCTCTATTTCTAGCGGCATGTGGTGGTAATGAAGAAGGCAAAAATGGTGATGGTGGATCAGATGGTGGAGACAAACCTAAGTTTCTAAGCATGCTTACAGGTGGAACAAGCGGTACCTATTACCCGCTTGGTGGAGAAATGGCAAAGATTATTGATGATGAAACAGGTATACAAACAGATGCACCATCTTCCAATGCTTCTGCTGATAATGTAATGGCATTAAGTAACGAAGAAGCAGATCTAGCATTCGTTCAGACAGATGTTGTAGCAAATGCTATTGAAGGAATCAATTCTTTTGAAGGTAAAGCTGTAGATAATGTTCAGGCGATTGGTTCGCTATATCCAGAGACTATTCAAATCGTAACAACAAAAGATTCCGGAATTGCATCTGTAGAAGATCTAGCTGGGAAAACGGTTTCCGTTGGTGCACCAGGGTCTGGTACGTATGTAAATGCAGAACAAATCCTAGAAGTACATGGTATGACAATGGATGATATTGATGCGCAAAACCTTGATTTTGGAGAGTCTACTGGTGGTATCCAAGACGGTAATATTGATGCCGCGTTTATCACAGCGGGTACGCCAACAGGAGCTGTTGAAGGATTATCAGCAACGGTTGATGTAGGAATTGTTCCAATTGCTAAAGATAAGGTTCAGGCATTAGTTGAAGAGTATCCATATTATGCTGAAGATACAGTTAAAGCAGGTACGTATAATATTGAAGAAGATGTAACAACAGTAGCAGTATTGGCAATGCTTGCTGTAAGAGATAGTTTATCTGAAGAGGTAGTATACGATATTACGAAAGCAATATACGAAAACACGGATAAAATTTCTCATGCAAAAGGTGAATTTATTACGAAGGAATCTGCGTTAGATGGTATTGGAATTGATCTGCATCCAGGTGCAAAGAAATATTTTGAAGAAGAAGGTATTTCTGCTTCAAAATAAGTTTTACAATAAATAACTTGGTGGCCGGCTGTAATCCTGCATGAATGTAGGACTTTGCTGCCGGTCAACCCATGTTTAGAAGCGTTTACATCTTCTTATACAAATCTCAACGGTTTCTAGGTGAATATTCATGAAGTTTTCTAAGAAAAAGAGAATGATAGCTATTCTGGTTCTTCTACTATTAATTACTCTACTTGCTTTATGTGTTCCTTTCCGAACAGCCCTAGTATTTTATGAAGAAAATACAAAGCAAATTGATGCGTTCCTTCCTATAGAAGAAGGCGCCCCCTTCCAATTAATTTTCAAACATTCTATTCATTTAACGGATGTTGTGGAAAAATATGTTGTACTAGATAATCAGAATATGAAGCAAAATGAAATTGTATATGAAGAATTTGGAATTGGTATGCCATCTAATGCTCAAGAAGGTGAAGAATTCACGTATGAGGATGGAAAATACCATATTAAAAGGCTGGATAATATTTTTCCTAACATTAAATTAAGAAACGGCAAAACCGTTTCTGAAAATCGACTTGTTTGGGGAGAGAACGCAGAGCATCAAATCTACCTAAATAAATACTTTAAGCCAGGCTCTTGGTTTACTTTAAAAATAGAAAATTTAACACTATGGGAATACTTGAAAGGAGTGAGGATCGTTGAGTGACTCAAAAGATCAATTAACCGAAAAACAGCAAGAGGAATTGTTACAGAAATATGATTCTGAATCGAATACGAGAAAGCTTGCTGGTACAGCGGCTGCTATCGTTTTTATCGGATTATTAGCATTTTCTTTATTTCAGCTTTATACAGGAGCCTTTGGCCAATACACTGCTTACATTCAGCGTACGGTCCATTTAGGTTTTGCACTATCCCTAATTTTTCTATTGTTTCCAGCAAGAAAAAAGGGGAACAAGAAGAAGGTTGCTTGGTATGATTATTTGCTCGTATTATTGTCCATTATCGTTTGTGGCTACTGGCCAGTTTTCTATGAGACGTTAGTACAGCAAATTGGAAGTATTACACAGGTGCAGATGTTTATTGGTGGAGCAGCGATATTACTTGTTCTGGAAGCTACTCGACGAGCAGTAGGGCTTCCAATAACCATTATTGCAATTATCTTTTTGGTATACGCATTATTCGGCCCGTATATGCCAGGCATGCTTGCACATAGAGGGCTGAGTCTACAACAGTTAATTGATTCAATGTTTTTTACAACGCAAGGTATTTTAGGTACGCCTTTACAGGTATCGTCAACTTATATCTTTTTATTCCTATTATTTGGTGCATTTTTAGTACAAACTGGGGTAGGAAATTACTTTAATGATTTGGCAATTTCACTTGCGGGTCGTCGAACAGGTGGACCAGCAAAGGTTGCCATCTTTTCAAGTGCCTTGAATGGTACTATTTCAGGAAGCTCTGTTGCTAATACTGTTACAACTGGGTCTTATACCATACCGATGATGAAAAAGCTCGGTTATAAACCAAATTTCGCTGGTGCCGTTGAGGCGGCTTCCTCTACTGGTGGTCAAATTATGCCACCAATTATGGGAGCTGCAGCGTTTTTAATGATAGAGTTTGCTGGAGTGGGTTATTGGGAAATTGCGAAGGCGGCTACGATACCAGCCATTTTATACTTTTCTGGTATTTGGATAATGACGCATCTAGAGGCAAAGCGTACCGGCTTACACGGCTTGCCAAAGGACCAGATCCCGCCTAAAAAGGAAGTTTTCAAAAAGATTCATTTATTGCTTCCGATTATAGCTATTGTCTGGTTACTATTTAAAGGGTTTAGTATTGAACGAACAGCGTTACTAGGAATAGGTATTACGATCTTGGTTAGTATGTTTAGAAAAGATACACGGATTAATCTATCAAAATTTATAACGGCGTTAACCTCTGGAGCAAGAACGGCACTAGGTGTGGCAGCTGCAACTGCTTGCGCTGGTATTATAGTCGGTGTCGTAACAAAAACAGGTCTTGGGCTGAAATTGGGAAATAGTCTTGTAAGTATGGCAGGCTCTCTTGCAAGCTCTGCTGATATGCAGTTACTGCTTACACTGTTTTTCACAATGGTTGCTTCCATTATATTGGGGATGGGATCACCAACTACAGCTAACTATATCATTACATCAACGATTGCTTTACCAGCTATATTAGCATTGAATGATCAACTTGAAGTTGCCATACCAGTACTTGCAGGTCATATGTTTGTGTTTTATTTTGGAATTGTTGCTGATATTACACCTCCAGTAGCACTTGCCGCATTTGCAGCGACGGGAATATCTGGTGGTGAACCAATACGGACAGGGGTGAATGCTGCGAAATTGGCAGTAGCAGCATTTATCATTCCATATATGTTCGTTCTACAACCACAGCTGTTAATGATTGATACGACCGTACTAAGTATTATTTGGATTCTCTTTACGGCTATTACGGGCATGATTGCAATTGGTGCTGGTTTAATTGGGTTTTGGTACCTTAAGCTAAATTGGCTCGTCCGAATTATTTCCGTGGTAGTAGGTTTAATGCTCATTTATCCAGAAGGCAATACAGATATTTATGGGCTTATTGCATTTATCATTATGATTGCTGTTCAATTTATGATGAATCGGTCCCAAGGGCAAACAGAGCTGATGCAGCAAGCAAGTGAACAATAAAGTGAAACTTCAATCGTGGGGGATTTTGTTTATCCCCCCACGGATTCGAAGTACCACAAGGGTATGACCTAAAGGCCCTAGAAACAATCGGACATTTACTGGCAGTTTATCCCCACTCACCAATATTAGTTTCACTTGATTGCTTGGAGTGTGGTCTTACTGCAAGTTATATGCGGGATAAAAAAATTACATGATTCAAGAGATGGGTTGTCGTAATATTTCGGCAGCCTATTTTCTGTTGTCTAGGAAACTATAAAATTAGCCCATCTGAATAAAAATGGGCATGTTGAGCCGCGTCCAGATCCAGCGCCCAGAAAACAGAGGCGACCTCACGAATCGCTCTAAGCTAAAGCATCATCGACTAGCAAGCACACCGTGATTCCTTTATTTCTGTTGACTCGCTCCAGTCGCTACGTTTTTATTCGGGCGCTTCCGCTTTTGTCTAAG
>NZ_JAJERH010000128.1 GCF_016919725.2 Virgibacillus sp. AGTR
GCTCAAATCCTTTACTTCTAACAATTTACTCATTTAGAAACACCTACCTTCTTATTTATGCATTTTCGGATCAAACGCATCACGTAATCCATCTCCAATTAAGTTAAATGCAATCATAATGACTGAAATCAGTACTGCTGGGTAGACTAATAGATATGGATATTGTCTGATATTGTCGAATCCAGTATTTATTAGCGTACCTAGAGATGCATCCGGCGGAACCATCCCTAATCCAATAAAGCTTAGAAATGCTTCAAAAAAGATGGCACTAGGTATCGTAAACATCGTATTAATGATAATAATCCCACTAATATTTGGAACTAGATGCTTCCGAATAATTTTTCCATTCGTTGTGCCCAACGTTCGTGCAGCAAGCACAAATTCCTGATTTTTCAGCTTCAACACTTCACCACGGACGATCCGGGCCATTCCAATCCAACCCGTTATCGTCAGAGCGATAATAATCGATATAATACCTGGCTGTAATACGAGAATCATTAATAGAATAACAACAAGATTCGGAATTCCGACTAATATTTCTAGTATTCGTTGCATCACATTGTCGACTCTTCCGCCATAATATGCGGAAATACCACCATATGCGACACCAATTACGAGATCAATCGCCGCCGCAACTAATGCGATAATTAAGGAAACTCGTGTACCTAACCATAATCTTGTCCATTGATCCCGACCAAGCGTGTCGGTGCCTAGCCAGAAATATTGATCGGACATATCCTTGGCTTCATAAACATGATAAGTAGCTTTTACTTCTGCAGAATTATTGCTGCCATCCCCTTCAGACAGCACCTTTATATCAATAAATTCTTCTTGGTTATCATAACGGGATATAGCCTTTTGTGTAGCTTGTTCAACATTATCACCTTTGAATTCATCCTTTAATGTCCCATCAAAACCTAACCATGAAATATTTTCTAAAACGGGGGCATGCGGAGGCATTTTGGCTCGTGATAAGTCTTGATCATCTAAACCATGCTCATTCATACCTGGTCCGATGATACTAAATACAACAATCACAGCCAGCAGAATAACACAAAACATTGCCATTTTATTTTTGAAGAAGGTTCGTCTAGCATCTTGCATAAATGTTCGACTAGGGCCTGATATTTTTTCACTATCATTCTCTTTATCTTTTATAGGTACTAGTAATTCTTTTGGGACCTGATTTTTTTGATGATCTTTCTCCATATTAGCTTTCCCCCCCTGTAAGCCTGATTCTAGGGTCAATTAATACATATAGGAGGTCGATGATTAAGATGATTACTACAAATAAAAATGCGAAAAGTATTGTCGTTCCCATAATTACTGGATAATCATTAACCATAACCGATGTAACAAATTGTTCTCCTATTCCTGGCACAGCGAATATTTTTTCAATAACAAGCGTTCCTGTCATTAAACTCACTGCCATTGGGCCAATCACGGTCACAAGTGGAATAAGTGCATTACGCAAGCCGTGTTTAAAGATAATGCCGACTTCGCTGACACCCTTTGCACGTGCCGTTGTAATAAAGTTAGAACCCATTACTTCGATCATTTCCGTACGCGTAAAACGAGCAGCCGTTGCTATCGGGAATATCATCAAGGCGATCGTTGGTAATATGGTATGTTCAAACGTTCCCCATAATGCGACAGGGAACCAGCCTGTTTCCACGGCAAGGAACCATTGGAGTAGTCCAGCAAATACGAAGGATGGAATAGATGTCCCGAGTACTGCTAATATTGTCGAACTATAGTCAAGAAATCCATTGTGCGATATTGCAGCTATTAAACCGAATAAAATTCCTAGAATTGTTCCTACTAATAATGATTGCGCTCCCAACTGTGCAGATGGGCCTATTCGATCCATTAAAATATTCGTTACAGGTGTATTATCAAACGCAAAGGAAATACCTAGATCTCCCTGTACAAGACCTTTCATATAATTTACGTATTGAACGGGAACCGGGTCATTCAAGCCGTATTTTTCTAATACAATGGCTTTTTGTTCTTCACTCAATTTATCCTCTGCATTAAGCGGACTACCAGGCAACATTTTCATCAGAAAGAATGACACGGTAGCAATAATAAACAGTGTAATTGCCATATACATGACGCGACGTAAAATGTAGCGTAACATGCTTGCACCTCCTAAAATTAAGCTAATGTTCAATATTATGAGAATATATCAATATAAGGGGAAAAAGAGAGTATGCATCATGCAGTGCCTACTCTCTCTTTAAAATTTCTATCTTAACTTAAAATGATGTGCGCTTATTCTACACTTGCCCATTTGTACTCATATGTTGGACCAAATGCGTTCATGTATACGCCATGCATCTTAGGAGATACTAATTGTGCTTTAGCACGTTGATAAACAGGTGCTATTGCAGCATCTTCAAATAAAATCTTTTCTGCTTCCAAGAAATTCTCGTAGCGAGCAGTATTATTAGTAGCTAATTCAGTTGTCGTTTCTTCTACTAATTTGTCATATTCTTTATTTGAATATCCCATTTTATTGTTTCCACCGTCTGTCACCCAAAGGCTCATATATGTGTATGGGTCAAGGTAATCTGGTCCCCAACCAGACAGTTGGATGTCATAATCCATTTTTGTGTCTAGGTCTAAACGTTGTTCACCAGGTACTTGCTTTAGGTTGATTTTTAGGCCATCTAGATTTGACTCTAGTTGATTAACAAGATATTCATTCATTGTTTTAGCCGTTTCTGTATCACCAGATAGGAATTCAAGCTCAATGGAATCTTTACCTAATTCTTTTAGACCTTTTTTCCAGTATTCTTTTGCTGCTTCTGGATCATACGTAATATGATCTCCACTTACTTCGCGGAAGTCTTTTTCACCTTCTGGCATTTGAACAAAGTTTTCGGGAATTAAACCATTTGCAACGACAGAACCATTGTTAAGAATAACATCAACTAATGATTGCTTATCGAATGCTCTACTTAGTGCAGCACGAATATTTGTATTAGCTAAAGCTTCATTTCTTGTTTCATTAAATTTTAGATACCATACTGACATTTCTGGAGAAACATTGTAATCTTCGTGTGTAGCATATTGGTCAACCAAATCTGAAGATAAGTCAGCACGATCTACTGTACCTTTTTCATATAGGTCCACTGCTGTTTGTGGGTCTTTAACAACCTCATATGTCAATTTATCTAGTTGTACTGTATCCGCATCCCAGTAACTTTCATTCTTTTCTAGATCCCAAGAACTGCTTGTGCTAGTCCAATTTTTCAATACAAATGGACCGTTTGATAATACTGTCTCAGAACTTGTAGCATATTTATCACCTTGTTCTTCAACGAACTTTTCATTTAATGGTAAGAACGTACCGAACGTTGTGAGTGATTCAAAATATGGAGTTGGGTTTTCAAGCTCAACTACTAATGTATAATCATCTTTAGCAGTAACTCCTAACTCGTCTACAGCAGCATCTCCACTACTAACGGCTTCAGCGTTTTTAATAACACCGCTCATCATGTAAGGACCATACTCTGAACCAGTTTCAGGGTTAACCGCACGTTGCCATGCATAAACAAAGTCATTTGCAGTAACTGGGTCCCCATTTTCCCATTTAGCATCTTCACGTAGTGTAAAAGTCCAAGTTAGACCATCGTCACTTACTTTATGTTCTTTTGCGATACCTTCTGTAGGTTCGCCATTTTTATCTAAGCGATATAGTCCTTCCATAGTAGAACCTAAGAACTGGAAAGAGAACTCATCTGTTGCCATGGAAGAATCCATTGTAGAGATTGTTCCACTTTGTAATAGATTAAGTGTATTATCGCCACTACTTTCACTTGTACCAGAATCTTTACTTTTTGATCCTTCAGTACTATTGTCATCGCCACCGCAGGCTGCTAAAAAAACACTTAGTACGATACCAAGTGCAACCAATAATGACCATTTCTTCATACTAATATCCTCCCTTAGATGTCCCTTTTTTCTGAATATTTTAGTATTTTTCGCTACTAAGAATTCGGTTACAGTTAAAAATTATATAACTTTTAGACAAGTTTGAAAAGGCTTTTTACCTAAAACAGTTTATTTTAATTATTCCTACATTTCTTAATTTATAAAACTTCGTTATTACTAAAATGTCGTTTAATCCTGATTTCATGCATGTTTTCGTCATTTTTCTACAAAGTTTTCATATTCAAAATTTTAGGATATTTGGTTTAAAATACAAGTAATTTTCAGTCAAAAGAATGACGTTTTAAGAACTATTTAAAAATAGGTAACTGAATTAATTTTCATTTTTTAATATCCTTATTGAAATCCGATTCATCTAGAAGTGTTATAAAAATCAAAAAAGCTACTAAAATTAAGAAAAACCTGAGCAAAATTCGCTCAGTCCTTATCACTAAATGCTCAGATTCACGCTTCCTCTAGTAGCTATTATGGAATAATAGCTACTGCTTGACCACCACTCCGGCTG
>NZ_JAJERH010000129.1 GCF_016919725.2 Virgibacillus sp. AGTR
ACTATAAAAAAGTTTAAAAATTTTTTTATGATCATATCCGTTTTAGGACTAGTTGGCTTACTTTTAGTTGGCTACCTGATATTTATATTTTGGCCAGGTATTTTGATGCCCCAAATTTTTTAATACAAAAAGAGGCTAACTATATAAAGTCAATATTTTTAGCGACAAAAATGAATATTTCTTTCTTATAAGCTTGATGATTTAGGAGTTTTTTAAGGTTCTAAGTCAAATGTTGGGGGTGAGCTAACGCTCACTCCTTCTTTATGCGACTCGCCCATTTATATTTTTATATTGATGATGTAATAATACTCTCATTCGAAACCGATCAAAACGCCGATATGCTTCTTTTAATTGATATGCCATCCGCAATATATCCGACATTTTTAAGTAACATTCCAGATACCAGCGTTGCTTCTCAGTTAAGGTTTCGTGCTCCTTATTAAATACGTGCTTCATTCGCTTACACTTTTTACGGTCATAGTCGCTAAATTGCTTTTGTTCTTTTCTCCTTACACGTTCAAGAGCCCAATAAATATGCCGGCAAGACTTCAAAGATAGTCCAAATTTATATGGGCAACTGAAAAGTAAAAAAGAATTTGCTAATCAAGGGGGCAAGTATCTCGCCGTCGATTGGCAGAATCATGAAAGAACAAGGACTTGTTTCAAAGTATACGGTTGCGCAATATAAACCTAAAAAAACGACAGTAAATGAATCTGAAATTGGAAATTACTTTAAACCGAGAATTCCAACAAGATAAAGCATTAATAGTAGTTGTGAGTGATTTAACATATGTTCGAGTGCAACAAAAATGGCACTATTTATGTGTATTAGAGGAAGTGAGTTTAAAAATAAGCTTATTGATGAAGCATTAAATACGTTTGGTATTGAGAGATTATTAAGTGAGGTACACCTTATACAATGCAGTAGCTGAAGCAACATTCAAAACGATTAAAACGCAATTCGTTAGTAGCAGAGTCTTTACTAGCCAAAGAGCTAATCGAAACGGAAAATAAAAAAGCACAGGTCTCCATCCTTGTGCTTTTTACACTTTGTGCCTCTTACGTCATTGTCCACGGAGTATACCCGTGTTTGTACTGGTTGTTCCTTTTTCCTTATAAAAAACCTCTACACCATACGGTCTGTCGGGTAGCTGCGCTGTGTAATCATCCCGCAATAACCCGAACGCTAGTACCGATATAATGACCACGAAGAACATCACAGCAATGAACTGAATGGGGGCCATGTTCCGTTGGATCTCTCGTCGTTGTCCATACACCTGCATACGGCTCGGAAGGGGGACGGATGGCGTCGCTTCCGCCACTTCCGGTTGCTTAATCAAATGTTTGATCAATTTTCCCAGTAAGTTATATCTCTTTTTATTTCTTTCGACTTTCTTAACTGATCCATTAGCAACTCGCGTAGTTTTTAATCGTGTAGACACGCGGGTTCTGGTGCTCGGATTAACCGATTGATTTCTTGTGGAAACTGTACGTCTCGGTTTATGTATATCCGGCGAACCCGTCTCTTTTACCTGATATTCTCTTTTATCTCTGATTGACTCTTTCGGTATGTCTTTGGTGATAGTATTCGTGCCTCTGGTACTCCTCGTACTCCTGGTACTTCTTGTAGAAGGTCGGTCTGGACGGACTACCTGTGCGACTGCCATGCGCATCACCCCTTTTTCCTATGTGACCCACGAATGTTCCCCATGCAGATCTATCTCACCCCGTTATTGCACAAGCGACGAATCGAATCCGTCATCAGTAACGTAACCATCAATACTCCAGATGTTTTTCTGTTCAGCTTTGGCCTGTGACTCAGCTTCCTTAAATGATTCCAGGTATTTGTATTCGGATCAGAGACGTCTAATCGAGCCAATCCACCTTCAAGCAGTAATTTATTGAAGTTCACATTTTCTACACCATTTTTTATCCAAGTATAACCGAGTGTACGGTCATGCTTATCATTCTGTATTTCGGCACGCTCTAACCGTACCGACACACCTTCCAGCATATTTTTCGTGAAAATATTACAATCACGACAAAAAGGGATGCGAAACGCCCCCCCTTTCGTACGCTATTTCGCTTTTACTGTCTGTTTTTTAGAGCCAGATGCGGTCTGACGCAAGCGCTGGGCCACCTGATACAATCCTTGGACGTTTAAGAACCGGGAGAAATCACTATCCAGGTATACAATCGGAAGTAAGTTGTCATCACCGAATTCTGCAACGCGACTTTGCAGTTTTTCAAATAGGCTCCATTCCAGCGGTGTTGCACCACCACCGAAGACGAAAATGACTTCGATAAAACCACCAACACGACTGAATACCTTACTTGTTTCACCCGAAACTACGTCACCGAAACGGTTCTCCTCGGACTGGTTTACTTCTTTCACATGTGTCCACTTTCGCTTCGTGAACGGTGATGGCTCATTATGTAGGAACTCAGAAAGTTCTTTACGTGACTTATACGGATACCCTTCCTCCTGCAACTTCGAAAGCGTAGATTCGAGTACCGAGCCGTACCCCTGGATCATCGTCGAGCTGGCATCGGCATTGAATCTCCCGTTTGAGAAGACCGCAAAGTCAATCGTTCCTTCTCCGATGTCGATACCAAGCGTATTTTTCGCACTGACCAAATCTTTTCCTGTAATCCCGTCAAGTTCCCCATTCGGAAATCGTTTCACAGCTTCACGACGGATCATTTCAAGAAATGCATCTTTTGCGAGCATCAAGCCATACTGGGCACTTTCGCCTTCATTGGCGACGTATGCGTGCTCAAACATTATCTCAACATGCACCGGACGTTCGAAGTTATGAAACGTGACAATATGTGGTGCACCATCGTTTACGTATTTCTGAAGATATGCTTTGGCGTGACGTTTGTACTCACCAATCGGGAGAGCCGTTGCCATATCCGCCTTTACCTTCAGTTTGGATGCTGGCAGTTTTTCGTTTTTCTCGTAATAATCTTGCAGTCGGTCCGCAGCAATAGTCGCAAGTGCAAGCACACCAGACAGATCTACTTCGGATTTACCAATACGAGCAAATACATCGAATTCTTCGAGATTTAACCCTGACTTTAAGGCACGCTCTCCGAATAAACGTCGCTCTGTCGAACGGACGAGTGGGCTGGAGAAGCTCACATCCATCTGATTAATGATGTCCTTCATAAATGTACCGACTTCGTCTTCTGCAATCGGTGTATGGTGCGCGGTGTTAAATTGTTTTACGGCAATTGACGGGAAGACTCGCACCAGACCGTTAATGTTCGCTTTTACATATCCATTTCCTAAATCTAACCCGGCTACAATAGGTTGTCCTGCCATCGTACATCTACTCCTTTTCGTAACTTAAATCGTGAACATTCACGTTTTATCTGTTTATTTGTTGAACATACTTCCTGTGTCCTGGAACATGACAGCGATAGGATCATACTCAGGCTCGTCTTCTTTATCCTCACCAGTGGTTTCAGCCGTCGTGTTTACATTGTCAGACGACATTTCATCGTCACTATTAGATTCATGTTGAACAATCAATTGAACGTCCTCTGGCTCAGATTCAAACTCCACTTCCTGTTCCAGTTCTTTAGGGGTGTTTTTATCGTAATCACCAGCATCCTTCAGGACCTCTTTACGGACCGGCTTTGTTGGTGTTGTTTGCAGTTCAGTCTCATTATAAAGGGTCTCGCGCTGGTTCAGGTGTGACTTGATAACGTCGCCTTCGCCGTATTTACGGATTGCATCCACGATAATGAGCTGCAAACTCGTACCGAGATCCGTCTGTGAATCTAACCAAGATACGATTTTCTTGGAATCCGGTTCCCAGAATGAGCGCCGTTTACGTTTTTTCTCGCTCACGACTCTCCCCCTCCTTTACTTTCCATTTTGTTATCTTTTTTGCGTTCACTTAGTACCGACTCAATTAATTTATCAGCACCCTCCCCATAAACATCTCGCAATTGTTGAAGGGTCTGCGAAATCAACGTGGTCTGCCCTTTATCCTTATCTAATAATGCTTGGGCATGTTGAGAATATTTAACAAGCCGAGCATACTCCGTTAATTTACGGGCGTATCCAAACCGGACAGCATCAATCGGTGTTTCCCCACTCGCAATTCGTGAGAGCGTCGATTCGGAAATACCGACGTCTTTACTGATTTTGTACCGAGTGATGTTACTTTCATGAAACAACCATTCAATTAAACGGCTATCTGCGTCTGTCATAGTTACATTCACCTGCTTTATATTTCGTAATACGACTGTACACCCAGTATATCACGATACTTTCATGCATGCAAGTAAATGTCGCATATTATACCTATTTAATATGTTTATCGTATGACATGGTATACGTATATCATAAAAATACTCATTGGGGCACAAC
>NZ_JAJERH010000013.1 GCF_016919725.2 Virgibacillus sp. AGTR
CCGGTTTTTCTTAGTCTATATTAAAACTGTTTTCGTTTTTTTAATCTTTTAATTTTTATTTTTATTTTCCTTTAATCCGTTCTCGCTTGATTTTCAGCCTCATTATTTGGCTTTTTACGTTTGACGTGTTTGTCTACGATATGCTTCCAGTTATTTTTCACGTTCCATCTATCCATTCATTGTGGTTCTACTATCAATTGCATCCGTTAACTGTAAGATAAAATTTTCTATTTACTCATTAAATAATATTGTAAATCAATTACCTTTTGTGTATTATGTATATAAAGTATATATACAATATATCTAAAAAGAGGTATTTGCATGCAAATTATAATTTCAAATAATGTAAAAGGACCTATTTATGAGCAGATTTATACGCAAATAAAGAAGCATATTTTGACCAATGAATTGCAAGCCGGGCAGTCTTTACCTTCCATGCGTCAATTAGCTAAGGAATTAGACATAAGTGTCATTACAACTAAACGAGCATACGAAGAACTAGAAAAAAATGGTTTTATCTTTTCGATAGTTGGAAAAGGCTCCTTCGTATCTGAGCAAAATAATGAGATGATTCGAGAACGAAAAATGAAAGTGATAGAAGAGCAATTAATGGACGCCATTCAAAATAGTAAAGAAATAGGTCTAGAGTTAACAGAATTAGAAGAACTGCTTAGAATGCTCTTTAAGGAGGAAGCGTAATGGAAAGTGTAATTGAGCTAAATCAGGTAAATAAGTCGTTTAACGGATTTCAACTAAAAGACTTATCTATATCGGTTAAGAAAGGCTTTATTACTGGTTTTATAGGTGGTAATGGGGTTGGTAAATCCACGACAATCAAGTTGATTATGAATTTATTACAACCCGATAGTGGAACTGTTTCCCTTTTCGGCTTGAATTACAAAACACATGAAAAGGAAATAAAACAACGAATCGGCTTTGTGTTCGATGGTAATATCTTTTATGAAAATAGTACATTGGTCGACATGAAGCAAATGATTAGCCCCGCTTATAATAATTGGGATGATTCCATTTTTGATCAGTATGTAGATATGTTTGAGCTGCCACTAAAGAAAAAAATAAAAACATTTTCAAAAGGGATGATGATGAAGGCTTCTTTAACCTTTGCATTATCACACCATGCTGAGCTAATTATTATGGATGAACCAACATCTGGTTTAGATCCAATTTTTCGCCGAGAGCTGCTGGATATTCTTCATAATCTGATGCAGGATGGTGAAAAGACGATATTCTTTTCAACACATATTACGACAGATTTGGATCGGATAGCGGATTATATCACCTTTATTCATAATGGACAGCATCAATTTACAAAAGCGTATTACAAAATCGAAGAAAACTATGCAATTGTGAAAGGTGAGACAAACCTATTAGATCGGGATACAGAACAGGAATTTCTAGGGATTCGCAAGACAAATTATGGCTTTGAGGCATTGACGTCGAATAGACAACGTACAGAAAATATTTTTGGCGATACGGTTGTTATCGAAAAGCCGACACTTGAAGATATTATGCTATATACAAAGAAGGGAAAAGAACGTTATGCTAAATCTTATTCGTAAAGATATTTTATTACAGAAAAATGAATTCTTAATTCTATTACCTGCCTTATTTATCTATTTATTTTTTGGTACCTCTATTACCTCTATTACATGGATAAGTATTGTATTTTGTATTGGAATTATTATGGTTGTTTTTTCAAAGGACGAAAAATCGTCAATAAATTTACTGTTGAACGCTTTGCCGTATACACGAAATGAAATAGTTAGTTCGAAATATATTGGTGCCATTATATGGATGGCTTTCGTTCTCCTAACTATTTCTGTTGGAAATTGGATTATGCATAGCGAAATGGTGCAATGGAAGCAATTGCTTTTGATTACAAGTATTGTCGTCATCTTTATTTCATTTGCTTTTCCTTTCTGTTATCTTTTTAAAAGTCGTTATTTAATGAATGCGTCCATTGTTTTGTTTTGTCTTTATCTTGTTATCGTTAATACATTTATCGTAGATTTGAATGATCGAATTAGAAATATCGTGCATACAATCTTGTCATTAGAAAATACGCAGCTGTATTTATTCGTGACCTTATCAGTCGTTCTGCTTTACGTTATCTCATGGATACTTTCTATTCGTATTTATAGAAGAAAAGTATTTTAATGGTGTTGAAAAAGGGGTGTTTAACTTGTTTTCAACAGAACTTTAATCTTCCATACTGTAAGTCAGTTAACGGTGATAATGGAGTAACAAAAGAGTAGTATGTCATTTCAGGTTTTTAATACCCTACGAACAGTGCAAAAAAGGAGTGAATTCAATTTGGGCTCACTCCTTTTTCTAATCAATAGATTTCCATTTCCCTGTTTTATCCCGCATATAACTGACAGTAAGACCCTCACTGATTGAAAGCTTACTTTATTTACTCATAATGAAAACTTGACAAATAGCTTATGATGCATTAGGATAAGAAAAAAATAATGTTAGTTGTTAATAACTATCACGAGAGGAGTAGTTGTTAGTTGAATGAAAAAACTAAAAGTACCGCAGATAGAATCCTATCAGCGACAATCCAATTAATGTCTGAAAAAGGGTATAAAACCGTAACGATTAAAGAAATTGCAGCAAATGCGGGTATGAGTGAAATGACTGTTTTTCGAACCTTTGGAACAAAAAAAGCAATATTAGAAGCCATAATCGATAACTACCTATACACAGGGCCTATAGAACAACAGATCCAAAAAAATATCACATTTAATTTAGAAGAGGATCTACTAATGATAAGTATGTTGTATCATGAACTATTGGCAAAAAATAGACAAATTTTCTTAATTTCCATTATGGAACGTAAAACAATGCCCGATATTCATGTGAATGTCCACAAGAATGCAGCTAAATTTCTAAAAGTAGTTATCGACTACTTAAAAGTGATGCAGGAAAAGGGCAAGGTAGTTGATGGAGACCCAGAAATTCAAGCGTTAACATTAATGCAATTTAACTATGGGAAGTTTGTTGCTGAAACACTACTGGAGGGCTCGTCCTCTACATTACCACAGGAGGATTATCTTCGAGAGGCGATAACTATAATTGCTAAGGGATTAAAGCCTTAATTTTTTTTACGATTCAATGTTAGTTATCACTATCTAACATTGAAGTGTTTTCGTTTCTCTCCCTCATTACTTAAACTTAATGTTAGTTGCTAATAACTAACTAACAATGTTTAACATAAATTAAATATATATAAGGAGTGTGTTGAATGAAAAGAATGGAAGATAAAGTTATTTCGGAGATTAGTGGGCAGCGCCGTTCATATCCTACTGTCACGCTCATCGTTGTTCTTGCTGGAGTGCTTGTCATAGCAATGTCAATTGCTGGAACAGCAGTAGCAGTTCCACAAATAGGTGTTGATTTGAGCGTATCCGGTGCCCCTTTGCACTGGGTGGTTGCAGCTTACAATCTAACATTTGCTGCTTTTACGCTAGTATTTGGATCGCTGGCGGATTTATTCGGCCGTCGGCGTACATTTATCATTGGATCGGCTCTTTTTGTCATTGGATCGCTTATTAGCGCAATCTCGAATAATATTTTTCTGATGGACGCTGCTCGTGCACTAGCTGGCATCGGTGGTGCAGGAGTGATGGCAAGTGGTGGTGCAATCCTTGCCACTACATTCAATGGTCCAGCTCGTATGAGAGCATTCGCTGCGTTAGGAACGATGGCAGGTGTAGGTATTGCCATTGGTCCATTTTTGTCTGGTTGGTTAGTTGGCGAGTTTGGGTGGCGTTCCATCTTTCTTATTTATTTAGCCATTGGCGTACTGATTCTGATTGGTACTTTGTTCATATCTGAGTCGCGAGGAGCTCAGAGCGTCAAAGTAGATTGGCCAGGGATGCTTACTTTTATCGTAGGGTTCACGCTAATAATGTTTGGCATCATGCAAGGGCCAGAGATTGGGTGGGGAAGCCCGGTAATTCTTACAGTGTTTGTGGTTGGAATAATATTACTTTCAATTTTCGTTTTCGTTGAGCGACGAAGTACACATCCTGTTCTTAACTTAAAGCTGATTAAAAATACAAGATTTATGGCTTGGTGTATTAGTACACTTATAACATCAGTTGGTTTTCTCGGTGTACTGGTCTTCCTTCCAGTCTACTTACAAGGGGTGAATCAGATCTCTGCTGAAGAGGTTGGTGTTATTATGCTGATACTAACGGCACCAGTATTAGTGATTCCCCAGCTTGGTGGCTGGTTAGTAAATCGGGGCGTTTCCACTCCGGCTCTTATTGGGCTAAGCCTTTTGTTAATAGCTGCTGGTAATGCCTGGTTAACGGTGATTCATCCAGGTGTAAGTACAAGTGATTTATTTGGTCCCTTGCTAATGATTGGAGTCGGAATGGGAATTTCATTTGGTATTACCGATGGCCAGGCTATGAGCCTCGTAGACCAAGAGCAAGTTGGAATGGCGGCAGGTTTCCTTAATACTATTCGAGGTGGTTCTGAAGCATTAGTTATTGCTGTGTTTGGTGCAGTATTAGTCACATTGCTTCAGGTACGGGTGAAATCAGCTGAGCTTGCAGAGCAAGTAGCAGCAGGGGTTATTACTAGTTCAGACTCAGGATTTCTCTCTGAACAGTTCACCGAAGCATGGCAAGTTACACTATGGGGCGTAGCTGCAATTTGTGCTACGATGGCAGTTGTCGTTTATGTAATGCTTGTAGTGCCTAAGCGCTATTCATAGGAATAGTAGTTATTCAAGATTTTAGTATACAAACTTGTAAATGATAAATCTAAAGGAATTTAACTATCGAGTCAATAAAATGTCGAAGATCTATAAATGTTACTATTTAATTTCCACTATAGGCGGAGGCTTTTCACATACTGCCTAAAAGCCTCCTTGTCACTTCTTACCTAGTCATGCTCTCCTGCGTATTTGGTTCCTATTTATAGTAACATTACAAAACTAATGTACTTCATTGTATGTTACAGTGATGATATTTGGTTTACTAAGAACGGTGGAATAAATAAATTAGCTACGGTTATACAAAAACTCTAAAAAATGTACGATTTGACTTATACCTATTTTTTAATAGTTTTCATGTACGTCATTCATTTTTCTTTTTTGTAGGCTTTTCATCCAGAATGGACCTTAACTCCTTAATATCATCTTCTGATAAAGAATCTTCCTGGATAAACTGTACTAGCATTGATTTTAATGTTCCACCATAAATTCGCTGAATAAAGGACTTTGCCTCTGCATGTTGACAATCATCCTGGGTGTAAAGCGGAAAAAAGGTGTATACTCTTTGGTTTTTATTTACTCCGACAACCTTTTTATGAGCAAGACGATCCAAAAGTGTGCGTACTGTTTTCGCCTTCCAGTCCTTCTGTTCCTGCAAGGATGAAATGACTTCGTTGGCTGTCTGTGGGGACTTTTCCCAAAGCACATTCATGACTTCCCATTCTGCTTCCGATATACTAGGTACTTTATTTGTCACACTAATCTCCTCCTGCTTAAAATGCGCCCGTTTAATGTACAAAAATTTTTAGTATGTGTATACTAGGCTTTTTCAATTAGCATTAACCTTAAAAGCTAATATATATCCTTATCTCTTAAAATGGATAATGTTATTTCAGCTGCCTTACTTCCGTAGGAGCTTGCTTCATTTTGTATGTTCGTTGCAAAGAAGAAAGTATCCGCTTCGGTCTCGACATATCCTATGAACCAACCACTAATATTTTTGCCATTGACACTACCTGTGCCAGTTTTTCCTGAGAGTATCATACCATCTTTTTCCTCTAATTTAATTGCATCTTTTACCGTTTGGATATTCTTATCTTTAAATCCATATTTGTTTGTATAAAAGTCTTTCAGTGCATTTACTTGTTCGATTGGAGATACTTTCAAGGAAGACTCCAGCCAATAGTTGGATAATCCAGCAGAAATATCTTTATTACCATAGTTTATTGTCTTTAGATAAGCTTGGATGTTGTCTTTAGAAACATGCTGATCCAATCTTTGAAAATACCAAGAAACAGAATTTTTCATTGCTGTAGTTAAATTTTGATCCTGATTCCAAGAATCATATGGATATTGCATCCCATTCCACTTTAACGTGGAATTTTCGTTTGTTATGACATTTGATTCTAGTCCAAATAATGCGCTATAAATCTTATACGTAGAATTAGGAGAAACTCTTAATGTGCTTTTCTCTTCATTATAAATACGATATGTCTCATCTTGTATACTATATAATACAAAGCTTCCTTCATAACCCACAAAATAGTTGCTTAAATCCTCGTAGATTGTTCGTTCATGCTTAAATTTATGATGATTATCTTCAGCTGTCGTAGCAGAAATGATCGGAATTTGACTCGTTACAAATAACCCTACAAGCATAAAGATAGCTAGACTTTTCAGCTTCAACAGCTTTGATTCGGTTGTATACGATGCAATACTTTCAATACGCCTTTTAATCTGCCTTTTTGACCCGTTTAGCTGATTTGTCAAAATAAAATGCTCTCTGCTCTGGGAGTTTTTATCAACAAAATTAATAATTGTATTTCCATAGACCCTATATTTCTGCTTATCTAATAACTTCAATACAGCAATATCGCAGGCAATTTCACGATCTAATCTCATTTCTTTAAAAGCAAACCAAACGAATGGATTAAACCAGTAAACAATTTGATACATGACAACAAGGTAATTTATTGCAATATCTTTATATTTATAATGATTCAGTTCATGTAGCAAAATGTATTTAATTTCCTCCATCGATAGCCATTTTTCAAAATGACTTGGCAATACAATATAAGTTTTAAATAGACCAAATGTCATAGGGGATTTGACAAGCGGGGATATTCCTATATTTATTTGTTTTGTTACATTTAACCGTTGTTTACATTGTTCAAACAAACTTAGAATTTCATTATTCCCAATGCTATACGTAGCGCGCTTTATTTTTTTAAGTTTTAACCACGAATGGATTGTTAGCGCAGTGAAAAGCAGCATGCCTAGTATCCAAATTACGACTAGTATTTCATTTAGGGCTGTAAGATCCATTCGATTAACAGAGACTGAAAAGTCCTGCATCCAGTTTACCTCCGCTTGAGGTTCTTCAGCCAAAGTTGTAGATGATGGTGTTTGATTTGCTTGCTTACCATCCATCGACAAATAGTTTCCAACATGAAGGTAATGAGTTGGTATGAAAGGAAGCGTCAACGCAAATAGCAATAAAAACCATAAATGATATCTCCATTTGGCGGAGAGTTGGTTTTTAAACAATTTTCTAATTAACGTAATAACTACAACAGTAAAAGAAGACACCATAAAACTTATCATAAAGTGGATAAAATCCATGCTATTCTCTCCAATTCTTGACCATCTTAACTTTCGTAGCAATGATTACTAAAAGATAGAATCACATAATGAATATATAAAAATAGTAGCACTTCATGATTGGTTAAGCAATCTACCAAATTTATGTAAACAGTGCAATTACAAGAAGTAAACGTACAACCTATATAGTAGATCGCCCCTTCTAGATGATTGTCACAACCATATTTCAAGGGATCTTGTTTAATGATCTTTGTCCATTTGACAAAAATAGATTACGACTGTAGTATTAGACTACGGTTGTAATCTGTATGTAGTTACTTAGGTGAGAGATTGTACAAGAAGAATCTAAGCAAGCTAAGTAAAGACAAGAGCTCTTTTGTGTTGATGCTTCGGTACTTCTTCATACTTTTTCCCATAATATTCGCTATACTCAGGAATCAGCCTTCTTACCGAGTTAGCGACTTCAACTAGATAATATCGGAGATACTGATTTCCATTCGTCTTGAGACCCCACAGCGAACGTTTTTTGTGAGCAAAAGGCTCAAGCCATGCCCACGGAAAGCGTCCGTCAGGAATGAAAAGCAATGAAATGGTTTGGGAAGGATATCAGCAAAATGGACACAAAAAATCCTAAATTGCTTTTAGTAATGATGATTAAAGATGTCAAGCAGAGAGGAGGCACGGCTATGTTATCCCAAAATGGAGAAAATCCTTAAATCGCTTCAATAGGTGCCTATTAATAGAGTGATTTTTAAAGGGAGTTTGTTGAAACAATGGAAAAAAGAGATAAAAGAAAACACCGTTTACCTTACGAGTTAGCATTTTATTTCTTCTTATATTCTTCTTATTTACAATATTAATTTTTCGGCTTGGGGTTGTACAAATTTTAAATGGAGACAGCTTCCAAGCAGAAATAGACCGAACAACTCAAGATACGACGAAAATGCCGGTACCACGTGGGAGAATATATGATCGTTACCATCGCGTTATTGTAGATAATCAACCACTATATGCGATCACTTATATGCCGGCAAAAGGGGTACAAGCACAAGAAAGATTAGAGGTCGCGGAAAAATTATCAACCTTTATTTCGATGTATCATGGCAAAAATAAGCAAGCTCAATTAGATACGCTAACCTTACGAGATAAAAAAGAATACTGGTATTTAAAGCATATAGATGAAGCAAAAAAACGATTAATGGAAAAAGAAGTAGCTAGCATGGACCCATCAGAACAATATAGTACGATTTTGAAGAGAATAAATAAAGAGGAAGTTAACGACATAACAGAAGAACAGTTAAACATTATCCTTATAAAAAAAGAATTAGATAAGGCGATGACCTTAACACCACACATTGTAAAGAATGAGGGGGTAACACCAAGTGAATTTGCCAAGGTTTCGGAACATTTACATGAGTTACCTGGAATTAATGCAACGACAGATTGGAAACGAGCATATCCTTATGGTGATACGATTAAAAAATTGTTAGGGTCCATTACATCTCATAAAGAAGGGATTTTAAAGGATAAAAAAGACTTTTATTTGACACGTGGCTATAGTCCGAATGACAGAGTTGGAAAAAGCGGATTAGAAGAGCAGTATGAGGCTGTTCTAAGAGGAAGAAAGGAGCAGATGAAGTATACGATCAATAAAAGGGGGGAAATAGTTGATTCCAATATTGTGGTTGAAGGTCAGCAAGGGAAGGATTTAGTTTTAACGATCGACATAGCACTCCAGGAAAAAGTTGATCAGATTGTACGTGATGAATTGAAAGCAATTATTAAAAAATATCCATATGAAAATCGTCATATGGAAGACGCGCTAGCCGTTGTTTTAAATCCAAAAACCGGTGAGTTGCTTGCCGTTTCTGGACAGCATTATGATCGCAAGCAAAATGCATTTCGTAATACTGCGTACAAAGCATTGTATGATCAACATATACCAGGTTCTGCTGTGAAAGGGGCAACAGTATTAGCCGGTTATCAATCGGCTGTAATAGCTCCGGGAGATACGTTTTATGATAAACCATTAAAAATTAAAGGAACACCAGAAAAAAGTTCGTATACTGATTCAAGCCTTGGCTTGCTTAATGATCAGGATGCTTTAAAAAGATCATCTAACGTGTATATGTTTTACATCGCCTTACGTATGGGTGGAGAATATCATTATCAGTATAATCACCTGTTACATTTCAAAAAGAGGCGTTTCAAGAAATGCGGAATTATTTTTCTCAATTTGGACTTGGTGTACAGACTGGAGTTGACTATCCTTATGAGGGTACAGGATATAAAGGTCCTAATCCCGTAGCAGGTAATCTCCTGGACTTTGCTATTGGACAGTATGATACATACACCACTATGCAATTAGCTCAATATGTTTCTACGATTGCAAATGATGGATTACGTGTTCGGCCTCATTTTTTGAAAGAAATTCGGCTCCCTAATCCTTCTGAAAAACAGCTCGGTTCTTTGTTTAAGAGCGTAAATACAGATGTACTGAATCGGGTTGAAATGAGTCAAAGTCAGATTAAACGTGTCCAAGAGGGCTTTCGACGTGTATATCAGGAGCCCGGTGGAACCGCATATCGCGAATTTGGTGATAAATCGTATAATCCTGCAGGAAAAACAGGAACAGCAGAAAATGAGATTAATGGCAATTATACGGAGAATCTCACTCTCATCGGATATGCACCATTTGATCATCCAGAGGTAGCTTTTGCAATTGTCGTACCACACACTGGTAAAGGCGAACATGTAAACAATAAAATAGGCGAACGAATAATGGATGCTTATTTTGAATTGAAAGAAGAATGTCGTGAACCAAAAGATAAAGAACAAACCGAATAAATGTCGATATGCTTTTGCATTAGCTAATAGTTACCCAATTATATATACACGCTTTTGCTACGATAGGCAATACTAAGACCCATATGTTGCATCTAATAATCTTGCCAATCACCTTCATGTCACGCTGTGAACGATGTAGGAGTAATCGACGAGAAGGAGTTATTAGGAATAAAAAACATATAGAAAGAAGGAAGATTTTTCATGAAAGTATGTACGCAGCTTTGCCGATCAAATAAATATAAGTGGACAGGAATTTTATTACTGTTAGCATTTATTGCTTTAGTAGGTTGCTCGAAAAATGAGGTAAGTAATCATAGTAACCAAAAGAAGCAAGAAACTGACATCAAGGCCACTTTTAGCAAACTTGAGAAAGAATTTGATGCCAGACTTGGTGTGTTTGCTCTAGATACTGGAACAAATAAAACGATAGCTTATCGCTCAGAAGAACGTTTTGCATATGCTTCAACGCATAAAGCCTTAGCGGTGGGAGCGCTGTTACAACAAAAATCAATGGAAGATTTAGAACAAAGAATTACCTATACTAAAGATGACCTTGTAAATTATAACCCAATCACAGAAAAGCATGTGGATACAGGGATGACGCTAAAGGAGCTATCCGATGCTTCTATTCGTTTTAGTGATAATACAGCAGCTAATCTTATATTCAATCAAATAGGTGGCCCTAGTGGATTGAAAGATACACTGAGGGGTTTAGGGGATGAGGTTACTAATCCCCAGCGAAAGGAACCAGCATTAAATGAATTTACACCAGGAGAAACAGCTGATACTAGCACACCAAAGGCACTTGTTACTAGCCTCCAAGCTTTCACACTTGGAGATGTACTTCCAGAGGAAAAACGAACGATATTAGTAGATTGGCTTAAGCGAAATACGACGGGAGATAATTTGATTCGTGCAGGTGTTCCAAGTAATTGGGAGGTTGCAGATAAAACGGGAGCCGCTTCATATGGTACGCGAAACGATATTGCTATCATTTGGCCAACAAAAGGTGATCCGATTGTTCTTGCCATACTTTCTGATCGGGATAAAGAGGATGCTGATTATAATGATAAGCTTATTGCACAGGCAACAAAGAAAGTAATAGAACTTCTCTATTTAGATAAAGAGTAGGTTGGAGCAATCTAAATATAACAGTAAATTTCTTTTAGACTAGAATCGGGACGTACTATTCGTATGTCTTCTCGATTCTTTTTTTGTTAGGTATGTTATAGTTTTATATTTCTTTATTTACGTATTAGAGATTTAAGCGTTGCATATAAAGGTAGTGAAAGATCTAATACTTGGTTATATCGCCTTGTGCCTATGAACAAGGGAAACGCTAAATCTTTGATCACGAACTACTTATGATAGGTATCCCATTTACCCCACATATAACTAGCAGTAAGCCCCTGACTTCAAACAAAAAAGTGAACCCAATATTGGTAAGAGGGGGTTCGACTGCTAGCAAATGTCCGATTGATTCAATGGTCTTTAGGTCATTACTACCAATCAATGGGGATAAACAATCCTCCACGGATGGAAGTTTCACTTTATTATTTAGGTTGATCGAAAGTATGTTTAGCAACCTTAAGAAACTCTTTTACAGCGGGAGATGCATTTGAAATTGAACTGCAAGCTAGTGCAACTTCACGCCAATTAATAATATTTAATTTACCTATTTTAATAGTTTGCTGTGTTTTTAGAAATAGCGCTGGACCGATTGTAACTCCGAGCCCTTCCTGTACCATATTGGCTATTGTATTACAGTCATGTACTTCGAAGCGGATAACAGGTTTAACATTTGCTTGCTTAAACAACGCTTCTACATGTGCTTGGTACATACCTGTTGGCATGATAAAAGGTTCATCTTGTAAATCTTGCATATTTACCGTTTGTTTGTTAAAAAACTTATGTTCTGGATGAAAAGCGATAACCATTTCATCTTTTATTAGAGGTACAAGATCAAAGTCTGAGGTCGATCTATCCTCCACAACAAACCCTATGTCTATAATTCCTGAATTCAGCCATTCGGTAATTTCTTCGTATGTCCCCTCATAAAATCTAAATTCTATTTTAGGATGCTTTTTTTGAAATTTTGCAAGTATTTTTGGTAATAAACAAGAAGAGGCGCTCGAAAAAGTACCAATATGAATCGTGCCTATTTCTAGATTAGTTGCTAGAGCTACTTCCTGGTTTATTTTTTCCATATTATTTAGCACTTCTCTCATATGAGGAAGGATTTTTTGCCCCACTTCTGTAAGTACTATCCCTTTTCGGCGATCACGAATTAATAAGGTCACACCCCATTCTGATTCCAGACTGGCAATAGCATGACTTACAGCTGATTGGGTCATATTTAACCTTTCCGCGGCTTTGGTAAAACTCCCCACCTCCATCACTTTCGTTATAATTTCAAAGCGAATAAGACTCATGAGTTATTACTCATCTCCTTCATTAAAAATATCAATTTTACTTATGTTATCACAGGGCATAAAATGAGAACAAGTCTTGAAGTGATAAGGAGCTGTAGAAATTGAATAAAAAACTAAATTTAAATATATTTTTACTTGCTTTAGGAGCATTTGTTACAGGTACTGCAGAGTTTGTTGTTTCTGGAATTTTAGAAATTATTTCTGTTGATTTAGATATAACCATTGCATTAGCAGGTCAATTGATAACCGTATATTCTTTGTCTTATGCTATAGGAGCACTCGTCTTGGTTATGTTAACTGCAACATTTGAACGAAAAAAAGTATTATTATATTCCATCTTTACATTTATCTTAGGAAATATAATTGCATGTTTTAGTTATGACTACGCTTTACTTATGATATCACGAGTTATTATGGCTATGAGTGGTGGATTGTATATTGTAGTTGCAACGAATTATGCTGCTCAAATTTCTACGCCTGAAAAAAGAGGTGGTGCCATAGCAACTGTTATCACGGGCTTTACCGTTTCGTTAGTACTTGGAGTTCCAATAGGAACATATTTAGCAGCTTATGTAGATTGGCGGTATATCTTTCTAATTATTGCCTTCATCACGGTCCTTATTTTATATTTCCTTTACAAAAGATTACCTTGGATTAAAGGGAATACGCCACTCCCTTTTAAGCAACAAATACAGATAATCAAGGATAAGCGACTATTTACAGGGTTACTAACTACCGTATTTTGGATTCTCGGATATACAATGGTGTTTGCATATATTTCGCCGTTATTAGGTACAACTGCTGGATTATCTATAGAGATGATTAGTGTCGTATTATTCGTTTTAGGTACGTTTGCTTTTATTGGCTCTCGATTTGGGGGGTATGCAGTAGATAAATGGGGTCCAAATCGAACGATATCAATTAGTTTATTCATTCACGCAATGGCTTTATTTTCTTTAACGTTTACAACGCAGTCAACAATAGGCGTTTTTATTACCGTAATGGTTTGGGGAGCAGCTACTTGGACAACAACACCTGCGAAGCAATTTTACCTTATTACATTGAAGCCGGATTCGTCTGAAACGATACTAAGCTTTAATACAGCATTGATGAATGTTGGGATGACTCTTGGGGCTGCTTTCGGAGGTATAATCATACAGTATATTTCCATTTTATATTTAAGTTGGATTAGTGGTTTATTTGTAGTTCTAGCTTTAATTTTCATTACATGTTCGTTTCACTTAAATAAAATAAAATCAACGAATGTACACATAGACAACTAGCACAGTAATGAAAAAGGGGTAATCGGATTATTGGATGGAAAGAGGTTAAGAGCTGGCTCTATCCTCGCAATTTTCCGAATACCCTAGTTATCAACTGCTACGACTATCATATTCTAATACATAATTTACATATGTCTAACCATGATTGGTTAATGTGCCATCATTTCATGGGCAATATCGTGACCATCCATTTCTGATGGATAGTAGGTTGGCCAGTTGTTGACTTCTTCCAGTAAATCTTCACGGCTGTCACCCCAATATAGGTGGTAATGCCCAGCTTCGTTTGGATAGATACTATGATCACTGAATTGAATATACTGAGGAAGCTCTTCAGTTTCTTCAACTAGTTTAAATATGTATCTTACTCCCCTATTTCCCGCGTCATATGTTAGGATTTCGTACCCATCATAGGTATATTCACCTGTATATTTATCGCCATTTTTGAAGAACGTTACCATATCCCCTTGAATTAGGATACGATCAACATCCGTTTGATAGCCTTTATTATAATATTTCTTATACGCTTCAGCTGTCTTATCACCTTCATTTTCAGCCTTATAAACGAATACCTCATCAAGCGTCCCATCTTGTAAATATGGATATACAGATTGCCAGTCACCTTCCCAATCTGAGAGTGAACGATCTTTCACTTGACTGTCTTCAAAATACCCTTCGTAAATTTGTTTTGTTTCTTCATCAAGTGCATGACTGTGGTCGTGATTATGATCATGCTCATTTGTATTATCAGTTGTTTGCTCTTGCTGTTTAGAAGTGTTGCCGGATGATGATTTTTCATTATCTTCCTTAGATGAGCCTGAATTTTGACACCCTGCTAATACTAGTAACGAACTAATGGTTACTATGCTAAACCATTTTATAAATGAAATACGCATAAATACTCCTCCTCATAAATCGTAATGATTACGATCTAGATTATACATATATGGAGTGCGAACGTCAAGACAAAATGTATCCATCCTTACTGAATGAAAATCTACTTTGCATAGGATAGGTGCCATGTCATCTTCATAGTCTTTCTTTTAGAAAGGGTTTTTGGATATGAGAGGTTAATAGATAACAATCCAAATATAAAAAGGGGAGAGTTAAATGAATACCTTTTAATTTGGGCTGTGACAAAACTAAAGAGGATAAAATAGCTCTTTCAAAAAAGGATAAAAACTCCTATAATATTATCAGACTATGCTCTCCTACTTTTATTGCATACGAAGGTGATTTAATAATGCTATTTTATAATCGTATATTAATAATGATACCGCCCTTCCCCTAGCTGGTCTCTTTGTTTTTAACATAGACCATGCTTGTAGGAGGGCAAAAAATGAAAAAATATACAGCACCATCTTTACTTTTAATGATTGTTCTGGTGGCTTTTCCACAAATTAGCGAAACAATCTATACGCCAGCTTTGCCGGATATTGCTAATGCGATTGGTGCTACAAATAATTCGGTGCAGTTAACCTTAAGTATTTACTTTATTGGTTTCGCCTTCGGGGTTTTCTGTTGGGGATGGGTCTCTGATTTAATCGGCCGGAGACCAGCAATGCTAAGTGGTTTAGTTTTCTATGGAATAGGAAGTGTGATGTGTTTTTATTCTGAAACCGTTACTTTCCTTCTTGTTAGCCGCTTCATTCAGGCTTTTGGGGCAGCTACTGGGTCAGTTATTACGCAAACCATTTTACGAGAAAGTATGTCTGGAAGTACAAGACATGTTATGTTTGCACAAATATCTGCAGTTATCGCTTTCACACCTGCAGTAGGTCCACTTATCGGTGGTTGGGTGGATCAGGAACTTGGGTTTAAGGCTGTCTTTTTAGTGCTTGTTATAATGAGTATTTTGTTGTTTATCTATGCTTTTTTCAGGCTACCGGAGACAACGAATGGTTTAACAAGAAAACGAGTCGCCATTTTGCCTGTTGCTAAACGAATTGTTTTTTCTCCACGTGTCTTTGTCTTTGGATTGCTAATTGGTGGTATAAACGGAATTTTGTTCAGCTATTATGCGGAAGCCCCCTTTATCTTTATGGAACACTTTCATATGTCTCCAGGTATGTTTGGTTTCCTAGGTATAATTGTGGCGTTGGCATCTATTATTGGAGCTATAATCTCAAGAAAATTATTAACCATATATCAGCCAGAGAGAATTATTCACCTTGGATGCTTCGTAATGATTGTAGGCTCTTTGTTATTAACATTGGCCGTTATTTTCACAGCTTCATTTAATCTAGCATTACTGCTAGGTATTTTAGTTGCAGTTTTTATCATGTTAATAGGAGCAGGTATTGCTTTACCAAACTGTTTGAGCCTTGCGCTTGTGGATTTTCAAGATGTTATAGGAACAGCCGGGGCAGTTTTCAGTTTAGGCTATTACATGTTAGTTAGTTTAGTAACGACGGGAATGAGTTTTCTTCATAATGGTTCATTGATTACGATGCCATTATATTTTTTGAGTATAAGTGTTGTTATGTGGGCACTTGGTAAAAAGTATATTTTGAGATAATAAAGAATTGAATTGAATTGAAGAGAAGCGCCTTGTTCCCAAGGTGTTTCTCTCTTTTTCTGTTTTAGTAACAAGTAATTAAACGGGATTAGGTAATTGGCTGCTTTTCAAATAAAAGATTCATAGAACTACTTCGCACTATCTCTTTAATGAACTAATAAATCTAATAATAAGCAATATTCATAAAAAATAGAACAACATCTTTGTTGTGAAAGCGTTTCAACAACGTTAACCTTAATTTGTAACCGTGCAATTGTAGGGAGGTTCCTGTTTTATCCCGCACATAATTGGCAGTAGTGAGGTTAAACAAAACCCCAACTGATTGAAGTTTCACTTTATGGAAATAAACCTACTTGTCCTCCCAATCTAATTTAAGTTATTAAAATAAAGGAGGTAAATGGATCAATGATAAAAAAATGTGCACAGAAAGTATGTACAGTGTTACTAGCATTTATGTTAACTGTTTCTTATCTAAGTATAATTAATCGCTCATCAGCTTATGCAGAAGGTTGGAATCAAGATACTTCTGCTGGAGATGAAACAACTGAAATCACACAGCAAAAGGGGAACAGCAACATGAGATCTGCAGTGGAGGAGAAAATTGGAAAAAAGGATGAAAATTCAAAAGAATCACCAAGCGGGGAGGGATTACAAACTATTGATTCTACTAGTAATCAGACAGAAATTAATGATGAGAACTTGGAAGAAGGGGACTTAGAAATTATTCAAGGTGACGGTACGATAACCTATCACGATGATGGGTCTGCAACATTTGGAATTACATCGAGCGGAAAAAATAAAATAGTCTATAAAAATATGGAAGAAATGAAAAATGGTATTTTTGAAGCAGACATTACATCAGATACAGATTTGAATCGTTTCGGAGTTATTTTTCGAGTACAAGATCCCTCTGCGTATACGTATGTGGGAACGGAGGATCAGAACAATCAGTACTTCCATGAGCTCTTCGGTCCAGTGAACAAATGGACTTCGCTAACGAAAGGGATGGCGATAGAGGCAGACCAAACATACCATTTGCGTGTACGATTTATTAATGATTCAGCAACGCTCTTCATTAATGATGAAAAAATAGGATCATGGACGCAGTCTGGTGGTGTAGATAAAGCGGGATTAATTGGCTTAGAGAAGAGCCGCGGAGCTGCTAATATTACGATTTCGAATGTGCATATGAAGGAGTACATGCCTCCAGATCCACCAGATCTAGAGCCAATAGAGCAGACAATAAGCTCAGATTATATGAATGTAACAATTGATGAAGTGTTTCCTAGAGTAATCAAATACTCTGTTGGTAACAGTGTAATGAATGGGCAGCTATCACCAGTTTATGGATTAAAAATAAATAATATGCTTTACTATCCTGAAGTAAGCTTTGAAAAGGTTAGTGATCAGGAAGTGATTTATACGCTAGCTGTTCAGGATGAGTTTGAGGACCTTGATGCTACGTTTACCCTTTCACTAAAAGTGAATGGCAATAAGGTTGTTTATAGCTTTGAGGAAATAAATAATAACGGGAATACCACCATTGAAACAATCGAATTTGCAGATATGAATTATATCTCAGTAAATGCTTCGCAAGCTGATGCAAATGCTAAATTAACCAATCTCAGTAGTGATGTTACCAAGCCCGGTGATACGACTGTGAATGTAGACTCATCAATGGAGGAAATAGGAAGTTCAAAGGGGTACTATGCTGCCTTCCTGTCAACAAACGAACTAAGTGCAGGGGTATGGTCCAGTTCAGAAGTAGATGGCTACCATAACTTGATTGCCAACCGGTACGTAAATGGTAATGGTAATAAAGCGCTAGGTATTGCATCCAACGCTCTTTATTACCATAGGGAGTTTATGTCAGAACCATCCTCTAATAAGCCGACCATAAAAATTGCCATTGCAGAGGATTTAAACGCAGATAACAACGTAGATTGGCAGGACGGAGCAATTGCATACCGTGATATTATGCAGACGATTAAGGGATCGGAAAACGTAAACAATAATGTAGGCATGCGCATTGCCATGAATTTTGGCTCACAGACCCAGCAGCCATTTCTGAAAACGCTAGACAATGTTAAAAAGGTAGCACTTGCAACAGATGGATTAGGACAGGCTGTTCTGCTTAAAGGTTATGGAAATGAAGGACATGACAGTGCTCACCCAGATTACGGTGATATTGGCGAGCGTATGGGTGGTTCAATAGATTTAAACAAACTTATTGAAGAGGGTCATCAGTACAATGCGGAATTTGGTGTTCACATTAATGCCCAAGAAACGTATCCAGAAGCAGATGCTTTTAGTGACGATTTGATTAACGGTCCTAATGCCAAAGGGTGGGGGTGGTTAGACCAGTCATACACTATTGATAAATTGAAAGATTTGTACTCGGGTGCACGTGCTCAAAGATTGGATGAATTAAAAGCAGCCGCACCTGAACTTGATTTTATATACCTAGATGTTTGGTATCAGGATCAATGGGAGTCCGATCGGATTGCTGAGCAAATTGTGGACAGAGGGTGGAGGATGACAACAGAATTTGGTACAGCTGTTCCAAATTATTCCACATGGCAGCATTGGGCAACGGACAAAAATTATGGTGGCTCAGCAAGCAAGGGTATTAACTCTGAAGTGCTTCGTTTTATTAGTAATCATCAAAAAGATTCCTGGGTACTAAATTGGCCAGAAGTGGGAGGTACAGCGGATCATCCATTACTTGGTGGATTTGAGTTAGCTGGTTTTGAAGGATGGCAATCGGATAAGAACTTCGATCACTTCATTCGCATGACATTTGATACGAATTTACCGACGAAGTTTTTACAAAAATATTATGTAATGAATTGGGAAACAACAGAAGGTGACCCAACGAAAACCAATTTAGAAAAAGCAATCAAGTTAAAGGATCCAAGCAATGGAGATCAAGTTGAAGTGAGACGAAAAAATGATTCGAGAGAACGAATCATTCGTCTTAATGACAATGTCATACTTGACGGTCATACGTATTTGCTGCCATGGATCGAGCAGGATTTCGAGAAACCAACACCTGATTCTAATAAACTATATCACTGGAATTTGGAAGGTGGAGAGACTACATGGACACTTCCGAATGAATACGAGGATGCTGCGAGTCTAAAAGTTTATAAGCTAACAGATCAAGGTAGAACGGATATGCATGAGGTAGAGGTAGTTGATAATCAAATTACACTGAACGCGGAAGCAGCAACTCCTTATATTATTGTTGCTGGCGACGATCAACAAATAAAGGTTGAGGAATGGAGTACTGGTAACCATATTCATGATTCTGGGTTTAATACAGGGACAATTAAAGATAAGTTTACAAAGGTTAAAGGTGATAAGAAAGCTGTCAGTGTAAATAGAACAGACCAAGCAGAGGATGCTCGAAATTTAAGCAGTGGCGACTATTATTTGAATATGGACAGTCCGAAAAAAGAGACAATTGTAACTCGAACGATAACCGATTTAGAACCTGGAGCGGAATATGTAGCAGAAGTATATGTGGAGAACAATAGTGATGGGCAGGCTTCAATTTCTGTTATGGGTGGCGTAGAGGAGGTTAGCAATTATACATTGCGTAGCTTACAAAAGAACTACGTAAAAGCTGATTCACATGCCACAAATGATGGATACAACAGTAATATGCAGCGGATGCAAGTAAGTTTTATCGCTGAAAGTGATACAGCTATATTATCGCTTGGCCGTGAAGCCGGGGAAGGGAATACAAGATTTGATGACATCCGAATTGTGCAAAGTTCATTGAATAATTACAGCTCACCAGGTGTATTTGAACAGGATTTTGAAACAGTTGTCCAGGGAATTTATCCTTTTGTTGTAGGTAATACAGAGGGTGTAGAAGATAACCGCATTCACTTGGCAGAGCTTCATACACCATATACACAAAAAGGTTGGGCAGGCAAAAAAATAGTTGATGATGTACTTGAGGGGAATTGGTCTCTGAAGGTGAATACCGGAAACAGTGGATTAGTATACCGAACTATTCCACAACACTTTCATTTTAAACCAGGTGTAACGTATAAAGTGAGCTTTGACTATCAAACAACTGCTGATTCGTATCGCTTCATCGTTGGTGACCAAGCGATTGATGTTCGAAATATCGACAAGGCAAATGGATTAACAACGAATGAATTACTCCCAGCATCTATAAAAACAAACACAGCAGAGTTTACCATTACTGGCTCAGAAAATGGTCAAACCTATATCGGTCTCTTTAATGATGGCACATCCGTAAATATGGACACTGGGGAAGGTACATTTATATTGGATAATCTTCGCATCGAGCAGGCAGTACCAGTATCAACAATAGCCGATTTACGTGCATTAGTTGACTATTATGATGAAATTGGTGCTTTTAAAAAGAAAAGCACTGTGCATGCTTTGAACATACATCTGACCGTGGTGGAACGATTTGAACAGAAAAAAGAAGAAGAAAAGATTGTGAAACACTTGAAAGGGTTTAAGCGGTTACTTGATCGACAAAAAGACAGAGGTTATATCACAAATGAAGCTTATGGTGGCCTTATTTCTGGTACCAACAGTTTAATTGGAAAATGGCAATAGAAGACGGATTTTTACATGAGCAATTTGTATAATTTGCTTAGGATTCATTTCTTATAAATTGGCTTTGCATGCTTATTTTTATTTATATTAATTAAGGGGCTGGCATAAATGGCTTATAAGGAAAGCTTTTACTTGTGGAACACCAATTGAAGCTTTGGCAATACAATATTATTTATCTACAGAAACGGTTAAAAAAATAGTCTATTCTAGATGAATGAAAGGCACTGACAAATCACTTGTTAGTGCCTTTCATGATGTCAAAAACGTTTCATCATTGTTTTAGGCATAGCTATTTATAAAACGATCTATTTAAATAGAAGATAAGTTGATATGGTTAAGTAAAAATTATCAAAGAAGGGGTTATAAACATGATCAAAGGAAGTTATGTATACATAAGACCTATCTGTGATAGTGATATGGAAAGTATATTTAAGGGATGCCAAGAGGATGAAGGGTTATACATGACTGGCACACGTAACGTATTTACAATGGAGGAGGTGGTTAATGCTTATAAAAGCTTTAGCCAAGATGAGACGCGTCATGATTTAGCTATTTGTTTATTAGAAAATGGCCAAATTATAGGTGATTTATCGATTCAAGAAATTGATGAACATAATAAAAAGGCAATGTTTAGAATAGCGCTTCATAGTAAGGACAACTATGGAAAAGGGTATGGGACAGAAGCTACACGGCTTGCACAAAAATTTACATTTGAGGAATTAAACTTAAATCGCTTAGAGCTGCAAGTCTTCTCACATAATATTCGTGGCATAAAGTCTTATGAAAAAGCTGGCTTTCAAAAAGAAGGCATTTTAAGACAATCCTTATATTTGAAGAATACATATTCGGATGAAATTATTATGAGCATGCTTTACGAAGATTATGTAGCTAACTTGAGGTTCTACGAAGAGGGAGAAAAAAATAAATAATTGACTAAAGCAAGTATTTTGTTTAAAATTATGAAATAATTATGTATTTAATAAATTATTAGACTTTGGAAGAGGTGTGCAATATGAATAATGAACAAAATGAATGTGGTTTTGAGTTACGGAAATTCAACCGGTTTTACACAGAAATTCTAGGCTTTTTAAATGAACATATCTACGATAGTCCTTTTTCTTTAACGGAAACTCGTATTTTATTTGAGATTTATAACACTAGAAATTGTACAGCTAAACATATTCAAGAAAAATTAGATTTAGATGGTGGTTATGTAAGTAGAATTATTAAAAAATTCGAAATGGAAAAAATGATTTATAAGCAAAAATGTAAAGATGATGGTCGTAATTATCATCTATATGTCACGAATCATGGAGAATTAATATACAAAGAGCTGGAGAAGAAGGCTAATCAGCAAGTGGGATATATTCTTGAAGGTTTGGAAGATGGTCAAAAACGAAAGCTGATTTCTTCAATGAATACGATACAAGAAATTCTTTCTCATTCATTTCAAGATAAAGAAGAAGCCGTTACTATCCGGAGCTATTATACTTCGGAAGATATAAAAAACATGATTGAACAGCAATGGTTATTTTATAGCCAAGTATACAAATGGGATAAAAGTTTTTTAGCATATCTTCATGAGACCTTTGACTCTGAAATAGAAAGGATCTGGATAGCGGAAAGTTGTGGACAGTTTGCAGGCTGTATTGGTTTAGTAAATGATGGAAGCGAGACCGGACAGTTAAGGTGGTTCCTAGTAAATCCAGCATTTCAAAAAAAGGGAGTGGGCACTCAACTTATTAAATCTTTAGTTCAATATTGCAAAGAACATAATTTTGAACGAATTTTTCTTTGGACGGTTAGTGATATGGTAACTGCCAGACCATTATATAAAAAATTTGGATTTGAAATAACAGCAGAAAAAGAAGAAAAATCATTGTGGGGATCTACTTTAATAGAAGAACGTTGGGATTTAGATCTAAGGACCAAATAATTATTTTTTTAGGAGAAGATATGAAGATAAAATTTCATTATGGTTGGATTATCGTTTTTGTGACATTTTTAACTTTTTTAGCTGTTCAAGGTGTACGCCTTTCATTTGGTGCTTTTGTAGAACCATGGGAATCTGAATTTTCAATGGATAGAGGAACAATTTCCCTTATTTCAACTTTAAGCTTTATTGTTTATGGACTTTCCCAACCAATCATTGGCAGGCTAGTTGATAAATTAGGTGCTCGTATTATTTTATCCTTCAGCACTTTTCTAGTAGGAATAAGTATTTTACTTACTTCTTTTGTACATCACCCTTGGCAGTTATTTTTCCTTTATGGAATTATGGTTTCTCTTGGTGTAGGAGGAGCCTCTAATGTAGCTGCAACAGTGGTTGTAACTAATTGGTTTAATGAAAAGCGTGGCCTTGCATTTGGGATTATGGAAGCAGGTTTTGGTGCTGGTCAAATGTTTCTTGTTCCAGGTTCTCTCATGTTAATCCATTGGTTTAATTGGAAAATGACTGTTATTATTTTAGGTGCTTTTTTAATTTTCGTTGTCTTTCCAATTGTCCTTTTAATTTTACGAAATCATCCTAAAGAAAAGGGGTTATCCCCTATTGGCGGGGAAGTTATTGAAGAAGACATAGACGCAAAGAAAGCTTTAAATACAAACCTTTCGATATGGCAAGTATTTCTAAAAAGAGAATTTTGGTTCTTAATTTTACCTTTTGCTATTTGTGGTTTTACTACCACAGGATTAATGGATACACACCTAATTCCATTTTCACATGATCATGGTTTTTCAACAAGTGTCACTAGTGCAGCTATAAGTATACTTGCTGGATTTAATATTTTAGGAATCTTAATATCTGGTGTAGTAGCTGATCGTTGGAGCAGTCGGAAAATGTTATTCTTTCTATATGTAGTTAGAGCAATATCAATTTGTATTCTATTATATAGTCATAATTCTGGTTTACTACTTGTTTTTGCAGTGCTATTTGGATTAGTTGATTTTGCAACTGTAGCTCCTACTCAATTATTGGCTACTCAATATTTTAAAGAATATTCCATTGGATTTATCTTAGGATGGTTATTTCTAAGTCATCAAATAGGATCAGCATTAGGTGCTTATTTACCAGGGCTGTTTTATAGTGAGACAGGTAGTTATAACATTTCCTTTTACTTATCAATTGTTATTTTAGTAGGAGCAGCTATATTAAACCTTTTATTACCTGAACCTATGAAGTATGCTAAAAAGGGAAAACTACAAAACTAAAACCTTAGTGTAGGTCAATAAGTTGAAATTAAATAGGTGTTGTATTTTTGGTTAACTGACGATGTCTAGTCATCTTTGTTATATTCCCAAGTATAGCTTCAAGAATTTTTCTTAGTTCATTCAAGAATAGCTACGTAACCAAAAAATAATTCAGCCTTTTTATAAAACGATTAAATATAGTTAAATGAAATAAATAAGTTTACTGTTGTCAGTACTTGATTTCGCTTTTTTGTTGATAGTGGGCCACCTCTTTCAATTTTGAGTGTTTTTATTCATTCTAGTTCGTGTTTTTTTCACAATGACCCCATGTTTCGTATAATAGTAGCGTTTTGGGAAAAGGTGAAACTTAATTAATTAAAGGACGTAATACAAAATAAAGGGAGGTATATTCAATGGATTGGATAATAAGAATTGTTATACTCATTGCTTTTGTGCCTTTTATAATGTATTTTGTTGCTTTAGGAAAAAATGTTCGGAAAACAGAAAAGGATTACAATCGAGATATGACATATGAGTTAAATCCCTTTACTGGTACGAAAATGCCTGTAAATGACCATGACATAAAAAATAACGGTGACTGAAGAAAAAGAAGTACAGATTTGGATATACTACTATATAAAAATTTCTTTAAAGAAACGGCAGGAATAGCTGTTAAGCTTTAATCAAAACAAAAGCCAGTATTATTTGTAGAGTAGTTTAAAAAGATGGTGTGAAAACTATATATTCATCCCATCTTTTATTCTAGTCTAGGAAATTATAAAAGTGCCCATGTGGATATGGGCGTGTTGGGCGGCGTCCAGCACAGCACCCAGAAACTAGAGGACTTCACGAATCGTCCTAATCTAAATCATCATCGGCTCGCAAGCACACCGTGATTAATTATCTCCGTTGACTCGCTCCAGTCGCTACGTTTCTAATCGGGCACTTGCGCTTTTGTTTATCCCGCATATAACTAGCAGTAAGCCCCCCGTTAATTGAAGTTTCACTTTATGAAAGAACACTTCTTTGGTAATGATTGAAATTTATGGATGTATATAGCATTAAAAAGAAGTTTATTAATTACTAATTCAAATCTCTTATATACCACGCATTCATGGCGGAATGGTCAGAACCAGACAGTGGTTCATCCAAAAGAGAGAATCCAAATTTTTTATATAATATACATGCAGCTGTTAATTCATGTTGTGTTTCTAAGTAGCACTTTGAATAATGTTTAGATGCAAATGACAGAGCTGTTTCCATCAGGTTCCTTGCAAATCCTAAACCTTGCGTTTTTGGACTTACGTAGAGCTTTTGCAATTCGCAAACATGGTCATGTTCGTTAAACGGTGCTATACCAATTCCGCCAACAACTTCTCCTTCCATTTCTACCACCCAATAGTTCGCATGTTTTAACTCCGTATAATATTGGTGAAGATCGTTAAGTTGAGGGTCAAAATATGCTGTACCAGGAATCGCTAAACCAAGTGATTTTAGTGAATCCTGTATGATCTTTTTTATTTGTGCATTGTCTTCTTGTTTAATTTCTCGAATAATCATATAATACCCCCTCCAAATAGTTCTCATTAAAGATTACGAAAGATTGTTAAACTGTTCTCCCCTTAAAAAGTTGACTAAGTCAACATTTCAAGGGTATAGTTATAGTATTATTAAAAGTGGACAAAGTCAACTAAAGGAGAACGTATGGATAAAGAAATTATTTATGATATCAGGCAATTCAATCGATTTTATACAAAGGTACTTGGTTTATTTAATAACCACATTCTAGATACAGATTATTCATTAACCGAGGCACGCATATTATTCGAAATTAGCGAAGAAACTGAATGTATTGCGAATAATCTCGTTCAAAAACTTAATATGGATAAAAGCTATATGAGCAGGATTTTGCGTAAATTAGAGAAGGAAGCATTAATAGAGAAAAAAAGCTCAGCAAGAGACAATAGAAAAAACTTTCTCTTTTTAACAAAAAAAGGAGAGGAACAGCTAGCTAAAATTAATATTCAGTCAGATCAACAAATAAATCAATTGTTTAGCGGACTATCTGAAAGTGAGATACATGAAATTCATACTTCGATGATGGTTATAAAAGAAAAATTAAATAAATATAATTTTTGAGGCTATGGAAACTGAATGGAAGTGGATAAGGAGTGTATATTTATTAGTCCTCCATTTATTCATGCAGTTCTAGATGAAATGAAAAGAATATTTGCGATGAATGTAGAAATAAATAAGGAGATGATAACAGATACGGAGGTAATAGAATGATTAATAACGTAGGGCAGCTCATGCTGTATGTAAATAATCAAGATGAAGCAGTGCGTTTTTGGAGAGAAAAGGTAGGTTTTCAGGTCATTACTGATGAAAATAATGGTCAGGGAATGAGATGGATTGAGATTGCTCCAACAATGGAAGCCGAAACAAGGATAGTACTTCATGATAAAAGCGTTATTGCAAAAATGGAGCCTGAATTAAATCTCGATACACCTTCCTTGATGTTTTTTACTGACAATCTAGAAAAGCTATATAAGGATTTATCTAGCAAAGGCGTCACAGTTGGTGAAATGGTAAATATGCCTTCGGGAAAAGTCTTTAACTTTGCAGATAGTGAAGAAAATTATTTTGCAGTAATGGAAAAAAACGAATAACTGTTGCTATGAAATTAGGCATTGAACAGGACAATTTGATCCATGAGTAAGTACAGCTGTTCAAGATGCGAGCAATTCCTTCGGAGTACAACATCAAATCTTGTACCTTGTCTATGACTTCATCAGGAAAATACTATATTTCTATTCTTACAGAGTACGAGAAGGAGATAAAAAGGAAGGAAATTGAAAAAGTTGTTGGCTTAGATTTTTCAATGGATGGGGAATGTTCACTTCTTTCTTACAGTACAAACTAAAAGAACAAGGGAAACAACTCGAACAAGTTTGATAAATGGTTCCCATCTACCAAACTTGTTCGAGTTGCGGAAATACCCAACCAATGCCTATAGAAATTAGAACTTACGCTTGTTCGTGTGGGCTAAATCCCGAAAGAGATTAATTCAGCTCTCCATATCAAAAAAGAAGGCATTCGCTTATTAGCAAGTGCCTAATGAAAATATAAACTCTTGTAACAAGAGGGTTAGCTTGGTCCATTTCGTCAGCTACCAAAAGTGGCGATTACCCAAGAAGCCCCCACTTCAAGCAACCCGTAAGGGTGGTAAGTGGTGGGAGTAGTTCACTATACTGATTTCGTTATGTTCCATCCTCATTAGGTTTAGTCGCGTAGGCTTTAGAAGTCTAAAATTCATGTTTCGTTACGGCTAATTGAATAATCACTCCAAAGGGATCTCTTACAATACCATATCCAGAACTAAATGCATTTTTTTCAAAGGGTATTAAAATGTGGACGTCTTCATGCTTTAGAAGATTTGCATAGATAGTATAAATCGCGTTATAGTCCTTTGCTTGAACACATAAAGACGAGCTGTTATTTAACTGCCAGGAGCGGGTTTGATCCATTGCTTCCTCGGCAATCATCAGCTTGTTCGATCCAATTTGTAAGACAGAATGTGTAATATAGTCCTCTTGCCCTTTTGCGTACGTAAACTTTGGGTCCATGTCCTTCATTTCTTTATAAGTTTTTTTGAATAGAACCGTAGCCTCTAAATATTGCTCATAAAATGCAATTGCTCTTGCTCCTTGTCCGTTTAAAGATAGGAAAGGAATAACCTCAACATTCATTGTAATGCCTCCTTCGTTTGTTATACTGATGAGTATATAGAATAAAGGTGACAACTATTGGCACTATTAAGGGGGATTTTATGAAAAAAAGTGAGCGCTTAAATCAAATGCTTCGTTTCGTTAATCAACGGCAACGTTTTACACTAAAAGATGTCATCAATGAATTTCAAATTTCGAAACGGACTGCACTTCGAGATATAGCTTCACTTGAGGAGATGGGCGTACCTTTATACGCCGAATATGGGAGATACGGCGGATACCGTTTAGTAAAACCAATTACTTTGCCGCCGATTTCATTTTCAAGTCAAGAAGTGTTCGCGCTTTATTTTGCCATGCAGGCACTACAGAGCTTTACGAGTACGCCATTTGAAATATCCTATCGTTCCGTTCATGAAAAGTTTTTAGAAGGACTCACGACAAAACAGCGAAAGCAAATAGATAGCTTGCAAAAACGAGTCGCATTCTTTCATGCAGAGCAGCTACATGAATGTGCTTATTTAGAAGAGCTTCTATTAGCTTCGACTAATAATCAAATTTTGTCGATAGTCTATACCACAGAAAAGCAGACGACAATTCGCCGTATTCAACCTATTTCTATCTATGCTATGAAGGGCTATTGGTATTGCCAATCTCTTGATTTGAATAAAAAAGCGTATCGTGTCTTTCGCTGTGATCGGATAAAGTCAATAGAGGTAGTGGAGGATGTGGATATGATAGACGTAGAAGGTATCACTATAGAAAATGCACATGTTTTCTGGAAGCCTACAGATCAAGCTATTCCGTTTAAATGTGAGATAACAAAAACAGGCATCGAGCAATTCATACAGAGCCAGTTCCCCTCTATGAAAATAAAAGAAGAACATAATGATTATTATTTGGTCGGAACTTATGAGCCTACTGAAGTAGACTTTATCATTCGTTACCTAGCTAGCTTTGGAAAAACCATACGAATTGTTGAGCCTGTTTCGTTAAAAGAGCAACTAAAGGCGTATTATTTAGATTTAATTAATTATATATAAAGTGGGAGATTTTTTGGATGTAACAAGGGTGTTCCTGCTTAAAAAGTACCTGATACAATTTCTCCTTTAAACATCGTTGCTGCTCGCTGTGATCTTCTAGCTACTGCTTCAGCAGAACAGCTTGCGTCCACAAAAACCATATTCGCATCATCTCCAAGGCAAGGCCATATTTGCTTACCTTCAAGATTTAACGGTGTTTTGCCATCCGTAATATAGGAAAGTGTTTGTGCGAGTGCGGGTTCATCTATCCACGTAAAGATTTCTGCTAATCGTCCCGCTCGTTCTAATATATCGCCATTTCCAAATGGTGACCAAACATCAAAAATATTATCACAGCCAACTGCAACCGGCACATCTTTACTGTGTAATAAGTCAACAGGGGGAACTCTTCGATTAATGGGAACACTTGTAATAATGGTTATTCCTGCTTCAGCCAATTGCTCTGCTACTTCCATTGCCTCCGAAGGAGAGATTTCACCGAGACCAAATGCATGGCTAATAGCAACCTTACCTTGTAAACCGGCCTCCTTGGTTAGCTCTGCTAATCTTTTCATAGTGAAGATACCTAAATGGTCTGGATCATGTAAATGTAAATCGATACCTGCGTTACCTTCGACAGCAAGCTCGACCATGGCTTGTAAAGATGCTTCAATATCACCATCCACTGTCGCAGGATCAACTCCTCCTACAAACTGAGCACCTTGCTTTAAAGCTTCTCTAACTAAATGTTGTGCACCTGAACGTAATAATCCATGTTGTGGAAATGCAACAATCTCAGACGTTAATTTTCCTGCAAAAGCTTGTAATATCTTCTGAACTTCTTCAAAGTGCTTTAGGCCAATTTCTGGATAAATATCTACATGGGTACGTACATGTGTAACACCATACATTAAATAGAGGTTCAATAATTTTTCTGCTCTTTCTTGAATGGTCGTATCTAAAGTTTGTCGTGTTTCTTTTTCTAGTTTAAGTCGATCAAAAATAGTAGGCGCGGGGGTTGCTGAATGCCATTGGTCACCTAGTAAGGTCTTATCTAAATGACAATGTTGTTCAACAAAAGATGGTAGCATTAACAAGTGATTTACATCTTTTTTGGGAAGATGCTCAGGCAGTGATTCATTAGCAGATATAATTTTAGCGATTCTTCCGTCACAAATCTTGAGGTGAAATGCTTCCGTTTTGGTACCTGTAATTGAATTATTAGTAACCTGATAGCCAGTTTCCAATCTAGCATTGGTTAGCCAAAAAGTAGAACTCATATTTTTTCTATCCTTTCTCTTTAACGATTACATTGCTCCTGCAACAATCTTACCTTTATATAAAACTGCCATTCGTTGCGCTCTCCTAGCAACGGCTTCGGCAGAACAGCTTGCATCTACAAAGACAAAGTTAGCATCGTCCCCAGCTTTTGGCCAAATCATCTCTCCATTTTGATTTAATGGCGTGATTCCTCCAGTAATAAAGCCTAGTGCCTGCCCAAGTGATTGCTCGTCTTTGAGATGAAAGCGTTCGGCAAGTGTTCCTACCTTTTCTAGGCTGTCTCCTTTTCCAAAGGGAGACCAGTGATCGATGATACTATCGTCACCAAGTGATACCGCTACTCCTTTTTCTTGTAAAAGCGGGATTGGGATGGTTCTTCCAAGGGGTACAGAAGATGTGATTGAAATACCATGGTGTGCTAATAAAGCTGCGACCTCACTTACCTCTTCAGTTGCTATGTCTGCAAGAGCTAAGGCATGGCTAATAGTGACTCTTCCCTGCCAACCAGCTTCCTCCGTTAATGCTGCCAATCGCCTACATGTAAAAATACCAAGGTGACCAGGATCATGCAAATGTATGTCTATATCTGCATTAGCCTCAATTGCAAGGTCGAACACAGTTTGTAACGATTTCTCAATATGATTATCAATCGAGGCAGGATCGATACCACCTACGAGTGAAGCTCCAGTTTTTAACGCTTCTCTCATGAGAGATACGGCATCGCTACGTAATAGCCCGTGCTGTGGGAAAGCAACGATCTCCACAGAAGCTTTATCTTTGAACGTTTCTAGTGCTCTTAGCGTCGTTTCTAAATTATTCAGACCAATAATTGGATCGACATTACAATGTGTACGAATATGAGTGGATCCTGACTGCAGTAAGAGGTTGATTAATATTCCTGCTCTTTCTTCGACCACAGGTAGTAATTGGCGAAGTAATGTTTCCTCTTCTTCAAGTCTTGTCCATATCCCTTTGGTTGCCAGTGTTGGTGCTCTCCAATTACCCCCATAGTAAGTTTTGTCGATATGAATATGCATATCTCTGAATGCTGGTAGCATTAAATAATGCTTTGCATCGTGCCTTGGGACGTTCGTATCCAAAGGAATATTTGCTGGGATTATTTGATTAACCTTTCCATCTACAATACGGATATGAAAATGTTCTGTCTCCGTACCGATAATCATGCTATTTCCATAACGGTAGCCCGTTTCTAATCGGACATTTGTTAACCAATAATCATTTTTCACTTCTTAACTCCTCCTCTCATGATATTAATTAGCTGACTTTGCATTGCTTAGAATAGCTACTATATCTTGATATCCGTTATTCTGTGCATGTTGTAGAGCGGTAATTCCCTCTCTATCCCCCATATCAATGTCGGCACCATGATCAACTAATAGTTTTACAATTTCTTGATGCTCCTCTCCACCGTCACCTAGTATTACCGCCTCTAACAAGGCTGTCCAATGTAGATTATTAATATGGTTAACATCGGTATCCGAATGAGTCAGCAGTTCTTTAACGATATTGACATGGCCGCGTTCTGCTGCTGGGATCAGTGCTGTTCCACCAAATCGGTTTGTGAGATTGGTATCTGCTCCTGCTTCGATGGAGAGTTTTACAATTTCCAATAATCCTTCTGCTCCAGCATATAGAAGCACATTATTTAGGCTATCATCACGAATATCAATATCAGCACCTTGATTAATTAGGAGCTTTACTGTTGCTACTCTATTATGATAGGTTGCTGCAAGCACAGGTGTAGTTCCGCTTCTGTTTGTTGCATCGATGTTAGCGCCAGCTTTAAGCAGTTTTAGAACCTCGTTCGTATTTCCTTTCTCAGCTGCATCAAATAATTGTCGATTCAATGTGTTCACCTTCTTTTCTGTGGAGTGATGGTTGGAGGAACTTGGAAATTCATGGCATCCAATTAGCAGAAAGAAACATAATATTAGGATAAATCGATACATGAATATAACTCCTTTTTCCTTTTATCCCGACATATAACTGGTAGTAAGCTCCTCACTTGGGGGATAAACAAAACCCCCACTGAAGTAAGTTTCACTTTATACTTTTTATGCTACCATGGTGTTAGTTATATGAAAAATATTTAAAAAATTAATTTTACTTAACTTTTTCATATAATAAAAGTGGAGGTGTTAAAATGGATATTAGACAGTTGCGATATTTTATAGCGATTGTAGAGGAAAAAAAGATCTCTGCCGCTGCTGAAAGACTTCATATTTCCCAGCCACCATTAAGCCAGCATTTAAAAGCGATGGAAGAGGAGTTGGGTTCAAAATTAGTAGAAAGAAGTGGCAAGTTTTTTGAGGTAACCGAGGCAGGAAAAGCACTCTATAAATATGCCTTACGAATGAACCAATTAATGGAAGAGGCAAAAATGGAAGTGAAGGATGTAGGACGTGGATTATATGGAACGTTGACGATCGGTATCAATACCTTTTCTTTTGCCGGTCTCGCGGACATTCTTCGTCAATTTAAAAGACAATATCCGAATGTTACTTATAAAATTCAACAAAATGAATCGTTGCATCTTTGTAAATTAGTTAGGGATCGTAAGGTCGAACTAGCGATTATTCGTTTACCGCTTGATATGGATGATTTCTCTGTTGTTCATCTTCATGCAGAACCGTTTTATTTTATCACATCGAATAAGCACAATGTATTCACACATGAAGTATCGTTTGATGAACTTGAACATTATCCTTTACTACTACCAAGTACAGAAGGGTTAGGTGTGCATTATTTAATTATAGAGGCTTTTTCTCGATGTCAACTACAGCCAAATATGGTTGGTGAATGCTCGGATATTACCTTGTTAATGGATTTAATTTCATCTGATTTTGCTACATCTATTGTACCAGAGACCTTACTTAAACAGCATAGCGGATACCCGATACATGCTTATAAAATCTCTGATGCAGTTGGTTTATCTGGATCGGTAGGTTTAATATGGTTAAAGAATCATGAATTGTCGAAGACTGCGCAAAATTTTGTCCAAATGATAGAACAACAAAACACGAATCGTGCAAAGGAATAAGGAGGTTTATATATATGAGATGCTGTTGTGAAAATGGGAAAATAGATCATTTGAAAATGGAAGGTGATGAGGGTGCAGATCCGTTCTGGTGCAAAAAATGCGGCTGCAATCTTGATATAGAGGATATACCCATATCAGGAGAATTAACGAAAGAATTAACGCTTTGGATAGCAGCATATGGGAATTGGATAGATTGGGAAAACGATAAGTTGCGAATAGACGCAATTGAACTTGAGAAAAGATTTAATCAAACAGGTGTAAGATTAATGGAATGTGTAAAGAAGGAGCTTGGAAGCTCTTATACCATCGAATTTATTCCATCAACAACCGTAGTGATGTATTCATAGACGTTTTAAGCAGAGGGGAAGAAGAGATTCAACGCGTTATCCATTCTTTGTTTAGTTAGTTTGCGATAAATATAAATATATAAATACTTTCCTTAACGATTCAGTTGCATTCCGAATTAGGGATGCTTTTTCTTTTTGATATCCGAGTATTATCTGTGTTTCTTGAGGAATATCTTCACAAGAATTGGAGATACTAACCACGAATATTGCTGAAAGGAGTTTATGCCATGAATCAATTAACGCAGACGGAATTAGAGAACCTTCGAAAAATGATCGGCGAGCATGGAATGATAGCCAATAAGTTAGAGACCTACGCTCAATCAGCGACCGATCAAGAATTAAAGTCCATGTTACTTCAAGATGCTCAAGCAGCTAGACAAGCACAGCAACAACTTTTACCATTTTTACAATAGGAGGAAAAAGATGTTACAGGATAAGGATATTGTGAATGACTACTTAAACGGATTAAATGCGAGCCTGAAAAGCTATGCAGGCTACATTAGTGAGGCTAATAATGCACAGCTTAGACAAACGCTAATAAATTTAAGAAACGGGGATGAATCTCGCCAACGAAAAGTATATAGTTACTCGATACAAAATGGTTTCTATAAACCAGCACAAGCAGCATCCCAACAAGAAATTCAACAGGTACAATCGGAATTGAGTGCTGGACAATAAGCACGAAAGAGTACCAATAGTCCATCGACTATCCCGGTACTCTTTCGTATACATAGATGTAAAGTTATATAGATTCAACTTAAAAACCATCCTGTGCTATGATGGAAGCAGGAGGGTAAATGGATGATTTACATAGGATTAACAGGGTGGGGGGACCACTATTCTTTGTATCCGCCACAGATAAAGCCGAAAGATAAATTACCTGAATATAGTAGCCATTTTTTAGTAGTAGAGGTTGATGCCTCTTTTTATGCAGTACAGCCTGTTCGTAATGCTCAAAAATGGGTGAGGGAAACACCAGATAATTTTCGTTTTGTTGTAAAAGCTTATCAAGGTATGACCGGGCATCAGCGCGGTGAAGAAAATCCCTTTGAATCGAAAACAGAAATGTTTCAAGCATTTATAGATTCCTTAAAGCCGTATCAGGATGCCAATAAATTAGCAATGGTTCTATTTCAGTTCCCGCCATGGTTTGAGTGTAATAAGGACAATGTGAATTATTTACGTTTTTGTAAGAAAATGCTGGGAGAGATTCCAGTCGCACTTGAATTTAGAAACCAATCATGGTTTAGTGACCAGTATCGTAACAGTACCTTATCCTTTATGAAAGAGGAAGGATGGATTCATTCTATAGTGGATGAGCCGCAAGCAGGTGATAGCTCAATACCAACCGTCCCTGAAGTAACGCATGAAGACCTGACACTCATACGAATGCATGGTAGGAACGTTCACGGCTGGAATAAACCAAGCAGTGCGGAAACGAATTGGCGGGATGTTCGTTATCTTTATAAATACAATAAAGCAGAACTTTCAGAATGGAAAAACAGAATTTCTGAACTACACAGGCATAGTAAGGACATCATGGTTCTATTTAATAATAATTCGGGTGGCGATGCAGCCGGTAATGCAAAGGAGCTTCAAGAAATGCTGGGAATACGCTATGACGGACTCTCACCAAAGCAATTAGGTCTATTTTAATGGTCAGTGTGATACGATGTATTCTGAAAAGATTGCGTAAACGAAAGGACATAGCCTATTAATCTAAACAAACAGGCTATGTCCTTTACTGTTCATATTCATATAAAAAGATTGTGTTGGACTAGTCTACACTAGTTAATAAAAGATTTGGCACCAATATAATGATTTTGCCAGTAGTCGATGCTAATATCTGCTACACGCACACCGTCATTTCCTGCGTGAATCATTTGATTGTTACCAATGTAAACCCCACTGTGCGATGCTCCTTCAGTATCATAAGTTCCCTCAAAGAATACTACATCTCCAACGTTAGGAGCGCCTACATGGACACCGTCATTCTCCCACATCTCACTATGGGTTCGAGAAACATCGATACCGACTTGCTTAAATACATAATTAATAAAACCACTGCTGTCCATGCCTTTCGTAGTAGTTCCACCCCACACATAAGGCGTGCCTATGACACTTTCTGCAGTAGCAACAATATCAGATTGAATGTTTGTTGAATTAGAATTTCCAGCTTCTGTAATAGTTAAATCACCAGATGGATTGCTTGCAGGTAATGCTAAAGCTTCAGATGTATTCGGCCCTACTAGTCCGTCAACTTGTAGTTTTTTGTCTGCTTGAAAATCTCTTACTGCTTTTTCAGTAATAGGACCAAATATACCGTCAACTGTATATGTATAGTAGCCCTTGTCATGAAGCGTTGCTTGTAAATCCTCTACTACTTGGCCTGTATCTCCAAGCTGAATAAGTGAGAATTCATCTACGGTGGTTTTCCGGACATTAGGAATATTGCTCTCATTAATGGTAATATCCCCTTCTGAAGAGCCTACACCTGCATTGGCAAATACACTTCCACTAAAAATAGGAGTGAAAGCTAAGGAAGTTACTAATGCTGCAGAAATTGCATATTTTCTTGTTGTATGATTGGACTGTGCCACTGTTTTTCCTCCTCTATATAGGTTTATCTCGTTCAATAGTAAAACTGGCGAAACAGGGTCTGATATATTTCGACAATTTAACTATCCTAAATGTAACAAACGAAAATATCAGTGAGTTAACATAGAATTTAAGGGGAAATAACAAATTATGATAATAAATTACATTTATGTCAGTAACATTACGCTAATTCTCCTCCATTTAGTCAATGCTACACCGATAATAAATAGAGTAATAGAGATACTACAAGCCGCGAGTGTCCATTGAAAAACGGCTCTGTTGTCCTTGTACAAAAATAGCAATAACAGTCCAAAGAAATACAAATGGATATATGATATCTTCCTTCCCGATGAAAATGGTAATGGCTACGATGCTGACTGCAATTAACGTAATTTCTGTTCATCCCAATTCTCCTAAACTAAAAAAGGAAGTGAAATCATTTCTGGTGAGGTAAGTAAATACATTAACTTATACTAGCTAAAGAAATCCATCCCGAATAGATAGAAAAGGGAGTGCGATCAAAGAGACTGCTGGCAGAATTAGAATTAACACGATAATAAATCGAAATAATAGATAAAAGTAATAGGAAAATGATAACAGTTTAGAGTAAAATTTTTTCCTGAGTAAATGCTAAAATCCAAGCCCCATTTAGAATAAAGTTTATGAAAAAGGGATTAAAAAACTATGTGATTACCACTTGTTTTTTCCTTGGATTTGGTGTAGCATATATAAAAATTAAACGTTATGAAAAGGCAATGAAGAGGACATGAGTTACTTTAGACGGTTTCCAGAGAAGGAAGAAATGCTGAAAACTTCCTAACCTATAATGTAAGTTACCACCTCTGAGGCTGTATTGGGGAAATAAAGTATCCAGTACCGTGAAGCTACGTTACAGCGCCATAAGCCAATGAACGCCTATTGTTTATTGGGAAGTTGGGTGGAACCACGAATTAACACATTCGTCCCTATGTTAGGGATGGATGTGTTTTTTGTAGTCTCTAGGAAAATATAAAAAATTGGCCCATGTGGATAAATAGGGGCGTGTTGGGAAGCGCCCAGAAACGATTGGACTTCACGAATCGCTTTACGATAAGTTATCATCGGTTCGCAAGCTCACCGTGATTCCTTTATCTCCGTTGACTCGCTCCAGTCCCTACGTTTCTAATCGGGCGCTTGCGCTTTCGCTCTAAGCAAGTTAATTGTATGCGATCGAATGGCGATGAAGAGGACATGAATTATTTTTTGCCGTTACCAGAGAGGGAAGGAAAGCTGCGATCTTCCTAACGAAGGAAAATGATTTACCACCTTGGAAGCCGTATTGGGGAAATAAAGTATCCAGTACCGTAAAGCTACGTTACAGCACCATAAGCCAATGAACGTAAATGGTTCATTGGGAAAATGGGTGGAACCACGGGTAAGACACTCGTCCCTGTACTAGGGATGGGTGTTTTTTATTGTAGCCAACATGAAAAGATAATGAATATTATTAAGGAGGATCTAAAATGAAAAATTCAATTCATATTCAATTTCCGGATGGAAAAGCAAAAAAATATCCGAAGGGGATTAGACTTACAGATGTAGCATCATCCATTAGTCAAAGCTTATCCAAACATGCAATTATAGGAAAGGTTGATGGTAGATTAGTCGATTTAAGCTACCGATTAGAAGCGGATGCATCTGTTGCTATATTAACAATGGATTCAGCTGAGGGTATTAAAGTTATGCGACATTCGACTGCCCATGTATTAGCCCAAGCGGTAAAAAGGTTGTTCGGAGGCGTGAAGCTAGGAATTGGTCCAGTCATTGACAATGGCTTTTATTATGATTTTCAACTTGACCATAGCTTGAGCTTGGATGATTTTCAGCTTATCGAAAAAGAAATGAAGAACATTATTCAGGAAAAGCTAGAAGTGAATCGAAAGGTAGTATCCTATGAAGAGGCTGTCCAGGTATTTAAGGAGAAAAAAGAGCCATTTAAACTAGATTTACTAAACAATCTACCGAAGGATGAAGAAATAGCACTGTATCAGCAGGGAGAATTTATTGATTTATGCCGTGGTCCCCATGTGCCGCATACTGGCTTTATTAGAGCATTTAAGCTATCGCATATCTCAGGAGCCTATTGGCGAGGTGATAGTGAAAACGAGGTTTTACAACGTATCTATGGCTTTGCCTTTAAGAAGCAGGCAGATTTAGCCAATCATCTTCATTTCTTAGCAGAAGCCAAAAAGCGAGATCATCGGAAATTAGGAAAGCAATTAGAGCTTTTTATGTTTTCCGAAGAAGCACCAGGAATGCCGTTTTACTTACCAAATGGTCAAATTATTCGTAACGAATTAGAGAATTTTTCTCGAGAAGTACAAAATAAAGCAAACTATCTAGAAGTACGTACACCATTAATGATGAATCAACGTCTGTGGGAACAATCAGGACATTGGGATCATTACCATGAGAATATGTATTTTACAGAAGTTGATGATACGGATTTTGCACTGAAGCCAATGAACTGCCCTGGACATATGTTGATGTTTAAAAATAATCTTTACTCGTACCGAGACTTACCAGTTCGAATGGCGGAGTTTGGTCAGGTTCATCGCCATGAATTTAGTGGTGCTTTAAATGGAATGCTACGTGTACGTACATTTTGTCAGGATGATGCCCATATCTTTGTAAGGGAAGATCAAATAGAAGAAGAGATTAAGCAAGTGTTTCATCTGATTGATCATGTTTATCGTACATTTGGTTTTTCTTATTCGGTGGAACTCTCCACACGTCCAGCCAATTCTTTAGGGGATGACCAGCTATGGGCAGTTTCAGAAGGGGCATTATCAAATGTGCTTCATGATCTAAATATTGATTATCAGCTCAATGCTGGAGATGGGGCTTTCTATGGTCCGAAAATCGATTTTCATATTAAAGATGCCTTAAATCGAAGTCATCAGTGCGCAACAATTCAGCTCGACTTTCAAATGCCAGATAAATTTGATCTATCTTATATAAGTGAAAACAATGAAAAGGTTCGACCTGTAGTCATTCACCGAGCAATCTTCGGTTCTCTTGACCGATTCTTTGGTATTCTTATTGAACACTTTGCTGGTGCATTTCCAATTTGGCTAGCACCAATACAGACACAAATCATTCCTGTATCAAAGGTCCATGCTGAATATTGCTTTCATGTTCAAGCGAAACTTAAGGAGCTAGGGATAAGAGTAAAAATAGATGATCGAAATGAGAAGCTGGGATATAAAATTAGAGAGGCGCAGATGAAGAAGATTCCTTATATGCTAGTTCTTGGAGATAAGGAAATAGAAAATAAAACAGTAAATGTTCGTGCTTATGGTAAGCAGCAATCCGAAAGTATGGATGTAGATAAATTTATCGAAAAAATGATTCATCAAATAAAACAAAGAGCGCTATAGTAGATAGGATAAAATTTGACGTAATAAAAAGAATGACCTCAATCTGTTTTGGGGTCATTTCTAGATTTCTCGGGGAATGCTCTAAAATTTCTACTACTTCGTTAGTGGAAAATTCATGTTATCACTCCTCTTATATATATGTAATTCGTTACATAAATAGTTAGAAAATAAAGCTTATTGATTATTTTAAAAAGAAGAGGGTTACCTTATACTGAAGATAATCAGAAGAATGGTAACGGAATGGGGAATGATACATGTTAAAAAGCGCAATTGTTATAGGTGGAAGTGTTGCTGGAAAACTAGCTGCAAAGGCCTTATCAAGATATTGTCAGAAAGTAATCATCTTAGAGGCAGGGCCAAATTGGGAGGAAAAAACACCAAGAAAGCGAGTACCGCAAACCTATCATCCGCATGTTTTACTAAAAGGTGGAGAAGAGGCCATCGAAGAATTGTTCCCGTGTTTTCTTGATAACTTAATTGCGGATGGGGGAATTATCAATAACTTTACTCGAGATTTAAAATGGCATCATTTTGGTTTTTGGAAACAGCGATTTACTGGGGAACTAGTGATGGTACAACAGAGTAGACCATTGTTGGAATGGCATTTATTGCAGCGGATTAATCAGGTGGAAAATATAGAGGTCAAATATGAAACACGTGTTGAACAACTATTGGCCAATGAACGCTATAGCAAAGTTACAGGGGTTAAAGTAAAGTATCTGCAAACACAAGAGGAAGAATCCATTACTGCTGACTTAGTAGTTGATGCTAGTGGGTTTGGCTCTAGGAATATGGAGTGGCTAAAGCCGTTTCGTATACATGTGAAAGAGGAGAAGATCGCGATTAAGCTTTTTTATGCTACCCAATATTTTCGTTTGCAGCAGGAGGAAGAAATGGATTGGTGTAATCTATTGATCTCACCTAGCTTTCCTGAAAATCCCTATGGAGCTTTTATTCAATCTGTAGAAGGTGGACGATTTTCTATAACCTTTAGTGGTTATGCTAATGAACAGCCTCCAAAAACGGAAAAAGCATTTCATGCGTATGCCAAAAAAATACCAGTACCTGATGTTGCGCAATTTCTCGAAAAAACGCAGCCGATTTCCGAGATCAACATACATAAGATACCCTATCAAGTATGGCGAAGATTTGATTTAGCCAATGTACCAGCTGGTCTCTTGGTTGTAGGTGATGCCCATTGTCGTTTTGACCCAGTTTTTGGACAAGGAATATCCGTTGCTGCCATGGAGGCATTAGCACTCCAATCATGTTTAGCTGATCAGGAAAATATGGATCATAAATTTAATAAGGCATTTCATAGACGAATAGCTAAGCTCATATCTACTCCGTGGGATATGGCAACCACGGAAGTGTTGAGACATCCTGATATTAAGGGGGAGAGGTCTATTATTTTACCATTTAAGCAGTGGTACACGAGAAAGATTTATGAGTTATCCGCTATAGATCCTGATATTTATCTTCGATTAGTAAAGGTCATGAATTTGCTACAGCCTCCAATGCATCTTTTTCATCCAACAGTAGGAAATGCCATTTTGAAAAACAAGATAGCGCATAAGAATAAATAAAAAAACTAGCAATGCTATGCAACCCTAAAAAGTTTATCCCGCATTTAACTGGCAGTAAGCCTTCAATTTATTTTCGATTTTTTCCAATAATTTTATTGCGGTTGATATAAATCGATGATATCCTTTTCAAAGGAGGAGATCGTTATGAGATATATGATCATGAGAACGCTATAATCCATTTGCTTTTTTTCGGAGGTACATAATTATTTCCGAAAATATCAGTTATCTCAAGAAAAAAAGCAACTATGGAGGCGTAGACTATGAAACAATTAATAACCAATAAACTGACGGAAGTGCAAGAGAAGATTAATTATTCAGGGACAGTGCTTGTGAAAAACGAAAGGCAAGTCTTAGCAAAAATACAAGCAGGCTACAGAAATCGGGCAGAGCAACTGCCAAATGAAATGGATACTAAATTTGGTATTGCTTCTGGGTGTAAATTGTTTACAGCGATTGCTATTTGTCAGTTAGTGCAAGCTGGAAAGCTATCTTTTCATGATCATCTAAAGGATTGCATCGGGATGGAGCTACCACTTTGGGACGATACCATTACGATACATCAGTTACTTACACATACTGCTGGGGTACCAGACTATTTTGATGAAGAAGTGATGGATGATTTTGAAGAATTATGGAAAGAGCAGCCCATGTATCATCTAAGACAATTACGTGATTTTCTTCCTCTTTTTCATAATCAACCGATGAAATTGAAGCCGGGGGAGCGGTTCCACTATAATAACACGGGCTATATATTGCTTGGTTTGGTAATTGAACATATAAGTGGACAGGAGTTTACTGCCTATATAAACGACCATATTTTTCAAAGAGCGAACATGCATGATTCGGGATATTTTTCATTCGACCAGTTGCCTGGACAGACAGCTTTAGGGTATATAGATGAAGCAAATGGAAGCTGGCGAACGAATCACTATTCTTTACCTGTTCGTGGCGGGGCAGATGGAGGAGCTTTTGTAACCGTAGAGGATATGGCAAAGCTTTGGAGTTCCCTGCTCAACCATCAATTATTGAATCGAGATCTTACGAAGCTGTTATTTACTCCTCATGTACATGAGGAAGGAAATACGTATTATGGGTACGGGGTCTGGCTTGACAAACAGGATGACTCTATCTTCAAGTACCATGTAATGGGCTATGATCCAGGAGTTAATTTTAACGCTTGTTACTATCCGAAAAATGATATTATATTTGTTGCATGCTCTAATACTTCGACAGGATCATTTCATGTGATGAAGGAATTAGAAAATAATTTATAAAAAATTGGCAGTTCCGTCTAGGGCTGCCAATTTTTTATAGTATACTTATTTTACTTCCCACTTGTTAAGCAGCGATAACATAACTGCCCCTTGTAGTGAGGGTATAAGGGTGTCTTTAGAAATGCATAATGACGTGGTTTCTGACATAGCTGTATTTAGTCATATACACTTAGTAACTTCTCCACGCTTTCTCATATTTTTCAATGAGACTAGGGCGAATAAGTGTGTTTATGTCAAGTGCTACTTCATTCCCTTTATCGTCCGTTATTTCCTGATCTATATCCTTCCCGAATGTTGTAAGACCTTGTAACACCTCATTCGTAAGGAATTTGGTATCTACAGAGATGTCAGCATTATCTAGCTGGACCTCTTCCCGTTTTGCCAACACAAACCCCCAATCTCCAAAGCTTGGGATATCGACATGGAGGTTATCTGTATACAGATTAGCAGCCTGAACAGTCTTATCTATTGACCAATATACCTCTGTTGCAAAGGTCGGACTTGTTGCTTGAATCATAATGGATCCACCAGACCTTAGATGATTCCTGAGCAGCTGATAAAACTCAAGCGTATATAGCTTGTTTAAAGACTCATTATTAGGATCTGGCAAATCTACAAGAATGACATCATATAAGGTTTGGTCCTTTTTTAAAAACTGAAAGGCATCCGTATTGATAATTTCAACCCGCTCATCTTGAAAAGCATCTTTATTCAAGCTAGTCAATTCATGATTTGTTTTCCCTATTTCTGTTACTCTTGGGTCTAGATCAACCAATGTCATCGATTTTACTTCATCGTATTTTTGTAATTCCCGCAGTGCCAGTCCATCTCCACCGCCAAGAACGAGTACCTTGTTCTTGGATGATGATGTAGCCATAGGCGTGTGTACTAATACTTCGTGGTAGCGATATTCATCTTCGGAACTGAATTGTAGCTGTCCATCAAGAAATAATCGTAAATCCCCTTGTTCTTTTGTTAAAATGACTTGCTGATAGTCAGTTTGTTCATTGTATATGATTGGATCTTTGTATAGTTTTTGTTCAAACATAAATGCAGTTTTTTCACCAAATAAAACTCCTAGCACCAGAACAAATAAAATTATTATTCCAGCTATCAAATGACGCTTAAAGGTAATTATTTCTTTTTTAAAATAGATTAATATCCAAAGTGCTATTACAACATTTATAATTGCTACAATAAATGCGGTTTTAACTAATCCGAATTGTGGGCGAAACAGATAGACAAATAATAATCCACCAATTAAACCACCAGCATAATCGGAGAAAAGTACTCTTGCTGTACTCTTTTGTACAGTTACACCAATTTCGTTTGCCTTGCGAATTAAAATAGGCAGCTCGACACCAGTTAACCCCCCAACTACTAAGGTAATGAAATAAAGGAAAAATGCATCCATTCCAGAGCTTAAAAATGCAGTAACACCGAATAATACAAAGGTGGAGAACCCTGCAAGCATTCCAATGGAATATTCAATCCAAACAAAGGATAGGATTAAATTTTTTGTTACTTTTTCACTTACGGAAGCACCAATTCCCATACCGGTTAGGAAAAGGGAGATCGTAAGCGTATATTGTTTCACGCCATCCCCTAGCAGATAAGATCCAGCTGCACCAAATAATACTTCAAAGATAATCCCGCAAATGGATACAATACCAGAAGCCCAGTAGATGGCCTTGCTTTTTTTCATATTTAAATCAGTCACAAGTAGGTCCCCTTGTATAAAAGATCTTTTTGTTGTTGTGTAAAGTTTACCCTGCATACAACTGGCAGTAATACCCCGACTTCACGCAACAGTGAAACTATTATAGGAAAGAGGGGGTAACAACTGCCAGTAAATGTCCGATTGGTTCAAGGGCCTTTAGGTCATACCCTTGTGGTACTAGCCATCCTTGGGGGTTAAACAAAACCCCCAAGGAATGAGGCTTCACTATCTTGCTAGTTTAACTTCAAATATGAGACAAAGTCCAAACAATAGACCCACAAGTCTATTATGCTATCATGCGTATTTACGTGTTCCTTTTATTCTCCCAAACTCGGTTCTGTTTAGAACGTGAATAGCACATATTCATGTTTATAAATGGAGATGAGAGATAACTAAACCGAGCGTATATCTTAATAATGGGATGATTTCCACGGGTACGGCCTAAGCAAACTCGGCTAAGCAAAATTCGCTTAGCCGAGTGGAGCTTTAAACTCATGCTGTTACCGCAGGATATGGAAGGCTCCAGCAGCGATACATCGCACGCAGATAAAGCGTTCTTCTATTTTCAAGGAGTCACCCATATTTTACCTGCATAATGAACGGACTATTGTTTCCATTCTTTTGGTAGCGATCATCACCATTTGAACGATAAAACGCTGAACTACTATCTGGATATAACGTCGTATACTCGGATTATAGCTTCGGTTTCCTTTATTTTCACACATGATTATTCATGTATAAAACGTTATGTTATGGAAGCACCGATCACGAATCCTAGTCCGATAGAGACACACATGCTAATGATGCCAACAGAAATGTTTCCTTTTAATAGCTGCTCTTCCACAGAGAATTTACGTGTGAATAATTCAAATAATAAGTATGCAAGCATCTGCAGTACAATCCCAACCGCACCCCAGATAATCGTATCTACGATACTAGCACTATGATAAATGGAGAATGCTAAAATAATACAAATACCAACAATTTTTCCTCCGATAGATAATGAGACTGCATGATTACCTTTAAGTACTTCATCCCAATCCTTATATTTCCTTGTCATTGCTTCAAAAATAGCTAATCCGATTAAAACAATCGCGATAGCAATGAGGAAGTATACAACTGTTAAAATAAATGGCTCCATGTTATTCATCCTTTCTCTTGTTACTAATCAACTTTCTTACGTTTTTCAAACTACTTTCCAGCCCCTGGACCGCCTCCGCGAACAGAAGATGATCTAACCGATTTAGAGGAGTTACCTGAATTCTTGTAGAAACCTCCTGAGGAAATGTAGCCTCCGTAACAGTCATTTGTATTCTTACATTTATTTTTCCTTTTCTTAGCCCAATCGTCAACATCTAGTACTTCGTCCAACACCCAAAGTGCAAATAACCCGTTAAAAAAGTTTGGATTATAATTATCACGTACGAATTGTTGAGAGGCTATTTCAACGGTAGAGTTATCTGGATCATTCTCATCCTCTGTAATAATAATAAATAAATCATCATAGACGAGTGCTTGCTTTTGATCGGTCTTCTCACTTACCTTGTTGGGCTCTTGATACTCCTGTAACTCAGTAACTACCTCATCAATGCTTTTATTCTCTGCTATGTAAATCTCAGAAACATCAGAGGAACTTTCTTGACTAGTAACAACATCCTGAAATGTATAATTTGTATCGATAAATTCAGCAATCCCATCTTTAAAAAATGATCCGGTCGTTGTTCCAGCTTGACTATTACCACATGCAGATAGCAGGAGCATAACAGATACCAAGATAAAGAAAAGTGATCGTTTCATAAGTTTCACCTTCTTTTTTGGAAATCTATCTATTAGAGACACTCAGGAGGATATTCCTTCTGAGTGTCTAGAATATACTTGTTAAACGCTGTACGTGTTTGTATTATTCTTTACCTAATTTTTTTTTGAGAGCAGCAAGCTCATCATCGACATCGCTTTTCTCTAACGCTTCAAATTCATCATCTAAGCTACGGTTTGAACTGCGTAAATCTTCACTGGTTTCAGCCTCTGCTTCAAATTTTAATACTTTCTCTTCCATACGCTCGAAGCCTTGTTTTGATTCATCGCTACCAATCCCAGATAAGGTACGATTCATTTTAGTTCTAGTTTTTGCCGATTCAGCTCTTGCTTTTAATGAATCTTTTTTGAGCTTCATTTCTTGGTACTCTGCTTTCATTTCATCAAGCTTATTGCGTAATGAAGCGGAGTCTTGTTTAGCGCGTTCATACGATTCTTTTAATGACTCAGCAGTTTGTTGATGCATCTTTTTGTCTTCTAGTGCGCGTTTAGCTAGATCGTCGTTACCTGCTTCGATTGCCTTAATCGCCTGTTCGTCTCGTTTTGTTACCATTTTTTGAGCATCTTCGTATTTCTTCTGCATCATTTTTTCATTGGCGATTTGTTTGGCAACAGCAGATTCTGCTTCACGAATATCCTCTTCCATGTCACGCATGAATTGATCAAGCATTTTCACTGGATCTTCTGCCTTATCTAAAACAGAATTTAATTCGGACTCAACAACGGTTTTCATTCGCTTAAAAAATTTAAACATGTTCATTCCTCCAAAATAGTATTTTATGTTACTTGCTAGCTATAATTTTCAACTCAAACTCTTCAATTTCGTAGCCTGTGCTAACTTCAATTTCATTGCCCCATTTTTCGATGGATAAGAATTTCTCTTCATCATCGTCGTAGTAATCAAAATAGTGACAAGTCATCCCTGATAGATTTTGACTACGGCCAACCCCTATTACTCTAGCGGTCCCTGATTCATCTAAGTAGTACGTTGTACCATCATATTCTAATTGTTTGGGGATCGGATCTTGAAGCGGTAATTTTATCTTTTCATACATTCCGAGGTTGAGCTCATCATCCATTTCAACACTCAACCATATAGTTTTATGTGTACCCTCGAGCTGATATGCATGCCATTTAAAACCGTGATCATCGTAACTGATTTTTCCGACTACTTTATAGTCTTCTAGGTCAAAGGTTACAATGTCATTCATCTCAAGATTAAACATATTTCTCTCTTGTATTGGCTTATTGGTATCATTCTTTTTGCCAAATAAACGTCCCAATATACTCATCTATTCACCTCAACTTATCTTAGCATACTTTCATTATACTAGTACGAATGACAAATGTATAAGTTTCAGATTTTATCAAAATGTTGAGGACTTTTGTATGGGACAGCATTTCGTTAAGTGGATACGACAGAACTAATTTTGGCTTAGCTGGCCCTTCTAATATTTTGTGATTTGTGAGCCTTTAAATCTTCTTCTCCAAAAAATCGACAATTACTTTGCCAATCTTTGATCGGTTTAGAATCAACTTTATATATTCGGCCACATCATTAAGCGTAATTTGGCTATTGTTATAAAAATTTAAAATCTCCATTTATATTTCTTTCCAAACGCTATATTTTCTCATAAAAAATCTCCCCAGTAGGCAAACAGATTTATTTTTTCATCTGTCTATCTATCGGGGAGCATATTAGTTTTATTTAAAATATGACTTAGGGTACTTTTTTCTGTCTCTCATTCAGTTAGGTCTCGCCATGTTTACAAGATTTCTTTTATCTATTTTTTTGATCAAGTTTAGTTTTCCCTTTCAAACCGTAATATACTATCCAAAATACAATTGGAACAAATAGTGAATAAATTTTATTTTCTTCTGGTAATAAAAACAATAGAGCTACAAATATAATAATTGCTGGTACCAACAGTATAAAATACTTTCGTTTATCCATATAGAATCTCCTTATAAGTAAATATTTCCCTTATTTCAGTTTAACTGAAGGAGGGAGAATTTTAATATTAATATTTCACTTGTTTTTTATTAACTTTAGTGGTTATTTTAGTCGTAATTCCACCGCGTTTTTTAGTTGAACTTTTGGGCATAGATGTTTTTATAGATGACGCCTTTCCATTCCACTCTTTAACAGATATCATACCACTTTGAATCGCAACATGAACTTTTTTTCCTTTTTTAGTTAATTTTAAAATTTGCTTTGCTCTTTTTTGAGACTCTAAAGTAGAAGCAACTCCCACTACTGAAATATAAGGACCTATTCCAGGGATAAAAGAGGCTCCAGCCCATGCAATTGTAGATTTATAACTAATATTCAACTTAGCAGCATATGCATTTGCATCAGCTTTAGTCATAAACATATCTATACCTTTACTGGTAGATTTATGACCTCCTGCCTGATAAGTAGTTGTTGCAGCAACATAACCTCTTTTAGGTTTTTTTGCTGCTTCTACTTCGTGACTAAATGAATCACTAAAAGAAACAAAAGTTAAATAAAAGCTATTAGTAAGATTACAAAAAACTTCCCTAATTTCATAACCATCCCCCTAATTTCCATATTTATCTTTTTGCACATAAAATATTATAATATAAAAATGAAAATTTAGAGATATTTAAATGTTAAAATATTCCACATATTTTAACATTTAAATAGTCTGTTGGAACGCGAGAACAACCTATATATGAATCGTGTTTTTGGTAGTATGAGGAATTGATCCTTGTTTTTTTAAATTTTAAATGAAATATTCCATTTAAAATGTGCTATTGGTATGATGTAAGAAAATAATGAATAGGAGGAGTACAAATGAAAAAAATTGTACCCCATTTACGAATTAAGAATTGCAAGGATGAAATAGCATTTTATCAAAAAGTATTCGGTGGCGAGATCAGAAATACACAGATGTCAGATGGTATTGAGATGTTTCAGGGCCATGAAGGTAAGTATATTCATGCAGAATTGCATATAAATGAAGACTGTATTTTATATATGGCAGATGTATTTGATGAGGAGATTATTCAAGGTAGTGATGTCCTATTAGGTCCAGATCTAGAAAGTGAAGAGGAAATCACCAACATTTATGAAGCGTTAGCTAAAGATGGTGAGGTGAAAATGAAGTTACAAGATACCTTTTGGGGTGCAAAGCATGCAATGGTTACCGATAGAAACGGCATTTCATGGGAGTTAAATTATACGAAAAAAATTCAAAACGATGCTTGAGCGTAAGATATGGGAGGGTAAGCTAATGAAGCGAAAAGTAAGAACGATTCAACAGCCGCTATTACCAGAAGGTTTAAGTCAGATATCTTTATCGGATATTTCCAATGAAACACTAGTGGAAATCGGAAAGGTTACATATGTTGATGGTCCGATAGAAGCAGAGCATGTGCGGTTTGAGGAAGTTCATTTTAGAAATGTAAATCTAACGGGGTCAAAGCTGCCATTTTCTTCTTGGTCCAACAGTATCCTTGAAGATTGCGATCTGTCACATGTGGATTTTAGCAGGACCCGTTTTCATCGCGTATTATTCAAAAACTGTAAATTAGCTGGAACGGATTTTGATCAGACGGAACTTCGTGATGTTTATTGGCAAGAGTGTCAAGCTCCATATGCCTTATTTAATCAAACGGATATGCGTGATGTTTGTTTTACGAATTGTTTATTAAAGGGTGCGAATTTTTTAGATTCGAAATGGGACTATGTTCAATTCGGACATTCAACGATTGATGATGTCCAATTTACAGGTACGTCCTTAAAGAATGTTGATTTAAGCGATTGTCAATTTACAACGATTCATACGAATGCCGAAGAAATAAAGGGAGCAATCATTTCAGCTGAGCAAGCCGTTTCTTTTATCGAATTGTTTGGTGTGAAGGTAAAAGATTAGGGTACTGCATGAAGGAGAAGGTAAAGATGATACAGGTATTCGGTAAGGTCGTTGATTCTGAAACACGATGTATCCACTATCATTCCGAAAGAGATGTTATCGCCATTAAATGTAAAATGTGTCAAACGTATTATCCATGTTATTACTGTCACGAGGAAGCAGAAAAGCATACGTTTACTAGATGGAAGGAAGAGGAATTTTCTAATAAAGCCATCCTTTGTGGAGTGTGCAAAACGGAATTAACGATTAATCAGTATTTGCAAATGAGTAAATGTATGCACTGTGGATCTGTGTTTAACGAGGGATGTAGGCTACATCATCATTTGTACTTTGATTAAAGATAAAGAGAAATGTCTCCTAAAAATGTTAGATGAAGCAACTGGAATATGCGAAACTTCTGTGGTAATCGTAACGGTTGTGATGACCTCGTCATTATATCTCTACTCACGAGGAGGTTAAACTATTGCGCGGATATTCCAGTTGTGTGAAAAGAGAGCTAAGTTTTGGGATGTAGTATTTGTGTTCTTTTTTAGAAAAACACCCCGCTGTAAAGCTATAACGTGCTATGAAAAGTAAAAATGCTATAAAAATAACTACTGAAAAATATCTGATTTCTCTCTAGTTAAGGGACTCCTCGTCTAAAATTGTCCTTTATACCAGCTAAAATACCCCAACTTAATAGAAATCATAATAATAATGAAAAAAAGGAGAAGCATACCCACCAAAAAAGTCCAATCCTGCCATTTAACCGTAAATGTTCTATAAAAGGTGCGTTGCCTCTCGCCGCTGAATCCTTTAGACTCCATAGCTACTGCTGTTCGTTCTGCTTTGCGAATTGCTCCGGCAAGTAAAGGGATTGCATAGCGTTTATATTGTTGTATGGATTCTTTTATTCCGTTAGCTCTTCGTACCCCTCTTATTTGATGTGCGGCACGGATTTGGTTAAGCTCATCTTTCATTAAAGGTAAAAAGCGATACCCAGCTAATACCCCATAAGCTAATTTTGGAGATAGCTTGCATTGCTGCATGAGACTTAGAATGAAATGCACCATATTTGTCGTGAAGATAAACATAAATGATAAGGATGCGAAGGCAAGCATCCGCAATGTTAATGCTAACGCTACCGTAACATCTTCCTTTGGTATATCCCAAAATAGAATCTCCATGGTATCATGTGGTCGATTTGGTTCATCAGCAAAGGCAAGCGTTGTCCAAAGCATACCAACGGATAATAGGATGATAATTAAGAAATAAAGCATGTATCGTTTCCAAGCAATTTTTCCACATACGAAAGTAAGGAGGATGGTGAATAAGCAATAAACTAGTGGTGTAAATGGATCAAACACAAAGGTCAATAGACACACTAATAGAATAACGGTAAAAGCTTTAATGCTTGGATTAAGTTGATTTAATAGCGAAGTCATGCTGATTCACCTCCAAATGTTGTTGCAGTTGAATTCGGGTTGGGTAGTCTAAGTGCCATCTTCGTAAGTCCGAATCCTTCCATAATTGGTCTGGTGATTGATCTCTTATAATTTCTCCGTTTTCTAAAACAAGGACACGGTCCGCATATTTGTCGACGATATCCATGTCATGTGTAACCATGATAATGGATGTGCCTTTGGCATGCCGTTCTTTTAACATTTGCATAAGCTTTAAGGTAGAAGCGGCATCCTGCCCGAAGGTAGGCTCATCTAGAAAGAGTATTTTTTGTTCATCGACAATCATTGTGGCTACACTGAGTCTCCTTTTTTGTCCCTGACTTAGCGAATAAGGATGGCGATGCTCGAATCCTTGTAATTGGCAATTGACTAGGGTGTAATGTACTTTCTCTTCTATATATGATTCTGAATATGGATGCAGACGTAAGCTGTAGGCAATTTCATCAAATACAGTGTCTGTAATAAATTGGTGCTCCGGATTTTGAAACACGTATCCAATCTCTTTTCGCAATAATTTTTCCTTCCAATTACGGATAGGATGCTGACGTAGGAGAATGTCTCCGTGTGTAGGAGCTTCAATACCACTAAGTACTTTTGTTAACGATGTTTTGCCGCTTCCATTAGCTCCAATGATTGCTACAAATGAGCTCTCATACAGATCGAAATCAATTTGATGAAGTACCCTTTTTTGTTTTTTATTTTGAGTAACACGCGAAGCAGATAGTATAATGTCTGCTTGGTGAGCTGCTGGTATTGTCTTTTCTAAAAAGCTATTGTCCATATATGTAACTAATGATGGGGTATCCTTGATTGTTAACGGTGGACTGATATAAGCAGCTTTGTTTTGTTCGGCTGCTGTAAGTACAAGTTTTGTTATTTTTGGCAGGCAAATCCCCTCTTCTAGCACGCTTTCTTTATTATCCGAAATGATCCGTGCTAGTGGGCCATCATACATACATTTTCCGTCCTTAGATAATATGAAAGAACGGTCGATAAAAGATACCCAGCCTTCCAATTGATGTTCGATAACGATTATTCCCATTGATTTTTTCTGTTTAATGGTTTGAATAGTCTTGATAAATTCTTGAGTCGCTTGTGGATCTAAATTGGCGGTCGGTTCATCCAAGATAAGTATCTCTGGTTCTAGTGCTAGCACACAGGCTAATGCTAATTTTTGTTTTTGTCCTCCAGAAAGGGATGAAATGACAGAGTGCTTGTCATCTATTAAGTCAACCATTTGTAATACTTCGTCTATTTTTCTAGATATTTCAAGCGGCGGTGTACAAATATTCTCTAGGCCAAAGGCAATTTCATCTTCTACCGTTAACATACAAAATTGGCTTTCTGGATCTTGGAATACGACGCCAACTTGTTTGCTAATTGTACCGGGATGTGCATCGTGTATAGATTGACCGAATATGGTAACATCACCTGTCATTTTACCGTCTAATTCGCGCGGGTATATACCATTTAAACAGTGTGTTAACGTACTTTTTCCGCTACCACTTGGTCCAAGTAGTAGCATGGTTTCCCCTCTGTCTAACTGAAAGCTCAGATTAGAGATGATTGGTTTATCATTATCTTCATGAAACCAGAGTGAAAGATTAGATACGTTGATCATGATGCGGAACGTTCCTTTCTGATTTGTTTACCAAGCGCAAAACTAGATAGTACGCCTGTTTTCGCGAGTGAATCACTAATTGCTTTTCCAAGCAAACCTGAAATGATTGCCCCACTAATCATTCTTATACATAACATACCTAATATGTATGGAGTACTTAAGGCAGCATAGCCTGATCTAAAATATCCCCAAACAAAACTAAATATAGCTGCTCCAACACCGGCTAACATTAGCACCCAAAGTGAATAGCGTTTCCATTTTGTTAGCGCAAAGGCAGCTTCTGCGCCAAGACCCTGTATAATACCCGTAATAATAATGATTGGTCCCATAGCATTACCGAGGAGCATTTCTACCGTTGCAGCAATTGTTTCTGACAAAAATGCAGCTCCGGGTTTACGAATGATATAAGCCGCAATAATGGATACAATAAACCAAATACCAAATATAAAGTCATATCCTATGGGTCCCATGAACGACACGAGAATTTTTCCAATAGGTAAAAATGCTAAATAAACGATACCGAAGACTACGGAAAGAACAGACATAACAATTATTTCCTTTAGCTTCCAATTATTCAAAGTATCTCCCCCTTTTTAGATGGGCTATTTGCAGATATGGTGGTTGTCATAACTAGATGTGATGAATAACTACTTTCTAAATTTGTAAAAACACGTTCAAGTCCATCGAATATAAGTTTTCCATCCCCGTCTAGCCTTGTAGCATAGTGGATAGAGCTAACCTTAACCCCATGGAGCTTCATTTCCTCAATTTGGTTATAAATGATGTTCATATAATTTCCTCCACCCAACGGATAAAGGGAAAATTTGCCGGCAACTTCTTGCTGAAGGTTATTTGTATTTAAATTTAATCGATGGTCGTCCGTTGATAGATATACATCCCCATCGGAGTCTCCCGGACAGCCGATGGAGTAGGTGGCACTAAACACGACATGGTGTCCTGTGCTAGCCGCATGCAAAAAAAGTGCCTTGGTTACATCAAAAACATGTGTGATCTTGCCACGTACACAGGTTTCTACATCTGTTGTTTTAATCCAAACCTTAGATGTATCTACGTTTTTCAGTGAAGTTGTAATTACATCTACAAATTGATCTGTCATTGGATAGATGGCAAAAGAGCAACCAGCAATCCGACTATTAATACAGTTCAATGCTTGTTCGTTCATATCATTTTCCTCCTAATAAATAGTCATGTCAGTGAAGTTATACATAAATAAAAAAGACTGCATTCTTTGGGAATGCAGTCTTCAAAAATATATGTAGGCTATGCCTATAAAACGATATATGAACGACTGCACTTCCCCACGCTAGTATTATCTAGATCGGGTTATAAGGGTCAGAGTAGTCTCTTCTCAGCCATGTACATAGCTCCCCTAGTGCAATTTAAAATAGATATGCAGTTTTTATGTATTTATATATACTACTAATAGAATAGTTCAATTAGTGCTTTTTGTAAATACGATAAGTGATATACTGTGAAATAAAGCAACTTATAGAACTGCTAGACTTTTTGACTTGATACCTCACATTGCAATGAAGTACATGAGCAATGTAATCAAAAGAGTAATAAGCTAAAATGTTGGGTGTATAAGAGAATAGTGAGCAGTTATCATTCTCTAGAATTATACTTATTCTGTATCCGATGTACCTCGTCCATTAACTCGTTGCCAATAATCGTAGTCATCTGATCGTATACAGCTTTCCATGCATTCTTCCATTGCTCTCTTTCTCTTGTTGTAAGAAAGTGAATAGTAACAACATCTTTTTTTCTTAATTCACGTGTATAATGATCATTCATCTCAATCGCGTGACGTTTCCCCCAATCCGTTGCTTCACTTAAGGCAGCTTGAATGGCTGATTGATTATATTCAGATAATGATTCCCAAAAAGGCTTATTAATAAAAACACCGTATCCGAGATAACCGTGATTGCTCATAGTTACAAACGGTTGATGCTCATAGAATTTTTTAGAGTAAATATTAGAAATCGTATTTTCCTGTCCATCAATAAAATGTACTTCCAAGTTTTGATAAGTTTTATTAAATGGTAAGCTACTTGTGCTAGCATGTACTTGATTAAATTGTTCCTTAATAACAGGACTAGGCATAATACGGAAATGGAGTCGGTTTACATCATCTGGTAGTTTGATAACGTGTACTTGATTCGTAAGCTGTTTATAACCGTTATACCAAAAAGTCAAGCCCTTCACGTTTGTATTATGAAGGTTTGCAAGCAATGTTTTCCCTATTTTACCCTCATATGCTTCCGTTACTGCCTCGTGTGTAGGGAATGCATAGGGGAGATCAAGGATACCCCATTTGGGAAATAGCTCACTTACCTTAGCTGTTGCCGGGGCAATCATTTCAACATTCCCATTTTGGATGGCTTCCCACTCATTGGTGTCATTATATAGAGACCCATTTGCATAAATGTGGACTTTGATTCTTCCATTTGTTTTTGCTTCTACAAGTTGAGCAAACTTCCGGGCTGTTTGTCCCTTTGGTGTGTCAGTCGCAACAACATGACTAAACCGAATGATGATTTGTTCACGTAATCCCTCTTGTTCATCATCATAATCATCTGTTCCACGAATTGTCTCGAAGTCAATTCCAATTACGACAGCGGAAACAAGTCCTGTTATAATAAATGTTAGAATTATAAAAAAGTTTCGCAAATAATTACCTCCATGAACTAAATAGAGAAAGTTCAGTGTGTGGTCATTCATCCCGCATATAACCGCAGTAAGCTCCCGCTTCAAGTAATAAAGAGAAACCAATATGGGCGATGGATCGACTGCCGGTAAATGTCCGATTGGTTCGGGCCTCCATGGAAGTAGGTCACAAAGGCGTTGCCACAGGAAGTGGCGAATGAAGCCTTTGTACGTATTTGTTTTAGTAAAAACGGACGGAAGTTTTACTTTATCCCGCATATAACTGGCAGTAAGATACCCACTTCAAGCAATAAAGAGAAACCAAAATGGGAAGTGTGGAACAACTGCCAGTAAATGTCCGATTGGTTCACCTAACCATCCGTGGGGATAAACAAAACCCCCCCACGGATGGAAGTTTCACTTTATTTTATCATAATATTCTATCAATCATTAAACTTAAGGAGAAGTGGGGAATGGTAAGTCTTCGTAAAATGCCAATTAGACTAAAGATTATGATTCTATCTTTTGGGATTGTTCTATTTACGCTCTTAATTGGTGGCATTATGCTTATCGGCAATCTTTTTCAAGGAAAAGAAGAAGGGCTTGGTGAGCGTGGACTTATGACAGGGAGGATCGTGGCGAACTTACCAGAAATAAAGGATTCAATTGTAAAAGCACGAGGCTGGAAAACAATCAATCCAATTGTTGAGCGAATACGTACGATTAATCAAGTTGATTACATTGTTGTTTTAAATATGAACCGTATCAGATTCTCCCATCCAATCGAAAAACAGCTCGGAACGGTATCGTCAGGGAAGGATGAAGGGGCTGCTTTTGCTGAGCATAGTTATGTTTCAAAAGCGAAGGGGGAACAAGGAACTGCTATCCGTTCTTTTGTTCCAATTGTTAATGATAGCTTTGAACAAATAGGAGTAGTGCTTGTCGGAAATATGCTCCCATCATTTTGGAACATACTTTTATCTATACGAGTAGAAATAATGATCATTGCTTTACTGACAATAGCCTTTGGAATCATTGGTTCTTATTTATTGGCAAGACATGTTAAAGAACAGACGTTTTGGATGGAGCCATATGAGATAGCGAGGGTGCTAAAAGAGAGAACAACAGTTTTTCAAGCAATGCATGAAGGCGTTATTGCTGTAGATCGTGATGAGCGGTTAGTTGTTTTTAATGAAAAGGCAAAAGAGATTTTACATATTGAAATGGATGTTAATGATGCTCTCATGAGTACGGTCTTGAAAGACAAAGTAATGGTACAGCAATTAAGAGGGCAGACGGCAGCTTATAATGAAACATTGAGAGTTCATGAGAAGCTAATTATGTTAAATCGGATTCCAATAGAAATAGAAAACGAACGGATAGGCTGTGTGGTGGTTTTTCAAGATCGGACAGAAGTTACAAAGATGGCAGAGGAGTTAACAGGTGTAAAAGCTTTTGTCGATGCATTACGTGTTCAAAATCATGAACATATGAATAAGCTTCATACAATTGCAGGATTAATTCAGTTAGAAGAAAATGAGCGAGCGTTGGAATATGTTTTCCAAACGACACAGAAGCAGGCGTCCTTAACAAGGTTCATGATGCAACGAATTAAAAGTTATAGTATTGCAGGTTTGCTTATTAGCAAGATACGTAGAGGTGAAGAGCTAGGAATTGATGTTAGAGTGGATGGTCAAACGTCAATAAAAGCATTTCCAACTGTGTTTAACAATCATGATATGGTGCTCATACTAGGGAATTTAATTGAAAACGCAATTGACGCATGTGCTATATCAGAGATAAAGCAAAAAAGGATTAATATCACAATTTATCAAAATGAAACGGATTGTATGATAAAAATCATTGATAATGGAATTGGTATCGTTGATACGGATCGAATTTTTGAAAAGGGCTATACGACCAAAGGGAAATCCGGATCAGGAATTGGCCTATATTTAATACAGCAAATGATATCCAAGGCAGAAGGGACTATATCAGTTGATTCAGTATTACATCAGGGGACACAAATTATTATAACGATTCCAATGATGTTGAGAAAGGAAGGGTTCCGTGATAAGAGATTCAGAAGTGAAAGTATTGCTGATTGAGGACGACCCTATGGTACAAGAAGTCAATAAAAGAATGGTAGAAAGGGTAGAGGGCTTTCACGTTATTGCAATAGCCGAAAACGGGAAGCAAGGCTTGGAATTATGTCAATACAACAATCCCGATCTCGTTCTGCTGGATATCTATATGCCTGAACAAGATGGTATCGCAGCACTTAAAGCGTTAAGGGAGTTAGAGTTGGATTTGGAGGTGATTATCATTTCCGCAGCTAATGAAATGAATATGGTTCGTAATATGCTACATCACGGAGCTCTCGATTATATTATTAAACCATTCAAATTTGATCGTCTTGTTCTGGCACTGACTAAGTATAATCGTTATCGTCGCCAATTTAATGCAAGTGAAAAGGTAGATCAGCAAACGATTGATGTCTTAATGATGCAGAATGAACAGAATAGTAGACAAGGACATTTGCTGCCTAAAGGCTTAAATAAACAAACATTGAATCAAGTAATTGAATTTTTAGGCTCCCAGAATGAGCCTGCTTCAGCAGATAAAGCAGCTGAAAGTATAGGTATTGCACGGGTTACCGCAAGGAGATATTTGGATTACTTAGAGAAGATGGATCGCGTAGAGATTATCCTCCAGTATGGTGTGGTTGGTAGACCAGTTAATCGATACAAGCTTATTTAATGGCTATCTAAAAGACCAATATGAACAAAATGTACAATATGTTCATATTATTCTTAAAATAAAATGAAAGCGTTATCATATAGAAAAGGATTTTAAAGGAGGGTACTTGTTTTGAAAAAATACCTTGTGTTGATATGTATGTTTTCAATTATTATCGCTTTATCAGCTTGTGGAGAGGAAGAAGCAGCCGAACATTCGGAGGAAGTTAGTGGTGATGGTCAACCAATTGTTTTTGGGACTGGCGGTACTTCGGGAACGTACTACCCCATTGGCGGAGCATTAAAGCCTATTTTTGAAGAAAGTGATTATATTAATAATGTCACTGTCGAGTCTACTGGTGCTTCCGTAGCGAATATTCAGAATATGCAGGATGGGTTAAATCAGATGAGTATTATTATGAGTGATGTAGGTTACGATGCGCTTCAAGGAAAGGGACAGTTTGAAGGTAATCAAGTGGATGTGCAAGCAATGGCTGGTATGTATCAAAATGTTGTTCAAGTTGTCGCAACAGCGGACAGTGGAATCGAAGCAATCGAAGATTTGGAAGGAAAACGTGTTGGTGTTGGTAAAGTTGGTTCAGGAGTCGAGCAAAGCGCTAAAAAGGTATTAGAGGTACTTGGATTATCATACGATGATCTTTCCAAAGTAACGCATACTGGTTATGCGGATAGTGTACAGGAAATGAAAAACGGAAATTTAGATGCAGCATTCTTCACCTCTGGAGTACCGAATAGTAATATAACTGATTTAATGCAGCAAAACGAAGTAGTATTTGTAGAAATTAACGGTGAAATTGCAAAAAAACTAATGGAGGCGTATCCATTCTATAAAGAATTTACGATTCCAGCTAGAGATGAGGCGATGTATAACCTAGATCGAAAGGTAAATACGGTTGGTATTCAAAACATAATTACTGTTTCTCCAGAGCTTAGCGAAGATCTCGTATATGATTTGACGAAACGATATTACGATTATTTAGGAAGCGAAGAGGTATCTATAAGTGCATTAAAACAACTCGATCGGGATGACTTGGCCGAAGGTTTGGTAGTCCCAATCCATTCAGGTGCTAAAAAGTTTTATGAAGAACAGGGGATTTTAAAATAAGATGCTTCAATAAAAGGATGTCGCGACTTAAATGGATAGTGATAACGATTATAATGGTTGGGCTAGGTGTGTTGCTCGTACCAGTAAATGCAATACTTGTATCACAAGGAACAACCATCACCTATGCTTTTCTTCAAAATGATGATGTTTTTTCTTTACAGTGGATTCATTCTGTTGAAAAGGAAGCCTGGGTGGAAAACTTCATAGTTGATGATCAAATTATTTCATTAGATTCCACCAAATTTAAAACATTTGGTGCTGGAGTTCCTACATGGTCAGAGCATTCAACCGAAGTTCAAGATGGTTGGGTATATATGCAGATAGATAGAGTGATTGGTGCCGAGCTAGTGCTAAGGTCTTCGCTAATGAATGATTACCAGTTGATCTATCAAAAGAAAAGATACCCTTTGGAAGCAAGTAATATGGCTTATATAATAGAGGCTAAACAAGCGCCTCTCTTCTTCATTCTATGGACAACAGTAAAAGAAATGGTGGGATGATATATGAATGAAAAAGCAAATTTGGAGGGGTTTGAACGGGAAAGCAATGTACGTACACAATACCCATTAGTTATAGGCATCCTAATTACCGTGTTAGCAGCTGGATTAGGTTTGTTTCATCTTTATACGTCATATGCTGGTTCACTTGTAGATATCAAACAACGTAGTCTTCATTTATACACATTAATGGTGTTAGGTTTTTTATTATATCCTATAATGAAAAAAAGAAAGCACAACGGTATCCCCGTCTATGATTATCTGTTTGCGGGGATATCCCTCCTACTTGGTATTTATATGCTTGCATCTGCTAACCGAATTATTGAATCTGGTGGTCAAATTAACGATATAGATGTTTATGTCGGTATTGCTGTCCTTATTATATTATTTGAGATTACAAGAAGGGTGACGGGGTGGGGACTAACGTTACTCGCATTTGGATTTCTTGCTTATGGGTTTTACGTAAAGTTATCCATATATCCTGAGCTAACAGGTCCCATTATATTAAGTGTTTCGGAAGGAATTCTATCTCATTTAATCTACATCACAGAGGGAATCCTAGGGACAGCAATCGGAGTATCTGCTAGTTATATTATATTATTTATTCTGTTTGGTGCATTTTTAAGTAAATCGGGAATGGGGCAGATGTTTAATGATCTGGCAATGGCGGTAGCTGGTCATACGAAGGGTGGACCAGCTAAGGTGGCTGTTCTGGCAAGCGGCTTTTTAGGTTCAATTAATGGTTCCGCTATCGCAAATGTAGTGACAACGGGTGCTTTTACGATTCCGTTAATGAAAAAAGTAGGATATCAGAAGAATTTTGCAGGGGCTGTCGAGTCTTCTGCTAGTGTTGGTGGGCAAATATTACCTCCAATAATGGGAGCAGCAGCCTTTATCATGGCTGAGAATCTAGGTATACCATATACAACAGTGATCTTAGCTGGAATTATTCCTGCATTATTATTTTATATTGGTATTTTACTCCAGATCCATATTAGGGCTTCTAAGCTTGGTTTACGTGGATTAAATAAGAATGAGTTGCCAACTGTGAAGGAGGTATTAATCCAACGTGGTCATCTCCTGATTCCAATGGCTATCCTATTGTATTTGCTATTTACAGGGAAGACGCCATTCTACGCAGCGTTTTGGTCGATTGTATCAACGATTATTATTACAGGTACTGGAAGAACGTTACTTATCGGAATGGCAGTTTCTTTATTTCTTATATTTGAATCTCAGATAAGAGCACTCCTATCAGGGATAAGTATGCCGATGTTACGTGATAACTGGTTAGAGCTTGGGCTAATTGTCCTGATACCTTTAGTCATTAATCTTATACGTAAAAAGGCAAAGGTGAAAGCAGAGGAAATAGATGTTCGGGATTTTTTTGGGGCATTGGAAAAAGGTGTTCGTACAACCATTCCTGTGGCAGTTGCTTGTGGTGCGGTTGGCATTATTGTAGGTATAGCTTCTTTAACCGGTGTAGCGCTTGAGATTGCAAGCTCCATCGTAAGTGTCGGTGAAATGATTCAGAGTCCCCTTGTTCAGCTTTTAATCACATTAGCGTTAACGATGGTCGCGTCGATTATTTTAGGGATGGGATTACCAAGCATTCCAACCTATATTATTACAAGTACAATGGCAGCCCCAATATTACTACAATTACCATATTTTAGAGAATTAGCTGGAACAGATGAAACAGCTATTTTTGTTGCACATATGTTTGTGTTTTATTTTGGAATTTTTGCTAATATCACTCCGCCAGTTGCGTTAGCTGCCTTTGCAGGTTCAGGTATTAGCGGTGGTGATCCGATGCGTACAGGCATGCAAGCAATGAAACTAGCAATTGCTGGATTTATTGTACCATTTATGTTCGTCTTTTCTCGTGAAATGTTGATGATCGATGCTACGATTAGGAATCTACTACTTATTACGGTGACTTCACTAACAGGGGTTTTTCTTTTATCCGTAGCAGCTGAAGGCTTTTTGAAGGATGCACTTCCCTGGTATATCCGAGTGATAGCAACCTTAGGAGCATTGCTGCTCATCTATCCTGGTATTTGGACAGATATGGCAGGCATATTAGCTCTTATTTTAGTTCTATCCTCCAACTGGCGAAAAATAATAGAAAGAGAGAGAGAAAATCAGGTCGGTTAATAGAAATAAATGATAAAAAAGATGTTAATTATCCATGCAAAAGCATCGATATCAACATCTTTTTTAATAGTCTAGGAAATTATAAAATTAGCCGTGGATAAATAGGGGTGTGTTGAGACGCGTCCAGCTCCAGCATCCAGAAACGAGGCGACTCACGAATCGTATTACGATAAGTCATCATCGGCACATCGTAATTTCTTTATCTTAGTTGACTCGCTCCAGTCGCTACGTATCTAGTCGGGTGCTTATGCTTTTGTTATCCCACAAACAACTGGCAGTAATACCACCACTTATTGAAGTTTCATTTTATATTTACTCATGCTCACCATTTCGGTAAGCTTCATTTAAGCTTTTGTAATCCTATGATATAATAGATATTAGACTGATAAAGGAGGTGAATATAAGTGATGATAGAATTATTAAATGAAGTAGTTAATGATGTGTCGCCATTCTATCTATATATTAGTATATTACTTACGATTGTATCTACCTATCAATTCTTAACAATAGATGCGCGAAATATTATAGAAAATAATAATATTTTGACAAGGGAATATCATAATCTACGTGTACGGTTATTGCCAATGCAAGAATTATTTGGCGAATGTAGAGAGGTTATTGAATGGTTAATTAAAAAGACAAATCGAATAGCATCGCCTGATGATGATACAGACAACGAATCCTTCTCGTTCCAAGCAAATGAATTATCAAAACGAGGAGGACAACAATGGATCGTCAATTTATATTCACATTCCTTAAGAAATATAGTGTAATTAGTATTATTCTTGTAATCTTTTTAACGGGTTGCCAAGGTGATACTAGCGCTGCAGGTTTTTTTAGTTTTGAAAATCCCTTTTCGCAGCTTATCAAATATATTGCCATACTGTTTGGTGGCGACTATGGATTATCAATCATCGTTCTAACGTTGCTTATTCGTTTGCTTTTAATGCCATTATCTTTAAAACAAACGAAAAGTGCTGCAAAGACGAAAGAAAAGATGAGCGAAATGAAGCCTGACATGGATGCTATTACGGATAAGTATAAGGACAAAAAAGATGCAGAGTCGAAAGCAGAGATGCAAAAGGAAATGATGCAACTCTACCAGAAGCATCAATTTAACCCTTTAAGCTCATTGGGGTGTTTGCCGATGCTTATTCAATTTCCGATTATCATAGCGGTTTACTATGCGATTAGGAATTCGCCAGAAATTGCCGCACATTCATTTCTCTGGTTCGATTTAGGACAGGTTGATTTGATTCTACCATTTGTCGCAGCGGCTATTTACTTTATTCAATCGAGAGTATCGTTAACAGGGATGGACGAAAAACAGAGGAAGCAGATGGCGGTTATGTCGCTCTTATCGCCTGTTATGATAGGGTTTATTTCCTTTAATGCACCTGCTGCATTACCATTATATTGGACGGTTAGTGGACTGTTTTTAGTTCTTCAAACATTGTTAGCAAAAAGATTGTACTATCTGAAAATCCAACATTAAATAGCGTTGACATCCGAATGTATCCTATTTATAATTACTCGAGTGGAATGGATAGTAGAAAACATTCCGTGCGGGAGAGGTTCTTAGCTTTAACCCTCTATAAAAAACTAAGGACAAATGATGTGATAAAAAGTCATGTGCCTTAGGCCATGGCTTTTTGTTTGTCTAGAGAATTACAAAATTAGCCGATGTGGATAAATATGGGCGTGTTGAGCTCCAGCACCCAGAAACGAGGCTACTTCACGAATTGCCCTACGACAAGTCACCATCGGCTCGCAAAGCACACCGTGATTCCTTTATATCCGTTGACTCGCTCCGGTCGCTAGGTTTCAAATCGGCGCTTGCACTTGTTCGTTTTGGTGAATTATATTAAATGCTTTGTTTCTAAATGGAGTATTAAGTAGGTACGCACTTGTTTTAGCGAAAGAATATTTAAAAGGAGGCTTCGCGATGGCTAGTAGAAGTAATGATGAGTTAACTGGTGTAACACAGCTAGGAAGTCAAGGAACGATGTATGCTTTTGACTACACACCGGACGTACTGGAGGTTTTTGATAACAAGCACCCGGGTCGTGATTATTTTGTTAAATTTAATTGCCCTGAGTTTACCACGCTTTGTCCTAAAACAAATCAGCCTGACTTTGGGACGGTGTATATTAGCTATATACCAGAAAAAAAAATGGTTGAGAGTAAGTCACTAAAGCTTTATTTGTTCAGTTTTCGTAATCATGGTGACTTCCATGAAGATAGTATAAATATTATTATGAATGACTTGATTGATTTAATGGCACCCCGTTATATTGAGGTCTGGGGAAAGTTTACACCGCGTGGAGGGATCTCCATAGATCCCTACTGTAATTATGGTAAAGCGGGTACTAAATTTGAGAAGATGGCAGATCAAAGACTAATGAATCATGATCTATACCCAGAAAATATAGATAATCGTTAAAAAGTAGAGGGTTAGGTTTAGGTCTCTTCCTTTATAATCTCGTTTGCAGCACAGACTACAGATTTACAACGTAGTGAAGATTAGGACGTGCTGGCATATTAATGGACAAGGAAGAGGAGTTTTATGTTTATCTATCTTAATGCGTTATTTGTTGGGCTTTTATTACTATCAAATATATTAGCTGTTAAACTGTTTCAAATAGGAGAATTTATTTTGCCTGGGGCTGAGATTGTATATGTCGTGACCTATTTGCTTACAGATGTGATTGGAGAAGTATATGGAAAGAATACAGCTAGAAAAACGGTTCAGGCAGGATTTATAACCCAGTTGCTTGCGGTGTTTTTCATATTTATTGTTGTTCATTTACCTGCTGCACCAGCATTTGGTCTACAATCAGAATTCGAACAAATACTAGGTGGTAGCTTTCGTGTTATTGCAGCTAGCTTGCTCTCTTATATAGCAAGTCAACACCTTGATGTAAGTATTTTTCATCGTCTTCGTGCAAGCCATGGTGAGAAGAAGCTATGGATACGAAATAATGTCTCAACGATGACAAGTCAACTTATTGACACAAGTCTGTTTATAACCATCGCATTCTGGGGAATCGTGCCGCTACGAGTTCTATTGGGTATGATAGTCACCCAATATATATTTAAACTAATCATTGCAATAATAGATACGCCGTTTGCTTATTTGTTGGTTAAATGGGCGAGGAAGCTTGAGGCAAAATAATAAAGTAACTTTTAATTGTTTATAGGATTTTATTTATTGTAAAGATAATCAAAGATTTATAAACTGCCAATTCCATTGACTTTGCTGAAGAATGAAAGCAAAACAGTAGATTAAAACCAGTTATATTGATAGGATCTCCTACTTCAGGTTCCTATCTTTATGGCCGGTTTTTAATTTTCATGAATATATGAAAGGAAGGGTTGCGTATGCATCATTAAGTAGGCAACTTTATAAAAAAGAGATTCGTATAAGGTAATAATTCTGAATAATTAGTTAATATAATGGTGATGTAATTACAAATTGAGGAGGGGAAATGGATGGATGAATCGGATAAGCTATTAAAGATTCTTGGTAATAAAGATGTGCTTGCACTTGCTTTTGGAGCAATGATTGGCTGGGGATGGGTCGTTACGTCTGGATTATGGATTACAGAAGCTGGCTCCATGGGAGCGATGCTAGCCTTTGCTATTGGAGGGCTACTTGTTGTCTTAGTTGGATTAACTTATGCCGAATTGTCCTCAGCGCTGCCATTGGTTGGAGGAGAGCATGTATATACGTATAAGGCAATGGGCAGAGTAGCATCGTTTATTGCTACATGGGCCATTATTCTTGGTTATGTGTCTGTTGTCGCATTTGAAGCTGTTGCATTTCCTACAGTTTTCGAGTATGTCATACCTGGTTACAGCCAGGGGTACTTATATACGATAGCTGGCTGGGATGTAACAGTAACCTGGGCAGGTATAGGAATTCTTGGTTCGTTATTGATTGCTTGGATTAATTATCGAGGTATTAAGCTAACAACAGTTATTTCCTTTATATTAACATTAGTAATTTTAATAGCAGGTCTTATGTTAATAACAGGTAGCACATTTGGCGGGAATATAGCAAATATGAAGCCGTTAGTTGAAACTGGTGTAGCAGGTTTATTAACAGTTATCATTATGACACCATTTATGTTTGTTGGATTTGATGTCATTCCGCAAGCGGCGGAAGAGATTAATTTACCACAAAAGAAGATTGGTCAGTTATTAATTGTGTCAGTAGTACTCGCTGTTATTTGGTATATTGCCATTATTTTTGGGGTATCACGAATTTTAGATGCTTCTGAGCTTATGGCGTCCAACTTAGTTACCGCTGATGCAATGGCAAAAGCATTTGGCAATAGTAAATTAATGGGGAATTTTCTTGTGCTTGGAGGGATTGGTGGGATTTTAACAAGCTGGATTGGGTTTTATGTAGGTGGTAGTCGCGCTATTTTCGCTTTAGCAAATGCAGGTATGTTACCAAAGTCACTTGGAGAGTTGCATCCTAAATATAAAACGCCCCATAAAGCTATTCTATTAATTGCTGTATTATCTACGGCAGCTCCTTTACTTGGTCGGCCTGCTTTAGTATGGCTAGTTGATGCTGGTGGCTTAGGACTTGTAGTAGCGTGGTTAATGGTAGCAGTATCTTTTATTATTTTGCGCAGAACAGTTCCTAATATGAAACGTCCTTTTAAACTTCCTGGAGGGACTACAATAGGGTGGATAGCTGTATTAATGTCCGGAGGAGTTATGACCCTTTATTTGCCAGGTATGCCATCTGCTTTAATTTGGCCATATGAATGGATCATTGTAGGGATATGGATATTATTGGGCATTATACTTTATAACTACTCCATGGCCAAATATGGTAAAGGATATGCCGACGAGCACATGAAAAAAGAAATAAATCGGGTAGCGTAGAAGCAGAATGGAAATGAGAAAGAAGAAAGCTGTTACTAAAAAAATTTTAGTAGCAGTTTTGTTATAGTTATAGTCTAGGAAATTATAAAATTTGAGCCTGTATATAAATATAGGCGCGTTGAGAAGCATCCAGCTCCAGTGCCCAGAAACGAGGCGACTTCACGAATTGCCCTAACCTAAGTCATTATCAGCTCACAAGCTCATCGTGATTCCTTTATTTCCGGTGACTCGTTCCTGTAGCTACGTTTTTATTCGGGCGCTTGCGCTT
>NZ_JAJERH010000130.1 GCF_016919725.2 Virgibacillus sp. AGTR
TTCAAAATAACTACTTGGCTTAACGCAGTCATTGCACTGATTTTATACTTTCTTAACTTACAAAAAAGAGCGCAAAGTTGCGCCCTTGTGATAAAAACTTATGTTTTAACGCTTATCATTAATAAGCTTTTGCCCAATAAACTAATTCTTTTGCTGCTTTTCCACAACATACACATGTATCAGAAACTTGTTCTTGTTCAAAAGGAATACAGCGAGAAGTTGCAAGTGTATCCTCTTTGATTTTCTCTTCACATGCTTGATCGCCACACCACATTGCTTTGATAAACCCAGGGTTATCGTTCAATGTTTTTGCGAACTCTTCCATATTTGTCACTACTGTTGTTTTTTCATCTCGATGTTTCTTGGCATTATTATATAAATGAAGCTGAATTTCCTCTAATAATGCAGGTAATCGCTGTTCAAGCTCAGATAATGAAACAAATTCTTTTTCTCCTGTGTCACGACGTACAAGAACTACCTGCTCTTTTTCAATATCCTTAGGCCCCATTTCAATTCGTACCGGAATACCCTTCATTTCATATTCATTAAATTTCCAGCCAGGCATTTTATCACTACCGTCAATCTCAACACGTATCAAATTTTTCAATTGATCTCGAAGATTATACGCTTTATCTAGTACTCCTTCTTTATGTTGAGCAATTGGAACGATCATTGCTTGCGTAGGCGCAATACGTGGTGGGATCACCAAACCACGATTATCACCATGCACCATAATTAATGCTCCCATAATTCTTGTTGAAAGCCCCCATGAAGTTTGATGAACAAATTGGCTTTCCCCATTTTCATCAAGATAGGTAATATCAAAGGCTTCAGCGAAACCAGAGCCGAAATGATGTGATGTCCCAGATTGTAAAGCTTTACCGTCATGCATCATGCTTTCGATCGTTAATGTATATTTTGCGCCTGCAAATTTTTCTTTGTCTGTCTTTTTCCCACGCAGTACAGGGATCGCTAAATAGTTCTCTACTACATCTGCATAAATGCCTAGCATTTGGTTTGTTTCTTTAGCAGCATCTTCATCTGTCGCATGTGCAGTATGACCTTCCTGCCAATGAAATTCCGACGAACGTAAAAATGGTCGTGTTGTCTTTTCCCAACGCACCACATTTCCCCATTGATTATATAGTTTGGGTAAATCGCGATAGGAATGGATATTTTTTGAGTAATAATCACAGAATAGCACTTCGGAGGTTGGGCGGACCGCCAAACGCTCTGCTAATTCTTCTTCTCCGCCATGCGTAACCCAAGCTACTTCTGGTGCAAAGCCTTCAACATGGTCCTTTTCCTTCTGAAGTAAGCTTTCCGGAATAAATAATGGGAAAGCAACATTTGTATGACCTGTCTCTTTTAATTTTTTATCTAGCTCATTTTTTACGTTTTCCCAGATAGCATAACCATATGGTTTAATAATCATCGTTCCTCGTACTTGACCATAATCCACTAGCTCTGCTTGCTTAACAACATCAGTATACCACTGGGCAAAATCGTCCTCCATTGCAGTGATTTTTTCCACAAACTGCTTATTTTTCTTTCCCAAAGCAAACACCTCATTATATAAGTTAATTATTTATATTCAAATACCTATTTTAAAACACAAAAAATCCTCCATCCAATAAGGGACCGAGGTTGGTGGTACCACCCTTGTTTACAATAGGAACTATTGCACACTCTGCATTGATAACGGGACTTACCCGCGTACACCTTACAGTGTGATACACACTCTCCGGTGACGAACTCAGGAGCAGGTTCTAATCTTTGTCTTTAGAAATTTGCAGCAACCATTTCCTCTCTAAAAAAGACAACCTAGATTATACTATTCTCCATCCTTGCTTCAAATATGTAACTTTACTATATAGTTTGCAGTTCATAAAGTCAAGAGAGAGATGATTAGAGCGTGAGCCATTCTATATTCATTTTCCCTTCTAGTAGGGAATAGCTCAACGCTTTACAAGCTGAATTTTTCGACCTATACTTAACATATCATCATAATTGTTAAAATACTTACCATTTTCTGAAGAGATGTGTTTTATTGTGAAAGTAGTCATAAAAGTAACGTTATTTTATCTTCTCGGTATTATAGGAATACTTTGCATTAGTGTGTTTCCACAGTTTTTTGCTAAAGGGGATATTACTAATATCATTCTCTATTTCCATGATCTATGGAAGTTCCTTGGCAATTTTATTCAACCAGGGTCATGGACTTATCAAATAGAAGGTTCCATAGGCGAATTTCCCATTTTAAAGACGTTATGGGTCCCATTTACATACTCCATGAGTATTTTGTTTAGTGCTATATGTACCGCTTTTGCGATCGCATTTATACTTGCCTTCTTTGTCAACTCCCTACCAAAACAGGTTGTACAGGGTATTAAGCAGTTTCTCGAATTTCTAGAAACGATCCCTGATCTTGTTTTCGTTGTCCTGTTACAAATGCTAGTTATTTATATATATAACAAGACTGGTGTCTCACTTTTTACATTAGGCTCCTACATGGACGACCGTGCCTACGCTGGACCAATTATAACCTTGTCTATCTTACCGATGATCTTTCTTTTCAAAATTCTACTATTTTTAATTGAGGAAGAGTTTTCAAAGGACTATGTACGGTTTTTAAAAAGTAAAGGGCTGTCCAAAACCGTTATACTAATTCGTCATGTGTTTAGAAACATCCTACCAAGTGCTTTTCACCAATCCAAGCTAATTATTTGGGCAACACTCTCGAGTCAGTTTATCATTGAGAGAATATTTAATGTGAATGGGCTTACCTTTTACATTATCGAAAGCTTTTCACCAATGACCATAGCTGTGTCACTTATCCTGCTATTTACACCTTTTTTTATTACCTTTCAGCTAATTGACCTTTGGGTTGATGAATCAACGACATTTGAATCGCATGGCTTAGCAAAAATACCTTCCTTTCAGCCAATTAGCTGTGTAATGAAACATATAAAGATAATCCATTGGAAAAAGCTGCTACCTCGAATTCCAATAGCTTCACTAAGGAGGCAACTAAAAAACTATAAATTTGCAATAGGGTGCCTGTTCTTTATTCTAACCATTGGTGGTAGTATTGGCTATTCCATTATTACGGATAATCATGTTGATCAGGCAAACATATTTTACGAGGAAGATGGTACTACAATAAAAAGTACTCCACCACATCCACCTGGTCATCCGTTTTTATTGGGTTCTGATAAAGAGGGATTTGATTTGCTGGATCAGTTAATTATTGGAGCAAAATATACACTAGTTTTTGGCTTTTTAATTGCTTTTCTTCGAGTTGCTATCGGTTTATGTGGTGGAATTTTGTTTGCTTTTTCAATAAGTAAACGTAAACAAAGCTGGTTATCTAAAATAGTAGATTCTATTCACTTTCTACCACTTACATTAATTGCTTATATTTTGTTGAAACCCATTCTTCAATTAGGGTGGGAAATGGAGCCATCCTACACGATTTCTGAACGCATTCTTATCGAAATCATTATTTTGACCGTTCTAGTTATTCCATTAACAACGGTGCTGATAGGGAAAGATATAACTAACATACTCCAGCAAGAATTTATTACGAGTGCGAGTGTTCTTGGTGGAAGCAGATTCCATATATTGCGACATCACGTGATGCCACATCTATTTCCTAAACTAACGATTCTATTTGGGCAACAATTTATTCAAGTCTTATTTATTTTTATCCACTTAGGTATGTTGGATCTATTTTTTGGCGGGACAATTATGGGCTCGGCAATGTTCAATGAGCCTCCTAAATCACTTACGAACGAGTGGTCTGGAGTAATTGGGAATACTGTACATTCATTTAAAAGTGGACAATATTGGCTTATTCTCTTTCCCCTACTTGCCTTTATGTTAAGCATCTTTGCTATGCAACTAATCATTAATGGTATTAAGGAAGTTCAACAGGCTAAAATCGGGGTTACTGCTAAAAAATACAAAAGTAAACGTACCATAAACCATAAGGAAAATACGGAGAATATGTTTGCTCCAACGTCAAATCGTTTCCAGCTCGTTCACGATAAAAAAGCTCGATAGCGTTCAAACATATATTCTTACAGCTATAAAATGATACGAGGACAAACGTATGTTGCAAAGAAAAAACGCACAGCTAGAAATAATTGTGCGTGTAAGTAGCTCTGGAAATATACTTCGCTTCCCACTGGTAAGGTGTCTGATGAGTCCTATTGATGCTTTTTCATCTAAGAAGCAGGATTAGAAAAACTGAGCAAAATTCGCTCCGTCCTTATCAC
>NZ_JAJERH010000131.1 GCF_016919725.2 Virgibacillus sp. AGTR
TGGTGCGCCAGGCATGGCGACTATCTAGGTGGTGAAAGTCCACTGTGGGGGTACACATCAACCAACCACTAGAGAAGCGCAAGGTGTTTATCGTGAGGTAAAGGCTGAAGGAAGCGTGTATCAAAATCTTGGCTCGACGAACAGAAATCTGATACCAAGGCTCTGTAGGCGGACAAGGCTCCCAAACAAGCCAAAGTCCAAAAGATGTGCGTAACCCTATAGAGTAAATCAGACGAGTAAAAGAGGAAAGATAGTTGTCCTTACCCTGGGAGGTCTCACGGACAGCTGAGGAGTCCTCTAAAAAGAAAGCTGGTCGAAAAAGGTTTATCGTGAGAAGTCAGCCGACGCCATAGTAGTGATGAAAAAAAATCATGAAGGGCTGAACAATTTATAGTGTTTCTACGCCATGAATGCACGAAGGATAGACTTCTGGATGTATTAATGATAAAAGTATGAGCGTATCTCAGAGGATAATCAAAAGAGAAGTGTTCTTCGTCACGTGAAAGGAAAGGAGGCAAAGAGGTATTCCCTTTGCTTTAGACCGTTATCTAAAAGTACACACGGAGATGTAAATTGAATCGCCGTATACGGAACCGTATGTACTAGTGGTGTGAGAGGGGCGAGAAGCTCTTAGCTTCTCCCTCTACTCGATTATCCCGCATATAACTGGCAATAAGACCGCCACTTTAAGCGATAAAGGGTAACCAATATTGGTAGTGGGGATCAACTACCAGTAAATGTCCGATTCGTTCAAAGTACTTAAGGTCATTCCCTTGTGGTACTATCAATCATTGGGGATAAACTAAACTACAATAATTGAAGTTTCACTTTAAACGACAATACATATATGTAAACTATATGCTAACCGAAGAGTAATAGTTTTGCATTCAGTTTAGTGGTTCCGTTATCTGTCGTATTGTAGGACAAACTGAAAGTATGCTAGGCAGATATACATCCTATAATTTCCGAACTGTTTATTGTAATATCTCATGATGATGACTTTGTTTATTTCATGCTATATTTAAAGTATCATTAACAGATCACTTTATGGTACTATTTAGTTAATCCGTAAAAAATGAAACTAATTAAGGTATGATTCGTATATATAACTATACATAATAAGGAGGTGATCGTGGTTGCCTACTAGGAAAGTATTTACATATTTAGTTTTCTTTATCGCTTTTTTCTTTCCACTTTTCCATCAAGTACCTGTAGGTGCTGCTGACAAAGGTGAAGGTAAATTGGTGTATGTCATACCTATTGAAAAAGAAGTGGAACGAGGACTTGAAGCATTTCTCACTCGTGCAACAGAAGAGGCAAGGGAAGAGGGAGCAGATCATATTATATTTGAAATTGATACTCCAGGTGGTAGAGTCGATTCCGCAGGTCAAATTGCAAAGCTTCTTCAAAATTTAGATATTCCAACAACATCTTATGTTGTGAATCAAGCTTATTCTGCAGGTTCTTATATCGCTTTAAATACGGATTCTATTTATATGAAGCCCCAGGCTACAATGGGAGCAAGTGGTGTAATCACCTCCGATGGTAATGCAGCTGATCAAAAAGCACAATCAGCTTGGATTGCTGCTATGAAAAGTGCTGCAGAATCAAAAGGAAGAGACCCATTATACGCAGCAGCTATGGCGGATAAAAGCATTGATTTGCCAGAATTAGATGCAGGAGAGGGTGAATTTTTAACTTTAGGACCTTCTTCCGCCTTAGAAGTAGGTTATTCTGAAGGAACGATTGAAGATCGTGTAGAATTACTTCATGAATTAGGTCTATCTGAGGCGAAGATTATTGAGAAGGAGACTACTTTATCTGAAGAGATAGCTAGGTTTTTAACAAATCCAGTTGTTATACCAATCCTCTTATCTGTTGCTAGCCTTGGTTTAGTAGTCGAATTATATTCCCCTGGATTTGGTGTTCCTGGTATAATGGGACTCGTTTCGCTCGTATTATTTTTCTATGGTCATATTGTAGCAGGCTTAGCAGGTATGGAGGCAATCATATTACTTGTACTAGGTATTGTATTAATTATTGCAGAAATATTTGTACCTGGTGGCATTATGGGTTTGCTTGGCATTGGCGCAATCATAGGTTCATTATTTCTGTCCGGCTATGACCTTGGTCACATGTCAATGAGTATAGGAATTGCATTTTTAGTCACCCTAGTCGTTTCCGTTATCTTATTTCGAAGAATGGGAATGGATAAAGGTATTTTCCGGCATATTATCCTAAAAGACCAAACAACTACTGAGCAAGGATATGTGTCCTCTGTAAATCGATTAGAGCTAATTGGGTTGGAAGGTGTAACCGTGACGCCATTACGTCCAGCTGGAACAGCTGTTTTTGAAAATGAGCGTCTAGATGTAGTTTCAGAAGGCGGATTTATTGGTGAGAACCAAAAAGTAAAGGTTGTTAAGGTTGAAGGTGTACGTATCGTGGTGAGAAAAGTTAATTAATGGATGTTTGACTGCATTCAATTGATAAACTATATTGAATGGAGTTCTATGCATATAATAAATGATTTATAGGAGGAAAAATAATGGATTTACAAGAACTAATGCCGTTAATTATTATTGCGGTTATCTTAATTGCTGTAGCAATTTTATTTACATTCATTCCAGTAATGCTATGGATTAGTGCGCTGGCAGCGGGCGTGAAAGTGGGTATTTTCCAATTAGTCGGGATGCGACTTAGAAGGGTTGTGCCAAATCGGGTTATCAATCCGTTAATTAAAGCACATAAAGCTGGATTAAATGTTAAAACAAATCAGCTGGAGAGTCATTATTTAGCTGGTGGTAACGTAGACCGTGTTGTGAATGCTTTAATCGCTGCACATCGTGCAAATATCGAATTACCATTTGAACGAGGGGCTGCTATTGATTTAGCAGGTCGTGATGTATTAGAAGCAGTTCAAATGAGTGTTAATCCAAAAGTTATTGAAACACCATTTATTGCAGGTATTGCCATGGATGGTATTGAAGTAAAAGCAAAAGCAAGAATCACCGTGCGGGCTAATATCGATCGACTAGTCGGTGGTGCTGGTGAGGAAACGGTTATTGCTCGTGTTGGTGAAGGTGTGGTTAGTACAATTGGTAGCTCAGAAGCACACACACAAGTACTGGAAAATCCAGATTCTATTTCGCACAATGTATTAAATCGTGGTTTAGATGCTGGTACCGCTTTTGAAATTTTATCGATCGATATTGCAGATGTTGATATCGGTAAAAATATTGGAGCGATTCTACAAACAGATCAAGCGGAAGCGGATAAAAATATCGCACAGGCAAAAGCCGAAGAACGTCGTGCAATGGCGGTTGCTCAAGAACAAGAAATGCTTGCACGGGTTCAAGAAATGCGTGCAAAAGTTGTGGAAGCAGAAGCAGATGTACCACTTGCTCTTGCTGAGGCTTTACGTTCAGGAAACTTAGGTGTGATGGACTACATGAACTATAAAAACATTGATGCAGATACAGATATGCGAGATTCTATAGGTAATTTATCTAAAGATAATCATGACGAAAATGATCCTAAATAATCCTAAAAGTAAGGGAGGGGTTTGATGGATGCCCTATCCAACCTAATTGATGCTATTTTTAGTAATTTCTTTATTGTTTTTGCTATAATAGCAGGGATCATAGGAGTTTTAAAAGATGGTTCTAAAAAGGATGACCAGAAGGGAAATAGACAGCCTAATCGAACAAAGCCGACTCCAACTCCTTCTGGTGGGACTCCTAACCGAAATCGAACACAGTCGATACCTAATTCAACTAATGCTTCTACTACCGTGTCGACCATTTCTGTTGATGATCAGCACAAAGAGCAGATGGAACGACTAGCTAATCAAATGGGAGCCGACAAATCAAGTGAAAGTCTAGATATCACAAAGTATTCTAAGGCTCTTGATAGAGGTCAGATTCAACAAATAGATGATGAGCTTACGGAAGTTCAGAAGCAGTTGAAGAAGCAAGTTTCTAATAATCTAACGAGAAAAGGATTAGTAAATGGAATTATTATGGCAGAAGTTTTAGGGAAACCGAGAGCGATAAAGCCATATCGAAATGTTATTGCTGAAAGAAGAAGACGATAATTATCCAAAGCCATTCATAAGCAACGTTGCTTGTGAATGGCTTTTTTGTAAGTTAAGAAAGTATAAAAACAGTGCAATGACTGTGTTAAGCCGAGTAGTTATTTTGAAATGTTTGATGTATATTGGCAACGCTCCGACTAATTACTTCGCTTTCCGCGGA
>NZ_JAJERH010000132.1 GCF_016919725.2 Virgibacillus sp. AGTR
TGTGATATTATTTTGTATCTTTTACTTTTTTATTATGGGTTGGAAGTACATTGGTGGTGATGAGTTGAATTGGTTAGAAACATTTTTGTTTATGGCAGGGTTTAGCTCGATATACTTAGTACAGAAAAGGCGACTAAATAATAAATGAAACCTAAAACATAGCTATTAAATCGCTGCTAATTTTAAAAAAACAACGTAAAAATAAATGTAGTTCTTTAGAGGTGAATAAGGATGGTAATATTTTTTATCATGATTATTTTAATTGTCATCTTATTTGATTTTGTTAGGATTAGAAATCAAAACGACACTATCATTGAACAAAATGAAAAGGTTATTACATTATTAGAAGAAATTAAAAATAAGTAATGCGCTGTTTTGTTATGATAGTTAACTTTGTACGCGTCGATTATTCAACTACCGATTTTAGTCAATCGAATAGCAAATTGTCGTAAATGGGGGGATTATGTGGAACTAATTATAGTTTTTTTAGTGTTTGGTGTATTAACAGGTTTTTTGTCGAGCATGTTCGGCTTCGGAGGGGGATTTGTAGTAATACCCGTATTGTATTTGTTGCTGCCAAAATTAAATGTTCCTGATTCATTAGTTATGCACATGGCCGTAGGAACATCGCTTGCTATTATGATTGTGAATTCTATAAACTCAACGATATCTCATCATCGTAAAGGCCATATATTATGGTATATTTTTTTTCAGCTTGCACCTGTAATTGCCGTAGGTGCTTTAATCGGGGGCCTTTTTTCTCCTTTTATTGCAGGCGATATTCTTAGATATCTATTTATTATGTTTGCTATTTATACAATTATTTCTTCCTTGATGAAGAAAACATTTATAGATATGAAAGACAATCATATCAAGATGCCAAATCGCATAAAAACGTCGTTTATTGGCTTAGTAGTTGGTGTTATCGCCACGTTGCTTGGTATTGGCGGCAGTGTTATAACCATTCCCTTCTTGCGAAGCTGTCGATTAAAGATGGTCAATGCGGTTTCTCTTGCAACTCCGTTGAGTCTTCCTATAGCGATTGTAGGTGCTGTAACATCTATATTTAATGGAATACAACATCCAGATCTCCCCACATGGTCTTTAGGCTTTGTTTATATTCCGGCATTTATTGGTATTGTTGCTGGAGGGTTTATAGGCGTACCTATAGGCACACGCATTGCTCACCATATGCCTGATCGATTATTTTCCAAGGTTTACTTGTCTTTGCTTGTTATTGTGGTCATTGCAATGATATTTGAATAATGGGGGTTGGTTAGGCCATTGAGACTGAAGATAAATTGCAGTTTGCCTTAATTTTAAGGTTTTTTCTATAATCGAGGCGATAGAATATAAAGGTTATGTTATGATTCGTTAAAGGATTTTATTAAACACATTCACGCAAGCATCTTTGGATGAAAAAATGAGGATGAAAGATTATAAACGGAAGCTTAAATGATTAGAATTTCTAAAGCTTTATAAATAGTGGTGCTGTATAATGAATTGATGCGTTTACCAGATCATAATTACTGGAGGATCAATATGGATAAAATGAATGGACTAGACTTTAATCGGAATATGTCAGTTAAGGAATTTTCTCAACATTATTGGTATAAAGAAGAGTTAAAGAGAATTTGTATTGATTGTAAAATACCCTCGCATGGAACAAAAGCGGAATTGGAATCAAAAATTAAAAACTATCTATCTGGAAAAAAAGTAGGTGATAACCGTCAAAAAGTTTCTAATATTAGAAAAGGCGTTCGTTCAACTAAAATAACTGTAGCTACGAAATTAATTCCTGAGGGTTTTAAGTTTAATCAAACAGCTAGGGAATTTTTTGCAAATTATTATAACGTTCCAAAGTTTAAATTTACAAAAGAAATGGCATCAGCGCTACGTGAAGCAGAACGCCAAGGTGATCTTAACATGACTGTAGGGGATTTAATCAAAATTTATGAAAAGGGAAAGAATGGGGAGGAGAATCATAGCATAATTTCTCCCGAAGAAAAAACGTATCAATGGAATAACTTTGTTAGAGACTTTAATAAAGATACGAGGACACAATGTATGAAGAATAAAATGAAAATTGCTGCTTTTTTGTGGAATTATGTAAAAACTAATCCTGGCCCAAAAGAATATAATGAAGATCTATTAGATCAGTTTTATCGTGAAGTTGAAAAGATTTCAAACGCAAAAAAATGAAAAGTAAGAAGTTTTATCATTGAAGGTAAATTTGAACACATGATAGACTATCAAATCATATAAGCGAATTAGCATAAGAGACTGCCTCAATGGTTAAGATTGCGATCATTCATACATAGATAGTCTCTTATTTGGTATGGTCTCCTGTGGTTAGTATGTTATTAGACTATATCAAGTTGTCTAATTGCCTGCTATAAGGGGTAGCGTCAGGAAACCGCTTTTCCTGACGCTACCCCTTATAGAAAAAAGTATTATTGAGCAATCAACAAATTCTATTTCCTTAGTTCCATTAAATTTAGAAAAAGGACAACTGGGATATGAGACAGGAAAAAAGAATGAAATAGTAGAATACCCAGCTAATTCAATTGGAGATATAAACGGGATGAATTGTGAGGTTTTATCACTTCCTGATTCATTTGATGATATAAGAAAGCTGATTACTATAAATATAAGTCAAATAAAATCTATTTAAGTAGAAGTGAAGATACTACCAAAAATTCCATTAGATGTACAAAAAATAACGAAGTTAAATGGATTAGAATTAGCTAATAAAAGTACAAAATTGGAGAGTGAGTATTTTGCTCAAAAATCAAACATGGAAATCTTTTCATATAGATGATTTTAATGATTTAAAAGAAAAAGCATATAAAGTGGCAAGGATTATGATAAACAAAAAACATGATAATAGATGGCTAGATAAGTATATTGATCAATTTGCACCTAGCTCTACAGTATGGTTATTTGAAGATGTAATATTACTGTATGTGAAATATCACAATAACAATATAACTAAAGATGAAGCAATTAGTTGCTTAGAATCAATGGAATCTAAATATCTTGAAGGAGAAAAATTATTAAGAAAAGTAATGGGGTTCCATATCGCAATTAATGAAGCCTTTAAAAAGGAAGATAAAGAATATGGTGAAGTAACATTTGAATGCCCATTTTGCGAGGGAGCAGCATACGCAAAACGTTTGCATACTCCAAATAACTTTGCACATAAAACTACTATTCGTGCTAAGTGTAGTAACTGTGGTCACAATGTTATGAACTAGTAAACTTCAAAAAGACTATCTAAAAACAGGTAGTCTTTTTTGAACAATTTTAGGATCTGTTTATGTATATTTAAATACAATTTAAAGGAATAAAAATACTATATACAAAGGTAATCCAACTGGAGCTGTAAACCTTTCTACACATAAAAACCATCCTTTCCATGATATTACAGAAAGGATAGTTTTTATGTCGTTTTTGGTAAAGTCATTCACCTTAGATTGATAGTGTCAGGCGCCCGATATAAGAGCTGACAGTTATTTATTTTTATCACTTTTTATAATAACAAATCCGTAAATACTCATCAAAATGTAGTAACAAGCAACCCAAGAAAAAGCTTCATTTAAATCATCTCCGCGAATGAATGCAAAAATTTCCCATGATATAAAATAAGTAATTGGTATAATGACATAATATCTTATAAATTGTTTCTTTAATTTATCCAAAGATAAACACCTTCTTATAAGTAATGCTTATATTTTTTACTTGCTTTTTCTCCACACTTACCATTAGTCAACCCTATAGTCACAAAAATACCTGGTATTGAGCCCCTCACACCTAATTTAAGTAACTTTTTTGCACCGTCTTTCCACTTTCCGTTCAAAATCATGTCCACAGCTGATGTTAGTGCTGCCCCACCATATTGCTTTTTTATTTCCTTTCTAAAACAAGCTTCCTTAGCTGCGGCCCATTTTGGATTTACCTTTAATAAGCGCATTGGTGATAGACTTATCTTATCTTCAATAAGTAGTCTCTCTTTTTCTAACTCATCTATTATATAGTTATAATCAGGCATTTTTGATAACTCTGTTTCAACAATATTTTTATTGAAACCAATTGGAGTTCCATTATTATCATAAACTATACTTTTATCAAACAAGATTTCTAATACTTTTGCAAGATTTTCTACTTCTTTTTCATCATATTTGTCAGCCTCAGAAGCACT
>NZ_JAJERH010000133.1 GCF_016919725.2 Virgibacillus sp. AGTR
AGGAGTTATGGAATATTATAAAGAACTACGGAAATTTATCGGCCACAGACCTTTAATTTTAGTAGGATCTGTAGTTTTGGTGGTGAATGATAATAATGAAATTTTATTGCAAAAGAGGGAGGATAATAGCTGGGGGTTACCTGGTGGATTGATGGATTTAGGAGAAAGTATAGAAGGTACAGCTCGCCGGGAGGTTTTGGAGGAAACAGGTCTTACCATAGGGGATCTCCATTTATTGGGAGTTTTTTCAGGGGAAAACTATTATTTTAAAATAAGTAACGGCGACGAATTTTATTCAGTAACTGTTGTCTTCTCTACAAGGGATATTAGAGCAGGAGAGTTACAAACAAGTGATGAATCCTATGATTTAGTGTTCTTTGATCTGGATAATTTGCCTCCAAATCTAACTGAGGAGTACTCGAGCTATATCATGCCTTATATAGAAAATATAAAGAAACGGGTAATATAATTAGACATGGTTTCAACAAAGCTCCCATTATCAACGGGAGCTTTGTTTTCATGAATTCTCCTCGTTTAGATACTTCCGGTTCCCCTGGGAAACAAAATGGACGCTTACATTTGTTTGGTTTTCGTTTAGCGGTACTTCACCAATTGAAAGCACTTTTCCAGGTGGTTAAACTCTTATTCATCCAATAAGTGCTGCCTTTATAAGAGAATTGCTCCTTGTAATGTTCTGCGGTAATTTTAGAATAGGTAATGATATGATAAATTTCTTTTTTCTTTTGAGAAGAGGAATGAACATTTGCACTCATGTGCTCATTTATTATATAGGAGGCTGAAGCTATGTCGTTTGGCAAATACTTCGTTTCAGGAAAGAGAAGATTTAGAGCAAGCAAGAAATAAAACTAAAACTAATTGAAAAATTACACACTGTTGAATTTAGTGAACCATCTAGTTTTTGGAGATTTGTTTAATAAGTTTTAGCAGAAACGAATATAGAGAAATAAGAGTCTGCTATATCAATACTCTTATTTCTCTGATAAATATCATTATTAAAAAAATTAAAAAAAGTTCTACGTATACGAATTCCATCCACATATTAAGTATTATGGAATAATATTAAGTAATATAAAATGTTAATAGAAATGATTCATTATTATGTAAACATAACATGTAATACTATTTCTAAATCCTGATGAACTCGAATAATAATGGATTTTATTTCCAATTAATTCTGTAGGAAAATAAGTTGTGATAATGCTATCTTATCGCAACTTATGGTGTTATACTAAAAGTATAGGTCAGAGCAAACAAAAAATAATTATAATATAGAATATTATAATTATTGGCACTATTCAAACTATAATATCGTATAGAGGGAGGTATTGCAGTTAATATACTAAATATAGATTCATCAACTTATTGTGGGATTGAGAAACAACTTGGACTTCTCACCGATGATGGACTGAACAGATTGCTTGAACAATTACAACGTATTGCAGATTCCAGACGAAATGCTTGTATGATAGAATACGATGGATTACTCAAGGTTATAAAGTTAATTCGAACTTCAAAAATAGAAAGAGACACCCATTTGGGTAATGTACTGACAATAGATGATTTTGCTGAAATAAATAAAGTGGTTTTTGATAATCAATCCAATAAAGAAGAAATTAAGATATGGCTTTTGAACGATATGCTGAAGAGTATCGCAGAGATGATCGATGAGGGTTTCAGGTATGGATTGGATGATTCCGAGGAAACGAAATTATTACATGACTTTTTGTTTTATTTAACAATGGTAAATCTTCGTTTCCGATGACACTCTGCTCGCGCATGGTCATTTTGAAGATATTATAGTAGATAAGTAGGTGTATGATTAATGGCTGAAATTTTACCTGTGAATCAGTTTAAAAATCGAAAACGATATACGGAACGAGAAAATTTCGTTCAGGAGCGCTCTAAGAAAATCAGTAATGGTTATAAAAGTGATATTAAGCAGTACCAAGAATATTGTTCGTCTACTGGTCAACCTGAAGGTTTGGAATCGATGCTCGATTATTTGTATATTTCCATCGTAGATCAACGGGTGAAAAAAAATACGTGGGAGAAGAGATTGTCTGCTGTGAAACGACATTTAACTGTGACCAATAATATGGATTTTGAAAAAGAACGTGACGTATTAAAAGAAGTATCCTTTATTCGTAGTTTGTATGACGATGAGGAAAACAAATCCTTAATCCGGGTGAAAGGTAAACAACGGGTTGATAAAGATGATTTGATGACGTTAATCGAAACGTTACCTATTCGGGAAAAAGCGATATGTCTGGTTAATTTGGTCACAGCAAGTCGGCCAAGCGAAATGGTGGCCATTAAAATACATGATTTCGATTTTGATGATAATTCCGTCTCTATCTATATGAAGAAACAGAAAGCGTGGTTCGATAAACGATTGAACCAGCTTACCGTAAAAGCCGTCAAAGATTACAAAGCGAAATATAATTTAAAAGAGGACGATTACCTGGTTGGTCGAGTCTACAAAAACGGAAAGTATGAGAGCACCAAAGTTTCAACGGAAGCCTATCGAAAGTTTTTAACTCGAACGATTGGCCTTACGGCTTATAATCTGAGAAAGACACAGGTTTCGTCCATGCATGAAAAAGGTGCGGATCTCGTCACGATTACAAAACAAACGGGTCATACTTCTACCCAAACACTTTCGGAGCATTATTTGAATGTGTCCGATAAGACGGTGGATAAATTCTTATGATACGAGTTTCTTCCTATTATATATGGTACGATCAGCTAAATGGAAAAATAGGACGTATTCAGTGACAATGATCGATAAAAGCAAGTATATAGTACAACGAAAACCTGGGCGACTAATCCGGGGTGTTATATGATCAACCAAGGGAACCCGACGCAGGGTTCCTATTAATTTACTAGGCGGTCCCTTATCGTTGGTAGATCGTCTTTTATTATGTTTTGATCACCTTCAGGTGATACCATTCATTATAAAACCCCTCTCAGACGTAATGAAAATGGAATCCGTGGGTGCTTGGTCAACTCGTTTTGTCTGAGAAGCTTCTAACAACACAGTAAAAACATAAAAAAAGCAATTTCCTTCGTTTTAACTGCTTACTATACCAAAAATCCGTAGGTAGACATATATCCGTATATGTACGTTCCCTAGCAATCCTTGATAGCTTCAGTGCTAAGGAATATTGTTATTAGTAATAGGGATAACGTGGCAGATGCACTCTCTTATATATATATTTATAAAATAAATTGGATGCGTAAAATTTTATTAATAGGTGTATTTATAATATATAATGATGTACTCTTTATAATGTAATGATTGGTTGTCTAGCTTCTTATATTAAATTGGACATTGTACGTGGCAATACTGCCCTTTACACGGCCAACACCATCTACTTGTAGGATCAATACAACAAATTTGGTCCTTTCTTTCATCAAATAGTTTTATGCTGCAACCCAATCGAGCCATTAGTTCAGAGAACTGATTAAAAGTAAGTTTTTCAGTCAAGATGCTATATTTAAATCCATAAATTGTGTACTTATCTGACCTTATACTTTTTTCGAAAGATTCAATGGTTGATCTATCGAGGTTAAACTTATTCTCTCTCATAAAATGTACTAATTCTCCTGGCGATATTATAAGATTTTTTGGTCTTTGTTGAATTAAGTGCATATATTCACTTATCGTGTCTGCTGGTTTAAAACCTAGATTTAGTTTTTCATAAAAATTGTAAAAATCACAGTCTTCTGGCTTAGGACATGTTATAGGATACCCATAATTTATTTGATAATTATCCCAAGGAGCATAACCAAATTGCTGATATATGTTGTTATACATGATAAATCCCCCACTAAGCGATAATTTACCACCATGTTATTCCTATATGCCTAATTCTGTGACAAAACAGTTTACAGAAGGATCTCGCCAACATTTCGGAAATTTTGTACGCTAAGTAAGTAAATTTATAAAAGAATGCTTGTAATATGTACGCTAAGACCTTCCCAAAAGGTATTAACCCTTAATAAACGGTACTTTGATTCTGAAAAGAGTTTTGTTGGTTGTG
>NZ_JAJERH010000134.1 GCF_016919725.2 Virgibacillus sp. AGTR
GTGATTGACTTGGCTTTAATGAGCGAAAGCGCCCTAACCGAGCTGTTATAACGGCTCGGTTATATTATAATTGTAATAATAAACATCATTGACGCACTTCAATACCTACAAGTAAATGGAGATGGTACCACGCCTATTTATTCAGACTCCGTTAGCGCCTTAGCTTGGGTTCACAACCAACGCTTGACTATCGTAATAAACGATCCGAAGACTTATTCTAAACTATCAACGCTGCGGTTCATTAGCGTAGTTCTAATAACTATACAAACCCGATCCTGAAGTGGGAAACGAAAGCATGGGGTGAATCGAAAGCCGATTTCAGTCGAAAGTAATACAATTAAACAAAACTAAACGATAAACTAAGAACCCCCCTACACCTACTATATAAAAAAACAAATAGTATTACGTGTTATGTAATACTATTTCGTAAACGTATATTTATAACGTAATTAGAAAGCAAAAATATTAACTATCATAGGAAAACAAAAAAAAGAACAAATCAATCTGATTAATAAGGGAACCTAATGAAAATGGAATTTACAAAAAGAGAAAAAGAACTGCTTTGGCGTGGATTATGTGACAGTGAAAGATCAGAAAAGCATAGAATACATCACCTTACTACCACCAAGACAACATTTAACACCCCAAGCCAAACAGAAGATGATTAAAAACAGCGAAAAACGACTGAAAGAAATTAACGATCTAAAAAATAAGTGGTTACATGTTATGTAATACTGTTTCGTAACCCAATCATTATTACGTAGAAGTGACAAGCAATAAGTTTACGATAACCATAAAAATATGGTGAAAAAGGAAATATAATTATGAAACATAATCAAGAAAAGTTTTATAAAGTCACGATGAGAGTCGAGGTGGAACGCGAAGTCTTGGCAAATTCCGAAGCAGAAGCACGTGAAAAAGTAGACACGTCAGATATGGTTTACGAAATCAAAAAATATAGAATGGCCGAAGAATTGCTGATCGAGGAAATAAAAAGTGGCACACCCAATGTGTATGCTCAAAGAGAAATACGCGGAAATCCGAAAGATCAACCAGCAACTCATTAATGCCAGAAAGAAACCGTATGAACCATCTTGCCTTAATCGATTAACGAATGAATTTCTGAATAGATTGAGAAGTTAATTCAATATGTGAAGAAACAGTATTACATAATACGTAATACTGTTTCGTAAACCCATCATGGTTACATAGAAAGAAACAACATAAAGGAGTGAGAATCCAATGATAAAACAAACAACGAAATGGCTGTGTGCCATTCTATTTCTCCTCGCATTCTTCACACTCAGTGCATGTGAGGAATGGGAAGCAACCTCGAACCAACAAACACCGCCAGAAACACTTAATAACAACGATTATGATAAAGGCCTAGTAGTCTATGTTATTGACGGAGATACGTTCGACGTACAACTGGAAAACGGTGAAACGGAACGCATACGACCGATTCTCGTTAACGCTCCAGAAATCTGTCATGATTCTAGTCCAGCAGACTGTGAACCTGAACCTTACGGAGATGAAGCAACAGATTTTACGAGAGATTTACTAGACGGAGAAACGGTCTATTTAGAGCAAGATGTATCGGAGCGTGATCCCTACGATCGACGGTTATATTATGTATATCTCGAAGATGGCCAAATGTTTCAAGAAATAATTCTAGCTGAAGGTCTGGCCGAAATTGCTGTGTTTGAACCAGACGTGAAATACCAATCACACCTGGAAACATTCGAGCAAAAAGCGAAAGACCAACAAATCAATATGTGGTCCGAATCCAACGACAGATTTACAATCATAAAAAATTAATAAAGCATGATTGAGGTGAATTCATTGAAGTTAAAATCATTTAAACTCATCTCCATTTTATTTGTTTGTGTTATTCCATTCGTAATATTAATTTTAGCCTTTATAAATATTGTGTTATATCTTGGCGCGGAGATGAAGTTTTATGCTTTAGAATTAAGTATACCGATGATTGTGTCGCTATTAATTGGTTATTTTATATCAGAAACAGCAGATGAATATGAGATACATTTATTTTATAAATACCATTCAGAAGAAAAAAAATCAAAGATGAAAACGGATTGTTCATCACAGAACCTCGTACCTGTTATATCTGTAAAGAAAAGAAGGCTTTTCACTTTATGTACAGCGGCATCATTTGTGCAAAGAAAGAGTACCAATACCGCGGAAAAACATGCTGTAACGATTGTGCCCCTGTTGTTCGAGAACAGAATCAACAGTTAGAAGAAAAGTATTCTATGAATGAAAGAGACGGGGACATGTCTGAAGGCGAATATCAGGCATACGGTCATTTATTTTAACACAAACATAAACAGCGTATGAACCATTGTATCCAGCCAAATACTAAGAAAGGTCACTTACCGAAAAAACAATCAACAAAAAAGCTATCAATTAGTCGGGCAATCTATTATTTATCACTCGACAGATAAATATATCACATCTACGCATGAATTGATGCAACATGCAGCCGAAGGAATTATTGGAGCGATAGACATCATCTGTACATCATGGCAAGAAGCAACCCTCGCTCATCATCAATTAGTACAAGATGAAATCCATTACGTGAACCAATTACCTTCTGTTAAAAGCATACTCCAATACATGAATGCAGATCGCAGTTCTGAACCCAAAATTAAAAGAGCGATTCATCAAAGATTAGAAAACTACACAAAGATGCAGATCTTGCTATGACATCATGGAGCGCGTTGCTTCATAAATAAATAAGTTCCTTACCGATACGAAAATTTCGTATCGGTATTGTTTTGAACAAAACGCTTAACATTCAGTATATTATTTATAAAAATTACCAAATTTTGGTATATTATAACTATTAGCTATTACGAATAAAAAGGGGGCTCGTCACATGTACTTATATCGATTTATCAACCAACACAGCAAAATTATTTATATAGGACGAACCAACAATGTTATCCGAAGACTTCGTAACGAACATTTTACCAATCGAGGACACTTACCAGAAGCCTGCTACAACGAAACGGTCACCATAGAAGTCGCAACGACTACAAGCCTAAACGAAGCAAAAATGTACGAGTTATATTATATTGAAAAATATCACCCTAAATACAATCAATCGGACATTGGTGGCGGTACCTTCTCATTTGAACTAAAAGATCTCACTTGGGAGACGTTTAATTTTCATACAGATAAAAACAACAAGACGAAACAAGAAATTTTATCGTTTCTGGACGAGAAGACTCCATCCTCAAGCAAAGCTAGAGTGGAGATGAATCGTGTTTTTTTGTTTCAAATGATTTGTAAAAACACTGAATGAACAGCGTTTTAATGTTATAATAAACATATATAGAAATCACATAAAAAGGTGGTGAAAATAAATGATAACCCATAAAGCGTATAAATTTCGTATC
>NZ_JAJERH010000135.1 GCF_016919725.2 Virgibacillus sp. AGTR
GAACAAAAACGCAAGCGCCCGGTTAGAAACGTAGTGACTGGATTCTAGTCAACGTAGATAAAGGAATCACGGAAAGCTTGTGAGCAGATGATGACTTAGATTAGAGCGATTCGTGAAGTCGCCTCGTTACTGGCCGCATGCGGCTGGACGCGGCTCAACACGCCCATATATCCATAGGCTCAAATTTTATTTCCTAGCCCCCAAAAAAAAGACGACTTATATTAAAGCCGATTTGAGTATTTAACAATTTAACTTAACACTGCACGATCATTATCTAATTGTGTTCCACGAATACGTCTGAACTCCTGTAGTAAATCTTCAATCGTTAATCTTTGTTTTTCTTCTCCACTTACATCATAAATAATTTGACCTTTATCCATCATAATTAATCGATTGCCTAAATCCAATGCTTGCTGCATATTATGTGTCACCATTAAGGTTGTAAGATTAAATTTTTGAACGACCTCTCCCGTTAATTCTGTAATCAGTGCAGCTCTGGATGGATCTAACGCCGCAGTATGTTCGTCCAATAACAATATTTCCGGTTCTGTAAAAGTTGTCATTAACAGCGATAATGCTTGTCTTTCACCACCAGATAGCAGACCAACCTTTGCAGTTAATCGATTCTCTAATCCTAAATTCAGGGAACTTAGTACTTCCTTGAAGGTAGATTTCCTGTTTTTTGTTACTCCAAGTCTTAATTTTCGCTTATGAATCCTACCAAGTGCCATTGCTAGATTCTCTTCTATCGTCATGGAAGGAGCTGTACCTGCCATCGGGTCCTGAAAAACCCTGCCAATAAAAGTAGAACGCTTATACTCTGGCAAATGAGCAACTTGTTGACGATTTATAAAGACATCACCTACATCAGGTATAATTTGTCCTGCAATTACATTCATTAAAGTCGACTTTCCTGCTCCATTACTTCCGATTACTGTTACAAAATCACCTTTATCCATTTCTATTTGAATATCTTGCAATGCCTTTTTTTCGTCAGGAGTCTGTTCGTTAAACGTGACGGATATGTTAGCTAGCTCAAGCATTTACGAGACCTCCTTTTTCAATGGATAAAGCTGCCTTTGTTTTAATAGTCGGCGCTTTTTCTCTTTTCTAGCTTGTAGTATTTTAGGCGTTACTAAAGAAAGAATAACGATTAGCGCGGTCATTAATTTCATATCTCCTGTATCCATAAAGTCGATGCGTAATGCCATCGTAACGATAATCCGATAAATAATTGCTCCACCGATAACAGCAAAAGTAGCTCTTGCCACTGTTTTTTTACCAAATAACGCTTCTCCGATGATAACAGAAGCAAGTCCAATAACAATCATACCAATACCCATACCAACATCAGCAAATCCACCTTGTTGAGCGATCAGAGCCCCAGCAAGGGCTACCATACCATTAGAGATACCAACACCAATAATGGTTAATGAATCTGTATTAGCTGACAGACTCCGAATCATTTGTTTATTGTCACCGATAGCCTGCAGTGCAAGACCTACCTCTGTTTTCAAATAGAAATCAGTTAATACTTTAATCATAAGCGTAACCACAACCATAAGGATTACAATTCCCCAAGTAGGTGGAAATTGTTCAATACCGACTACTGCTAATAAATTGTTTAATAACGTAGTGATCCCGGTGTTCTCAATTAGCGAATTAATGGAATCAAATACGACATTCTCATTTATAATAGATAAATTAGGCTGCCCCATAATCCGTAAATTAATAGAATAAAGCGCTGTCATCATAAGTATTCCCGAAAGTAAAGCATTAATTTTCCCCTTTGTATGTAGCAACCCTGTAAAACATCCAGCAATGAAGCCCGCTGCAGCTGCAAGTATCGTTGCAATAATTGGTGAAACACCATTCATAATGGAAAGCGCTACTACAGCACCTCCAGTAACAAAGCTGCCATCCACAGTTAGATCTGGAAAATCAAGTATACGAAAGGTTAAATACACACCTAATGCCATAATTGCATAGATTAGACCCGATTCTACAGCTCCAAACAAAGATATAAACATATGAATCCTCCTGTTTGAGGTAAAATTTAGAGCCAGACTCATCTCCGGCTCTACTCTATTATTCGTCTATTCAGCTTCTAAAAACTGCGCTGATTCATCCCATTCTGTATTCCATTCTACATTTTGCTCTTCGGCAGCCTGCTTATTAATAAATAACTGGAGTTCAGGTGGGTATTCAACTAGAAAATCACTTGGGGCTTTATCTCCTTTTAATATTGCTGCTGCCATTTCACCTGTTCGATATCCAATTGTATTATAATCAATACCAAACGTTGCAAATCCACCTTTAGCTAGTGAATCAGGCTCGCCAACAATCAATGGAATATCCTGATCATTTGCAACTCCTACTACGCTATCTAGTGCTGAAACTACTGTATTATCTGTAATAATATAAAAAAGATCAACATCACTAACAAGTGAAGTAGCAGCTTGCTGAACTTCAGAAGATGTAGCAACCGTTCTTTCTTCAATTGTTATTCCGGTGCCTTCAGCAGCTGTTTTTACCGCATCGACCTGCGTTACTGAATTTTGCTCACCTGCATTATAGAGCATACCAACCGTTGCATCAGAAAAATAGGTTTCTATAAATTCAACTGTCTTTGCAATTGCATCAGGATGAAGGTCTACCACACCAGTTATATTATCACCAGGTTCTTCCATGGTTTTTATTAAACCTGCTTCTACAGCATCGGTTACCGAGGTAAAAACAATCGGTATGTCACGGGTAGCCTGCAAGGCACCAATCGCACTTGGAGTAGAATTAGCAAAAATTAAATCAACACTATCTGCTACAAACCCATCTGAGATTGGTTTAATATTATTCTGATCTCCCTGAGCACTTTGAAAATCAAATTCGGCGTTAATTCCGGCATCATTTAATGCTTCTTGAAAGCCTTCGTAAGCTGCATCAAGTGACGGATGTTCCACGATTTGACTTACTCCAATTTGATAACTCTTATCATCTGTTGCAGCTGTTCCCTCATCGTTCTCATCGCTTCCACATGCTGTAAGCGCCAGAATGCCGAGAATAACTATAAAGCCTAAAAACCTTTTCAATGCGATTCCCCCTTTTTATACTTCATTAACGTTAGAAATAGTCAAGCGAATTATATCATATAATTTATTAAATAACCAGAATCTTTTAATAGTTAAAAACTATCAGGTTACATAATTTTTTTATTATTCCGTTAATTGTGTATATAAATGTACATAGATAAGGAAGGATTCGGCAGCGGTGCATCGCGCAGAAAAAGCGTTCTTTTTTCAAGGAGGCTTCGCATATTTCAGTAA
>NZ_JAJERH010000136.1 GCF_016919725.2 Virgibacillus sp. AGTR
TTTGTACCCTAAAAACTAAATAAGAGATCATTCAACGACAACCAAAAGAAGTTAGTTAAGTCCTCGATCGATTAGTATCCGTCAGCTCCACGTGTCACCACGCTTCCACCTCGAACCTATCAACCTCATCATCTCTGAGGGATCTTACTCACTTGAAGTGATGGGAAGTCTCATCTTGAGGGGGGCTTCATGCTTAGATGCTTTCAGCACTTATCCCTGCCACACGTAGCTACCCAGCTATGCTCCTGGCGGAACAACTGGTACACCAGCGGTGTGTCCATCCCGGTCCTCTCGTACTAAGGACAGCTCCTCTCAAACTTCCAACGCCCACGACGGATAGGGACCGAACTGTCTCACGACGTTCTGAACCCAGCTCGCGTACCGCTTTAATGGGCGAACAGCCCAACCCTTGGGACCGACTACAGCCCCAGGATGCGATGAGCCGACATCGAGGTGCCAAACCTCCCCGTCGATGTGAACTCTTGGGGGAGATAAGCCTGTTATCCCCGGGGTAGCTTTTATCCGTTGAGCGATGGCCCTTCCATGCGGAACCACCGGATCACTAAGCCCGACTTTCGTCCCTGCTCGACTTGTAGGTCTCGCAGTCAAGCTCCCTTCTGCCTTTACACTCTGCGAATGATTTCCAACCATTCTGAGGGAACCTTTGGGCGCCTCCGTTACCTTTTGGGAGGCGACCGCCCCAGTCAAACTGCCCGCCTGACACTGTCTCCGAACCGGATCACGGTCCTGGGTTAGAAGGTTCGTACAGCCAGGGTGGTATCCCACGGATGCCTCCACGTAAGCTAGCGCTCACGCTTCGATGGCTCCCACCTATCCTGTACAAGCTGTACCAACATTCAATATCAGGCTACAGTAAAGCTCCACGGGGTCTTTCCGTCCTGTCGCGGGTAATGTGCATCTTCACACATAGTATAATTTCACCGGGTCTCTCGTTGAGACAGTGCCCAAGTCGTTGCACCTTTCGTGCGGGTCGGAACTTACCCGACAAGGAATTTCGCTACCTTAGGACCGTTATAGTTACGGCCGCCGTTTACTGGGGCTTCGGTTCTACGCTTCGCACAAAAGTGCTAACGCTTCCCCTTAACCTTCCAGCACCGGGCAGGTGTCAGCCCCTATACTTCGCCTTTCGGCTTCGCAGAGACCTGTGTTTTTGCTAAACAGTCGCTTGGGCCTATTCACTGCGGCTCCTCGGCAGAGGAGCACCCCTTCTCCCGAAGTTACGGGGTCATTTTGCCGAGTTCCTTAACGAGAGTTCTCCCGCTCACCTTAGGATTCTCTCCTCGCCTACCTGTGTCGGTTTGCGGTACGGGCACCTATGAACTCACTAGAGGCTTTTCTTGGCAGTGTGAAATCAGGAACTTCGGTACTCTATTTCCCTCCCCGTTACAGCTTGAAATCGTCGAACGGATTTGCCTATTCGACTTCCTCACTGCTTGGGCGCACACATCCATCGGTGCGCTTTCCTTATCCTTCTGCGTCCCCCCATCGTTCAAACGCTCATGAGGTGGTACAGGAATATCTACCTGTTGTCCATCGCCTACGCCTTTCGGCCTCGGCTTAGGTCCCGACTAACCCTGAGAGGACGAGCCTTCCTCAGGAAACCTTAGGCATTCGGTGAAAGAGATTCTCACTCTTTTTTCGCTACTCATACCGGCATTCTCACTTCTAAGCGCTCCACCAGTCCTCACGGTCTGACTTCACAGCACTTAGAACGCTCTCCTACCATTGTTCGTAAGAACAATCCGCAGCTTCGGTGATACGTTTAGCCCCGGTACATTTTCGGCGCAGAGTCACTCGACCAGTGAGCTATTACGCACTCTTTAAATGGTGGCTGCTTCTAAGCCAACATCCTGGTTGTCTAAGCAACTCCACATCCTTTTCCACTTAACGTATACTTTGGGACCTTAGCTGGCGGTCTGGGCTGTTTCCCTTTCGACTATGAACCTTATCACCCATAGTCTGACTCCCAAGGCAAAGTAGCTGGCATTCGGAGTTTGACTGAATTCGGTAACCCGGTGAGGGCCCCTAGTCCAATCAGTGCTCTACCTCCAGTACTCGTTCCTTGAGGCTAGCCCTAAAGCTATTTCGGAGAGAACCAGCTATCTCCGTGTTCGATTGGCATTTCACCCCTACCCACACCTCATCCCCGCATTTTTCAACATACGTGGGTTCGGGCCTCCAGTCAGTGTTACCTGACCTTCACCCTGGACATGGGTAGATCACACGGTTTCGGGTCTACGACCGCATACTATGTCGCCCTATTCAGACTCGCTTTCGCTGCGGCTCCGTGTCTTCCACTTAACCTTGCATACGATCGTAACTCGCCGGTCCATTCTACAAAAGGTACGCCGTCACCCATTAACGGGCTTCGACTACTTGTAGGCACACGGTTTCAGGTTCTCTTTCACTCCCCTCCCGGGGTGCTTTTCACCTTTCCCTCACGGTACTGGTTCACTATCGGTCACTAGGGAGTATTTAGCCTTGGGAGATGGTCCTCCCGGATTCCGACGGAATTCCACGTGTTCCGCCGTACTCAGGATCCACTCCGGAGGAAATTCTCTTTCGATTACAGGGCTCTTACCTCCTATGGCGGATCTTTCCAGATCGCTTCATCTAAAGAATTTCTTGGTAACTCCAATGGAGTGTCCTACAACCCCAGAAGGCAAGCCTTCTGGTTTGGGCTAATTCCGTTTCGCTCGCCGCTACTCAGGAAATCGCGTTTGCTTTCTCTTCCTCCGGGTACTGAGATGTTTCAGTTCCCCGGGTATGCCTCCTCTACCCTATGTATTCAGATAGAAGTACTGCTCCATTACGAACAGTGGGTTCCCCCATTCGGAAATTCCCGGATCAACGTCTACTTACGACTCCCCGGGACATATCGGTGTTAGTCCCGTCCTTCATCGGCTCCTAGTGCCAAGGCATCCACCGTGCGCCCTTATTCACTTAACTAGCTTTCTATGAATAAGCGTACTTATTTATCGCCTTAACTTTTGGTTTTCTAGCTTCCGCTCATAGCGATTAGCATGACTTCCTTCCTCTTCGTACGATAAGTCAACATCGATTCACTTACGTTTATCGTGTTTCCTTTATCTTCTGCGAGTCAGTCCAGTCTGTACATCGCTAAACATTCGCTTCCGCTTTTAGTTTGATGTCGTTGTTACTCTTATTTAGTTTTCAAGGTACAAA
>NZ_JAJERH010000137.1 GCF_016919725.2 Virgibacillus sp. AGTR
GTTAATAAAAGAAATCGATGTAAAACGAAATCCTGGTCGAAATCCTTTGTTCGATGTGCTGTTTGACATGACTAATATTGATATTAGTACAGATAGAATTGACTTGGATCACCTCCAGATAAAGCAAAAAGCGATAAGCAACACGATCTCTAAATTTGATTTATCATTAAAAGTCCTAGAGATAAGCAATACTATTCAAATGAGTTTTGAATATTCTATTGCACTGTTTAAAAAAGAATTCATGGAAAGAGCAATCAAAGATTTCAAAGTAATCCTTGAAGCGGTGTTGAATAGTGGAAATAGTAAAATAGAACACATCAATGTATTGAATCATGAGGAGAAGAGAAACATCGAAGAAATAGATAATGAAGTAAAAAAACTGAGAAGTACGACATTTACATTTTAGCAAGATACAAAATGATCTATCCATATTCGTACTCGTCTGTTTAGTTCGAATATGGATAAGTGGAAGGATGTGAGCTGTATGCTAAAAAGTGATGATGCTGTACACGTGAATGAACGATTAGAAAGATCAAATGAATATTGGAAGAGCCTAAACCTATTGGATATCGAACCAGGGACAATTCCACATGATTATTTTTCAAAAGCCAACTATCAAAAAAACGAACATACCATTACAATGGACAAAGCATTAATCAACAAAATAAATGGTATCACTAACGAAAATGATTTACTGCTGTATCTAGTTATGCTGACAGGGCTGAATATTCAATTATTTAAATATAATGGCAATGAAGAAAGCATAATTGGGATTCCAACATATATAGGAGAAGTAAAAGATAGTAAATCCATAAAAAATAGGCTGTTGCCACTGGTTAACTGTGTTGCAAATGAATCTTCTAATAAGCAACTACTTAAAGATACACAAGAAAGGTTATTTCAGGCATATGACAATCAGTATGCGGATCTAGAAATGCTACTAAAAAAAATGCAAAGCGGTATCAGTGTAATGGATATAACTCCGATTAGTATCAGTATGGATGCTTTGCATGGACAAGAGTCTATTGACTATATAATCAATTCCGATACAAACCAACTCTCTATATGTATTAATAAAATAGACTCCAAAGAATATTCTATAAGCTTTTATTATAATGCACAGCTTTATGATGAAAAATCTATCAGGTTATTCGGAGAACGATATATTAGAGTTCTTAATAGTATTGCAAATAATTTAGATCAATGTGTACAGGACATATCTCTTTTATCTGAAAGGGAAGAGTATCAGTTACTCTATGGATTTAATCATACACAGACACATTTTCCAAAAGATAAAACAGTGCCGGAGCTATTTGAAAATCAAGTCAAAAAAAATCCTTTTAACATTGCAGTACAATATAAAAACAATTCATTAACCTATCAAGAATTGAATGAAAATGCTAATCAACTAGCTAGATTTTTACGAAACAATGGTGTAAAAGCCGAATCAATTGTTGCAATTATGCTCCCACCTTCTATTGAGCTAATTATTGCTATTTTAGGTGTTTTAAAAGCAGGAGGAGCTTACTTACCTATAGATATAACCCTTCCAAAAAGTAGAAAAGAATACATGTTGAAGAATTCTAATACAGTAACTATTATTTCTACTGACCATCTGATGGAAGAAATCCATACAACTGTTGACTTCATGGATTTGCCTAAGTGGAGTTTTGATAGTAATAGTAAAGATAACTTGGAAATTACCGTTACTCCGAATAACTTAGCATATGTAATTTATACATCTGGAACTACTGGAAACCCTAAGGGGGTAATGATTGAACATAACTCTTTAATTAATTATATAAGCTATTGTCAACAAAAATATCTTACAAATGGTGCTGGAGACTTTCCATTGTTTACGTCCATTTCATTCGATTTAACCATCACATCGATCTACGTTCCTTTATTATCAGGTAATAAGGTTCACGTTTATCATAACGATGATCCATATGCATTTACGAAGATAGTAGAAGATAAGGTAGATATGATGAAATTAACGCCTGCACACTTAAGTGTAATTAACGATCTAGATATAGACCACATTGGTATTACAGCATTTGTGGTTGGTGGTGAAGAATTATCCTATCAATTGGCTGATCGTATTTTTCAAAAGTTTAATGGAAAGGTAGAAATTATTAATGAATATGGTCCAACAGAAGCAACAGTGGGATGCATTGAATATAGATATATAAGAAAAAGTAGAAAAGAAAAGTCTCTTCCTATCGGATACCCTATTCAAAATACGAGTGTATATATATTAGATGGGGATCTTAAGCCTGTACCAATCGGTATATCAGGTGATTTATGGATTGCTGGTGAAGGTGTAGCTCGTGGTTATTTAAATAGACCGGACTTAACTTCTAAAAAATTCGTCAAATCTCCTTTTCGATCAAATGAAAGAATGTACAAAACTGGGGATATTGCCCGTTGGCGAAATGACGGCATTATTGAATTTTATGGTAGAAAGGATAATCAAGTAAAAATTAGAGGTTATCGTATTGAAATTGGTGAAATTGAAAATAATTTAATTAGTCATCCAGAGATTAACGAAGTAGTCGTATTGGTTAAAGAAGATGAAGAAAATCAGAAATCACTTGTCGGTTATTATGTTGGTAGAAGTCAGCTTGACACGCAAGATATACGAGATTATTTAGAAGAGCTACTGCCATATTACATGATACCATCCTATCTGTTTCAGATAGAGCGTATGCCTTTAACAAGAAATGGAAAAGTAGATAGAAAGGCATTACGTGAACTAAATTTGCATATTGAAAGTGAATATGTAGCACCGCAAACGGAAGCGGAAGAAATATTTGTAAGGATATGGTCTGATGTATTAGGAATAGAAAAAATTGGTGTCCATGATAATTTCTTCGAATTAGGTGGAGATTCTATCAATGCTATTCGAATTATATCAAAATTACAAAAGCATCATTATCTACTAGATGTTAAAGATATTTTTCAATCTAGCACGATTAGAAAATTGATTGCGAAGGTATCTGTCCATGCATCTTCTGTAAATCAGGAAGAAGTGATTGGAGAAGCACCGCTAATTCCAATTCAAAAGATGTTTTTTGAACACAACTTTACAGATAGCCATCATTGGAATCAATCGGTGATGATTCATCGTAAAGAAGGCTTTCAGGAAGATATCGTCAGG
>NZ_JAJERH010000138.1 GCF_016919725.2 Virgibacillus sp. AGTR
TTTATTAATAGTCTAGGAAATTATAAAATTAGCCCATGTGGATAAACAATAGGCGCTTGTTGGGCAGCTTCCAGCTCCAGCGCCCGGAAACTAGGGGAGTTCACAAATCGCTCTAATCTAAGTCATTATCGGCTCGCAAGCACACCGTGAGTCCTTTATCTCCGTTGAATCGTCGCTACGTTTCTATTCGGGAGCTTACGCTTTTGTTCCTACATTTCGATTTTTTTCGTATATTTTAATAACTGCAGTAATGTATTGTTATTTTTCTCTGATATTTCCTGTTTTCTAGGTATATGCGGTACGATATTGGCTGAATCTGACCAGTAATCTGGCAGAGGTGTTTTCGAATATTTCTGCCATTTGTTTTTCCATTTCTCCGGGAGTGCCCCTGTTGCTAGTTGATTATGTTTCATGATATTCCATATTTGTCCCCACGCACGTGGAACTACTCGCCAAATATCATAGCCACCACCACCAAGCGCAATCCATTTCCCATTACAATATTGATGGGCTAACTCATGAGCTAGCGCTGGTATCTTTTCATATATCGACATGGTCGCGCAAAGATGTGTCAGAGGATCATAGCAATGGGCGTCCGCTCCATTTTGAGTTACAATAACATCTGGTTTAAAAAAGGCCGTAATTTCTCTTAATGCAGAAGTATAAACGTGTAAAAACGAGTTGTCTTCCGTAAAAGCATCAATAGGTAAATTGAATGCATATCCATGTCCGCTTTTAATTCCACGTTCATTTACATTTCCAGTACCAGGGAATAGATAGCGACCAGTTTCATGAATAGAAAAGGTGCATACATTTGGATCATCATAAAAACCCCATTGGACGCCATCACCATGATGTGCATCTGTGTCAACATATAAAACACGTAAGTTATATTTTTCCCGAATATAACGGATCGCTACTGCACCATCATTGTATATGCAAAATCCAGCAGCTTTCCTTTTAAAACCATGGTGTAACCCGCCACCAAGATTAAGCGCATGAGACGCTTGACCAGTTAATACTGCATCCACTGCTGAAAGGGTACCGCCGACCAAACTGGCAGATGCATCATGCATATTTTGAAAAATAGGTGTATCCTCAGTATCTAATCCAAATTCTACTGCATCTTCATCTGCTAACAACCCTGTACTAGCTTGCTTAACAGCTTCAACATAAGCATGGTCATGAAATAGCATTAGTTCTTCGTCTGTTGCTTGCCTTGGTGATAATAAATCCTTACTAGAAAGCAGTTCTTTGCTCTCCAATAACTCCTTGGTTAACAAGATCCGTTTTTGATTAAATGGGTGATCTTCATTAAAGTGATAATTTAAAAAGGAATCAGAAAAGATGAATTTAGCATGACATGTCATCGATTTTCCCCCGCAATATTATTTGGCCATAACAGTTCATAGCCTGCATTACGGAGATCTTGTATAACAGGAAGTGGATTCATTGTTTGAATACGGAATACTAATATCTTGTAGTTTGGATTATCTTTAAATGGGTAGACAAGTACTGAAATGATATTGGTTTTTCGTTTACCAAAGATGGAAGTGACTTCGGGAAGAATTCCCGGACGATGTGGAACTTTAACTTCTATGTGCGAACTTTGTACATGTGTCCCCGTTAATTGAATCATTGTATATAGCATGTCTTTTTCAGTGATGATACCAACCAGCTTATTGTTTTTGCGAACAACAGGAAGACAAGCAATTTCTTGTTCATAGAAAATCTTTGCTATTTCTTCTACAAAGTCCAATGGATGAATGGTTATAACTGGCTGACTCATAATCGTTTGAATTTCATGATCTAATTCACAGGCTTCGGATTCTTTTTCAAAAATAGATGGACTAGCATCTCGCACATCACGATCCGATACAATACCTATAACTTCTTTAGTTGAATCTACAATTGGTATATGCCTTATTTTATGTTTGTGTAGTAGGTGTAAGGCTTCTTTTATTGTAGCAGTTGGTGGTAATGCGATTACTTCCGTCTTCATGATTTCTTCCACCAGCATGTTAAAGACCCTCCCGCATATTTCGATAGTGATGTCGCTGTAGAAAACGTAACGTGTCAAATTTTTTAATAGATTCCTCTGAGACATTTTTTCCTATTCGTACCATTAAACAGTTAGCAGGGTGCGAAATAATTTCTGGATCATCTGTAGGTGCAGGTAGAAGTCCACCAGCAGCCATCATTTTCTCCATGACCTTACGATAATCCCAGATACTTAATTTTGTACCATCTAAGTCCCAGTGCCAGTAATACTCTGTGGAAATAATGATATAATTCTCCATATACGTATCCATCATTGAAACTTCTAACAAGCCTGAAGCAATTTTCGCACCACGAAAGTCTGGTATTACTTCAATAGCTCCTAGTTCGATCAAATCATCCATTGCAAATTTAGACCACCTTTCTAAAGGGTCGGGATGTAGATAGGTTACGTAGCCAATGATTGTATCTTTTGTTCTTGCAACAATAATTCTCCCCTCAGGAAAGGAAGCGATTTGCATGATTGCTTCGAATTGTTTCGTCGCAGGTCGAAATGCAGTTAAATCATGATGGAACTTATACTCCTTCAGTTCTGCAGCTGTCAGTGGTCCTTCAATGATTATCGTTTCATCACTTGTCTCTCGTGTTTGTAGATAATGTTTTTTCGTATGCTTCATTCAGTCACCACCTGTCATGTATTACGCTTACATTTATTATACAGCAATATCCACAGAATTTTTAGTAACATCTGTGAACGATTCATAAAAGATACGATCTCAGAATTGGAAGCTTAGGTCTAACAATCAAAACCATCCGTGTGAACTCGTAGCTTGCTTTACGACTGAAAGCCTCAGTTATCAGATTCGGTATTAAAGCCCCGGTGAAAGGACTTTCTGCCTGTATTCTAAAAGAATCTTTTAT
>NZ_JAJERH010000139.1 GCF_016919725.2 Virgibacillus sp. AGTR
AGTATAAATAAATACGGTTCTATAGCTTACATAGAATCACCTTAACACACCTTTTTATGTTGCTGATACCTCACTTTTACATGATGTCTAAAAAATCACGTATATGTATTTTATCGTTAATAGATTTATTTCAGCAAACATAAACTAATTGGAAGAAACAAAAATGGATACATTCTTAACTTAGAGATAAAGGAGTCGTTGTATTTTGCCAAAACGATATTGGTGGGTCATCATAACATATGTACTTGTACAATTCTCAGGAGTTATTTTTATCCCACTTCTATATGCATTGTTACCGATTAATCAGATAGACGCGTTTGTTTACTGGTCGCTGATTAGCTTTATAGCAGGAGTAATTATTGTCTTACAATTAATGAAACCAGACATGAAACAAGGAGTAAATCAACGAGATGTTGCTTCTACTGGAAATGTAATTCTTTGGTCTATTCTCGGTGTATTCATGGCATATTTCGCACAGGGAGTCGCCGGATCAATTGAAGTGAAGCTGTTAGGTATTGGACAAGATTCGGAAAACACACAGGCAATTATGGATGTGACTCGTATGTCACCACTGTTTATGATAATTCCTATGTTTGCCGCTCCAATCCTGGAAGAAATCATCTTCCGTAAAATTATTTTCGGACGACTGTATTTACGGACAAACTTCTTCATTGCAGCACTTTTATCCGCGCTCATTTTCGCGGTTATTCATGGTGAGCCTGAGCATATACTTGTATACGGTTCGATGGGCTTAGTGTTTGCGTATCTTTATGTAAAGACAAAGCGTATTATTGTACCAATTATTGTTCATATGGCTATGAACTCATTAGTCGTACTTATACAATATAACATTGACCCAGAGGAATTAGAAAGACAGTTAGAAGAACTACAAACCATTTTCATGCTACATTAATACGAAATGTTGAGTAAGGATTTATTATGGAGGCTTTATAAATGAAGATTTCACCGAAGACCATGGCGATTATTTATTTTATTATGGGAGTATTCTTTACGTACATTGCCATTCTGAGTGCAGATGATACCATCTGGAATGTGACCACAATTATATTAGCAATATTTGCTACACTTGAAATAGGCGTTAGTATTCGTTTAATGTCCTTACATTTTCGCCTTAAACATAAAAAGAAGGAATAGCAGTGTATTATGCTGCTTTCCTTCTTTTTTCATGGGTGCTTTTATTTAACCGCCTTTAACTTCTCCAACCAAGCTTCTTTTTGTTTTATTTTTTGTTCCATCGTTGTATAGCGGATAACAAACATATCGGAATCCTTCACAAACACGCGGGCAAGTTCCTCTTGATCATATTGCAGTGAGTCATTAGTAATAGCAAATTCATAGAACCCTTCTTCGTTTGTTACATCCATTTGCTCAAATTGAAGCTCTCCATCAATCATATCACTCAAGTTACCTTCCATGTTTGTAATGAAGTTTTTAACTCCGATCAAATCTTTTCCATCTTCATAATAATGAAGCGTCAGTAATTCAGTATAATTCTCAAAGGTTTCTCCAGAAACTAAAAATTCAACAATAGCCTCCCCTGATTCCTCTGCATAGTTTCCAAGCTCCCATTTATCTTCACTAAATGGCATCTCTAAACTTCTAATTTCTTCTACATAGTTACCTTCCATCACAGGCTCTGCTTCCCCAGCCTCAATTACTTCTCCATTCTCGTCCAAATTAACCGTTTCGCCGATTTCACTGCTATAGATTTTCCATTCCCCATTATCCGGCTTCAATATATGAACACCTGTTGTTTGATTGTTTTGGTAATCAGGGCCTTCCACTTTCATATTCGTCTGCGTATAAGCTAACCTTGCTTCAGCTGCTGACTTTTCTTCTACATGTACATCCGTTAATGTAATATCTAATGTATATGCTTGTAGGCTATTTATTAGCTCCTTTGTTGTATCATAACCAGGGGACTCAGGATGAATGGTTTTCATATGGCCTTGTAAATCCTTATCCATCATTGTTTGAATATTTTCTTCTAGAACTGCCTTTAAGGTATCATCTTCTGGAATAGTAGCTTCTGCTTTTGGTTCTTCACTAGCTTTGGCAACTTTTTCACTATCACTACTGTCCTTAGCACCACATCCGACTATGAATATAAGGCTAAATATAAAAATAAATAGTAGTGATTTCACCTTCTTCAACATACAATTTTACCTCCTGATTTATGTAATAAGTAAGAATCCCTACTTAGCATAGCTCATGCATATGTATAAAGACAGACGTCTTTATACCCAAAAAATATTCTGAAAATACAGGCTAAAGGTTCTATAAAATTAATGTATTACCAATATATTCCTAAATTAGACGCAAAAAAATACAATAAATTGGAAAAATAATGCAATTTATATGTCATAACACCTGTTTAGTTTCTGGGTATTACTCTAAAAATCACCGTAAAAAAGAAAAAATAATACCTTACAGATCATGTGAAACTTCTATCTACTGAGAATTTTGTTCCCCACGGTACCACAAGAGTATGACCTAAAGGTCTTTGAATCAATCGGACATTTACTGCCAATCGATCCCCGACTTATCCATATTGGTTTCTCTTTATTGCTTGAAGTGGGGTATTGCTGCTAGTTATATGGTAGGATAAAACAATTATAATTAATGACCAGTAGACATTGTTGTCCTCATGAGTGGGTTCAAATAGAAATGTACGACTGGAGCGTGTCACCGGAAATAAAGCAATCATGGTGAGCTTGCGAGCCAATAAAGACTTATCATAGGGCGATTCGTGAAGTCGCCTCGTTTCTGGGCGCTGTAACTAGACGCCGACCCAACACGCTTATATCTACATGGGCTAATTTTATAACT
>NZ_JAJERH010000014.1 GCF_016919725.2 Virgibacillus sp. AGTR
TCTCAAATCCTTTACTTCTAACAATTTACTCATTTAGAAACACCTACCTTCTTATTTATGCATTTTCGGATCAAACGCATCACGTAATCCATCTCCAATTAAGTTGAATGCAATCATAATTACGGATATTAATATAGCTGGGAACACGAGTAAATATGGGTACAATCTCAGGTTCTCAAATCCAGTATTAATCAATGTCCCAAGAGACGCCTCTGGCGGAACCATCCCTAATCCAATAAAGCTTAAGAATGCTTCAAAGAAAATCGCCCCTGGAATCGTAAACATCGTATTAATGATAATAATCCCACTAATATTTGGTACTAAATGCCTGCGAATGATCGAGCTATTTGGCGTACCTAGCGTTCGTGCAGCAAGCACAAATTCCTGACTTTTCAACTTTAGCACTTCACCACGGACGATCCGGGCCATTCCAATCCAGCCTGTTATCGTCAGAGCGATAATGATCGAGAGCATTCCCGGCTGTAATACGAGAATCATTAAGACAATGACGACGAGATTTGGTATACCGACAAGAATTTCAATAATTCGCTGCATCACATTATCCACTTTACCGCCATAATATGCGGAAATACCACCATATGCGACACCAATTACGAGGTCAATCGCCGCCGCAACTAATGCGATAATTAAGGAAACACGCGTACCTAACCAAATCCTTGTCCATTGATCTCGACCAAGCGTGTCGGTGCCGAGCCAGAAATATTGATCAGACATATCCTTGGCTTCGTAAATATGATAAGTAGCTTTTACCTCTGCAGAATCCTTACTGCCATCTCCTTCGGACAATACCTTTATATCAATAAAATCTTTATCATTATTGTATCTTTGAATTGCATTTTGCGTTGCATGTTCTACATCGTTACCCTTAAATTCATCTTTTAATGTACCGTTAAAGCCAAGCCATGAAATATTTTCTAAAACGGGTACGTGTGGTGGCATTTTAGCACGTGACAAATCTTGATCATCTAAGCCATGCTCATTCATACCTGGTCCGATAATACTAAATAAACTAATCAAGCCTAGAATAATAACACAAAAAATCGCCAGTTTATTTTTGAAGAAGGTTCGGCGAGCGTCCTGCATAAAAGTTCTGCTTGGACTCGTTATTTTTTCACTTGTATCTTCTTTTCTTTCAATTGGTATTAATAATTCTTTTGGTACTTGTTGCTCGTTTTTTTTGTTATCCATTTTTAGCTCTTCCCTCCTGTCAGTCTAATTCTCGGATCAATTAATACATAGAGGAGGTCGATGACTAGAATAATGACAACAAATAAAAAGGCAAATAAGAGGGTTGTCCCCATAATTGTAGGGTAGTCATTAACCATAATGGATGATACAAACTGCTCACCTATCCCAGGTACGGCAAAAATTTGTTCAATAACAAGCGTTCCTGTCATTAAACTCACTGCCATTGGACCAATTACGGTCACAAGTGGTATAAGTGCATTACGCATACCATGCTTGAAGATGATTCCGTATTCACTTACACCCTTCGCACGTGCGGTTGTAATAAAATTAGAACCCATTACTTCGATCATTTCCGTACGCGTAAAACGAGCAGCCGTTGCCATCGGAAATATCATCAAGGCGATCGTTGGCAATATGGTATGTTCAAACGTTCCCCATAATGCGACAGGGAACCAGCCTGTTTCCACGGCAAGGAACCATTGGAGTAGTCCGGCAAAAACAAACGAAGGTATGGAAGTACCTAGTACAGCAAGAATGGTTGAGGTATAATCGAGGATACCATTATGCGAAATCGCGGCAATTAACCCAAATAAAATACCTAAAAATGTTCCCACTAGTAACGATTGTGCACCTAGCTGTGCCGACGGACCAATTCGATCCATAAGTATTTTTGTAACCGGTGTATTATCAAACGCAAAGGAGATACCTAAGTCCCCTTGCACTAAATCTTTCAAATAAGTTATGTATTGCACTGGCACAGGATCATTTAAGCCATATTTCTCAAGAACGATTTCTTTTTGTTCTTCGGTCAGTTTATCTTCTGCCTTCAACGGACTACCTGGTAGCATCTTCATTAAAAAGAAAGATACGGTCGCGATGATAAATAGCGTAATTACCATATAAAATACACGTCGTAGTATATAACGAACCATTCGTGCACCTCCTATTAAGCTGAATATTCTAAAAATAGTAAATGTTATTTATTATAAGTCTTTTTCTTGACAGGGGAAAAGAGAGTATATACCAAAGGGTCATACACTCTCTTAACCTACTAATCTTTAGCATATTAATTTAGACTACTATTATTCTTCTGATCCAACGCTAGCCCATTTGTATTCATATGTTGGTCCAAATGGATTCACATAAACACCTTTAACTTTAGGTGATACTAATTGTGCCATTGCACTTTGGTAAACAGGAGCGATTGCTGCATCTTCAAATAGCATCTTTTCTGCTTCAAGGAAGGTTTGGTAACGTGCTTCATTATCTTGAGCTAATTCCGTAGTAGTTTTTTCTAATAACGCATCATAGTCAGGGTTAGAGTAGCCCATTTTATTATTACCACCATCCGTTAACCATAGGTTAAGGAAGGTATATGGATCAAGATAGTCTGGACCCCAGCCGGAGAATTGAATATCATAATCCATATTCGTATCTAAGTCTAAACGTTGCTCAAACGGAACCTGCTTTAACGTAACTTTTAATCCAGGTAAATTTGTTTCTAGCTGATTAGCAAGGTATTCATTCATCGTTTTAGCCGTTTCTGAATCACCTGCAAGGAATTCAAGCTCGACAGAGTCTGTTCCTAGTTCTTCTAGACCTTTTTCCCAATATTCTTTCGCCTTTTCTACATCATATGTCACTAAGTCGCCACTAACTTCACGGAAATCCTCTCCACCGCCTGGCATTGGGGTAAAGTTAGCAGGAATTAAACCATTAGCTACTAGCGATCCGTTGTTAAGGATTTGATCGACTAGTGCTTGCTTATCAAATGCACGACTAATTGCAGCACGGACATTTGTATTTGCTAATGCTTCGTTTCTCGTTTGGTTCATCTTCAAGTAAAAGACAGATGTTTCAGGTGTTACTACATAATCTTCATGTGTAGAATACTGATCAACTAAATCAGATGATAGTCCAGCACGATCAACTGTACCGCTTTCATATAAGTCAACACCAGTTTGTGGATCTTTTACCACTTCATACGTCATCTTTTCTAGCTGAACCGTTTCTGCATCCCAGTAATCTGCATTCTTCTCCAGATTCCATGAGCTGCTTGTGCTTTCCCAATCTGTTAGCTTATAAGGACCATTAGATAATAGCGTATCTGTACTTGTAGCAAACTTATCGCCTTGTTCTTCAACAAATTTTTGATTTAACGGGAGGAACGTGCCAAAGGTAGTTAATGATTCAAAATAAGGTACAGGATTTTCTAGCTCTACAACAAGGGTGTAATCGCCATCCGCTTTAACACCTAAATCTTCTACAGGAACGTCACCAGTGTTAACAGCTGTTGCATTTTTAATAACGCCACCCATCATATACGGGCCATATTCAGAGCCAGTGTCTGGGTCTACAGCACGCTGCCAAGCATAAACGAAATCATGTGCAGTTACAGGATCGCCATTTGACCAAACTGCATCTTCACGTAAGGTAAATGTCCATGTAAGACCGTTCTCACTCACTTTGTGCTCTGTTGCAATACCTTCAACTGGTTCTGCGTTCTCATCCAAGCGATAAAGACCTTCCATGGTTGCACCTAGAAACTGGAAGCCATATTCGTCAGTAGCCATGGATGGATCCATCGATGGAATTGTATCTCCATTAATAAAATTAAGTACTTGTTCTACATTTTCTTCGTCTTTTGCTGGTTCTTCTTCTTTCTTATCATCAGAACCAGTGCCTTCTGCTGAATCTCCGTCATCACCTGAGCATGCTACTAAAAACACACTAAGCAATAGACCAAGAGCCAATAATAGTGACCATTTTAACTTCATAGTTAAAAAGAACCCCCTTAAAGTAATAGTTTTTTGATTTTTTCGCAGATTTAATCTACTAACGAAATTATACAATCAACCCAGCTAATTTGCAAAACATTTTTTATAATAGTGTAAAAACTATCATTATTTTCATTTATTAAAAATATGTGTAAACGGCGTTGGATTAATGCTTTCGTCCTAAATACAATTCATTAAATTTTTTAAATAATGCGCTTTTTGCAACATAAAATTCTATGATATAATTAGTTCAACTTATCTAGAAGGTGACTCTATGAATAAATCAAAACATGGGCTGTATTTCCTGCTCACGATATGCTTAACACTTGTGATTTTTCTTATTTTTGCTCCATCCTATAATCTCGTGAACTTTATAAATGCACTATTCTATGTGTTTTTACTGCTTCTCGTCATTACATTGTTTATCTATACCAAAAAAGGCGGCTTCTTTGATGGTGTCACGTTTGGCTTCAGAAGATTTTTAAGTATGATATCAAATGACTATATGGAAGAATGGAAAGAAAAGCCTGCTCCTTCTGAAAAGGTAAATCCCTCATTTTATAAGATCATGCAATTCCAAACAATTACTACCTTTGTGTTATTAGGGCTACTACTGATTATTTATTATTACATTTAGCTATAAAGAGTGTTCTTCGAAGGTAGCTCGCTCTAATATTCTTTTCTTCAAAAACGGAACTTCCCGAAAAGATATCGTTCAGATGTCGCAGCGAAACTATACAAGACTTCAGTGAAAAAGTAACCGTGTGATATCCTCACACGGGACTTGCCCATAAAGAGGGTAAGCCGTTGCCGTGGAATGAAAGATGTATTTCAAATATGTGTGAAAAGAGGCGGGAACAAACGTATTTTTATCAAAAGAAAATGTATGACAACTTCGCTTTCCACGGCAACGGTCCCAGCCTGTATGTTTATTTCATACTGTTTTTTTAGGTAGTCCAGTCAGCTAGATATATGTATAAGTAATGCAAATATATTATTTTAGGATTGACAATTATGAGAAAATTCAATACTATATTGCTATTAGCGAAAGTTGTCGATTGTTGTTCGTTAAATATTGATGAACGCTTTACTGTATTAAAGCAAAGAAGCGATGTCAATACTTGCTTACAGTGTACGTCCAGCTTCAGAAAGTTTTCTAAGACTGATATGTAAGGTGGTCTATACGATATGAATTTTCGAGAATTGGAAAAATCCATACATCACAAATTGGAACCGGTAAGCGATCATTTTTCTGTTTATATTGAAACAGATGAAGGTACTATTTCCATTAATCCAGCTCAGTTAAGATGTGCAGCCAGTTTGGCTAAATTACCAATTTTAATTGCAGGCTTTCGTCAACTAGATAAAAACCCACATTTACAGGACAAGCTTGTTTATATAAAAAGGGAAAATATGGTTGGCGGTGCTGGAGTAATTAATTATTTATCCCATTCTCATATTTATAGTTATCGAAACTTATTGGAGCTAATGATTATTGTTTCAGATAACACAGCTGCCAATGTATTACTTGATATATTAGGTGTAGAAACAATCAATCAATTAACAAAAGATGCTGACTGCCAACAATCGATCATTCAACGTAAGTTTATGGATCTACAGGCAAAGGAAAATGGATTGGACAATTATACAAGTGCATATGATATCGCAAAATTGTTGCATTTAATTTCAGAAAATAATAAATTTTTAACAAAAGAGAGCCAGAAAATGATTTTAACTATTTTAGCTAACCAGCAATTTACTAATAAGCTCCCTAGTTATTTGCAGGCAGAGGATGAGATTCAGTTTTACCATAAAACGGGGGAGCTACAAGGAGTCACCCATGATGCTGGCATTATGAAATATCAGGATAAGACGATACATGTTGTTCTTTTATCAGAAGGAATCTCCCTTAATGCAGAAAGTGAAAGAATAATTGCAGATATCGGTCATTTATTAATTCGTTACATCAAGTAGGGAAGCTAGTTTAAATAAAAATAGGATTACATAGTAAAAAAATTTGCATTTATAATCATTTATAAGAACATGGGAGCGTTTAGAATGAAAATTAAGATTGCAGCTTTTGGTAATGAGGATGTAATGAAACGCATTATGAAGCTCGCTGATACGAAAAGCGATATCGAGCTTATGCCCTTTACCTACTCAAAGGCTGAAGATGTTACAGAATTAATTGAAAAAGCATATGTATGTGATATTTATTTATTTACGGAACAGCTCTCTTATCTATATGCAAAAGACTTGTTAGTGAAGAAGCGAATTCCAAGTATTCAAATACCGTATGATGAATATATGATTATTCACTCCTTATTCCGGTTAAACCATCTTCATAAACAAGTTATTAACCGCATTTCTCTAGATGTGTTAAGTGGGAAGCATGTCAGCAACGTACTAGCAGATATAGCCATGAAAAATAAGGATATCTATATTTTTCAGCCAAATAAACAACAGCAGGTGCAATCAGATGACATTGTGTCCTTCCATCAAACGTTATGGAAGGAAGGAAAAATTGATACTGTCCTCACATCTACAAAGGAAATCGAAATAAAATTAAGACATGAAGGTATACCCGTAAGCTGTATGACAATACCTAGACTAAATATTGCATGCGCCCTCGAAGAGGCTCGAAAAATCGTGACACTTTCAGAGCCCAATACTACACAAATTGTTTCTGGATACGTACGATTAAAGCAATGGGAAGTTATTGAGCAACGAAGAGGTAGTACGGTGGCTAAGCAATCGCTACAGAAATTACATCGTTTACTCTTAACATTTGCCAAGCAAACGAACGCTTCCGTCTTTCCAAGTGATGATAACCGTTTTATTTTATTCGGTACCAAGGGAGTCATTGACCATATTCAAAATCATTATCGGGATTTTCCTTTACTGTACGATATTGAGAAAACATTGCAAACACCTGTCGATATTGGATTTGGATTGGCTTTAACCGCAAAGGAAGCAGTGGAAAATGCGAAATTAGCATTAGATGCATGCAGTACGGAAAAAGACAGTAAATGCTATATTGTTAATGAACGGCAAGATACGATTGGACCAATTGGTATTATTAAACATTTTGATACATCGAAGCTTTATCAAGCACTCATTCATAAGGCACGTTTAAATAATGAACTATCCTATAATTTTATCGATTTTATTCAATCTCGAAATAACGAACCATTCTCTTCTCACGATATTGCATCGCATTATAAAGTTACAAAACGAAGTGCAGAACGTACCATTAATAAACTGTTAGCTGGCGAGGTCATAAAAGTGGCAGGTGAGGAAAAGCCTTATCTAAAAGGAAGGCCGAGAAAACTATTCCGATTAAATCAGTAAACTTGATAAAGTAAATCTTCCATCCGTGGGCTTGTTTATCCCCACGGATGGTTAGGTGAACCAATCGGACATTTACTGGCAGTTGATTCCCCTCTTACCAATTTCGGTTTCTCTTTATTGCTTGAAGCGAGAATCTTACTGCCAGTTATATGCGGGATAAATCCCTTCGTACCCATCATCTCATTTCCTGCCATTTTCTTTCCGATAATTTCTTATACTGTTCAATAGCTTCGATTGTTGGCTGCAAGGATGCTTCCCAAAATGACAAATCTGTAATGTCCTGCTTTAGATAGTGGGCTGCCAATTGTTCAATTGTCATTTTTCCTGTGTTTTTTAAAAATGCATCGTATTGAGCCGGAAACTGTACGGGATTTTCCTTATATTGTGCATACATTACATTGCTGAGTAGATAGCCAATGGTGTACGGAAAATTATAAAATGGCAGCTCTGTACGATAAAGGTGTGGGATGGTCATCCATAGATAAGGGTTCATGTCTTTCACCGTGTCTCCATAAACCTGTTTAAACGTGCTTGTCATTAATTCATTTATTTCATTGGGTTTCAATGGGCCAGACTTCCGTTGTTCATATAATTTCATTTCGAAATCAAACATTGCTGGAACAGTCACTTGATACTTTAGACCATTTCCAATCTTCATTTCTAGCAAGGTTAATTTTTCTTCTTCATTTGATGCGCTGTCTATTACAGCATCGAGTACTAGATTCTCAGCGAACGTTGAAGCTGTTTCCGCAATACTTGTACTTCTTTCCTGTGCAAAAGCGGGTTGATCGTTGACTAAGTAATTATGATAAGCATGCCCAAGTTCATGAGCAATCGTTACAACATCTTGATAACTGCCGGTATACGTTAAAAAAATACGACTTTCTTTAGCAATTGGTAAGTAGGCACAAAACCCACCATGCATTTTCCCCTTCCTATCCTCTGTCTCTATCCAACCATTCGCAAAAGCATTTGCTGCAAAAGTTCCAAGTTTTTCACTAAACTTAGAGAATTGGGTAATGATCAAATCTGCCGCTTCTGCGTAAGTAATTTTATCTTTTGATGTAAAGCTTGGTACATCCGTATCATACCATGCCATTTTCTTAAGCTTCATTAACTGCGCTTTTCGTTTTAAATAAGGTTGCATGATGTAACTCTTCGCGCGTATAGCTGATAGCATGGTATGTAGCGTTTTCTCCTTCATTCTATTTTTATCCATTGCCTCTTTTAGCATATTGTCCCAGCCACGCTTTTCATACACATCTAAGCGAAATCCACTTATTCGATTAAATGTCGTGGCAAAAGAGGAGCCATTTTGTTGCAATACATCCATTAATGCTTCCGCTGTATTTTTCCTTAGCGAGCGATTGGGCGAAGCTAGATACATTAATGCTTGTCCTATCGATGCTTCCTCTACCTTTCCCTGTTTGTCGATGAGGATTTTCAATTCACCCATTAACTGTTCGTAGTAATTCTCCCAACCAATAAATCCGTTAATCGCCAATTTATTAATTAACTTTTCCATTTCAGCAGGGAGACGATCTTTGATCCCGGCTCTACGCTCTTCTAGATAAAAACGAACATCTTGAACTTCCTGTAATTGAATAAAATGATTCCATTGATCGACGGAAAAATGATCAATATGCGTGTCAATATCTACAAATAATGCTTCAAACATGGAGCGTACATGATCTATCTCATTCATTATTTTTAATATATCGGGCTCTCCCACATTAACTGCATAGAGGCAGACAATGTAATCCTCTAGCTCTCTTAGACCTTTTAGATTTTTTTGCACATCGCGTAAACAGGAAGCAAATGATAATTGATCATCCACTGTTCCAATCTTCGTATGCAGCCTATCTATCTCTCGCTTTAATTGATTCAACGTCTCATGTAATTTTTTGGAATCTTTACCGCCAGCGTATAATGTATCAAGTTCCCAATTTTCTTTTATAGTTTGTTCCACTTAGCATCCTCCCTTATGAAAAGTATAGCTTATTTTAAATTTTCCGACTCCGTCTTAAGTCGTATATTTATTACATACACAGATTTAATTTTACTTGATGTTAATTACTTTCCTATTAAATTAAATAATTCATGAAGAAAGCATTCTTACACTATGCTTAGTATGTCAGCACAAAAGATATCAAACTTATATTGTATTGAAGGGGCACTATTATAAAGAACCATGGCTTAGGACAAACTCTATTAAACTATCGTAAAAAGAATGGTATGACAATTCGTGAGTTTGCCGATGATGCAGGAATTAGCACGTCAATTATTAATCAAGTAGAAAGAGGACAAGGAAATCCTTTGCTTACTGTATTAGAGTTAATTGCAAAAGCATTAAACGTACCACTGTACGCTTTTTTTTAATGAAATTGATACAGATTCCCTTATTTCCAGAAAAAAAGATCGCGTGAACGTATATCGTGAAAATAATAACCATATTGTCTATGATGTTTTAACACCAGACCTTATGAAGGCACATATCGAACTAGAAGGGACCGAGTATTTTTTAGATGAAGGAGATGTGGTACGTACTCTACCAAATATGAAGCATCGTTTTTTGAATAAAAGTGATAACTCGAGCCTATTTTATTCGTACTTACGTCATCGTTGTTTTAAACCTCTCCTTATCATGTAAGCGTAACTCCTTAAACACGAATAGGGGGCGTTGCAAACATCGATCTAGTATCCATGTTTGCAACGCCCCGTGTTTAACTTTTTTATAAACCAAATACACTTATTACATCGTTACGTTTTATATATTTAATAGCTCCCTGACATCATCTTCACTCAAGCTGGATATCATCGTTTCTCCAGGCTGGATTACTTGATCGATTAATTCTCGTTTCTTTTGCTGCAGCTCATATATTTTCTCTTCAATAGTACCTTCCGTAATAAGCCGAATCACTTGAACTACATTTTTTTGGCCAAAACGATGAGCACGACCTGTTGCTTGGTCCTCAACTGCTGGGTTCCACCATAAGTCATATAGAATAACGGTGTCGGCACCTGTTAAATTAAGTCCCGTTCCACCGGCTTTTAACGAAATTAGAAACACGTTGTTTTCACCATTGTTAAATCGCTCACTGATCTCAACTCTTTCATGCGATGGTGTCTGACCATGTAGATAAAAATAGCCGATCCCTTCATGATCTAACTTCTTAATCAGAATTTCATGCATCGAAGTAAACTGAGAAAATATTAGCATACGCTTCCCATTTCCTAATGCATTCTTTATTGTGTCCATAAGTTGTTCTAGCTTTCCGGATTCCCCTTGATAGTTTTCTAAAAATAGAGATGGGTGACAGCAAATTTGTCTTAGTCTTGTCAAACCGGCAAGTATCTTCATACGGTTTTTTTGAAAGCCATTTTCGTTCATTGATTGTGCAGCTTCTTCTTGTAGCTGTCGATGATAGCCTACATATAAATCTTTTTGCTCCTTCGTTAACTCAGAAGTATGCACGGTTTCAATTTTATCGGGTAGCTCATTTAGCACATCCCGTTTTAGGCGTCGTAAAATAAATGGTCTTGTCATCATAGCAATTTTTTCGTAAGACAGTTGTTTAAATGTTTGATGATTCGGCATTAATCCTGGGAGAATTACTTGGAAGATAGCCCATAGCTCATCAATCGAGTTTTCAATTGGGGTCCCACTTAAGGCAAATCGTCTCCCTGCTTTAATTTGCCGAATAGCTTTCGATGTTTTCGTAGCATAATTCTTTATATATTGCGCTTCATCGAGAATCAGTGTTTGAAAAGATAATTCCTCATACAGTGCAATATCTTGCCGTAACGTTGCGTAGGAAGTAATCCAAACATCCATATTTTTTGAATCCGAAAATTTTCGTCTTCTTTCCTGGGGAGATCCAGTTAAGACAGCTACTTTTAATGTTGGTGTAAATTTTTCAAATTCTTTTTTCCAATTATATACAACAGATGAAGGCGCCACAATCAGATGAGGATCTTCACAAAGCTCTGACGCAATATATGCGATACTTTGTAATGTCTTCCCTAGACCCATGTCATCCGCTAGTATACCTCCCAAATGATAATGGCTCAATGATTTAAACCATTGATAGCCAATTTGCTGATAATTTCTAAGTGATGCCTCCAGCGTATCTGGAAGTGGGTATACTTGTTCTTCTGGAGATTTTAACTGATGTAGTAATTTACGAAATGATAGATCATAACGCTTACTCGTTTCCAGTAGCTCATCTACCTGTGTACCTTGATACACTGGCACCTTAACCTTGCCTTCATCCAGATCATTGACCTCAATATCCATCCCATCTAAGAACCGTCTAACAGATGAAAATGTGTCACTTTCCAAGGAAAGAAGTGCTCCATTATCCAAACGATAATAGCGTTTTTTTTCAATAACTGCCTCTAATATTTGATTTACCTCTGTGTCATTTATCCCCTCAATATCAAAACCGATATCAAGTAAATTTGATGCATTTTCCAATTTAACACTTGTACTTGTCATCGGTTCTTGTTCGACGATTAGATTCCGTATTTCTGAGGTTAAGTAGAGCTCCACATACTCCTTTAGCTTTGGAAGCATATAATAAATGAAATCATACATTTCCTCTTCGTTTTCCATATCGATATAGAGCTCTTTCCCATTATAGTGAAAATCAGCATGTTCTATGAGTCGCATAATTTGTTGTTCTTTTTCCACATCACGAATAATAATGACTTCATTTTCTTCACGTCCACTAAAGGGGTCAATTTGTTCTTTTCCATAATGATATTCTAATCTACCTACGACCCATGCTGCCTTCACCTCTAAATAGAGTTTTGCCTGTAATGGTACTTGAATAATATCTTTAGCTACCTTATCATCGATCGCTACCTCACCAATTTTTTTCAATGATGGAATAACAGTAGAAACAAATTCATCTGCCTGCTTCTTGGCGATTGGTAAATGAAAACCTTCATTACGGAAATGACTAATCTGTTCAATCACTGGAACTTGATGACTTTGAAGAAAATAAAATATTCCTTCAGAAAATAGTAATTCATAGGCATCTAAGTAGATAAAATCATTCACCTTTTCCATTTCCAATTGCAAATCTTCTTGTTCACTAGCGGTTAAAGAAAATTGAAAAGGTAACGAATCCCTATTAATGGATACAGATGGATACGTGAGATCCTTTGTTTCCACAGTCAATGACTGCGCTACTAATTTTTCTAGCAACGCTTTTGCCTCTAGTGGTGGAATTATAATCGATCGTTTACTTGCTTGATCGCCTCTAAAAAAAGGATTGGTATGATAAATTCTTTCATTTTTAATGATGGCAGATAATGTCTCTAAAATCTGCCGATCCACATCTGAAAAAGTGTGTATATCTGGATTATAGGAAAATTTTTTTGTCATCGGGTATTCCGATGCTTGTGAAACATGTTGGAGAAATTCACCTGCATTTTTCACAACAAAACAACGCTTTTCTCCCACTTTAAGCTCAATTTCCAATTGACTATTAAAAGCTAATTTGCAACTATACTCTACCTTAAGCATCGTTTGCTTTGGTAACGCAGTTTCCTTGTCGTTATTGTTTTGCGGAATGTTATGAAGTGCATTCATAAATTTCCGAGTCATGTTGTAATCATATGAGGAATATTTAGGAACCTGAAATTTCTCATTGTCTTTATTAACGATATGGATTAATACCGCAGCTATATGCTTACATGAACCAAATGCGTCAAATGCCGGACAATCACAATACGTATCAATGGTACCTTTAGAAAAATCCTTCATATTAATCTCGACAAAATAATTTTCCGATCCGTGTACGATGGCAGTCCATACTTGATAATTAATATCGTATAAAAGATCACTTACCTTATCTTGTAAATAGTAGTCTAATCCTCGCTTATATATAACGGAAGGAAATAATTTTTCAACATTGATGTTTCGGATACTTTTCAAAATAGCAAATACCATCCTTTACCAATTCTTATTACTATTGTATACGAGTTTTCATTGATTTTAAACTGAAGCCTGCTCATAAAACAGCTTTCCCCGTCATTTACCCTTACAAAACTGTAAGCTTGCTGAAAGGAAAATCCATACCTTCTAACTCCTAATAACGGTAGACTAGCATTAGAAAATAAAGTTGGAGGTAGGATTATGAGTCAACCTGTATTACACGTAAACCATTTAAATAAAGTTTATGGGAAGAAAAATGAAAATCAATTTCACGCATTAAAAGACGTCTCTTTTGATATAGAGAGCGGTGAATTTGTTGGAATTATGGGGCCATCAGGCGCCGGAAAAACCACTCTATTAAATGTTATTTCTACATTAGATCAATCTTCTAGTGGAACCATTGAGATCGCTGGTACGAATATTACCGCTATGAAGCAAAACCAGTTGGCAGATTTTCGTTCCGAGCAGCTTGGATTTATCTTTCAAGACTTTAACCTGTTAGAAAACCTGACTGTATATGAAAACATTGCTCTACCGTTATCATTAAAAGGTGTTTCCACTCGACATATTAAGCCAAGCGTGATGAACGTTGCACAAAAATTAGGTATTGAAAAGATTATCGATAAATATCCTATTACAATATCTGGAGGTCAAAAACAACGTGTTGCTGCTGCGCGAGCACTTGTACATGAGCCTGCCATGATTTTAGCAGATGAGCCAACCGGTGCCTTGGACTCTAAAAACGCAAAAAGCTTAATGGAAACATTAGTTCACTTAAATGAAAAGCTTAATACTTCAATTATGTTAGTTACACATGATCCGTTAAGTGCTAGCTATTGTCAGCGAATCTTATTCATCCAAGATGGCCAATTATATAAAGAAATCCATCGCAACACAACAAGAAATAGCTTCCATCAGGAAATCCTAGATGTACTTGCTGAGTTTGCTACATCAAATGAATTGGAATAGAAAGTAGGTGATACGATGTTAGTAAAATTAACTTTATCAAGTATGCGAAAAATGTTTAAAGATTATTTAGTATTATTGTTTGGATTAACGATATCCATTGCTATTTTTTACATGTTTCAAACGTTAGCTCAAAATAAAGCATTTGTTGAAGCAAATTCATTAATTAGTTCCATCATGTTTGTGTTTCATGTTGGTTCCTTTATTTTAGGGTTTATTACCATTTTCTATATATTCTATGCCACTTCTTTTATTCAAACATTAAGGCAAAAAGAAATGGGCATGTATATGACACTTGGAGCTAAAAAGGGTAAAATCACACAACTGATGTTTTTCGAAACATTCTTCATTGGGATTATCTCTCTTGTCGTAGGAATCATAGTCGGAGTTGGATTATCGATTGGTATTTCTGACTTGTTAATGCAACAGCTTGATTTTTCAGTAGAAGGATTTAAGGCAGTATATACTTCCTCCATCCTTACAACCGTTATCTTTTATATTATTTTATTCCTGTTGACTTCCATCGTAAATGCTTGGCAGATTGGCAGAAGAAGTGTATTACATTTACTACACGCTGGTCAGAAGCAAGATTTCGTGAAGGTAAGTGGTGTAAAAACGTTCTTTGGCGTGCTATTTGCCATTATATTAATCGGCATTGGCTATTTCGCAATGATTGAAATTGAAAAGCTACAGCAGTTAGGTGTAATTTTAGCCTCCGTTACAATTATACCAGGAACATACCTTGTTTTTATCTCGTTTTTACCCTATTTCTTGAAAAAGCTAAAGCAAAACCGACAGCTTAATGAGAAAGGAATTAATTCATTTACACTTGGACAACTTCGTTTTCGTATGCTTAACTTAACAAAGGTACTAGGAACGGTTGCCATGCTTATTGCTCTTGGATTAGGAGCCATGACAGCAGGGATCTCCTTTTATCATAATATTGAAATTCAATCTTCCATGTTCCATGCGAATGATGTCGCCATACATCAACCAACTGAGCAAGATTTAGAAGCACTCAAGTCGATGGATGTGACTGAACAGCATACGTATACGTATAAAGTAACTGATGATGGTATTTATTTTCTTAAAAATAAGCTAATCGAAGATCCACCATTGGTGCAGGCGTACAATGCACAGTTTGAGTTACCAAAAAAGCAACGTGTTGAAGATAAATTACCTGCTTCGTCTTATTCACTTCAAGAAGATGCAGGCTCTGAGGAATTACCTGAAAATTGGTGGTCAGCAATATCTACCGAAATCAATGCTAGCTACAACATGTTTGGCTCTACTTCAGTGTATGTTGTTGATCAGGCTAAGTACGACGAGATAGATGCGAACGATAATGAAGTAATTTTGGCTCGCGTCGAAGATTTTAAGGCGGACATTCCGCAGATAGAAAAAATCGATAAGGGTCAAGCTCAGATCGCAGAAAAATATCGTGGAGAACCAGTTGAAAATACCGGTAGTAAGTTCACGAACTATGTTGCATTAAAGAGTCTTGCTAGCGGAACCATTTTTATGGGAATATTCCTAGGAATAGCTTTCTTAATGATGATGGCCAGTGTTCTGATGTTTAAATTACTATCAAGCGCAGGGGCAGATATACATCGCTATAGTATGCTAAGGAAAATTGGCGTACGCAAATCATTATTGAAGAAATCTATCTACCGTGAGCTCTTCCTATTATTCCTTTTTCCAGCGTTAGTTGGCTTAGTGCATGTAATTGTGGGAATGCAAATGTTCTCGTTTATTATCATTGAGCCTTATACAAAAATTTGGATCCCAATTAGTATTTTCTTCGTAATTTACGGACTATACTATTTGATTACCGTTCATTTATATAAGCGAATTGTCCTTCCAAAGGAAAAATAGTGTTAGCAGCTAATCTAAAAACCAAGCGATAATTATCTTCGCTTGGTTTTTTACTGCCGATTATGACTACGAGCTGCCTTCCATACTAGATATATATATAAAATAATCGAAAGCGACACAGAGCCTGCAGCTGTTACATAAATGAAAGAATAATTGAATACAAAGGCAATTTGTCCAAATATAATAGCGCCTAACCCTATACCTAAATCAAAGAAAGAGAAAAATGTTGCATTTGCCATACCCTTTCGATTACCCGGCGCATTTTCAACAGCCCATGCTTGTAAGGCTGGCTGCACAGAGCCAAATCCAAGTCCATACATACCAGCTGCAATTAGCATAACTGCAGTATTTGGCAGCCAGGCTAATAAGAGCATTGCCCCAAAAATTAAAACCGTCCCTGGTAAAAAGACATAGAGATGCCCTTTTCGATCATACACTTTACCAGCAAAGGTACGAGAAATCATTAAAAAAATGGCATATACAAGAAAATAAGATTCGATTCCAGCTACACTTTTTTCTGCTGCGTGTAACGGAAGGAAAGTGGCAATTCCTCCAAACGTAAAGGTAATAAAAAATAATAACATGGAAGGCTGTATTGCAGTTTTTTCAAAGATATCGAACTTCACCGCAACTGTTTTATGTTCAGACTGGTCTACCTTTTTATACCTGATTGTACTCGATAATATAAATGCAATCAAACCACCACTAGCACAGATTAGAAATAGTTGTGGAAAGGTTATGACATCTACTAATGTCAATCCAAGTGAAGGACCAAAGGCAAGAGCAATGTTACCTGATAATCCGAAATAACCCATCCCCTCTCCACGGCGTTTAGGGGGAATAAGATCGGTGGCAATTGTTCCAGTCGCTGTGGTTGAAAATCCCCAGCCTATTCCTTGAACAATTCGCATCATAAGTAAAAAGGCTATGCTTGTAACGAAGGCGAAAGAGCCAACCGATAATACAAACACACCAAGACCGAACATATAAACAAAGCGTCTCCCTCTAGATTCCAGTGCATGACCAGCATATGGTCTCATTAAAAGTGCTGAAAATGTAAAAATACCAACAATAATGCCGATTAGCTGATCACTACCACCAAGCTCTTTCACAAATAATGGCAGGGTTGGGAGCGTCATTTGAAAACCTAGAAAAATAAAGAAATTAGCTAAACAGATTAGTATAAAGTCACGCGTCCAGATTTTTCCAGATTTATTTGTAGTAGCTTGCTGTGCATCCACAATAACCCTCCTTTTTCTTCGACACTCGAAATATATTATACAGATTTGGAGGGAGAAAGCAATGATTACAAACTATGAAGCTATTCATTTAGTTACTTGTTCTATAAGAGTGACTGTTTTTTGTTGAACAGTAAGGTGGATGAGACAACTACCAATGAAAATAAAGGGAAAATTCAATTCAGTTGGAGATGTTTATATACCGTTAATCACCAGTACAACTAGTATAGTTCTGTCTTTTATTGATACAATGAAAAAAACAATATGATTATACAAGGAGGATACAATTGTATCTTCGTTATGTACTGAAAGTAGGGATATAAATGATTACATACTACCTTGGTGTCGACATAGGCACAACAAGTACAAAGGCGGTACTCTTTACAAAAGATGGAAGAATTACCTCAAATCATACGATCCATTATCCGCTACACACCCCAACTCCATTGATTGCCGAACAGAATCCATTGGAAATATTTGATGCAGTGATCCGTAGTATTCGCGAAACAATTCGAAAAAGCAACATTTCACCGATGGATGTATCATTTATTTCCTTCAGCTCAGCAATGCATAGTCTCATTGCTGTGGATAAATCGGATCAACTTTTAACCAATAGCATTACATGGGCAGATACACGAAGTACAAAGTACGCGGATCAAATAAAGGAAAATAATGGACATGCTTTATATTTACGCACGGGGACACCTATTCACCCAATGTCTCCATTGTCTAAAATAGTGTGGTTGAGGGAAGAAAAGCCAGAGATATTTAGACAGACCAAAAAATTTATTTCCATTAAAGAATATGTATTTTTTCGGTTATTTAAAACCTATGCTATTGATTATTCTATAGCTTCCGCAACGGGTTTATTGCATTTAAATAGGTTGGATTGGGATGAAGAAGCATTACGTGTAGCAGGGGTATCAACAAGTCAACTCTCTAAACTGGTTCCTACCACTGAAGTATTCACTGGCATATCCGATGAACTGAGTCATTTTATGGGAATTAAACAAACAACGAAATTTGTCATTGGCGCAAGTGATGGCGTTCTTTCTAACCTCGGAGTGGATGCAATGGAGCAAGGTGTTATTGCAGTTACAATTGGTACAAGTGGTGCCATACGGACAGTTACAAATAAACCACATACCGATGTAAAGGGTAGGACCTTTTGCTATGCATTAACAGAGAAGCATTGGATCATTGGGGGAGCTGTTAATAATGGAGGCATGATACTACGATGGCTCCGAGAGGAATTGGCTGATGCTGAGGTCGAAACAGCAAAACGCCTAGGTATTGATCCGTACGACATGCTCACTGAGATCGCCTCTAAAGTAAATCCAGGTGCGGACGGATTGCTCTTCCATCCATATATGACTGGTGAACGTGCCCCATTTTGGAATGCTAATGCCCGTGGTTCTTTCTATGGGCTTAGTATCCATCATCAAAAGCAACATATGATACGAGCAGTACTAGAGGGCGTTATTTACAATCTATACAGTGTATTACTAGCATTACAGGAACATATTGGAGAACCATTAAGGATCCAAGCAACAGGTGGATTTGCTCGTTCTGAGATGTGGCGGCAGGTATTGGCAGATGTCTTTGATAAACCAGTTATCGTGCCTAAAAGTTATGAAAGCTCATGTTTAGGTGCTGTGATTCTTGGAATGTATGCCCTTGGTGAAGTTGAAGACCTGCAAAGTATTTCCGATATGATTGGCAGCACGCATACACATTATCCAGAAAAAAATTCAAGCGATATTTATCGGGAGCTACTTCCAATTTTTATTCGCTTATCAAATTTATTTGAAGATGAATACCAGTGTATAGCGGACTTTCAACGAAAGCATAGCACGAATTATTAGAGGTAAATTACTATTCGCTGATATCTAAGTGTCATTCAATTTAATCAACGATATTAGATACGAGCAGGAAAAGATTATGCAAAATGTATGACGTAATTAAAAGAGGTAACAGCTTTTGAGTTGAACTTTCAAAAGATCGTCTCGAATTTCAAGTGCTTATTCCGCTTCCCGGTATTGGAGAAATTACAGTCGTCAGAGAGTTCGACGATAGTCGTCGTTTTAAAAACCATAAAGTGAAACTTAAGCCGTGGGGGGTTTTGTTATTCTTCATGGATTGGTAGTACCACAAGGGTATGACCAAAGGCATTTAAACAAATCGGACATTTACTGGCAGTCGACCACGCTTATCCATATTGGGTTCTCTTTATTACTGGAGGTAGGAGCTTACTGCCAGTTATATGCGAGATAATCTTTTTAGAATAAATAATTTACCACCTGAAAATATGAGAGACTCCTTAAAAAAGAAGAACACTTTTTCAAAGAACCTATGTAATTATCGAAGATGCATGGCTCGTCTTTGTAACGGAACGTTTTAATTATATGATAACTTCTTGTTGACTAGTTAACACTCACAACGATTTATAATTGTTCGATTAATAAATATATTCCTGTAAACAACAATAGCCCATATGTTAACTTTTGGAATAATGCTCGATTAATCCTTTTAAAAAGAATTTGACCAGTAATTAGCCCTATTACCACGAGCGGAAGTGACCACGCACTTGCTATCCAAATTTGCTTTGACGTTCCAGCAGCAACAACCTGTATAATTAAGCTAATCATGTAAATAAATAGGTAAAATGCTAGCGTTGTTGCCCGCAGCGTCTCCTTCGATGTATTCGTACTCGAAAAATATAATAAAATGGGGGGGCCTGGCATACCAATACTTGTTGTAAACGCTCCGGAAAATCCGCCAGCTATATAATCGCGATGATTTGTTTGTTTCAGACGAAATCGCATCATTAATAATATGGTTAAGAGTAATATAGTTACACTAATTATAAGCGTCAAGACCTCCACATCAATTAGCAGAAAAATTACTGTACCAACAGGTAAACCAAACACACTTCCCCATCCAAATCTTTTTACAATACCTAAATCTACATCGTGTCTAATTTTATAGATTAGTGCACATGAGATAATTAATGAAATAACTAAGTTTATTTGGATTGCTTCTCTAGGTTCAAAGATTAATAACAAAAGAGGTGTAGCAATAATAGAAAAGCCAAATCCGGTACTCGTTTGCAATATAGAAGCAACTAATATAATGAAGGAAAAAAGAAAAATGGATTCCATATACTCACCTACAGCATGGTAAATTTTAGATAACCTTATTATATCAAAGAACGCTGAAAGAATATGAATGATTGCTTATGCCATGAAAAATGCCCGAGCTATCTCGCTCGGGCACATTGGATCTATTCAGCTATTACACCACAGGCTATACGGTCTCCTGCATCTCCTGATGGCTGAGATATATAATCATCTGCACCAGCATGGATTACTAAAGCTGTTCCTCCCTCTTTATAAAGCGAATTATCTTTCCCTTTTTTCAGCGTAACCAATTCGGCTGTTGTTTCTGTGTTTACGGTACCATCTTCCCCAACTTCAATATTCGGTAGATCGCCTGCATGAGGACCTTCTGGGTGCTTCTTTCCATGCTTAGTTTGACCAGGATTAAAATGTCCCCCTGCCGACTTAAAATCTGGCGGTTGACAGGATCCTGTTTCATGAATATGAAAGCCATGTGTTCCAGGTGGTAAGTTTTCTCCGTTAAGTTTTATATGAACACCCGATTTCACTTGCTTTAGTGTCGCTGTTGCAACAACATGATCATCTTTATCTTTTAATGAAACGAGAACCTCTTCCTCTGCAGTTGCATTATCTGGATTCCCTACAGTTGGACTATCTTCATTTTGTTGATCTTGTTCATTATTTTTATCGACGTTACCTTGCTGCTCCTCATTATTTGGATTACACGCTGCTAGAAGTAGTAATACCAATCCGAAAATTAGTATAGCATACGTCCTTTTCATACCCTTACGCTCCCTTCAAGGATGTTTAGTATCATCATTCACTTTTGTTAGACACCTTAAACATCAGAGTAGCATAAATTGATGAAAACGATAGGTAACTACTAATAATAGCCCCCTTTATTACTTTTAAATGACGTATGTCCTAGCAATAAAATCGTGTATAGCTAAGTTATCCACCCTCACTCCCACCATAAGGACGCTGACAATTATACCAATATATACCATAATTAAGAACATATACGAGACTCGCAATTATAACACGAAGAAGGGTGGTTATAATCGTGTTAGGGGCACATTTTATAATTTCCTAGGCAAAAATAAAAGTGAGCTGCCCTTTAAAGACAGCTCACTTACGATTGTCATTTTTTATATTATTAACCACTTCATATCTAACATCTATTTGCTCAGAAGCTTAACTATCAAATCGGTTAAATACTATGCCACTTTCATGTTTGTTTTTTTGCCAGTCGGTTTATGATTTTTTAAAAATGGGATAACCCAGCGATCCAATCCATATCTGCCAGCGTTATAACCAGCTACAAGTAAGAATGTCGTTAGTAATACCATTTGCGCATTTGTGCTGACTGTTCCGCTAAATAAGAAGGCAAAATTCATTGTTATTCCCATTAAAGCAGCGAAGTTGGTGAAAATTCCTAATATCAATGCAATACCTACTAATAATTCTCCCCACATCACAAGAAATGTGAATAGTTCTGCATTTGGAAGTGCAACTTTTTCTAGAAATACAGCCCACCAACCTTGAACTGCAGGGTGTTCACCACCTGCACTTGCTATTGCACCTTGTAAAAACCCACTAGCATCAAATCCACCGCCAGTTATTTTTCCATATCCGGCAGTTAGCCATTCATAGCCAATATAAATACGTATGATTGCCAATATTCCTGCTGCCACTTTATGATTGCGAATAAAATTCATGATCATTACTTTCATCTCCTTTTCAAATGCTCACTATTTCACAAAAACTTGTGTATTTCTTACTACACCTATAGTTTACCATGATTCATTTAAATTTAAATCACTTTGCTCACTATTTCACATTTAGTTCATAACTTTATTACCATTTCATGTAGGATGGAAATTTATTCTTGACACCCTACCTTAATCCTATATACTGTATATAAACACATACACAGCATAACAGTGTAAGGAGGGTTTACTATGAAGGAATGGAAGCAAGCTTACCAAGTAGCAAAACTAGAATTAACTCATTCGATAAAAGGCTTTTTCTTTTATTTTATCTTTTTAATGTTTATCTTATCCTTTCTTGCCACATCTCTAGAATCTTACATAGATAATGACTTTATGGGATATGATTTCTTCTTCATTTTCCTTTTTTTCATGGGAGGATTTTGGGCAAAACCAAAGGTGTTTCAAAGTCAAAAGCAGGCTTTAGATGTTTTAGTGTCACCTACCTTAATCATGCAACTCCAATTACCTATTAAGCAGGATGTGCTTATTAAGAGTAGATTTATAATCTATTTTTGTTATTCACTACCTTGGCAAGTTATCTTTTTGATACTGTTTTATTATGTATCCCCTATAAACGAAATGCTATCTATCAGCGCATATATTGCTTTCTCCGTCATTTGGTTGTCGACAGCTGTTTATGTTGGAACGTTATTTCCAATGAGTGATGCAGGAGAAAGAGGCTTTGCTGCAACAACGATTGGTACCATTATTATTGCTATCATGGTGTTATTTTTGATGTTCATTGCTTTTCTAGGTATCTATTTTTTTACTGATCATGGCTTCGTATATTGGTCTATCGTTATTGCCAAAAAATGGCCTTTTCTTGCATCCATACTGTCTATCGGATTGGCTGGCGCTGCTCTCCAAGCTCATCAAATTTATATGAAAAAGATAATGAATAAACTGGATTATATATAAAATTGGAAAGGAGTAATTAAAGTGGAATTGCCAATACGTCTTTCCAAGTCATCTCGTGAACCAATATATCATCAAATCGAAAATCAACTGAAGGCATTAATTGCAGGTGGACAGTTACCGGAAGGGGCTCCCTTACCATCTATTCGCTCACTATCCAAAGATCTGGAGACAAGTGTTATCACCATTCGAAGAGCCTATCAAAACTTAGAATACCAAGGGTTTATTCGTACATCCCAAGGGAAAGGAACCTTTGTAGCTGAAATTGAAGACGCACTGAAGCAGCAGGTTAAGGTTTCAGAGGTGTACCAAACGATTGAAAATGCAGTTGATACAGCACTTAGCTATGACTATACGATAGATCAAATAAAGGAGATCTTTACTGAAGTGATGGAATCACATACTAGAAAGGATGATAACAGTTGAATGGAATAATGGAAATTTCCAACCTAGAAAAAGGCTTAGATTCATTCCATCTTGGACCTATAAATTTAACGCTGGAACCCGGAACAATAACAGCATTAGTTGGTAATAACGGATCAGGAAAAAGCACCATATTAAAGTTAATTATGAATCTAGTAAAGCCTGATAAAGGAAACATTAAAGTGTTAAATAAATTTGTCCATGGTCCAGATGAGGGTTGGAAGACAACCGTAAGCTACCAACCACAGCCAATAATTGGCTGGAATGCTTTCTCAGGTAGAACACTTAAGAAATTTATTGCCCCTTACTATCCAAACTGGGATGAACACTTATTTGAAGAAATGGTGAAACGTTTCGATATTTCCCTAGATAAAAAGTTTATTCACTTATCTCCTGGCTCACAACAGAAGTTATGTCTTGCGTTAACCTTACCGAAAAACACACCTTTATTGCTGCTTGATGAGCCAACAACATTTATGGATATCCCTGCAAAGCAAGTATTTCTGGATATGATCGTAGCATGGATGGAACGAGGAGATCGAGCAATCGTTATGACCAGCCATCAATCTTCAGATATTATGAAACTTGCTGATTACTTATGCGTATTAAAAAGAGGAGAATGGGTTGGAACATATGAAAAAGAGGCATTAAATAATATGTTTAAACGCTACTGGTTATCCGATACGTTACCTGAAGAAAGGATACCTGGAGAATTACTGCGAACCAATAACCAAATCATTTCGAATAACCCAGATGATACAGAGGCATATTTCCATAATCAACATATAAAAAGCTCTTCTCAAGCACGCTTAGATTTAGAAGAAATAATTACATTATTAGTTGAATAATGAAAGGACGATGTCGACTTGAACACAATGCTTACTGTCAAAAGCTTAGGGAAATCCTTTAAAGGGAAGCAGATTATTTCCAATATTTCTTTTGAAGTAAAACAAGGGGAAATAATGGCTATTCTTGGTCCTAATGGAGCAGGAAAATCAACAACCATTCGTAACATCATGGGAATCATGTATCCAGATGAGGGATCCATTACATTTCATCATAGTAAAGGAGCTACTATTCCAAGACATAAAATTGGTTATTTACCAGAAGAGCGCGGTCTCTATAAAAATGTTAAGGTAATGGATATTTTACTATATTTAGCCGAATTAAAAGACTATCCACTAGATAAGGCGAAACAACGGGCACTCGATTACCTTAAAAAGTTTGATCTAGAGGGTAAAGAGAAGGTTAATGTGGAAGAGTTATCCAAAGGGATGGGGCAAAAAGTGCAATTTATTGCCTCCATTATTCATGAGCCAGAATTATTGATTTTAGATGAACCGTTTTCTGGTCTTGACCCTGTCAGTCAGGAGCTATTTAAGCAGGAAATTAGGAATCTCGCTCAGAATGGTACCGCCATATTATTATCCTCACATCAAATGAATCTTGTTGAGGAAATGGCAGATCGATTATTTATGATTCATCGCGGACAAAAAGTTATTTATGGTGAAATGACAGATGTAAAAATGGAATATGCTAACTTTAAATGTACGATACACGGCAAAAATAACAAACAAGATTTAGCACAACTTCCTAATGTACAACGCGTCGAACAGGAAGATGACCGCAGTATCATTTACCTTAGTAAGGACGTGCAGCCCACAACATGGCTAAGACAGCTTCCGAACCATATTAACATTCAGGAACTTACGCTGAATCGCATATCGCTCCATGAAATTTTTATTGATATTGCAACAGACAAAAATCTATTACACGAAGAAGGTGTGGAGCATGCGTAATACCATGAAGGTAGCCAAATGGGAGATCAAACGAAATCTAAAAAACAAGACATTTATTATTGGCATGTTTCTAACACCAGTTCTCATAATTGGTTTTATGCTACTCGGAAATACCTTTGGAGGGTCTGATACAGAGGAAACACAAGAGCTGACAACCGTTTTTATAAATGATCAGCTTCAATTATTTTCTGCCATCGAGGATACGGTTAAAACAAATGATCTCCCTTGGGAGTTAAAGCAATCGGATTTAAGCGAAGAAGAAGTAAACAAAGAATTAGAAGATACAGATGATACTGCTTACTTATTTATTGATCAACGTTCACTAGAAGAGGGTGTTATTCGAGCCTACACTTCTGAAGAAATACCCCCTTACTTTATCAACCAGGCACAAATTGTGGCAGGTCCATTACAAACGATGCAGATGAAGCAGCTTGGTTTAACTGAGGAAGAACTTGCGACCCTTTCACGTGGAGTTTCTGTTGAAGCGATTGCATCTAAAGAAGCGCAAGAAACTGTAAATGAAGAAGAAGCTGGAGCTGACCCGCTGAAACGAATTGTACCAGGTGCGTTCGCTGGATTTATCATGCTATCCATTGTATTTACAGGTATGGCGATATTCCAAAGTGCGTCACAGGAAAAGAAAGATAAGATTGCAGAGATTATTCTTTCATCATTAACACCAGCAGACCTTATGCAAGGAAAGATTATTGGCTATTTCGTTCTGGGTCTCATTCAGGCTGTGGTTTCCATTACACTTGTGTTGCCTATCATTGCTTGGCGTGTAGATATATCCATTTTGCAGTATTTATTAGTACCTGAACTAGCCTTTTATATCGCTATTGCCATCTTAGGCTACCTTCTCTTCGCCTCTATTTTTGTAGGTGTTGGAGCTACGATGGCAGACGTTTCTACTGCCGGTAATTTTCAGGGAATGGTCATGATGCTTCCATTTCTGCCATTCATTTTCATTGGTCCGGTCTTAAGTGATCCAAATGGATTCATGGCTCAGATTGGTTCTTATATTCCCTTTACTTCTCCAGGGGTTCTCTTACTACGATTAACTAGTTTAGAAGAATGGCCATGGATGGAAATTGCCATTTCATTGACGATTCTAATCATCAGCGTCTGGTTCTTTATGAAACTAGCTGGAAAGATATTTAAAGTTGGTATATTAATGTATGGTAAAAATGCTACACCTGCAGAAATATGGAAATGGATACGTGCTTAAACCTATATTATTTAAAGGAGGGGGAAGATCGCTCCCTCCTTTAATTCCAGCTTTTTATTACTACGTTAATCAGTTTCTCGATTCGTTTACAGCTTACCAAAGTAAAACTTCAATCAGTGGGGGCTTGCTAGCAGCAGGTAGTAAATCACTAAAAAAAACGGAGCAAAATTCGCTCAGTCCTTATCCTTACATGCTCAGATTTACGCTTCCTCTAGTAGCTATTATGGAATAATAGCTACTGCTTGACCACCACTCCGGCTGCCCACTTCCCTTTCCGTGGGGTTTGTCCTTCAGCTAACTTTTTTAGCAAAACCCGCTCAAAAAAGTGGATCTTCAGGTCAAACATTTCCCACAGGAGTTGAAGTGGCCGCCCTTCGCTATTATCAGGCTCTACAACGCTAGCATGAAGTAACACAGCTGCTTTTATACTCACGGATAGCGATTTTCACTTTACCCATTGTAAAAAAAGTCAACCTATTACTTATAACAAGAATTGTTGCACCTTCTCATAGCGGAGACTAATTACGTAGACTCCTGCGGGAATTGCGCGAGCCGAAAATCCACTTTGCAACGTGTTCTTCTTTGCAAAGTTAGTTGAGGCCGTGCCCGCCGAAAGCGAAGTAATTCGTCGGAGCATTGCCAATATACATCAAACATTTCATAATAACTACTTGGCTTAACGCAGTCATTGCACTGATTTTATACTTTCTTAACTTACAAAAAAAGCAATCCGCTGCCTCTTTTCAATCCTTCATGTTAAACCTCATCCTGTTTCTTCTTTTTCCTTCGTTTTCTAAAGTGAAATATAATCATACTAACCACTACAATACTAGCTATTATAAATATCGTGCTAGTAATAGGCTGAATGGTAAACGCATATAGCCATTGATCGATAAAGTATATATCTCTTGGGTCTGATACATCCTCAGGTGTAAATATCGTCTTATTTTGCCAATTATGCTCGAGCATCAGGTAGGAACCAGTCCAAGAGGTTAGAAATAATGTATATATGGAAACGATCAGTAATACGATGAAAACGATTATTTTTTTCATTCGTGATTCACCCTTAAAGTACTCAAATAGGTTTTTAATGCCTGTTTGTTAGTTATAAATGACCTGTTTATCGTTATAGCTGCTCAACATATTGCAAATATCCTGTCTTTTCTGCTCAAATTGTCTATTCCACTGCAACATACTGATAAATATAGAAAGTGTAGGTTGATAATTGGCAGGTTCGATGCCTAACTTCTGCCTTAGGAATCTTTTACAAATTCGAAACGACCGAACATGTTTATTCGTATCCAATATGATAATAAGATCTACGTGTTTAATACTAGGAATTACCAAATTATCACGATGAACACCTTCATTAATCCAAGCAAATTATTGACATATGCTTGAAAGTATCTTCTTACGTTCTTCGATTGTTCTTTTTATATCCCCTGTCTTCCTTCTATACCACACGACATTGTCCAATTCATAGTAGGTTATACGAAGCTGTTTCGCCAGCAACTTAGCTAACGTCGTCTTCCCACTACCTACAGAACCAATGATACGTATCTTACTTGGAATCTTCAACTGTGGCTCACCTACATTCTTTATTACTGTTCTTGCTTTATACTAGGTCTCAGCTGATGAAGTATGTGATGCGGTCTTATTTCGAATGCTTCATATGGGATGTAGGTTGGATGCATTGCATCTAATACCCTATCTAAAAAATGCTCTCGTGTAATATATTGAGATGTATTCGTAGCTGTTAATTTTCTAAAGCACACTTCTGTTGTTTCCTCTTCTTGCGTGCGTAAGTCACCAGATATGTATTTTCCTCTAAATACAATATTTATGATTCCCTTGGTAACATTCTGATAAATTCCAGTTATACCATCCATCTGGACGATAGCTCCTGTTTCTTCCTTAATTTCTCGATGTACCGCTTCTAATAATGACTCCTCTTCTTCCACTTGTCCTCCTGGTATCTCCATGGTATCTGCACGATCCATATTACGTACTAGTAGAACTTCCCCCTGATCATTCGTTATATAACCACTAACAGAAACTATATGCTTAGGATATTGATCGTTTCCTGTAGAAGTTAAGAATTCCTGACGACTATCTATAATGATATCCCCCAATTCTTTTCTTTTTTTCTGTCCCATTTTATGTAAGTCACTTGCTCTAATGTTCGCTTCGATACGCTCATATTCCTCCATATTATTATATGCCCACATAGCTGTTATTTCATCGTTTGATTGATTTACCCATCTGCCAACAAGGTTTGCCCCATAGGTATAAGCTGATTCGGAAGCAAATATTCATGAAAGAAGTTATTAAAAGCTTCAACGTTGCCCTTTTTCAATTTGTATGTTTTCTTTCTATATATCATCTTTGGAATAGCTCCTTTAGCTAAATCATTTATTTTATCTATAAATAAGATTCTTCTCTCACTTCTAAAATACCTGCTGAAGAATACAATTTAAGAAAAGGAAAAATTTCATGAGTTTTTAGGATTCCTTACCGTCCAAGGTATCCATAGGATTATGCCTGTTAAGATGGTAAAAACACTACAGTCTTTTGCTAAATACGGCTTCATTCATCCTGAAAAATCTTTCATAGGGAGGATAATACATGAAAATTGCTGTATTTCATGGTTCCACTCGAGTTAATGGAAATACGGAATATTTAACGTATCAAGCAGTTCCTAAAGAGAAAGGAACCCATATTTATTTACGCGATCATGATATTCAACCAATTATTGATAAACGTCATGCACCAGAAGGATTTCCAGTAGTTGAGGATGATCATACACAGTTAATCGATCAACTGTTAGAGCACGATACGCTTGTTTTCTCTACACCAATTTACTGGTATGGGATGTCTGGTCCAATGAAAACCTTTATTGATCGTTGGTCACAAATTTTAAGAGACGACAGCTATTCACATTTTCGTGCCGCATTAAAAGAGAAAAATGTTTATCTAATAATTGTTGGCGGTGATCATCCACGAGTAAAGGGACTACCGCTTATTCAGCAATTCAATTATATCTGTGAATTTTATGGAATGACACTAAAAGATTACGTGATTGGCCAAGCAAGACGACCTGGAGACATTGTTAATGATCAAGTTGCACTGACTGCTGCTTCAACGCTCATTCACATAGATTGAATTGGTATACATTAATAAACGACAGCTGTCTGCTATCAGAAAGAGAGTAAGACAAAAACCCCCATTTAACTTTATTACTTGAGGTGGGGGCTTACTGCCATATGCGGGATAAAGTTATGTAACACTTATGACAACGGCTTTTGTTAGCTGTTGTTTTTTTACTGTAGGTTAAGCCTCTGTCTTTTTATACATGCAATAGTTATAGCCAATTTGCAAACAGTTGCCAGTTAGAAAAGCGATAAAAACTAGAATTTCGACAGTCGGCCGCATATGAGTAATATAGATGGCCAGTAAAATAATTGCTATATGAATAGGAAACGTCCAAAGGCTGCGAATTAACTTTCTTCGGTAACTAAGCTGAAAATAGATAATCACTCTACCACGATCAATTTTTGGCTTATTTTTATAAACAATCGACATAACAATGGTTGCCATGATAGCTACCATCACTGGTATCAGTATATCCGTAACTGGAAAAGGTGTATATGCAGTTTGTAACCAAAAATAAAACAACGATATCCCCTCATTTTTTCCAAATTCCTTAAAAAGTTTAATAATGAACGTTACGATCTCCCGAAGACTTTTTCATAGAAGCCCTCTCTTCCACATGTAATAGTAAAACACCATTATAACAAACCCTAAAACAAATACAAAGATAAGATTAGTATCTTGACAGTTGATTATTTTAGATAAAGTGAAACTCCTATCAGGGTTTTGTTTATCCCCCCACTGATGGTTAGTACCACAAGGGTATGACCTAAAGACCATTGAACCAATCGGACATTTACTGGCAGTCGATACCCCACTTATCTATATTGGTTCCACCTTATTGCTTGAGGTGGGGGTCCTACTGCCAGTTATATGCTGGATAGAGGTATTTTTTGTGTTAATTCCTGCTACCCATCTAGCAATCTAGTACTTCATAGTTTATTTTTCAGAAACATAGTTTAATTAGTTATCTCCTTGTACATACTGTTATTACATTAAATTACTATTAAGAGGAGATTGCTATGCGGTTTATCTATTATATTGTTAGTAGCTTTGTCGTTATCTTTGTATCTATGCTTTTTTTTCCTAATGAAAGTCAAGCAGATACTCGAGAGCTTTTTGAAGTAGGAGAAACATTGCTAAATGTTAGAAGTGAACCATCAGACCAAGCAGAAATCATCGGTAAGCTACAAGCTGGTGATCAATTAGTCGCCTTCGAGGAAAAATATGGATGGATTAAAACATTTTATGATGGGAAGGAGGCATGGGTAGCAGGGCATTATTTGCATAATATTGGACAAGTAAGTGAAGCGAAAGAAACAGAAGAAGAAAAAATAAAAGTAGTAACAAAGAACACGCATATTCGCTCAGGTCCTGGCTCTAGCTATTCTAGTATTGGAACATTACCAGCTGGAAAAAGCTATAGACTAATAGAAACCAAGGGTGAATGGCATCAAATAGAAGTAAATAATGGACAAAACGGTTGGATAGCTTCCTGGCATACGGATACCCCAGTTCAAGAAGCTACAAGCGCGAGTGTATCCGCCCACACAATCAAAGCACCAGACCAGCAAACATCAAGTATAACATCAGCGACAAAACCGCTTGATGGTTATCATATCATGCTAGATCCAGGACATGGCGGGAAAGATTCAGGGGCAATGGGCTTGAAGAATGTATACGAAAAAAATATAACATTTACGACCGCTCAGAAAATTGCTGATAAGCTACGTGAAGCTGGGGCAACGGTACTGACTACAAGATCAAAGGATACGTATATATCATTAGATCGAAGAGTTGAATTAAGTCATTCTAACAAGACCAACGCATTTATTAGCATTCATTATAATGCATTTCCTGATTCTTCTGTTAGTGGCTTAAATACCTTCTATTATTCTAAGAAAAATGATCTTCGATTAGCAGAAAATGTGCATACATCACTAACAGCTTCTATTGATATGAAAGACCGTGGGATACTCCAGAAAAACTACCGTGTCCTACGAACAAATCATGCGCCATCTATTTTACTGGAGCTTGGTTTTATTACAAACCCAAATGATCTAGCCAAGATTCAAAGTGAATCATTTGAAACGAACGTAGCCGAAGCAGTTACCGATGGATTAAAAAACTATGTGCAAGAATAACGTAATGGAAGCTGTCTGTTATTAGTGGATAGCTTCCATTACGTTTAATTGTAGTACATATTGTTCTCCTTTTTTCCCAATAATCCTTTTCCCACTATCTACAAATCCACATTGTTGATAAACGTGTTGTGCTATTATATTTTGATGGTTTACTCCAAGGACAACCTCATTTTTTTTCGGAAAGTGGCAATTTAGAAAAGCAGGTAACTGTAGAAGTGATTGTTTTGCAATTCCTCTCCCTTGCATCTTGTACGCAATGGAATACGAGCAAAGCAGTAATGCCTGTTGGTTATCACTATACATTTTAAGACTTTCTCCATCCTCTAGTACAAAAAAACCTGCAACATGGTGTTGAAACAGAATGACAATCCCATGTCTTCTTGCTTCGAAAGCTTCTTTAGCCAATGCTTCCTTAGGATGTGCGGTATACATTAATTGATCTGTTGATAAATGGTAGTAAGTTAAATCAGCGAGATATTTATCTTGAAAGAAATCCAATCTAACTGCTGGCGTATTATTCATGCTTTATCACCACAAGCTGTCTTTTGGGCATAAATCATGCTTAAAATATCATTAAACGGATATGCTTTTACATCATAGTTATGTTCTTTTAACCATTCTATTAGGATAGAGCGATCCGCATAATATTCATCTTTTATGGCGTAAATTGCCTCTTTATTGCCCGCATCCTGAAAATATTTCATAACTTGCTTACGTTGTCGTTCATTAATAAACATTAAATCAGCTATACAAATTTGCCCACCTGCTTTTAATACTCGATCCATTTCCTGTAATGCTAGTATTTTTTCTTCGTCAGTAATATGATGTAGTGCATAGCTGGAAACAATCCCATCTACTTGCTGATCCATCAACGGCAAGGCTAAAAAGTGTCCTTTACGTATTTCTATGGCTGGGTGCTTTTGTTTACAAACATGTAACATGTTTTCGGACTGATCAATGCCAATGACGTTTATTCCTTTGGGTAAAAACTTTGCACCGAGATTTCCTGTACCAATTCCAATATCTAGGCACGTATTGCCAGCTTCTAGCTGGATGGTTTCAACTACTTTTGTTAACGCCTTATCATAGTCCTGATGTACATTAAAGCGATAGCCATGCATCTTGATACTAGAATCATAATCCTTAGCTTGACTATCAAAATTCCATTTGTCTTGCCAATTTCGACGAATTTCCTTTAAATTTTTTAAATGAGTCGCTAATTGATAGATTGCTTGCATATTATCATAATCATCCGATGTACGATCTAGCATTTGATCGATCGTATGAATCATATCCTTCATTTCGAGCCATTTTTCATAGAGAGCAGATCGTTGTATGTTTAGATACTGCGAAATGCTTCGCTGTTCTTCGTTTAGAACGTGGGATATCTCACTAACGCTAAATCCGATTTCTCGAAGAGCTAATATCGTACTTAATCGGGCAATATCTTCTTCAGAAAAGCTGCGATACTCATTGTTGTCTAACTTTGCAGGCTTAATTAATCCCTTCTCCTCATAAAAGCGAATTGCTCTCGGAGTAGTATTTAATTGCTTTGCGACTTTTTTTATTTGCATATTCCTTCCTCCTCAACTTCACTATAAACCTTGACGTTACGTTAATGTAAAGTGGAAAATTCGATTTTTTGATTTTTGCTCATTATATCATTTTGTAATATGTGAATTCGTTCCTAAAGGAATGATATACTATAGGCAAAGTTATAAAGTAGGGGCTTCCTGCCAGTTATAAACGAGATAAAAGGAACTATCTATTTAATGTCAAACTGAAATAAAGTGAGGGTATCTATATGCATAAGCGAGTACAAAAATTGATTGACGTTACAGCAGATGAATTGGGACTAGATAAATATTATTTAAAAAGACACAGCTTTGTTAAAGAAGAAAATCCTAATGAAGGCGTATCCTATGAGTTAACCATGGAATGGTTTCCTAATGAAGCAGCGGAAACAGAAGAAGGCTTAAATCCTCCAGGAACAGCCGTTGTTGATGTAGACCTTCATAGTGAACGAATCAAAAAAATAATCTTTGTTAATGATATATCTTATGCTCATGCAGAGGCGTTAACTGTCATTCACCAAACCAGTGAACAAATCATTGAATGGGTTGAGGAAATGACGGGTCTAGAATATGGTAGACAGTTTCAATTAGTCGAGGAATCAAAAAATGAAATGCATTTCCGATCTGCTGTAGACAATATTCCCGTCTATCCAGGTGGGAACATCGATATAACCTTTAATGAGCAAGGACAACTTACACTCTTTTCTATCCATGGGAGCTTTCCTACAGAGGATCAAGTTCAGTGGGAACCCTTTGCTTTAACGTCGGAAATCGTTGAACCCATTGCTCTAGATCATTGCAAGTTGATGGAAATTCCAGTGGAGAATGAACAAAAATGGATTTCCGTATACGGGACATCTATGTTCTTCCTTACCAATAATGGAGGAGAGACGATTTCCTATGATCAAGTGGAAAAATCCATCATTTATTGTAATAGCGTTGAACCTATCACATGGAGCCATACTAGTTCCGCTTCTACCATATCTCTAGAAAAAATCGATCTGTCACCAGAAATTTCCGAGTCTGAGGCATTGAGCAATAATAAAGAGATTGATAGAAAAAGATCTATTTCCAAAGATGAACAAACTAGAATTATTACAGAAGTGAGTCGTCTACTACAGCAAGAGTTACCAGATGACAATGGCCAATGGAAACTAACTACCATTCAACAGGAACACAACTACCTATTTGCAATCTTGCATCCAGTAAAGCAAGATTTTCGTATCATCGGTCCTAAGATAAAGGTTATTATGGATTCAAAAACATTAAAGCCTCTTAATTATATGGACAATCGTCAATTGCTCGATGTCCTTCGTGATTTTAAAGAAGCAGAAATGCCTGTTATTTCAAAGGGAGAAGCATCCGAAAAGCTCCGTAGCTACCTTGAGATCTCACCTGTCTACGTCTATCAAAAAGGTAGGTATATGTTATGCGGTAAAATTGAATGTAGCTATGTAGTAGATGCAGTAACGGGGGAAATGATTAGCTTAGACGAATAAAGTAAAACTTCAATTAGTGGGTGTTTTTATCCCCCACTTAGTTCTCTTTATTGCTTGAAATTGGGGGCTTACTGCCAGTTATATGCGGAAAAAACCAAACAAAATACCCTGCCTCTAGAAGCAGTAGGTTTCTAATAGGTGCAGCTACTTTTGCTCTATATCTAGCACACGCATTAAGAAAAACTGAGCAAAATTCGCTCAGTCCTTATCACTAAATGCTCCGATTTACGCTTCCTCTAGTAGCTATTATGGAAAATAGCTACTGCTTGACCACCACTCCGGCTGCCCACTTCCCTTTCCGTGGGGTTTGTCCTTCAGCTAACTTTTTTAGCAAAACCCGCTCAAAAAAGTGGATCTTCAGGTCAAACATTTCCCACAGGAGTTGAAGTGGCCGCCCTTCGCTATTATCAGGCTCTACAACGCTAGCATGAAGTAACACAGCTGCTTTTATACTCACGGATAGCGATTTTCACTTACCCATTGTAAAAAAAAGTCAACCTATTACTTATGACAAGAATTGGTGCACCTTCTCATAGCGGAGACTAATTACGTAGACTCCTGCGGGATTAGCGCGAGCCGAAAATCCACTTTGCAACGTGTTCTTCTTTGCAAAGTTAGTTGAGGCCGTGCCCGCCGAAAGCGAAGTAATTAGTCGGAGCATTACCAATAGACATCAAACATTTCAAAATAACTACTTGGCTTAACGCAGTCATTGCACTATTTTATACTTTCTTAACTTATAAAATAAGCTGTCGAATTTCTCGACAGCTTGAGGAATCGGCGATATCGTCGATTTCTTTTTTATAAATCATCAAATCCGTTTAGGTCACTTGTCTTAGTATATTGACGTGATTTCTGTTCAAAGAAATCTGTTTTTGTTCCATCAAAATTATCCACATAAGCTCTAATCCATTTTAGTGGATTATCCAAGTGATCTGGATAAATATCTTGTAACCCCATCATACGAAGCATTTTATTTGCACGATATTTTATATAACCTGCCATTTCATCTAAATCAATGCCTTCTACATTACCTAATACATAGTTAGACCATTCAATCTCTAATTCTACGGACTCTTTGAAGTGATCATATACCCATTGTGTAAATGATTCCGTGTTATATTCTGGATTTTCAGCTAATGTCGCACGGAATAGCTCCGAAATAAATCGACCATGCTCTAACTCATCCCTATTAATATAACTGATCATCGTAGAAGTTCCAACCATCTTATTATGGCGTGCTAGATTATAGAAAAATGCAAAGCCGGAATAGAAGAACATCCCTTCTAATAGCGATGTATAGACCATCGTTTTTAAAATATTTTCAATCGATGGCTCTTCAACAAATGCGTTATATTGCTTAATTAGATTTTCATTACGTTTAAGTAAAATGGGATCCTTTCTTCCTAATTGAAAGGACTTATTCTGTTCGTCTAGTGAGACAACAGAGGATAGAACATAGGAATAACTTTCATTATGCACAGCTTCCTGCTGTGCGATTACTGCCATAATCGATTGAACCGATGGATCTGTTGCATATAAAGATAGTAATAATGCTGTTCTCGTTTGTGGTGCATCTAATGTTGATAACAATCCAATAATTTTTAGATATGCATCTTGTTCTTCTTCTGATAAAGAAGGAAATTGTTTGATATCGCTCTGCATATTCACTTCATCTGCTTGCCAATAATTTCCGACAAGTCGCTTGTACATTTTATACCAGTGTGGATAAGCAATATCATTCCAATTCAGAATACCACTTGATTTACCTCCAAAAATCCCCGTGGACTTATTTGGATTTAGTGGCTCTAATGTTTTCGCTTTTTCAAGCATGACTTTTGACATGATGCAGTACTCCTTCCACCCAGTCTTTCACTTTTGATTCTTGTAAACCACGTGGGGATTGTTCAACCTTCAACCCCTGCCATGGACTGTTATAAAAATGACTTAATTTATCAACTGCTCTACAAAATAAGTCGTCTCCGCCAAACTGTGTATCTCCCGTTCCAAATATGGCAACATTACTTGGTTTATAGCCTACTTCCAGTATAAAATCTTTTACTTCCTCTGGTGTACTTCCTTTATCCCAAGTAAAGGTGCCGATAAATAGTATATCATATTCGGACGGACGTATCGGCGGGTCAATTCCAATTCGGTGAACCGCCGTAGTAAACCCTTCCTGATTTAAGGCATCTTCAATAATCGTAGCTACTTCTTGTGTATTACCACTATATGTCAAGTACGCAATTAACGCCCTCAACTTTGACACCACTCACATTCCTCAACTTCACTTGAGGTGGATCGAACGTAATAGGTAGTTTTTAAGCCCTCTCTCCAAGCTTGTAAATGAAGGTCCAGTAACACGGAAGCTCTAATCGTATTCGGAACATAAAAATTAAATGATAGACTTTGATCAATATGCTTTTGTCTTGCAGCATTTTGTTTTACAGACCAACGCTGATCCACAATATAAGCAGAACGTCGATATACATTATATGTCTCATGCGTTAAATCTGGTGCAGTGACAGGAATTTTAAAATCCTTCTTCTCTTCGTTATAGAACGGCTTGAAGATTGGGTCAATACTAGCTGTTGAGCCAGCAATCATTGCTGTTGTTGAGTTCGGTGCAACTGCCATTAAATAGCCGTTACGCATACCGTGTTCTTTAACAGCTTCTTTTAATGTTAGCCACTCGCCTTTATGATAACCCTTCAAATCAAAATATTCTCCTGAGCTCCACTTACTGCCTTCGTACGCTGGATAGCTTCCTTTTTCTTTACTTAATTCCATGCTGGACTTAATTGTCAAGAAAGCAATTTTTTCGTATAAATCATTCGCATAGTTTACTGCTTCATCGGTTTCCCATTGCAAATTCTTTCTTGCTAATAAATGGTGCCAACCAAATGTTCCAAGTCCGATAGCACGGTATTTTTTGTTCGTTAACTGCGCCTGCATAATCGGTAAATTATTGATATCTATCACATTATCTAACATACGCACTTGAATTTTAATTAACCGTTCTAATATTTCGTCTGGAACAGCCTTACCCAAATTAATCGAACTTAAATTACAAACCACATAATCTCCTGATTGATATTTCTTGACGATCGTGCTCTCACCTTCAAGAAATTCCTCCATAAATTCAGATGGAGATTGGTTTTGTGTAATTTCTGTACATAGATTAGAACAATAGATCATTCCATTATGACTATTACTGTTCTGACGATTTACTTCATCACGGTAAAACATAAATGGTGTACCTGATTCAAGCTGTGACTTCATAATGCGCTTCATAATATCGATCGCTGGTATTTTTCGCTTTGTTAACTGATCGGATTCCACACATTCTCGATATTTTTCACGCCACGTACCGTTTCCTTTTGCTTCATCATAAAAGTCCTCTAATGAATAGCCCATTACTTGCCGAACTTCATGTGGATCAAATAAATACCAGTCTTCACGTTTTTCTACCTGTTCCATAAATAGGTCTGGAAGTGTTACACCTGTAAAGATATCATGGGCACGCATGCGATCATCCCCATTATTTAGCTTAAGATCAAGGAATGCTTCAATATCACGATGCCAAACATCTAAATATACAGCAATTGCACCTTTTCTGGTTCCTAGCTGATCCACATTTACTGCTGTATTGTTTAATTGTTTAATCCATGGGACAACACCACTCGACATACCTTTAAATCCTTTAATAGAGCTACCGCGGCTACGAATCTTACCCATATATACGCCAATTCCACCACCGTTTTTCGATAGCTTAGCAATGTCTGTGTTACTGTCGTAAATTGATTGTAAGCTATCATCTACTGTATCAATAAAACAGCTTGAAAGTTGGCCATGAGTCTTACCTGCGTTCGCAAGTGTCGGTGTAGCAACTGTCATATAGAGATTGCTTAGTGCCCAATAAGCTTCCAAGACATGTTCCGTACGATGTGCCTTATCCTCGTGTTGCATTAACGTCATTGCAATAACCATCCAACGTTCTTGCGGAAGTTCAAAAACGTTCTTATCATGATCCGTTGCAAGGTAACGAGTTGCTAACGTATATAATCCTAGATATGTAAATGATAAATCCTTTGCTGCGTTTATTTGTTGTGCAAAATAATCAATCTCTTCTTTTGTATACGTATCAAGTAATGTAGGCTTATAAATCTTTTTATCCGTAAGCATGTTTAATAATGCGTAGAAATCGCCATACTTTGCATGTCCATCATATTGACGATTCTCACCTGCTTGACGATACAGTTCTTGTAAATAAATACGGCTTGCTAGATATGTCCATTCTGGTTCAGATTCATCAATATTTTCCAATGCATTTTTAACAAGCATATCAATTGCTTTTTCAATTGGTGTATCCTCATGTATGGTTTTAAACGCTTTTTGCTTGTATGCTTCTGTGTGAATAGCTAGTCCTTGCGCAGCATTATCAATTACTTCTATAAGTTTCTCTTTATTCGATGTCAATTCAATGATCATCTATAATCCTCCCTTTAACTGCTTCTAAATCCTGTTCAGCGATCTAGTAAGAGATACGCTCCTGTCATTAACCTTTTTCGCAGGACATGAAACAGATCCTAGTAAAAAATGAATATCTATTAATTTTAATAATTATCATGCAAAAATAAAAAACCGCTGTATCTCGTGAGGATAGAATTCTTGATCCTTTTGGGTTCTCAACAATCTCAATTTTCTAACACGAAATCGGTTACTTAAATGTCATAAAAACACTATATATAGTATTTGTTTCCTGATAGTTTTACGATATATTGTGTTAAAAGCTTAGCATATAACATTCCGGAATGCAATCATTTTAGCGAAAAAATAGAGACGACAGAACGTTCAAAAACGGTCAAAATTGAGATAAAACAACGCTAGAAACTGCTTTAAAAATTTAATAGAAAATATTCCCTATGATAGAGAACAGGCTAACAGTCATAGACGTCTTACAACCTTGTATATTAGATTTCTTCTGATCAGATATTCAAGACAAAAATCTAATGTATGAATTATTCCTATGTGTAAATCTTAATACATACGATCAGATTGATATGCAGTAGTAAACCCTTATTCAAGTAAGTTTACCTCCATTTAAAGCAATACTTCAATTTTGGTGCTTTGTTATGACCTGTACGCTTATCCGAGAAGGAGTAAGGGCATCTCCATGGTTTGTCGATGGAACAAAATAAATTTTTATCCCCGTTCTGTAACATCAGATAATAAGAATACTACATATTGATGGTAGAAAGGATGATTCTTTATGAAGACAAAGCTAATCGATTGGCGTACATTTATCAGTGCTTTAATTCTTTTATTATGTGTATGTTTACCCTTAATCTTCTTCCCAGAGGCCGGTGCGGAGCTTGTCAATGCAGCTAACAGCTTTATGACTGGTAAGTTCGGGTTCCTCTACTTAGCACTTGGCTTATTATGTTTTGTTTTTCTTTTATATGTTGCCATTAGTAAATACGGTAATATTAAGTTAGGAACGAAGCAGGACGATAAAGAGTTCGGGAGTTTCTCTTGGGCGGCCATGCTATTTGCAGCGGGAATAGGATCGAGTATTCTCTATTGGGGAATGATCGAGTGGGCCTATTACTATCAAGGACCCCCATTCGGTATAGCTCCTGAGTCGGCAGCAGCAATTCCGTGGGCAGCCTCCTATGGTATATTTCATTGGGGCCCAATAGCTTGGGCGATTTATACATTACCGGCATTACCTATTGCCTACTTTTATTATGTTCGTAAGACATCTGTATTAAAAATTAGTGAAGCGGTCAGACCTGTCATTGGAAAATGGATTGATACGCCAATTGGCATTATCATTGATGTACTGTTTATGTTTGGATTATTAGGCGGTGCTGGTACTACGTTAGCCTTAGGCACACCTATGATCGCAGAAGGAATCAACAACTTAACCGGCATTCCTGTCACCTTAGGTCTAAAAGCTATCGTTATGTTGATTTGCACACTAATTTTTGCTATCAGTGCCTATTCCGGCCTTACAAAGGGAATTAAAGTACTAAGTGATATTAACTTATGGCTTGCCATTTTTGTCCTTTTATTTGTTTTTATCTTTGGACCTACACTTTTCATTACCGAGACTACTTTTACTAGTGTCGGACAGGTAGCCGATAGCTTTTTTAAAATGGCTACCTGGCTTGAGCCATTCGCTAATTTAGCTGGATTTGAAGAAACAAGATTTCCTGAATCCTGGACGGTATTTTATTGGGCATGGTGGGTTGTCTACGCACCGTTTGTTGGATTATTTGTTGCACGTATTTCCAGAGGACGTACCATACGTGAGATGGTTTTAGGAACTATGATATACGGAACTTTCGGCTCCATTTTGTTTTTCGGTATTCTCGGAAATTTCGGGTTGTATTTACAATTAAGCGGACAATTTGATGTGATCGGTTTTATGAATGAACATGGTGCGCCTGCCGCAATTATTGCTATTTTAGAACAGCTGCCATTAGCTAAAATGATGATTGGTGTTTTTACGGTATTGGCCATTATATTTTTAGCAACTACCTTTGATTCCTCATCATTCATTTTGGCAGCTGTGGTGCAAAAGAAAATTCAATCTGAACCGCTTCGGTGGAATCGGCTATTTTGGGCATTTACCCTATGTCTTCTTCCAATGGTACTCATGTTTGTCGGCGATTTGGAAACATTACAAACAGCAAGTATCGTGGCAGCTTTTCCTGTTATTTTCATCATGGCACTTTTAGCATGGTCCTTTATTAAGGCCGCTACTGTAGATATTCGCACATCCAAGCATTACCATAGTTCAACCATCTACATCCATACGAAAAATACCGATGATGAATAAAGTGAAACTTCAATCTGTTGGGGTTTTTGTTTACCTTTATTATTTGAAGTAACGGGAAAATCGCGTTCTGAAGACGCGCTCGCGGAAAGCGAAGCATTTGACTAAGCGACGAATGAACTACCTGTCTCCAAAACAATAACCCAAACATCATCTAAAATATTTCAGATAAAGTTTGGGTTTTACATCGCTAAAAATTCTTTTGTCCGTGCTCCATATTCTTTAAAATCTAGAGGAGATAACTTCCGCACCTATTAGGTTAATCTAAACGGCGTGGGGGGGATGCGTTTTTGTCATGCTTATGATTTTCTACTTCTTTAAACAGATCATCTTCATTTGAAGTTTGCATCATTTGCTCATTTAAGCTTTGTAGGTGCTTCGTTATTTCATACAATTGTTGGTTCGGAGCATTTGCCTGTAACGCATTTTTCAACTCATTAGCTAGCTCCTGAAATTCTTTCTTCGTTACTGGCTGTGCCTCTGGCTTTAAGGCAAAGCCTACTTGACCATTTGGTTCTAGTGTCGCCCATTGCACATCTCGAATACTTGTGACGTTCTGCTGTCTTAAGTTCATTTCTAATTGATCGACAGTCAAGCGTAGTTTTTTCAAATGTTGTTCTTGTATGACACCATTATGTATAAGTAATTTTGACTTTCCTGTAATAACATTTTCAAAGAAATCTGATTTAATTTGAACAAATTCCATAACGATTAACGTAAGTACTAGAACTGCTCCTACTCCTAATGTAACCCAAATATTCTTGCCAGCTAACGGCTGGATGAGTAGTGAACCTATCCCAATCATAATAACCGTTTGTGTCAAGGTCATTTGTGAAATAGATTTTCTACCAGCAAATCGTAGAAGTAATGTACCTCCTAGTACAATCAATACCGCTTTCCAAACCCAGGCAAACTCCATTCATTAAGCCTCCTTCGATCTATTCTCTTGTTAGTTTGACTGCTAGGAGGTAATTTATACGAATTACCTATGCCAAAATCCAATTTTGCCGACTAAACGTATGGAGATTCTCTCACAATCAAGCTGGATAAATCATGATTCTTTCTTTTAACGCTGTTAACCTGTTAAGAGCTTTTAACCCCAGTCTCTTGACGTCTAAGTTCCGAGAACTCGTCCCGATTTTCTACAAAAATCTGATGCCATAGCATAAATACAAGTACAGTCCATAGCTTTCTTGCATGTTCTCCCTTATTAGCAGCATGCAACTCCAATAAATTTAACATAAATGATTTGTCAACTAGATGATCGGTTTCACTCGTTTTAATTAAATTTTTCGCCCACTCATATAATTCATCTCGTAACCAGGATTTCATTGGTACGGGAAAACCGAGCTTTTTCCGATTCAGCACATGAGCTGGAATAATATCGTGCACCGCTTTTCTTAGAATAGACTTCGTCGTACCATCAGCTATCTTGTATTGTGTGGGTATTTGTTTTGCAACATCAAAAACGGCCTTATCTAAAAACGGTACACGTAACTCTAATGAATTTGCCATCGTCATTCGATCTGCCTTTACTAAAATGTCCCCTGATAACCATGTATGGATATCAATATATTGCATTTTTTGAACGGGATCTGCGGCCTCTACACACTTATATAAAGATTTTGTCCAAGATTGATAGGACTGGTTACTAGCATAATTCAGCATAAACTGTTGTTTTTCCGCTTCTTCAAACATCTTAGCATTGCCAATATATCTGTCTTTAAGTGATGTAGTTCCCCGCTGTAAAAAGCTTTTACCTCTCACACCCTCTGGCATCATATCTGCGATCCGTTTGACTAGTGGCATAATGCCTTTAGGTATATATTGAAAGCACCTTAATGCTTCCGCCTCTCGGTAAATATTGTATCCACCAAATAATTCATCTGCACCCTCGCCCGAAAGCACAACTTTAACATGCTTTCTTGCTTCATTTGCTACAAAATAAAGCGGAATACTTGCTGGATCGGCTAAAGGGTCATCCATATGCCAGATTATTTTTGGTAGTTCACTAACAAATGCTTGGGCTGAGATATATCGATGAATATTTTCAACGCCAAGCTTTTCAGCACTCTCTTTTGCTACATCGATTTCCGAGTAGCCAGCCTCGTCAAACCCTACCGAAAAAGTTTTTATTTGTGGATTTATTTGTTTTGCCATTGCTACTATGATTGTTGAATCAATTCCACCAGACAAAAAAGCACCTACTGGGACATCACTTTGCATATGTGCTGTCACTGAATCAAATAATACTTCACGTATAGCAAACATCAGCTGTCTTTCATTTTTATGCACTGGTTGCAGACTTGCATGAAAGTATCTAGAGATTTGTATCGGCTTTTGCCAATCCTTAACAAAATAATGACCAGGCGCTAAACGTTGTATCCCTTCTGTTATTGTTAATGGATCTGGCACGTATTGAAACGATAAGTAATGCTGAAATGCTCGTTGATCAACTACATCCTGCTTATTTAAATAAGAGATACACTTTTTCTCTGATGAAAAGACAGTATCATGTTCATTTTCACAGTAGTAAAATGGTTTGATCCCAAAAGGATCCCTAGCTCCATAAAGTCTTTTCTCGTCTTTATCCCAGATTAATATGGCGAACATACCACGAAGTTCTGAGAATCCTTCAACACCTTGATCTAGAAATAAGAAAGCAGCAACCTCTGTATCTGAATTGGTGGTAAAATGATACCCTTTTTTCTTTAATTGCTCTTTTACTATTTTTTAGTTATATATCTCACCATTAAAAACCATCCAATACCGTTGCTTGCCAAAAGAAAAAGGCTGCTGTCCTCCATCAATATCAATAATACTTAACCTTCGGAAGGCTAATGCTATATGATCATCATGGTAGCTACCATCATCATCCGGACCTCGATGTCTAATTAGCTGATTTGCTAGTTTGATTTCTTCCAAATGCTCATTACTGAATTGAACCTCTTGATCTAATAGTACTCCTACGAATCCACACATAGCATTATCCTCCTTAAATTAACTACTTCACAATTTCAAAGCTTTCTAACATATAATGGAAGCGAGCTCCATGTCCTTCAGCTGCTTCTAAAAAATACGCTTGTTTAATAACAAAAACCTGCCCGTTCATCGAATCTGTAACATAATATTGGTAAATAGGAGTGTCCCATTCAGGATATTTGCTCCCCCTGCCACGTATCAACTCTGCCTCTATAGGATTTTTTGTTCGAGTTTCTTCAACAATTTCCATTTCTTCGTTATTCAATGTTTCTTTAATATCGGCAACTACTTCTTCTGTTGTGGTATTTTCTTCTCTCCTAATTTCCATATAAACATCTGGATAACTGTCTGGAAGCTCTTCTTTTAGTTCAATTCGGTCAGCTTCTCCACCCTTATCCATCTTATAGCGATCATCATCGAGATAAATAACATAGCGAAGCTCCTCGTTTGTTTCCAGGTGCGTATCTAGCTCCTCTTGTTGACCTTCCATTTCGATCTGTTCTTGCTTTTCTTCAATAAACAAATCTTTTAAGTTTTGTATCATAGCCTGACCAGTCTCTGTCATTACTCCAAATAATAGAATGAGCATTACTGCCGCTAATGATATGCCAGCTACCCATACTCCTCGTCGATTCTTATCATGTTCCGTAATGGAGTGGAATAATTCATCCTCAATGCTTTTCCAGATCGCTTGTTTGACGTCCATATCAAGCTGTGTTTTCCTTTTGAGTTCTGCTTCTAGTTGTTTATCAAACAGGTTATTATCTTTCATCAGAAGCACCTCCCATCATACCTTTCAATTGCTTTCTAGCTTTAAACAGCCTAGACTTCACTGTGTTCACATTTAACTCAAGCACTTCCGCAATATCTTTTTCCGTAAATCCGTTTAAATATTTTAATATGATTACTGTGCGATGATTTTCCTCCAATTTATCCATAGCTAGATACAAATCATCAAAATGGTATGCTTCCTCTGTTTGTTGGTGCAAAAAATCTAGTAACTGATCTGATTCGATACTCCTTGCTTGCTTTGTTTTCTTTTTCATATACCGCCTAGTCTCATTAATTAATATTTGATAAAACCACGCCTTAAATGATCTGGACATATCATAGGAATCAATATTTCGATAGACACGAATAAAGGTTTCCTGAACGATATCTGATGCATCTGACTGATTTTTTGTAATGGCAAAAGCTGTTCGTAGCGAATAGTCAGCAAATCGATCATATAGCTTCTTAAATGCCTGATGATTGCCTTTCTTTATTTTTTTAATAAGCCTGGTTTCTTTATCCACCACCAGTGACAATCTCCCTTCATGACGTTCTTACTTATATATACCTTGACATTTTGTAAAAAGTTTTCGACCAGTTAAAACTTTACACTCTACCTTACATTTATTTTAGATAAGATACGTAGCATCATACAGAAAAGCAAATTTGTAATGTATTCGCTTACATGATACGATTGGAAGTACCTATATATTTCTTGAATCCTCAATGCACTTACCATCAGTTACACAGAATACTTTTCAACTGTTGGAAAGATGTAATGCTCATTCCATAGACAAAACGAAGCGCAGCGATACCTGAGAAACAGCGTGTTCTGGTGAGACCTCTCTGCAGCGGCGAGGGGACTCGTAGACCGACTGCCCGTTGTGACAATCTGCCATATTCCATTATTCACATATAAATTGTTCGAGTGGTTAGTTTGAGTGAAGAGATAGACTCACTTTATAAAATAGGAGGGATCTTGATTGGGTAAAACAAAACATAAGGGACCTATTAAGCTCTCGAAGAAACCAGACCCATCCCTTTGGGTCAGTAAAATTCCTTTTGGTTTAGGAAAAATCAAGCCACATCATATCCGAGATACCGCCAAAGTAGCTTGGGAAAACAGAGATAGGCTACCCTACGCTACGCGTATCCTTACACAAGGAGTTTGTGATGGCTGCGCCCTTGGCGTACAAGGCCTTAAAGATCAAACACTAACCGGCCCTCACCTTTGTACTACCAGATTAAATGTTCTTCGCTTAAATACAATGCCAGCAATTAAGAAAGAAATACTACATGCAGATATAGATGAGCTACGAAATCGGAGTAGCACGGAATTACGTCAGCTTGGTAGAATTCCTTACCCTTTAATCCGTAAACAAGGTGAACGTAAATTTCGTCGTATCTCTTGGGATCAAGCTCTAGATACAATTGCTACTAAAATACAATCCTTGCAACCGAAACAATTTTCCTTCTACACGACTTCTCGTGGAATAACGAATGAGACATACTATGTTCTTGGAAAAGTGGCGCGTTTCCTTGGAACAAACAACATTGATAATGCCTCAAGAATTTGCCACTCTCCTTCCAAAACTGCATTAAGCCGATCACTTGGTGTAGGTGCATCCACTTGTAATTACAAGGATTGGATTGGAACGGACGTTCTTATATTCTGGGGTTCGGTTGCTGCGAATAATCAGCCTGTGTCAACCAAATACATGTATGCAGCAAAGAAAAAGGGAACGAAAATTATTGTTATCAACCCATATCATGAACCCTCTATGGATCAATATTGGATACCTTCTATTGCAGAATCCGCCCTATTTGGCACGAAAATAGCTGACGATGTTTATCAGGTTCATATTGGTGGTGATATCGCCTTTATGCACGGGCTTATGAAGCATTGGTTCGAAATGGAGAAGGAAGTACCTGGCTCAGCGCTTGATCATGGTTTTATTAGTAAACATGTTAATGGCCTTGAAAAACTACAATCCACCGTTAATACATATTCATGGGAGCAGCTGGAAGAATCATCTGGTCTCTCTAGGAATAGAATGATTGAATTAGCTACACTCTTAGCACATGCTAAGTCAGCAGTATTTGTTTGGTCAATGGGTTTAACGCAGCATCGTTTCGGTACAGACAATGTATCACAAATCGCTAATCTGGCATTACTCCGTGGTTTTATCGGTCGAGAGTTTTGTGGACTAATGCCAATACGTGGGCATTCAGGTGTACAGGGATCAGGTGAAATGGGAGCCGATCCGTTCTCATTACCTGGAGGTAATATGAATGATGATCAGCGAAAACGATTAGAGGGTATTTGGAAGTTTGATATCCCTACCTGGCAAGGTGATATTGTGGGTGAGTCTCTCGAAAATGCTTGCTTGCCAGATGGTCATGAACGAAAACTTCATCTTTATTATTTATCCGGTGGGAATTTCTTAGAAACGATGCCAAATCCAGATTTTATTCAGACATGTCTTGAGAACGTCGAGCTCAGGGTCCATCAGGATATTATCTTAAATACATCCACGCTTACAGATGCAAAAGAAGCAGTACTCGTATTACCTGCAAGAACTAGATACGAACAGCGTGGTGGCGGAACCTCTACATCTACGGAACGAATGGTTTATTTCTCTCCAGAGATAAAGGGCCCACGAATTGAAGAAGCCCGTACAGAGTGGGAAATCTATATAGACTTGGCTAAACGGGTATGTCCAGAGAAGCAAGAACATATTCATTTTGACAATGCATCAGCTATTCGCAAGGAAATTGCAGAAGCTGCACCAAATTATGACGGCATCCAGCACCTACATAAACGAGGGGATCTTTTTCAATGGGGTGGCGCTTGGCTGTGTGAAGATGGAATTTGTCCTACTCCAGATGGCAGGGGAAATTTAATAGCAATCGAAATTCCAGAATTAAGAAAACCCGAAGGGCATTTCTATGTAACAACTCGAAGAGGAAAACAGTTTAATTCCATGGTCTACAGTGAAACAGATCCCTTTAATGATGCAAAACGAGAGGATGTACTAATTAGTGAAGAGGATGCCGTTAAGTATCATATCGAAGATGGTGAGCCAATCGTTGTTTATAATCAACATGGGTTATTTGCCGGACGCGCAAAGTTTGCTCCAATGAAATCTAGTAATTTAGAAGTGCATTGGCCAGAAGGGAATGTTCTTATACCAAAAGGAGTATATGAGGCATATGCTGGAATTCCCGAATATAACACAGTAGTTATTTTAGAAAAAGCTGTGTCCTATTATGCACAAAAAGATAGAAAATATGCCCAAAAACGTATCGAAGAATTAGAGATTGACAGCCACTAAAAGGAGGAGTGACATGCGTTCCAATGAAGCAAATTGGGAGATGATCCGCTTTGATAATACAGGAGATTCAAATGAAACCTCACTAGTGGCTGTAGAAATGCCAATTACTATTCATATAAATGGAAGTGAGTTTGCCACAATGGTATGCTCTCCAAGCAATCTTAAAGAGCTCCTCATTGGATTTTTAGCATCAGAAGGTATAATTCGTAGTTATTCTGCTATTAAAGATCTAGCTATTGATATCGATACTGGCTATGCATATATAGAAATAGATCCTCTCCCAACTACATTTCATCAGGACCATTCTAAGCGTTTCATTGGCTCATGTTGTGGGAAAAGCAGACAATTTTATTTTAAAAATGACGTAAAGACAGCAAAAACTATTCTTTCCAAGCATATGATATCAGCTAAACAGTGTTTTTACTTAATGCATGAATTACAGCAATCCTCTAGTCAGTTCCGTAAAACTGGTGGTGTGCACAATGCTGCACTAGCTACTACTAACGAACTTATGGTTGTTCGTACGGATATCGGGAGGCATAATGCACTCGATAAGCTTTTTGGGCATATTTTGGTAAACAATGTTCCTGTACATGATAAAATTATTGTCTTTAGTGGACGTATCTCTTCAGAGGTCCTTTTAAAGCTATCCAAAATGGGAATTGGTATATTAATTTCTAAATCAGCACCTACTAATTTGGCATTACAGCTGGCAGAGGATCTGAAGATTACCGTTATTGGATTCGTTCGTGGATACCAAATGAACGTATATACCCATCCAGAACGTATCGTGAGAGGAACATAAAAATAAAAGCAAGTCCTACCTTACTGCAGGACTTGCTTTTATTTATTCATACTCGAAAAGAAGTCTTTTAATGGATCCTCTTCTTCCTCTTCGATTACCTCTTGCTGTTGGTTTGTATCTAACGAATCCAAACGTAAACTATCTAAATCTATTTCTTCCTTTAGAGCTGTTTCCTCCAACACAGGCTTACCTGTGTCAATATCATTTTCTTGTAAGTATAGTGCCTCATCAATATTCGTATGATTACTGTTTAAGGAAGCCAATAAGGTCGTAGCTCGCATTGGGTCACTTAATAATTGATATAGAATGGTACCTACTAATGCTTCTGAATGCTCATGTTTCAACCAACTCTTTTGTTCCTTGGTTAATTGTTTGGGGAGCGGGACAGTGACCGTTTCCCGCTCTTTTGTAACACTTTCACTTAAGCCTCGTAATACAAATTGGGCAATTTGACTAGAAAAATTTCTCCGTTCCGTTTCCTTGAGTCGTTGTAGCGCCTTTAGTAAATAATCCGGTGTATCGGAAGGAACACGAAAGGTTATTGATTGCCCTCGTTCAATTGTGTTTTTGGCCATTATATCACCCTATTTTGCTTTTGCCTTTACTGCTTCTTTCTCTTCCTTTTCTTGCTTGGCATTCTTATTTACAAAATCAGTTATTAACTTATAATAAGCATTAGCCATCATCCAAATACTTTCCTGTTCATCTTCAAAGAAATCAATGTTAAAGCCATCGAGTTTATTATTAAGTGCTTTTAAATAATCTTTTAAGACTGCTGATCCACCACCGACAAAGTAACAAATTTCCGATTGGGAATTCTTAGCCCACACGTTTCTTAAGAATCGATACTCTTTTTTAGCCAATTCAAGTAGGATATGGTCTGTAATATCGTGAACGCTTGTCCTACTTCCTTTGACCATGATGTGATGTCGGTCATTTTTCCTTGTAATAATATCTACTACATCACGGCGACTATCTAGCTCTACACCATGTTTTGTTCGAATTTCTTCCCTAATCTGCTCCAGTGATTCAGAAACGCCTAAATTAAATCCTTGGGCTTTATCATCGTCAACATTACGATTACGAATCACCGCGATATCTGTTGACAATCCACCAATATCTTGAATAAGTATTTGTTTATCAATCAAATCTTTATTAATAACTTTTAAATCATTATCCATAATTAAATTCACATATGCTGCAAACCCCTCTGGATAAACCTTTACTTCATCAAATTTAATGTTTACTTTCTTACCCTGATGATGTGGTGTTACTAAAAATTCAACTTGGTGAACCGATCCCAGTAATTGAGAACGATAACCTACATCCTTACCTTCCTTTACCTCTCGGAGTGGTAGCCCAGTTCCAAGGGTATAATTTGCATCAATAACTTTATTCTTCATGGAAAAGGCTCCATTTTCTACTGCATCCAATGCTAAGGAAGCAAATAGCATAATTAAGGTTTGATCCTCTTCTGCCTTGCTACTACCGGGATCTAGCTCTGTTGAATTGTTTGTCTTTGTTGCTAAATTCCCAACACGGTAGATTACGTTATTTTCTTCGAGCGCAGGTGAATGTACGCGAATATGAATATTATCCAATACCTCTTTTTTATCTAGCTCTTCAATGCCAATTACGGGACGGTCTTCAAAATCCTGGGCGACTACATTGGGAATATATACCTCGTGTTCCATCTTTCCAAAGTTTGCCTTTAACGCATCGTTTCCCACGTCCACTGCTGCTATTCTTGTTTTTGTCATGTAAGAAAACTCCTCTCCATAATAATACATTCTATCTAAGAGTACTTCCTTTCTTCTTATAACGCAATCCGACTTTTTTCGTATTCTATTTTGTATACATGTTTACAGTTTAGTTTTCGTTGATATAACAGTGTCTACACATATTTGTACACAAGTAAACATTTTTGTGTTCTTCATGTACACTTTTTGTTTACTTGTATACATTATTGTTTGCGAATGAAGTTGATGTGACTATATGTAAAAAATGAGGCCGTGTATTGCTTTTCCAAATAGCAGCATACTCGATTAGAAGGAAAACTAAACGTTACTCAACAAAAAATTAGTTTTCAGGTGATAGCTAACCAAACAATTAATATTAATCCAATAATGTGCTTTCCTATAATAATGAAAACCAACCGATGTTTAATTTTCCACATGGAATTGGTTTGCTTATATTTTTTTCAATTGACATTTTGTTAAGTAACATCAATTTGCTTTTTCTTTACGATTTGTTTGTACACGCTGAAAACGAGAAGAAGAAGGTTTCATGTTTTGATCACCATTACTTTGTTTCACTGTTATCTTCTTTTTTCTTATTGTGAATTTAGTTATAAGTCCTCTCCTTTCTTCTTGCACCTCTTTTATTCCTGTTATAATGAATTGCATGGCGAATATGGTTAGAATAAAAGCTAATAAAGGAAAAAGCGCTAACCAATACGTTTCACCATCAAGTATCGAATTTTTTGCATTGCCCAGTAAACCCGACCATTCGTTAGATATGGATTTAGGGGGTTTATCATAAATCGTACCACCAAAAAAGAAGGTAAATACACCTAAATGTATACATCGTTACCTTAATCTATATAAGATATTGTTGTTGCAACTGCTTTCAAGAACTTTAAAACTAGGAATCTAAAAAAACGGCATGTTACAATAGAAGCAAGGATAGCTTTATTCCATAAGGAGTGAGCGTACATGAGTAAGGTCATTCTCTTTGATGGTGTTTGTAATTTCTGTGATCAGAGTGTTCAATTTATCTTAAAAAGAGATAAGCAAGAGCAGTTTACATTCGCCTCCATACAAGGAGACGCTGGTCAAGAACTCTTAAAAAGAAACCATGTAGCAACTGACATGAATAGTTTTATCCTCATTGACGGTAATAAAACGTATTTTAAATCAACAGCAGCGCTTAGGGTATGTAAAGAATTAAACGGCGCATGGAAGCTTTTATACGGCTTCATGATCATTCCTAAACCGCTTAGAGACTTCCTATATGGAGTGATCGCCAACCATCGCTATGAATGGTTCGGACAGAAACAAAGCTGTACATTGCCGTCTCCTGAAACAAGGAAACGGTTCTTGTAGATAGTGACAGATGAGGAAGTAAAAAACCTAAGTGCAAATTGCACTTAGGTTTCTCCTTTAGCCAACATTCTTTTTCTTCATTTGTTTACTTCTAAGTTGTCCACAAGCGGCATCAATATCTGCACCATTCTCCCAACGAACACCACAATTGATTCCTTTATCCTTCAACGTTTCAAAAAAGGCTTGTATAGATGCTGATTCACTACGCTGATATTGGTTATGTTCATCAACCGAATTATAAGGTATTAAATTGACATATGCTAAGTGTCGATGATTCTCAAGCAGCTTCGCCAACTGAAGCGCCTCCTCCTGATGATCATTGACATCTTTTAACATAATATACTCATACGTAATTCTTCGATTCGTTTTCTCTAAATAATAATCTACTGCCTTCATTAGCTTTTCAATAGGGAAGGCTTTGTTTATTTTCATGATTTGTGTACGTAACTCATTGTTAGGAGCATGGATAGAGATCGCTAGGTTAACTTGGATTCCTGTATCTGCAAACTCATATATTTTATGAGCTAAACCACTCGTTGATACAGTAATATGTCTAGCACCTATATTTAATCCTCTATCGTCGTTTACTACATACAAAAAGTCCATTAAATTAGTAAAGTTATCAAATGGTTCGCCAATTCCCATGACAACAATATGACTAACCCGATCATCCTCACCACGAGAATCTAAATCTTTTTGTACATTCATGATCTGTTCAACAATTTCACCACTAGATAGATCACGATTTTTCTTTAATAGCCCGCTAGCACAGAAACTACAACCGATGTTACAGCCCACCTGCGTAGTTACACAAACAGACAATCCGTAGTTAAATCGCATTAAAACAGTTTCAATTAAATTACCGTCTGCTAAGCGAAATAAATATTTAATCGTACCATCTTTTGATTCTTGCTTAACCTCTTCTTCTAGTGTACCTAAGACAAAATTGTCCTCTAACAAAGCAATCGTCTGTTTATTAACATTCTTCATGTCAGTGAATCGATGGACACGTTTTTTATAAAGCCAATTCCAGACCTGATCAACGCGGAAACGCTGTTGACCATGATCCATTAGCCAATCCGTTAATTGTTCATATGTTAGTCCATAAATGGATGGTTTACTCATGATTTACCCTCATTTCTAGATTATCTTATCCAAACAAACTGCAAAATTTGATAATCTAATACCTAAAAATATTTCTCACCATACTATCTTACTGCAAGTAGTATTTTGTTGCAAACTCATTTCTCCGTACTTTTATGCAGATCACAAGTTATTTGTCTAAAACTTACCTTTTTATGTACGAAGATCACATAATAGTGGTGTGTAGACACGAAAAAGCGCCACCGCTCCATACATTGTATGAAACAATAGCACTCCATTTTCGACTTATGGTAGCACAGTTTCTCCCATTAAATAACGATCACATTCCCTGGCTACGCCTCTTCCCTCATTTATCGCCCAAACAATTAGACTTTGTCCGCGTCGCATATCACCTGCAGCAAACACACCGTCTACATTTGTTTTATAGTCATCATAATCAGCGGCGACGGTCGATTTAGCCGTAGTTTCAATTTGCAATTGCTCAATAAGATCCTGTTCTGGTCCACGGAAACCAATCGCAATCAATACAAGATCTGCCGGCCAAATTTTTTCAGTACCAGGGATTTCATCCCGGACTTTGTTGCCAGCTTCATCATAACGAAGGCGAACGTTTACTGTGTGCACCTCTTTAACATATCCATTGTCATCCCCAACAAATTTTTTAGTCATCACAGCATAAGCACGTGGATCTTTCCCATAAGTACTTGCTGCTTCTTTATGACCGTATTCTACTCGATGAATCATTGGATATTGCGGCCATGGATTTGTTTCCATATCACGAACTAATCCTTTTTTATCGTAAATATCAAACTGAGTTAGACTCTTACAATTATGGCGAACAGATGTGGCTAGACAATCTGTTCCTGTATCTCCACCACCAATAACAATAACATCCTTACCCGTAGCAGATATATAATTGCCATCCTGTAAATCTGAATCTAGTAGGCTTTTCGTATTGGAATGGAGGAAATCCATTGCATGATGAACACCTTTTAATTGACTCCCCGCCACTTGAATATCACGATGCACTGTCGCACCACCACATAGTACAATCGCGTCAAATTCCTTTCTAAGTTCTTCAGTAGTAATATCTTTACCGACTTCTGTATTCGTTACAAAGGATATTCCTTCTTGCTGCAAAATTTCGACGCGTCTTATCACTACATCATAAGAAAGTTTCATCTCTGGAATGCCGTAAGTTAATAATCCTCCGACACGATCATCTCTTTCAAAAACTGTAACGAGATGACCTGCTTTATTCAACTGAGCTGCTGCGGCTAGCCCTGCTGGTCCAGAGCCAACGACAGCCACTTTTTTGCCAGTTCGCTTTTCTGGAGGCTTCGGGACTACCCAGCCTTCTTGAAAGCCTTTCTCAATAATTGAACGCTCTACGGTTCGAATAGCAACAGGCGGCTCATTAATACCGAGCACACAAGCTCCTTCACACGGAGCCGGACAGGCAATCCCCGTGAACTCCGGGAAGTTATTTTGCTCATGCTCTCGATCTAATGCCTCTTTCCACTTCCCTTCATAGACAAGCTGATTCCATTCGGGAATAAGATGATACACTGGACAACCAGAGGTTACACCATTAATTTCCATTCCTACATGACAAGTAGGTACACCACAATCCATACAGCGTGCCCCCTGTATTTGAACCTCTTTATCCGACAATGGAGCTGTATAATCAAACCAATCCTTGGTACGGACCGCTGGGTCTCGCTCCCGCCGTACTTGTCTGTCATATTCCATAAACCCTGTCTGTTTCCCCATCAAAGGCCTCCTTTTCCAACAAGCAAACGCATATCTATCCCTTTCTTAATTGGCAAACATGGCTATTGTAATGCTCCTACCTCTTTCTTTTCTTCTTTTGCAGGCTGCTTACTCTCCTCAAAGGCAAGCATCTCTGCATCGAATTTGCTCATTCCTTCTGCTCTTAACGTTGCAATTCGGTCATTTATTTTCACAAATGCTTTTGGAATAATTTTCACAAACTGTTCTACATATTTGTCCCAATAGGATAAAATTCGCTCCGCATGTGTACTATTTGTTTCATTTACATGTTGTTGAATAATTCGATAAAGTCGCTGAATTTCTTCTTGATCTGCTACTGTTTCTATATGCACAAGCTCGTCATTCACCTTCGAACAGAATGAATCGTCTTCATCGAATATATATGCTACGCCACCAGACATACCTGCAGCAAAATTTCTTCCCGTACTTCCTAATACTACGACTGTACCACCTGTCATATACTCGCAACCATGATCTCCTACACCTTCAACAACGATGGTTGCTCCACTATTTCTTACTGCAAACCGTTCTCCTGCGAGTCCGCGTATATATGCTTCTCCTCGTGAAGCGCCATAAAAGGCTACATTACCGATTATTGTGTTTTTCTCAGGTGGGAAGGTAACAATAGGGTCTGGATGGACGATAATTTTCCCTCCAGATAGACCCTTTCCTACAAAATCATTGGCATCACCGATAAGTCGTAATGTCATACCTGGTGGAATGAATGCTCCAAAGCTTTGCCCAGCAGATCCGTTAAAATTCAATTTAATCGTATCTTCAGGTAACCCAGCTTCCCCATAGCGATTGGTTATTTCACTGCCTAATAGCGTACCAGTTACCCGATTTATATTACGTATTGCTGTTGTAAACTCAACTGCCTTTTTCTGTTCAATTGCCTGTTTACAATTCGGAATTAGTTCTTGATAATCAAGTGTCTTTTCAATTCCATGATCTTGTTTGATTGTCGCATATCTTCCTACTTTTGCAGGTACATCTGGTTGATAAAGCAACTCTGTCAGATCTATACCTTTTACCTTCCAATGATCAATGGCTTGATTAAATTCAAGCACATCCGTACGACCAATCATTTCATTGATGGTTCGAAAGCCAAGTTCTGCCATTAATTCACGTGCTTCCTGTGCAATAAATTTCATAAAATGGACTACATGTTCCGGGTCTCCCATAAATTTCTTACGTAGTTCCGGATTCTGTGTTGCTATCCCAACTGGGCATGTATCCAAATGACAAACACGCATCATTACGCATCCCAATACGACTAGTGGGGCTGTAGAGAAGCCGTATTCCTCGGCACCCAGCAGACTTGCTACTACTACATCACGCCCTGTCATCATTTTACCGTCTGTCTCCACAACAATTCGATCTCTAAGTCCATTTAATAAAAGCGTTTGATGTGTTTCAGCCAATCCAATCTCCCAAGGTAGCCCTGTATGCTTCAAGCTTGTACGTGGTGCTGCTCCAGTTCCACCATCATAACCACTAATTAAAACTAGATCTGCTCTACCTTTTGCGACACCTGCTGCAATGGTACCAACGCCAACTGCTGATACAAGCTTGACACTAATTCTTGCATTTGGATTCGTATTTTTTAAGTTATGAATTAACTCAGCCAAATCTTCAATGGAGTAAATATCATGATGTGGTGGTGGAGAAATGAGCTCAACTCCTGGAGTAGATCCGCGTACCTCAGCAACCCATGGATATACTTTTTTTCCAGGTAAGTGTCCACCTTCACCAGGCTTAGCACCTTGGGCAATCTTTATTTGGATCTCATCAGCATTCACTAGATAATTGCTGTTTACTCCAAACCTCCCTGAAGCAACCTGTTTAATGGCACTCCTTCTTAGATCACCATTCTCATCACGAGTAAATCGGTCTGTTGATTCACCGCCCTCACCACTATTACTACGCCCACCGATGTGATTCATGGCAATCGCTAAAGACTCATGAGCTTCCTTACTGATCGAGCCAAAGGACATAGCACCAGTTTTAAAACGAGCACAAATAGATTCTATAGATTCTACTTCGTCGAGTGGCACTGGTTTACGTTTTTTAAAGGACAGTAAGCCCCTTAAAGATTGAAGATTCTCCTTTTCATCTGTCAAAAGCTTTGAGTATTCCTTAAATAACTCATAATTACCTGTTCGACAGGCATGCTGTAAAATATGAATAGTTTTAGGATTATATTGATGGTCCTCCCCATCTTTACGATATTGGTATTCATCGCCAGCTTCTAAGGTATAGCTGCCACCACGATTTTCTGAAAAAGCCTTTTGGTGACGCATACGTGTTTCTTCCTCAATTAGGCCAAGATCAATACCACCCAATCTTGAAGCAGTACCAGTAAAATACTTTTCTATAACATCTTTTCTTATACCAATTGCTTCAAAAATTTGTGCTCCTCGATAACTCTGGATTGTCGAGATTCCCATTTTCGAGAGTATCTTTATAATTCCATCTGTCACTGATTGAATATAATTCCGCTTCGCCTGTTTTGCTGTATACTGTTCTAATTCTTGTTTCTCAGCAAGATCTTCTATGGAGTGAAAAGCAAGATACGGATTTATCCCTTCTGCGCCATAGCCGATTAAGCTTGCAAAATGATGAACCTCTCTTGGTTCTCCCGATTCGATTAATAGACTCACTTTAGTACGTAGCCCCTGACGAATTAAATGGTGGTGTAAACCAGATACAGCTAGTAATGCAGGAATAGCTGCTTTATCTTTGCCGATTCCTCGGTCAGATAAAATGAGGATTACAGCACCTTCATTAATGGCTTTATCTGCCTTTACAAAGAGTTCGTTCAGTGCTTTTTCCAATGCATTCTCCTGATCATTTACATCAAAATGCATAAACAAGGTTACTGCTTGAAAACCGGCTAATTGTTGAATACGTAATTTTTCTAATTCGCCATTTGTAAGGATTGGTGTTTTCAAACGAATGTGTCGGCAGCTTTCTGCAGTGGGGTGTACTAGATTCCCCTCTGCTCCAATAGTCGTCTCGACCATTGTGATAATCTTTTCTCTAATGGCATCAATTGGAGGATTTGTTACTTGAGCAAACAATTGCTTAAAGTAGTTGTATAGCAGCTGTGGCTTCTTAGACAGTACAGCTAAAGGTGAATCGTATCCCATGGAACCAATCGGGTCTTTTCCGTCCGTAACTAATGGTTTAATGATTTTATTCAATTCTTCCCGGGTGTATCCAAATGCATGCTGCTGTTTAATTAATTTTTCCTCTCCAAATACCGGCTGTCTATACATTACATCTGGAATATCATCTATATCTATTTTATTATTCAACCATTCCTTATACGGTTGTTCTGATGCAATTTGCATTTTAATGTCTTCATCTGGAACAATGACACCTTTCTCCAAATCAACTAAAAGCATTCTTCCAGGCTCTAATCTACGTTTATACAATATGTCATCAGCAAATATATCCAGGGCACCAACCTCTGATCCAAGAACGATCATTCCACTCTTCGTAACATAATAGCGTGCGGGCCGCAATCCGTTACGGTCCAAACATGCGCCTATTTGCGTTCCGTCAGAAAAGACAAGTGCCGCAGGCCCATCCCAAGGCTCCATCAGTGTACTATGATATTCATAGAAATCTCGTTTTTCTTCTTTTATTCCATTATCATTTGCCCAAGGCTCTGGAACCATCATCATTGCTGTATGCGCTAGAGAACGTCCAGATAAATGCAGGAATTCAAATGTATTATCAAATATAGATGAATCGCTTCCCTCATAGTCAATTACTGGCAATATCTTTTCCATGTCCTCTTCTGTAAAATATTCCGATGAACACATTTGCTCCCTTGCACGCATCCAATTCACATTGCCCCTTAGTGTATTAAATTCACCGTTATGAATGGTGTATCGATTTGGATGCGATCGTTTCCAACTTGGAAAGGTATTAGTACTAAAGCGAGAGTGAACTAATGCGAGTGCTGATTTAAAATCAGGATGGTTTAAGTCGATATAAAAGGCATCTAACTGTTCAGGGACGAGCATCCCTTTGTAGACGATGGTACTTGAGGACAAGCTACTAATATAAATATCCTCGAATTCTGGGGATTTTGCAGCTTCTTGTTCGATTCGCTTCCGAATGACAAATAACTTTCGTTCGAACGCTTTTTTATCTTTCACATCTTCCGGTTTCTTTATAAAGATTTGACGAATGGAAGGCATACTTTTTGCTGCTACTTTCCCAATAAATGATTCGTTAATAGGGACTGGTCTCCAGCCAAGAAATGTTTGTCCTTCTTCTCGAATAATTCGTTCAAACATCCTTTTACTTTCCATACGGAGATTATGATTTCTCGGAAGAAATACCATCCCCACACCGTAGTCCCCTTTTGCTGGAAGTTGAATTCCTTCCTTTGCACATTGCTTCTGAAAAAAACGATTCGGAATCTGTGTTAAGATTCCGGCACCATCCCCTGTACTGGTATCTGCCGATTGACCACCACGATGCTCCAGGTTACAGAGAATATTAATGGCATTTTGCACAATATTATGCGTCTTCCTACCGTTTATGTTTGCAATCATCCCTATCCCACATGCTTCATGTTCAAAATCAGGACGATACAATCCCTGTGATTCAGGGAATCCATTTCGCGACATCCCAACATCCCCTTTCTTAACATCAAAATTCACATGATCTATATTTTAATTTCATTGATTTCAGAAGCTTTAAAACCACCTATCACATAATTTTCGCACTGTTCCATCCATTCGGAAAAAAGTATAGTAGGATTATCATATCATAATTTTTATTTTACCTCAAAATTCAGATAAGTTATTTTAATACAATATTATTAAATTTTAATAAATGAAAACGCTGTCTTTTTCGTGTTTCTATTTTCTTTATTCATCTAAACTGCATGATTGACAAGGGGTATAGACAGGTTGAGGATTACTTCACAAAAATTTCAATTTTTATTAAAAATTTTCTTTGAATTTTTCTTAAACCATGGTTAAATGATCAATTCTTTCGTGGTCTAGACCAGTTGAATTATATACAATTGATTTATCCGCTTTAACAGCTATCAACGAGCTATCTGTTTTCTACCGAAGCTAATCGTTGGACGGTTTATAAAAAAATCCGTATCATTTCTTATTAAGAAATAAGCGAAGAGGTGAAAAATAATGACTCATACGAAGACATTTCAGCATATACCATTATCTGTCTTAGACTTAGCTCCTGTTAATGAAGGCAGCACACCAAGCGATTCTTTTAAAAATAGTGTAGCTTTAGCACAGGATGTAGAGAAATTTGGCTTTAACCGTTACTGGCTAGCTGAACATCATAACATGCCTGGAATAGCTAGCTCTGCAACCTCCGTAATTATCGGACATATTGCCGAAAAAACAAATCACATTCGTGTAGGAGCAGGTGGTGTTATGCTGCCAAATCATGCAACACTTGTCATTGCCGAGCAATTTGGAACGCTTGAGTCACTCTATCCAGGACGCATTGATTTAGGGCTTGGCCGTGCACCAGGGAGTGACCAAGCGACAGCATATGCGCTAAGGCGGACACTAAATATGAGTGTGGAAGATTTCCCTATGCAAGTAAATGAATTACAAGATTACTTCGCTAAAGATCCGGTTTCTCGTGTAAAAGCTGTTCCTGGTCAAGGGTTAAACATCCCTATTTGGTTACTCGGTTCTAGCGATTTTAGTGCTAGATTAGCAGCTCAAAAAGGGTTGCCATTTTCCTTTGCTAGTCATTTTGCACCTGCATATACAATTCCTGCATTAAACTTATATCGAGAACAGTTCCAGCCATCCGAATATATGGATAAGCCATATGCCATGGTTGGTGTTAATGTAATTGCTGCAGATTCTGATGAGAAGGCGAGCTATTTAGCGACTTCCTTGCAGCAGCAATTCTTAAATATACGTCGTGGAAAACCAACAAAGCTAAAGCCACCGATTGAAAATATCGAGGCCCATTTCTCTATTAACGAGCTTGAAGCTATCAAACAAACGCTAGACCCTCGTACAACGATAATTGGCAGCAAAGAAACGGTTAAACAGGGGTTGAAAAATTTCTTAGAGGAAACACAGGCGGATGAAATGATTATAAGCTCTCAAATCTATCATCAAGCAGATCGGCAGCAGTCGTTCGAAATTATTTCTGAGTTAATGGATTAACAAGCTATCATTAATGTTTACTTAAAACAGGTTCTATCACGCTCCATTAACATACTTCCCTTTCCTGCGGGATCTTCAGCCCGTACACTGTTCCCGCAGGATAAGGAAGGCATCAGCAGCGAGTGGAACCATCCGTGAGGGATAAATAAGCCCCCCACGGATGGAAGGTTCACTTTATCATATGGCTTTTGGGTTAACGATTTTAGGTTCGTCCCCGACCTTTTTATCCTTTATTTTTTTCTAACAACTTCTTAATCTCTTTTAATTCCTTCTGAACCTCAGCTAGTTTCATATCCGTTGGTGATGGAGAATCTTCTCTACTAGCTTCTTCTACATTATTGACAACAACCCCAACAAATAAATTAACAATTACAAATGCACCAATAAGAATGAATGTGACGAAGTACCACCAGGATGAAGGATCTTCAGCTAAGATTGGGCGCATTACACCACTTGCCCATGACTCCAATGTGATGACCTGAAAAAGCGTCAATAAAGACTGGTGTAGTGTACCGAAGTATTCAGGAGCGATTAGTTGAAACATCATCGTACCAATAACACCGTATACATAGAAGAAAATACCTAACAGCAGTAGGATCGTTCCCATTGAAGGAATAGTGAGAAGTAATGCATTAACCATCTTTCGTAATGAAGGTATAATAGAAATGGCCCTTAACACACGAAGCACACGCATTATTCTTAATACCGTTACATAATAGGAGCCAACCAATACATGTCCACTAAGTACAATTACAAAATCAAATACACTCCAAGGATCTTTAAAGAATGCCTTAAGAGAACGACTGCCAATTAGTCTAATTACAATTTCCAATGTAAATATCCAAAGTAATATTCGATCGGCAAGATATATCCAACCTGCATACTTTTCTGCAACAAAACTATATGTCTCAAAACCGACTAAAATGGCGTTCAAAACAATTAATACTATAATTGTATTCATAAAAGCAGGATGTTCTGCTAGCGTTGCACACTTTTTACGAATTGTGCTCATGATATAATACTTGCCTCCTTCTCTTTAGTAATTTTACTGATTTCCCTATCGTTTGTCACCTACATATTACTTTTCTACTGTTAATTTTCCGTGAACAACCAAACTCGTAAATAGAAAGCGACAGTGAATTTATGTCTATACCCCCTACCATCGCATACGTTATTGAATTATAAAGCTCTCAACGGTTAA
>NZ_JAJERH010000140.1 GCF_016919725.2 Virgibacillus sp. AGTR
AATAGCAATAGGTAAAGTTTTGATACAATCTCTACTTTTTCCCCTGCTCCACACCGTGCGTGCGACTTTCACCGCACACGGCGTTCCATCTATTCTATTTTCAGTCAGATAAGTTCTAAGTTACAAACTTTTCGATACTGATTAATTTTCTTTAATTCATCGTCTTGTATTCGTAGTAGTTCAATCAACCTTTTTATAGTTTCACTTTTAGTCGCATGAATTAACCTGTGAACATCTTTATGAAGGATTCTTAAATTTTTAAACTCGTCAGTTCCTCCAAGAGATTTTGGTAAATAGTGATGGCAGTGTACATCTTCTGCATATATGAATTCTTTCGTTATCTCACATTTACCATTCTTCATGCTATATCGACTCAAACGGTTATCGTTATATTCAATACTCCTGTCTGGAATATTAGAACCTAACAATTTTTGTATTTCGATATTGACTTCATTTTTTAAATTTTTGTGAATTATTTCTCTACCTTCTTTTGTATAAGGTGTTAGCTTTTGTGAGAAATTTAGATTGTTAGAGTGTTGAATATCTGCAAGTGGATATAAGTAAACACCAGCTACTCTATGTGTTCTAAGATTGTTTTTATAAAATTTCTCATATACTTTAGAAGGAGATTTAGGTTTTTCGTACACTCCTACGACTTTTAGACGATTAAATGTCGTCATTGAAAGGTCAAAGTTAAGACGTGAGAACACTGGATTAATTTGTGTTGCTTTCTTAAAATAGTTTTGAATTCCTAATATGAAGCTATTAAATAGTCGCATGTTTTGAGCAGTTGGTGATTTCTGGACTCTCTTGACATGCTCTTTATATTTCTTTTTAATATCTTCTTTTTTCTTTTCTATCAAACCTGTTTGTGCAATATGTTTATCATATTTAGCTTTTGCTTGTATGGTAAATCCTAGAAACTCTGACTTTTTCTTTCTCAAATTAATAATTTGAGATTTTTCTTCTGAAATGTCAAGTTTCAGACGGTCTTTTAAATACAGTTTAACTGCATGAAACCATTTTTGAGCTGACTCATAATCTCTACATATAATTTTAAAATCATCTGCATATCGGACTATATAGCCCTCTTTAAGATTAGAATTCTTTCGTAAATGCTCATATTTTGTGTAGTTTTGACTATACTTATAACGGGTTTCAAAGTATTCCCATTGTCCTGCTACCCAATGGTCTAAATCGTTTAGGGCGATATTAGCCAACAGCGGTGACAATATTCCACCTTGAGGTGTTCCTTTAGTTGGAATTCCGTACCCTTCAATTTCAGCTTTGAGCATTTTAGCTATGATTTTTAACACTTTTCTATCCCGTATTCCAATATTCCAAAGTTGTTTCATTAATACATTATGATTAATATTATCGAAAAACGATTTTATATCAACATCGACAACATAATGTAAATTACCACGGTTTATGAATGTTTGGATTTTAGCAACAGCGTGATGTGTTGACCTCAAGGGTCTAAATCCGTAACTATGGTCGAAAAACTTTGCTTCTGCGATAGGTTCAAGAACTTGTTTAAAACACTGTTGTATTAATCTATCCATTATCGCTGGAATCCCTAACGGTCGTTTGTCGCCATTTGGTTTCGGGATATATACACGCCTTACTTTCTTAGGTTGATAGTTGCTAAGAATCCGTTTAACCTCGTCAACAATTTCGTTGCTCGATTTTGTTTTTAAGTTGTCGATTGTTCTTCCATCGACACCTTTTGTGTATGACCCTTTATTTGTTTTGATAGTTCTATATGCAAGTAGTATGTTTTCGTCCGATGTAATTAAATCATACAGTCGATTGAAATTTGTACCTTCTTTAACCTTGTCATATAAATCTGTAAAAGTGTCAGTCATACCATAATAATCCCAGTATCTTACGTTTGTTTGCATAGTGGTATCACTACTTTCCTTGTGATATTTCCCACTGTCTTACCTGACCTTTGCAATACACTTTTAGAAAATCTTACTTATCAATAGAATAGACTTGTGCCTGTTCCTCCATTCTCATTACAAGAATTTCATCAGTCGTGGCACTACTTTCACAAGAATAAATGCACTTCGGTATTCACCTTATAGCAACCATCTGAGTGTTATCTCATTATTGCGATGTTTCTTGCTTCCCTTGTTCCATGTTTTCTAGCTGTACATATACTTTTAGGATCTTTCTTTGAGCCTATAAACCACCCATTCGGGTTATCAACATGGTCTGATATACGATGTTCATATCCAAGACTTTTACTTATCGTTGGTTTATCATGCGTTTGTGCATGGTATTCTTTTCAGAATGTTATACTTTTAGACCCGTACATTCGAAAGTTCGTCAATCCTTATTAGGACATTCTCTCCATGAGTATTTTATAGCCACCCGAACTATCAGCTACCATATATTCAATATTAGCAATACTTAGGTATCCTTCGCCCGACTTCACCTAGCTTCACACCACTATTTCATAACATAAATAGTCGCATGTAGGAGTATCAGTGTAGAAGTTTCGAGATGACATGTATCTCTCATTCCTTCTATCGAAAACACAGTTAGATTGTTATTCACAATCCTTGCTTTTCGTAAAATTAATTACTTATAGCAAAACAAGTCGCACCTTG
>NZ_JAJERH010000141.1 GCF_016919725.2 Virgibacillus sp. AGTR
AGTTAATATAATAGATATTATAAAACAAAACAAACCTATTAAAAGTGCGTATCTTATCTCTATCCCCATTTTATGTAATATTCCTACAGGTAAAGGTCCAGATTCTGGTGGACGTATATTAAATTCAGTCCAAATGGTTGAAACGATAAGAATGATTATAGCATAACCTAGAATCAGAAAAATCCCCCTAGATATATTAAGCATATTAATTTCCACCTTTTTATACACAAGTCTATACAATTATAATTGCTTTACTTACTTAAATTAATTACCATTTTTTCCACTGCCTATAACTCTTCTTCCAATACACTTACCAACTTTATCCTTTTTGACAGCATCAATATCATTCCAGATACGTAACATTTTATAAGATAATAGACTCTAAACTTCCTTCCTTTTTATCTAATTTAGCCCAGGTAGGGGTACGGAAACGATTCGTGGATTGAGGGTCCACTCTGGTAAATATTTACTTTTTTGTGTAGTTGGTTTCTTTTACCTATCTTCAGACAGTTTTCTGTACAAAGCTGACCTTGATACATTTGTGATCTTACAAATTTTTTTCACTGTCATGTTTTCCTCTTTGTAAAACTCTACAGCATAGTTAATGCCTTCATGTTTCGAATGATACTTTTTGACTCGACCTCTATATTTTCCACTATTACCAGGATGGGTAGATCTATGAATGAAACATTAAAGGAATATGAGTGGTTTGTAGAAAATGGAGTGCAATTAAAATTCTTAAAAGAACCAATGATTAATACATCTGACGAAGAGGACGATATAATAAAACAAGCTATCCAAAAAGTGATTTTAACGGTATTAGCTGCGTTTGCCGAAAAAGAAAGGTTGGATATTAAAACAAGGCAGGATGAAGGAATAGAAGAAGCAAAAGCCAAAGGAAGACACTTAGGACGGCCAAAAGCTAAGGTTACACCTGAGGTGAAACAAGCCTATGATTTATGGATTAACAATAAGATTACAGCTGTTGAGGCTATTGATCGTTCTAAAGTATCTAAGACTACATTTTATAAACTTGCTAAAGAGTTAAAGTCAAGGGAAGAGAGCTAGATTCAAATCTATATGATGAAAAAGTGAGTTAAAAAACTCACTTTTTCATCCTGTAATTACTTGTTAGTAATTGTTTTTACTGCTTTAAAAACACCATAAGCAACAAGTGCAATAATTAAGATCATAATAAAAATGACTGGCCAATTAAACTGAGTAAGCATGGTTTAAACCTCCATTGTTGAGATTGCTAATATTTGTTAAATAAATTATACTAGAATTATACATCATATTTTAGATTTAAAGAAGTAAAAAAACAGCATGGGGGTTAGGTTAGAAAGATGAAAAAAATTTTTATCTTAGCAGTTGCGTTTTTTGCATTATTTTTAGTAGTACAGCCTGCATTTGCAGAACAAAGAGAAGGACAAGTTTCGTCTGATAAGACTAGTGAATTAAGTCAATCAGATATTGAACAAAAGTTATTAGAGATTGATAGTAAATATGATGTGGGAGATATGTTAAGCAAGGAAGATAGTCAGTTTATTGAAGAATATGGGAGTGTTCCAGAACAAGTAGGATCTATACAATTATTTAGAACAAAAAAAATCTCGGGATCAGGAAAAAATGGAAAACATAAAGCTTCTCTTTCTGGTTCTATATCTGCATCTACAGGACTTACATATGGGAAGTTTAGTGGAAACTTTACTACGAAGGTAACTTCTTCAAAAACACCAAGTAGTATAAAGAATACATTAAGTCATACAGCTTATGGTTATAACGGAGGAATTAATGTATTGCATAAAGTTTACAACAAAACTTTATCAAAAACTTGTAAAAAGAAAAAATCATGTAATTTTAATAATGGGGATAGATATAGCGGAGCGGTCGCTTATCATACTACTATAAGTAAAGCTTTTATAAAATTTTCGGATGGTAAAGATATAGTAATTATGCCGTAATAAAATGAACAAAAAGGAGCAGGCATTTTGAAGGATATTCATAAAGAGCTGAACCATTGATGAGGAAGACGATGAGGTGGTAAATGAAGCCTTTGAAGTCATGGCTTATTGGCATCCCGGCATTAATAATTACATAATCAAGTAAGAAAAGCAGGACCGTGGGGTCTACTTTTTCGTTTTAAGGTGCTGTTCCACAATTAACCTTGTATTCGCCCTCTGTTACCTTCTTCGAATAACAGAGATACGGAGTTTGACCAGTTTCACTTTTCCAAGCATTGAATAACATCAAAGAATAAAGGCTTCCTGATGATTTGTCACTCTCCCTTTTCTGAAGGATTGTGAAATAGCTTTGGTATGGGTATCCCATTTTATAAATTTCGTGTCTTATGGCTCCTTTTTCTGAAGAATCATTGAAATAAACTGGTGAAAGGGGAGGCATTAAAATTAATATGATTAGCACTGTTACTAAAATAGATAGCATTATTTTGGTCCTTCTTTTCATTTTTTCCTCCCAGTACTATTTATTTAAGTAATCAATTCAATAATGGATTATATTGGAAATAAAGTAAAGCTAACTTTTGTGTCTATTTGAGT
>NZ_JAJERH010000142.1 GCF_016919725.2 Virgibacillus sp. AGTR
CAAAATAACTACTTGGCTTAACGCAGTCATTGCACTGATTTTATACTTTCTTAACTTAGAACAAAAACGTAAGCGCCAATTAGAAATGTAGTAACTGGAGCGAGTCCAACGGAGTTAAACGAATCACGGTGAGCTTACGAGCCAATAATGACTTAGATGAGGGAGATTCGTGAAGACACCTAGTTTCTGGGCCTAGGAGCTAGACGTAGCTCAACACGTCCATATTTATACACAGGCTCAAATTTTATCATTTCTTAGACTACAAAAAAGGAGCGCTTCGTTACTCGTCGATTCGCTCCTTTATCTTATACCTCTATAATTACCTTTCCGATTCAGGCTTTAGCAATGAAAAGAGCAGGGCATCATGTGACGTTTGTTTTTGATTGCGTTTGTAAGCTTATCGTTACATAGACTATTAGCGAGACAACAACTGGAAGGACGACAGAATGGAGTCCAAACGGCTTAGGAAAAAAACTGTCTGATAAAATATATAAGCCTACTCCTGCTATCATGGAGGAAATCGCCCCATATTTATTTCCTTTCTTCCAATATAGACCTAGTACAATCGGCCAAATAAAAGCAGCTTCCAAACCACCAAATGCAAAAAGGTTTAGCCAAATGATAAGATCAGGCGGGTTGAGTGCCATCATAAATACAATGATGCCTAACAATGCTGTTATTCCAATACTTAAGCGTTTAATAGTTTGATGGGAGGCGTCAGGTTTTACATAGTTTAAATAAACATCCTTTACAATGGTCGAGCTGACTAGTAATAATAACGAATCCACCGTAGACATAATAGCTGCCATCGGTGCAGCAAGTACTATCCCTGTCAACCAATTCGGCATGACTTCCAAAGCAATTAGCGGCATGACCTTATCACCAACTTCGATACCTGGGAGAATAGGTCGCGCGAAAACACCAATTAAATGCATATTTAACATAATAAAACCTACAACAACCGTTCCAATAATGATAGCTCGATGCATTGCTTGTGAACTTTTATATGACATTGCCCGTACTGCAATTTGTGGTAATGCAACCACACCGACTCCAACTAATATCCAGAAGGATGATACATAAGTTGGCGTCAGCTGTCCTTCAGATCCATAAGGGGTAATTAGATTCGGGTTCTCTGCAGTTAAATCAGCAATAATCTTAGGTATACCACCACCAGCTATGATCACAGCAATAAGAAGAATTAATGTGCCAACGAACATGATGCTTCCTTGGATAGCATCCGTTAAAGCAACTGCACGAAATCCTCCTACAGTAACATAGATTAAAACAGAAACAGCAAATATAAATAGTGCAGTTGTGTAATTGATTCCAATCAACGATTCAATTAATCTTGCTCCACCAATCCATTGAGCAGCCATTGCTGAAAATAAAAAGATAATAATACTGACTGAAGAAAAGATAACAACCCATTTTGATTGATATCTTTCTTTCAAAAAATCCACCATCGTTAGTGCATTATATTCCCTAGTTACGATAGCAAATTTCTTCCCTAGGATCATTAGAACAAAATAGCCAGTAGCAACCTGAGACATGGCTAATAAAACCCAGCCTAGCCCTTCATTATAAGCTGTCCCTGGTCCCCCTATAAAACTACTAGCACTTCCATAGGTTGCTGTCATTGTCATAGCTAGCACAAAACCACCGAGGCTCCTACCGCCTAAAAAATAATCCTGAGCAAAGTTGGTAGAATTCTTTAAATAGCCACCGGCCCAGATTCCTGCTCCAAATATAATACATAATATTGCTATTAACGGTATTAGCGATTCCCAATTCATTCTATTTCCTTCTCCTCATCAAATGGAATAGCAACAAAAAACTTTTTCACTACAATTGCCACCAATATGGCCATTACGATAAATCCCACTACACAGCTGTAGAAAAACCACGCAGGTAATCCGACAATATATGTATACTCTTGAGGGTCCTTACCTCCTAAACCGTAGGCAAATGCAAACCACCATAAGAAATTAAAGATTACCAGACCAACACCAATGAGCGCTTCACGATGAGCAACCTTATATTTATGTCCGTACTTCACAGACTCACCTCACTTCATAATGGAGATTTTGCTTAACAACAATATATCGTAAGAACTTCTTCACTGTAAAGAACCAAAGCGCAAGCGCCCGAATAGCAACGTAATACTGGAGTTGAACGTGGCTCAATACGCCCCATAATTATATAGGCTCAAATTTCATCATTTCCTAGACTAAAAAAAACTGAGCAAAATTCGCAGTCCTTATCACTAAATGCTCAGATTTACGCTTCCTCTAGTAGC
>NZ_JAJERH010000143.1 GCF_016919725.2 Virgibacillus sp. AGTR
TCTTCAAGCTGATAGTTCTGATTGTCATAAGCTTGCAATGAGTTTTCTTTCACTTCCTTCAAAAATTCACTAAATGTTTTATGCTTATTTGGTCGATGTCGCATCGCTAACGTATTAACGAACATCCCCATGATATTTTGAAGATCGGCATGTGGCCTTCCGGCAATCGGTACCCCGACAACAATGTCTTCTTGACCACTATATCTCGCTAGTTGAATGGTAAAGGCAGACAATAAAACCATATGCATCGTTACATCTTCTTGTTTCGCTAGTTCCTGTAGCTGTTTCGTTGTTGCTTCGTCTATCGTGAACGAAATGCTATCTCCTTCGAATCGTTGAAACGCTGGACGTTCAAAATCATATGGCAATTGAAGGACTGGCACCTCATCCTGGAATTGTTCCTTCCAATATCGTGCTTGCTTCTTCATTTGTCCAGATTGTAAATAGTGTTGTTCCCATTCCGCATAATCCTTGTATTGAATACGGAGTGGGTCCAATTTGTCGCCATTATAGAGCTTCGCGAATTCCTGAACCAAGATACTCATCGAGACACCATCTGAGATAATATGATGCATATCAATAAGTAGGTAATTAGTTCCTTGGCTTTTCATGATTTCCGCTCGGAATAACGGTGCCTCCTCTAAGGAAAACGGGCGTATAAAATTCTGGACCAGTACCGTCTTATCCGTTTCATCCACTGTCCGTACACGAAGATGGAAATCCAAATGGGACATAATCTTCTGAGCTATCTCGCCTTCTACCATTTTGTAAGAGGTACGTAGTACCTCATGCCTTTCGATTAATTGCCTAAACGTTGCTTCCATACGTTCCCTGTTGACTTCTCCCTCTAATTCAAAAATAGCGGGCATGTTATAAGCCGTACTTTCTTGATCCAATTGCTGTACCGTGTACATCCGTTTTTGCGCAGAAGATGTCTGATAGTATTCCTTTTCTTCACATGGCTCTATCTGTTCATATGGGTTGATCAGCCCTTCCGTTTCAATGTAGTCACTTAACTCTTGAATTGTCGGTCTATTAAAGATTTCTTTTAATGGAACGGAAATCTCTAACGCTTTGTGTATCTCCCCCATAACCATCGTTGCTTTTAACGAATGACCACCTAAATCAAAGAAATTGTCATGGATACCTATCGTATCCACTCCCAGGACATGTTGCCAAATGATTACCAGCTTCTTCTGTGTAGTAGTTTGCGGTGCTTCATATGCATTCGTAATGTACTGCATTTCGGGCTTCGGTAACGCCTTCCGGTTTACCTTTCCATTATGCGTTAATGGAATCGTCTGCAGTTCCATGTAGTATGCAGGAACCATATAATCTGGTAAACCTTCCTTGACATATGTTCTCACTTCTGCTTTATCCACGAAATCCTTCGCCACGATATAAGCACATAGGTATTTTTGATTCATTTCATCTTCTCTTGCCACCACGACAGCTTCCTTAATGGCAGGGTGACTAATCAGTCGACTCTCAATCTCTCCAAGTTCGATTCGATAGCCTCGAACCTTGACTTGGTTGTCCATTCTTCCTAAATACTCCAATTCTCCATTGGGAAGCCACCTCGCTAAATCCCCAGTTCTATATAAGCGTTCCCCCGGTTTAAATGGATGGTCGATAAATCGTTCCTTCGTTAATGCCTCGCGATTAAAGTATCCTCGTGCTACACCATCTCCACCGATACAAAGCTCACCATGCACTCCTATTGGCACTAACTTCCTATTTGAATCCATAAGATACAGCTCGGTGTTTTGAATTGGTTTTCCGATTGTAATACGGTCGGTTGATTCCAGCTTCTTAACAGTTGACCAGATTGTCGTTTCCGTTGGTCCATACATGTTAAATACGGTAAAAGGATATCCCTGTAACTCCTCCCATAATGATTTCGAAAGTTCTTCACCACCTACAAGAAGCGCTTTTATTCCCATTAGTGCGTCCGTAAAGGAATCATTCTCCAGCAACATCTTGACCCGCGTCGGCGTACTCTGCATGACATCAACCTGATGTTTCGTCATTACCTTCGCTAGCTTTTCGCCTTCTCTCGTCTCTTCCTCCTTGGCCATCACAACCGTTAATCCTTGCGTTAGCGGTACAAACGTTTCTAAACCAAAGATATCGAAAGATACCGTGGTTAAACAGAGAATCCGTTCATAGCTTCCTAGATTGGTTTCGTGCATAACACCATAGATGAAGTTAGTCACCTGTTGATGCTCAACCATCACTCCTTTTGGAGTTCC
>NZ_JAJERH010000144.1 GCF_016919725.2 Virgibacillus sp. AGTR
ATAAAAAGACGACTCTAAATTTTAAAAAAAGAATTTGAGTCGTCTTTTTTATAACAAACTTCAAGTTTCACTGAAAAATCATAAGATTTTCAGTGGCCTCGAAAATAGGAGGGTATTTTTTATGCTTAAAGCACGAGATCTACATGAGGTGCCTGTATTATTTGAGCTATTAGTAAATCCAGCTGTTTTTCCCTATGTTCGGCACAAAGCAAATACCACTGATGAATACTATTTTATTACGAAACAAACAATGGAAGCAGAAAAAAGAGGAGAATTAATCTCATGGACTATTTTAGACGAGTATGGCAATCCAATTGGAACTATTAATTTATTTGATATCCAGGAAAACTATGGGTTTCTAGCTACTTGGATCGGGAAGCCTTATTTTGGTAAAGGCTATAATAAACAAGCAAAGGAACAATTTTTTAATGATATTTTCTCTAGCTCACCGATTGAGGGTGTATTCATGAAAGTCCGCAAATCAAATATACGTTCCTTAAAGGCAGTGTCAAAATTACCTTATGTTACATTGGCTAACGATACGTATCAGGAAGTCTTTCATATGATAAATCTTGAAGCTGTAGTCTATGATTTATTCGTGGTAACGAAGCAACAATATTTATCGTATCAGCAGTTTGCTACAAACCCTCAGGAAGCCACTGAAGAAGAAGTCGGTTGATTTCTGTGTATAAATATATGTTACTTGTCCATACTAAAAAGAAAAGGACGGATTTGCCATGAAAAAACAGATTAGTGCATCTACGAGAGCAAAATTTTTGTCTAAAACGCAAGAGGTTTTATACCAAAAGGAATTCAAGCATGCGGATCAAATATATGATCAGCTCTCTAAGAGAGGAAACCGAAGCTAAAAGGTTTCAACAGGCTGTCGAGCCTAGGAACTCGACAGCTTTATTTAATTACTCGTAGTGTTATATATCCGTTAGAACAGATTCGATAAACCGTCTTTCTAATGAAGGTAAGCGAATTTCCCGTATGAGAAAAGAGAAAGTAGAACGTGAACTGCACGGGCAGCGTTATTGTCGTTTGTGCAGCAAAGATGATGTGCGTAAACAAGCATTACTCGTTTCAGCCAGCTAGAACATGAATAAGAGTATTTTCGGTGAAGGGCTCGCTTTCCCCACGAAAAACGAGTGCTACTCGTTCGTCCGCGCACACAAAAAAAGTTTGTAGAATTTCTACAAGCTTTTTTTGCTATGTATCACACGTTCTATGCCATAAGTCCTATTCAATAATAAAGTTGCGGATGTAACTCCTTCTCTTCCACGAAAGATAACCAGGTTATAATCATTTGTTCAGCCTGAATCCTTGCTTCAGATTTTTCCTTCGCAAACCCATAGCCAACAATAATGTTTGTTGTCTCAAATGCTATTGCCGCCTGCCATATTTCCATTTTTTCTGCATTATAGACAAATACCATAACAGTATTATTACCCCTAACTTCAATTTCAAAATCATGATCCTTAAATATAAAACGTAGTATTTTACATTTAGTCAGACTCGTGATGGTTAAATGGTGCAGTATCATGCAACTAATCATTAACTATCCCTCCATTGATCTATATGAGAACATTTTACTATATGTGTATTTTAAGAACAAGAATGGAGCATTATAAGTTTTATAAACATGATAGGATGAGAGATACTAAAGCTTCATTTTTTCTAAATTTAACCAATCGAGTGTGGTAGCATGCGTGAACAAATTGCACATAATATTAAATTTCTTCGTGAACAGAATAATTGGACGCAAAAGGAGCTCGCTGAAAAGCTTTTAATCTCTCGCTCTGTTATTGCTAAATGGGAAAATAATTCGGTGACACCAGATATCATGTCTTTACTAAAACTTTCCGAAATATTTCAAGTATCACTAGATCATTTAGTTGGAAATTACTCCTTTCGTGATGATTTACTTAAGGAATTTAAACGGATTTACAGTTCATCTCCTAACTCATTTGATGAGGAAGCAGTTGAAATCGTTGAATACATCATGACGAATCCTGAATTTAAAAAGGAAATTTTTGAATTGAAACAATTATCTATTAAGAAGCAACATTCTATTCATAAACTGATAGCTGAACTTATTCAACAATATAAAAACATATGATAAGGGGCTGGGACATAACTAGCCTGGAGAAGTAAAAAAGAGATTCCAGTTATCAAAAATAGATAGCTGGAATCTTTTTCATTATCATAAATACATGAATTTTGTGTTATGGCGGTA
>NZ_JAJERH010000145.1 GCF_016919725.2 Virgibacillus sp. AGTR
TCTTTGCAAAGTTAGTTGAGGCCGTGCCCGCGGAAAGCGAAGTAATTAGTCGAAGCATTGCCAATATACATCAAACATTTCAAAATAACTACTTGGCTTAACGCAGTCATTGCACTGATTTGATACTTTCTTAACTTTGAACAAAGAAGCAGGTGCCCCCATTAGCAACGTAGGACCGAACCACTTCGCATGAGGTAAAGGAAACACAAATAGCCACAGCGATTCACTGTTGACTTATCATAATCATAATCGTAGGTCTCGTCGGCATCTATGAAACGACTTACTCTGTTATACACAATCTTAATCAACAAAAAACAGCGATACTCATGCTGTGATCGCTGTTTCCCTATCTACTAGTTATTATCTTTTTCCAGCTTTTTAATGCGTTCTTCTAATTCTGATAGTTTTTTATACTTATCATGTATCCTTGAGCGGATGCTTTGAATTATAACAACTATAGTTAAAATAGTAACAATTACTGCTAATAACCAGCCTATGTATATTTCCATATACGAAAGTTACCCCCTCATTTAGAATAATTGATATATATAATATATAAAACCTACTGTAATAATAGCTGGCAATAGATTTCCGATTCGAATAGATGTGATTTTTAGTAGATTGAAGCCAATCGCAAGAATTAGTACTCCACCTACTGCAGTTAGCTCTGTTATCATGCCATTCAGAAAACTTTCTGGAAGGATTTGTTCTATTTGTGTAGCTAATAAGGCAATACTACCTTGATATAAAACAACCGGGATAACCGATAGGATAACCCCAAACCCTAAAGTTGTCGTTAATACGAGCGCTACAAATCCATCAAGAATTCCTTTTGTAATTAATACTTCATGATCACCACGAATTCCACTATCTAAAGCACCAATTACCGACATGGCACCTATTACAAAAATTAGTGATGCAGTGACAAAACCTTGGGATACGCTAAAATCACTGCTTTTCGTCGTGAATTTACTTCCTATCCATGTTCCCAGACTATTTAATCTTACTTCTAGATTCAATAGCTCTCCTAGAATTGCCCCTGTAAGTAAGCTGAGTAATACAATGATAATTAGCTCTGTGGAAAGTGCCATTTGAACCCCAATAATCATAACCGCCAATCCAATTCCTTGCATAACTGTTTCTTTATACCGTTCAGGAATTTTTGTAAAGAGTAAACCAAACAAACTACCAATGATGATTAATACGCCATTGATGATAGTTCCATATAATGCCATGCCCTCATCATCCCCAATAATTGAATTAATTTAATAGATGCTTGCAATGTCTCTCATTGCTTTTATAAATGGAGTTATTTCTTCTTATGTATTGCTTCTCGAAAGACTTACTCATACAGCACCTTGTTCGCTGGTTTGCAACATTTCATGCATTAGTGAACTACATTGTAGACAAGCTCGTAATGCGATCTGATAATGTGCATCCAGTATCGTAGCAATTTCATGTGAAGATATATCTTTACTATTAAATGCTATCATTGGCAGAGATCATTTATCTATCCTATAGCACGTAACACCAGAAATTGCTTGGAGCTCATTCACAAGCATTTGCGTTAATAATGTTTCACGTGAAACAATTTCCTCTACTTGTTTTTCAAATAAACTTAAAGCAGCAAGTAAACCAGCTATCGCTAGCGTATTCAACGTACCACTTTCATATACTTCCACCATCCGTTTGGTTGCAATACTTCCTCTGAATGGCTTCCCATCCCCCCATGAATAAGTGGTTTTAATTCACCCTTGTACCATAGTATGCCCCCCTCTTTTGGGGATCGCACCTATTTCATTCATTACCCTCATCATCGCCTCGATAACTACTGGTGGTTTCGGATAAGATGAGGCAGCTTGATCAAAATATATCATGATCTATCCGCCAATTCTATTTAGACTATAAGCTGAAGCTCATTAATTTATACGTGTATAGAACAAAAGTACAAGCACCGATTAGAAACGTAGCGAATGAAACAAGTCAACGGAGCTAAAGGAATCACAGTGTGCTTGCGAGCCAATAATGACTTAGATTAGGGCGATTCGTGAACTCGCCTAGTTTCTGGGCGCTGGATCTGGGCGCGGCTCACCACACCTCTATTTATCCACATAGGCTAATTTTATAATTTCCTAGACTATTAG
>NZ_JAJERH010000146.1 GCF_016919725.2 Virgibacillus sp. AGTR
TTTCTATTAAATCATAATTCATGAGTGGGGGCTCAGATATGAATAAACAAGAAATTAAAAACGCTTTGAAGGATTATAATTGGATGGTCAAAGAAATAAAGAGACAACGTAAAATATTAGAAGATGCAGGAACAAGCTTAGTAGCTCAATCTGGTATTGAGTCTGCTATGCCTAAGCCAGAGGAGAACACAAGTGATCCGGTTGCTCGTGAGGTTATTCGTAGGGATAAAAAATATACATGGATTAATCGACTGGAAAAGAAGGTCTCATTTATTCAAGAAAGGATACCAGTAATTACCGATGAGAGAGAACTAGCGGTATTAGAGTGCTTATTAGATGGAATGAGTGTAAGAGCAATAAGTAATCATATGGGATTAACTACAAGACATATACAGCGAATTAGGAATAGAATTGTGTCGCGAATGTCTCAAATGTCCGATATGTCCGACTTGTTGCCAGAACAAAAACGCTGTGTGTAAACTGGAAGGGAGGTCGGCGAGGTCAATCACGTGACATATAGTATTAAATAATCCTGTCGGATAAAAACCCTCATTAAATTTATTTTAGTGGGGGTTTTTACTTAAATTTCTATATTAAACATGAAAAGATAGATCTGTTTTGTGTTGGTTATACAAGATAAAAATTATTTGTATTTAATAATTAGTAAAAATATTACATTTTCTGTAACAATTTATTCAATAAATGTATTTACTTACAAATAAGCAAAAGCTAGTATTAGAGTTACGAATTGTTATTTTTCTAAATTCATAAAATATATTATTGGGAGAGATACTAACTATGAAAAGAAGTTTTATTTTTTTCAGCGCTTTTGTTTCATTTGTTTTACTATTTTCATTCCTTTTACCATCAATTTCATTTGCTAAGGAGGGAGTTGAAAATTGGGTAGATATCATTGAAGAAGATAATTCAGTTACATATAATGAGAATCCTGAATTGTTTACAGATCTCGAGGAAGTTGATTGGGATAAATTTGTTGATGATCCAGAAGATGGGGAAGAGAGTTATCTAATTGAATCTGGTTCAACAGTCATTCAACCCTTTTTTTGGGGGCTTGTAGCGAGAGTAGTACTTAGCGGAGGTAAACATGTAATAAAATGGGGTTCTAAAATATTCAAGAAAGCTCCTAAGTCAAAAGTTACTAATGCCTTGAAAACTTTCAAAACCGCAACATATAAGACTGGTAGTCACACCTTCAAATTGACTAAAACGGATATGAAACATATGTTAGAAAGACACCATCCGAAATATTGGAATGGTACAGTTAAGAAGAAACAAACTTTTTACAATCCAGATTTATCTGTAAGTGGTGTGAAAAATATTGCTATAAGCATTGCAAAACAAAATAGAAATACATTAAAATCAAAAGGTACCAATTCAACTTTCCAAGTACAAGGGACAGTAAACGGTGTTAAATATGTTTTAGGAATAACTAAAGGGCACATAAAACAACTTTATCCTAAATAAAAAGAAGGTGTGTTAGTGGAAATTAAGAATTTCTATCTAAAGAAAGAAGTATATGATCTAGATGATATATCTCAAAACGCAGATTCTTATATTGGTGGTTATAACAACGAAAATTTGGTTGAGAATATCGAAAAAAATAGGAAGAAGTATGTGGCAAGTGGTTTATTGATGGTAGAAGGAAGTATAGTTTTTATATCGAATTATAAAGAAATTGGTAATATACCAATCTTTGACGATCTACCTTCTTTATACTGCTACTATTTGAATGCTATTGAAGAATATCTTGACAATGGAGAGGCTACTTTTTATTATCCTAGTCAACCGATTGAAGTAATTATAAAAAAGGATATCGGTCAACAAACAAAGATAACGATAGATGAAAATTCTTTGAAGGTTAATGAGAAATTTTTTCTAGACAGTCTCCTCAATAATTCACAACATTTTTTTGGTACATTGCTGACAGAATTAAAGCTTAATAAATATAAGCATGAGCTTAAACAAATAGAATCTATAAAAAAGAGACTTACTGATTAAAATAATACAGTAA
>NZ_JAJERH010000147.1 GCF_016919725.2 Virgibacillus sp. AGTR
CAATTTGGTCAGAGGTATTAGGCATAGACAAAGTCGGAATCCATGATAACTTTTTTGATTTAGGTGGACACTCATTAAAAGCGACAGCTTTAATTAGTAAAATTCATAAACAGTTTAAAGTAGAAATATCATTACGAGAGTTTTTGGAGAGTCCTACCATTAATCTTCTTAGTACATACATTGGAAATGGGAATAGAAGTGTATATGAATTAATCGAACCATATGAGGAAAGTGATTTTTATGAAACCTCTTCTGCCCAAAAAAGGATGTATATGCTACAACAATATGAAACAGGCACGTTGTACAACATGCCATTGATTTGTGAAATAGAAGGTAGTATCGACCCGGAAAAAATACAAAAGAGTCTTCAGCAGTTAGTATCTAGACATGATTCATTACGAACTTTCTTTGATACAGTCGAAGGTGAAATTGTTCAAAAAGTACTACCAAAAGCTAATTTTAAACTTGAAAGAAGATTTGTTGCGGAAACAGTAGTAAACAACTTATTAAAGGATTTTGTGAAAACCTTTCATTTAAGTAAAGCTCCTCTGTTTAGAGCAGAGCTAGTAGTGAGTAATAATAAGAATTATTTATTGACGGATATGCATCATATTATCAGTGATGGAATTTCTCTTCAGATATTAATCAATGAATTTATGGCACTATATAATGGAGAACGGTTGAATTCTCTAAAATTACAATATAAGGACTTTGCAGTTTGGCAGAATAAATTCTGGGACTCCATAGAGATGAAGCGGCAAGAGGAGTACTGGCTAGAACAATTTAATGGTGAAATTCCAATATTAAATCTACCATACGATTTTGAAAGACCACCTATTCAAAGTTTTGAAGGGAAAACCCTAACTTATTACATGGATGAAAAGCTAGCTCTAGCTGTTCGGAAGATGGCTAAAGATACAGGTAGTACGATGAATATGGTTCTACTAGCTGCATTTCATCTTTTATTAGCTAAGTATAGTGGACAGGATGACATTGTCATTGGTACTCCAATAGCAGGAAGACCACATGATGATTTAGAGAACATGATAGGAATGTTTGTCAATACGTTAGCATTAAGAAATAAGGCTTCTGGAAATATAAGCTTTGAACAATTCTTAAATGCAGTAAAGCAAAATGCGCTTCAAAGCTATGAGAATCAAAGTTATCAGTTTGAAGAATTAATTAAAAAGGTGCAGGTGGACAGAGATACTAGTAGACATTCAATCTTTGATGTCATGTTTAGTATGAATTATGCAGGATTTGATAAAGAGTTTATTTCAGAAGACTTTGTATTAACGCCTATTCACGTAGAAAGTAATATCTCAAAATTCGATTTAACGTTAACTGTCTATGATAATGAAACGATGCTTAAATATACCATGGAGTATTGTACTAAATTATTTAAAAAAGAAACTATTGATAGAATGGCATCACATTACAAAGAAATTCTAACTAAAGTTTGCACGCAACCAACGACAATATTATCTGAGATTAACATTCTAACGGAATATGAACAACATCAGCTCCTGCAGGAGTTTAACCAAACAAACGCGGATTATCCGAAAGATAAATCACTTCATACATTATTTGAGGAGCAGGCTGAGAAGAATCCTCATCATATTGCGGTTGTATGTGCGGACCAGAAGTTAACTTATCAGGAATTAAATAAAAAGGCGAACCAACTGGCAAGAGTTTTACGACAACAAGGGGTTCAGAATGAAGCCATTGTAGGTCTTATCATGGATCGGTCCATCGATATGATCATTGGAATCATGGGAATACTAAAGGCAGGAGGAGCCTATCTACCAATCGACCCAACCCATCCAACCGATCGTATTCAAACGATTCTATCCGACGCAAAGGTGTCCTTAGTTGTCACATCAAGTGGTCAAGCTCGTTCACTTTCTCTAGCTGTACAGGCTATCGATATTACGGTGGAAGATTTCTATCAAGGTCTATCCACAAATCTAGATCTTGCTATCGACTGTCATCAATTGGCGTATGTAATTTATACATCTGGTTCCACT
>NZ_JAJERH010000148.1 GCF_016919725.2 Virgibacillus sp. AGTR
TGTGCCTATACCCAATCTGTTTTTTCTGGCAGAAAAATAGAAGGCTTACTTAAAGATAGTGTACCTTCATGACTTTGAAAGTGGAGAAACTTTTTCATGAAGTCATAGAACGGGCAAAGGGTATTAAAGCAAAAGATCAAATAAAAATGCATCTATACCATTTTTCAGCGGGGATGAAGGCAATACTCGAAAAGGACGTTGGTATTCAGCACTTCAAATACATAGAAAAACCAAAAAGTCCTCACCAGCTTGAATGAACACTTTGAATTTGGCAATTAAATAGACAGAAAAAAACGTACTTCTGGGTATGTTTATTTGCGCTGAAAAAAAGCAACTAATCTAAGTGAAATTCTGGAGCCTCCTCTATCAAAACCAAAAATGATACATGACTAACCTTTAGATCTTGGAAAATCGGTAAACTTAAAATGTTCTTTCAGTTGACATTCGAGGAAATATCTGTTTCAAAAAAACTGTTCAAATGACCAGTTTCCCGCATAGGAAACCCTAAGTTTCCGCTAAATCCTGTAGACATATTTGCGACAAAGCTATGGTCTGCATGAACCCTGGAATCGGTCATACACTGAATGCAGGTATTTTGGCGCCGTATATTCCTACTTTATAATCAAAATTTTCTGTGCGATGGTTATAGAAAATTCTTCTTACAGAAGCCATGTAAGGGATAATATTATCCTTACTTCAAAATCATATGCGTCGTAATCAACAACGAAATAAATAGTTGTTCCAGGAGGGAATCCTAATTCGTAAGCTTTGTTCATAGCGATGATTGATTCTATACAGTCTACTTCAATATGACCATCTATAAACTTTAAGATATTTTAAACTTTGGTTTACTTTTTAAGAAAATACACTCTTTCTATTAATAGATGTACATCAAATAAATAATCATTAGGAGGAATGTTATTATGTCTTGTAAAAGCACATCAATCGTTGCAGGTGGAACAGGTCGTGTTTGTATTTCATCAGCCCCAGGAACAATTGGAATTGATTTTTATTTAGAAGGAAGCCACATCTGGTATAACTGGAAGATGTCACTCCAGCGTTACACAAACGGCAGATGGTCAACCATTGATACGAGAAATGGCTATGTAAGCCCAGATAGCCCATCCCACAGAAGTTTCACCAATATTGCCGCTAAAAATGCTCAGATGAGAGTGAAAATTGACTTAATGAATCCAAGCGAAGTCTTCACTAGCATTTATTCTCCACAAATAAAATTTTAGTGGAGAAACTCATAGGAATTAGTTCTCTGGAACAGAAGGAACACTTGAATGGTGTTCCTTCTGTCTTATTGCATTGAATAATAGTACATGTCTTCCGTTGCGAAATAAATTGGTGCTTCAATTAAATCTGTAGTAAGATGGTTCATAGGGAAGACCTCTTTTCTGTGAATTTTGTGTGCTAACTTTATTCTACAAAAAGGGTCTTCCTTTTTCTATGAACTTGTTTAATTGGTATTTCTATTTACACAAAATATTTTACACTCTCAACTACTTATATCAATTTAAATAAATAAGCTTTTTCCAAAGGGGGGTTAAATTTTCTTTTAATAACTCTAAACCCTATTGGAATCTATATCAAGCCATGAACCATAAGTCGGTCTGTTGTTTCAAACCCAAGATACTGGGTATTATAAAGGTATATATGAATCATTAATATATCGGTATTAGATGAATACGGGAATACGAAGTAAAGAAGCAAATGAAGGTTATAAGTGAGGTTATGAAACATTGAAAGTGAGCCTGGTTTCCTTTCGAAATATATATGCTTTAAGCTCTTCAGCTGTATGTTTATTTGAACGCACAAAATACCT
>NZ_JAJERH010000149.1 GCF_016919725.2 Virgibacillus sp. AGTR
AGGAGCATTCCTGTAAGGGAGAAATTTGAGGGGATATCGAAGCAGAGTCCGGATGCATAAAAAAAGCCCTCTTGGTACGATAGAGAGTGTCATCACGATGACCTCGAATTAAGTACCGAAGGAGGACTTCTACTATGGATTTTACACAAAATATGCGCATAGCGCAAATCAACGAAAACACACTGATCATTGGTGTCGACGTGGCCAAAAAGAAACATGTAGCACGGGTGATTGATGATCGGGGCAGAGACCTAGCCAAAAGGTTAGTGTTTACTAACTCTCATCAAGGTTTTTTACGCTTCTCACCTGGGCGAGAGAGCTGGCGAATGAACATAAACGTCCGGACATCATCATCGGCATGGAGCCAACCGGTCATTATGGGCTGAACTTGGCTTATTATTTGAAAGCAGAAGGGATCCATACGGTAGGTGTTAATCCGATGAAGGTAAAACGGTTCAAGGAAATGGACGATGACTCCCCGACCAAAAATGATACGAAGGATGCCAAAGTCATCGCTCAAATCATTAAAGACGGGCGTTTTCATGAACCCACACTACCCGAGGATGTCTATGCCGAATTGAGGGAAGGCATGAAACTACATGACATCATCCAAGAGGACTTGTCTTCCATCAAAGCACAGATGCATAATGCGCTGGATCGCTATTTTCCGGAGTTCCTAGATGTCTTCAAAGACTGGACCGGGAAAGCAGCACTCCACCTACTGGAAAAGGGGTATCTTCCTGATGATATCCGACAGGCTTCGGAAGAAGACTTGATGGCCGAAGTGAAAAACGCTGCCCAACGTGCAGTGGGGATGAAACGTATCCAGGCATTAAAACAGGCAGCCGAAGATAGTATCGACCTGACGGTCGGTTTAAGCATGGCACGCGAAGAATTCCGTTATCTTATTGACCAATACAAGGCCCTAGAAGAACGACTCGTCGCTCTTGAAGCACAACTCGAAGAACTCGTTCTTCTGGTTCCTGGGGCGGAGCAGATGATAGCCATCAAAGGTGTCAGTACCATGACAGTGGCCGGTTTCTTTGCGGAAGTCGGTGATCTATCGAATTACAGAGATCCACGCCAAATTATCAAATTAGCGGGACTCAATCTGATGATGAATCAATCCGGGAAATTCAAGGGGCAGACAACCATTACGAAACGAGGACGCAAAAGGCTGAGAAAGCTCCTGTATCAGGTGGCACGCCCCCTCTCGTTTCATAATGAAGCTTTCCGAAAGCTTCATGACCATTACCGTCATCGATCCATCAATCCCTTAACTGGGAAGCAATCGTTTATCGCGCTAAGTCGTAAACTTGTGAAAATCTTTTATGTGTTAGGGACACGCAAGTGTACCTTCAGTGAAGAACGCATGATCCGGGATATCCCCGGTGTTTCAGACTTACAGGAAACTGCCTAAACAAAAAAGATCTATTTCGTTTTGAGACCCATTGTTTGAACATTCGAAGCACGGAGAAGCCGGTCGATATTTTCACCGTTAGGGCTTTGACCCGCTTTAGGAGCATTTCCGGCATCCACCATGGTCAGGTTGAACGAAGGAATTTGCGCGCATTGACGCCGAGAGACATGGGAGGGTCCACCGCCATGCGTAACGTGGAGATCCAAGGTGCGATCATACGAACGCAAACCATTTAATGGAAAAAATCCATGGATGTTTAGTTGGTGCCATCCCTTATTTCCATAAATATCATTTATTTACAGATGAAGGAACGATCAACCCCCATTCTCTTTGAATGATATAAAGTAAACGGGAGAAAAACGGAGTAATTCTGAGATAATTTTAATTTATAGAGGGAGGT
>NZ_JAJERH010000015.1 GCF_016919725.2 Virgibacillus sp. AGTR
CCCAATTAGAGACGTAGCGACTGAAGTGAATCAACGGAGATAAAGGAATCATGGTGGGCTTGTGAGCCGATAATGACTTAGATTAGGACAATTCGTGAAGTCGCCTCGTTTCTGGGTGCTAGAGCTGGACAAAGCTCAACACGCGCTTATTTATCACATCTGCAAATTTTATAATTTCCTAGATTATAAACAATACCTTGAGGAAATATATTCTAAAGGTTTTGCTGGCTTTTTAGCGCCGTGCTTAAGTGAATTTACGATTATAATTCCAAAGCAACAACAATAAACCTGATAGCCCGATTAATTGCGTAAACAATTCCCAATGACCTACTGTTCGCTGACCATTAAGAATCAGATACATACAAAAGAGAAAGAAAACTACCTTTAAGATGCGAAAGACTCTATCTTTCATTTGTGTAATCCTCCCATTTAATCTCACTTGCTTCTAATCGTACTTGATATTTTTCACCATTTTCTATATATACATCTGTAACTTGCTGTACATTTGAGTTATTGACAACGGCAAACTTTTTAATTTCAGGGTATACATGTATTTCACAATGGACATTGGAAGTATGCCATTTGTATAAAGCCATCTCCTTATGAGCTGCGTAATACATCGCCCTTAGTAATAGTCTTGTATTCTCATGACTATAGGGAAGACCTGCAATGTACACACTACGCCCTTTACCGAAGGCTGTACTAGCGAGTTGCAACCCCTCATTCGTATGTTCAATAATATCCGTAACTTCCCTTAAGGCATACACATTTTTCATACCTTCTCCGAAATCAAATGCCTGTATATCCTGGGAAATAAAATGTGATTCGTTCTTTTCGGTAAAATATTTATTTGTCGATAAGCTAAAGCCTAATTCCTTTTCTACACCTAATACATCTGCTAGTTGAAAGTAGCGTCCTTCACGATGATAAGCAGTCGGTTCTCCAATACCGATAAATCCTCCTCCATGATAAACCCATTCTCTTATAACAGAAAGTAAGTCCTCTTCTTTCCATCGTTCTCCACCAGAGAATGCTGTACCAGCATCTCCGGTATTAATAAGGACATCAACATCTTTAGGCACACCATGCTGTATGACATCGTCAAAACTAATAAAATCTACGTCTACCGCTGAACCACTAAGAGCCTCTAAAACCCCCTGATATGAATAGGCCTGTTTATACCACTTTCCATGTGCTACCATATGGGTCTGCCATGTACGAATCCTTCCCCATGCATTTAAAATTGCCACCTTTAATCCAGTATAAGGCTTCACGCCATTTATAGTATCGTAAATTTCACGAAATTCGTCTGTAATCTTTTCTACACAAGCTACAAAATCGGGGAATTTATATGCCAAGCTTAGATATCCGCCATAGCCAATTCTGTCCAAAGGTTTACGCATTAGAGCTCTTCTCGCTGTCAGCCAATTGCTATTTGCTTCAATTACTGGGTTATTCTTATCATGAAACGTATCGGGAAAGAAGTAAGGTAGAAAACGACCTTCCGTATACTTCACATCTGGGATATCAGAAATCATTCGTAATGTTGCCCCATCTCCAACACTTCCAACTACAGCATCCATACCTGTCTCTTTGAAATAGGCTCCGTAAGGCTCTGTCCCTATCCAATTATCTCCCAAAAACATCATCGACTCCTTACCACTTGCATGTACAATTTCAACTAATTCTTTTACTTCCTTAGCAACAAATCGTTGAATAAAATCCATATAATCTAAGTAAGCTCTGGAGGGAATTCGAAAGGTAGAATTATAATAGCCTTTATCGACAATATCTTCTGGTCGCAGACGATATCCTTTTTCTTTTTCAAATGCTTCTAAAGCAGCTACAGATACACTAGCACCGTAACCGAACCAGTCAACAAATTTTTCTTTACCTAGATTGTTAAATACTAAGGTAAAGTGATAAAAAAACGTCGTAAAGCGAACAACATCAGTTGCTGGATTTTCTGCTAGCCAGTTTTTTAAATAATTGCGCATAAATTGTTTAGAATGAGGCTGCCGAACATCGAATGGAATTTCATGTGGCTTATCTCTCCAATCGTTCGTTATATGATTATACATTTGTGTCGGATCCCATTTCATAAATGCTAAGAATGAAACCGTATATTCATGCCATGGTTTGGCTTTAAATATAAGTAAGCTATTTGTCTCCTTTTTTACTATCCAATGATTTGCTGGCACAACCTCACCAGTAGTCCTATCGATTACTTCCCACCACTTTTTAGGATCATGCAAATAATCTGGTTGAATCTGCTCTTCAAAATATCCTGTCAAGAAAGACACTTCCAGCTCAGTGTCTATTGCTGTATTATATTGTGACATTAAATATAGCTGTTGCATTTCCTCTGGATGCTGTTTAGCAAAGTCATTATGACTACGTGCTACAAAGTAAGTCGTATAGATTTTCGCATCTAATTGTTTGATTTCTTCATCTAATTTTGTCCCATCACTATCTCGAAGCGCATCTGCTCCCCAGCGATCCATTAATTCTTTTGTTTCCTCCAAAAAATTCTGTTGACTCGGTAGCGTAACTCTTCCGGTTAACTTTTTCAATTGTGACACCTACCCTTTCACTCCTCCTACAGTCATTCCTTGTGTTAAGCGCTTTTGCACGATAATATATAAAATTAATGTCGGTAACATAACAATTACCATTCCCGCATACATTGGACCATAGTTAACAGCTGATCGTTCAGCAGCCATTAAGTTTAACAAACCAACTGGCAGCGTTTGATTCCCTCCTGGCATTAGTGTAAGTGCCATAATATATTCATTCCAAAATAACAAGAAATTAAAAAGAATGACGATAACAATACTTGGCATTGCCATCGGCAACATAATGGAAAACATGGTGCGATAATATCCTGCACCATCAATACTAGCGGCTTCTTCAAAATCAGAAGGCAATGTCTGAAAATAGCTTGATAGAAGATAAATCGTAAATGGTAACGCAGTTGCGGCATAAACGAGTGCAAGTACAGCACGATTGTTTAATAAAAATCCATTATCTATTAAACTCTTTAATCCCATATCCAAATCTAAGAGCATCAAGAAAATTGGCACAGTAATATAGCTGACATTAATGAATAACCCTGCTTTAACAATCATGTTTAATAATTTATTCCCTCTAAAACTAAACCTGGATAAGACATACGCCGCTGGTAAGGCTATTACTAGCAAAATGAATAAAGCTAATACGGTAACCATTATTGAATTAAACAGATATTCTCCCATTCGCGCTTCCTGAAATGCTTCTATAAAATTTTGAAAATGAAAACCATGTGGTAAGCTCCATGGGCTTCCATAAAACTCGACGTTTTCTTTAATAGCAGCAAGGAATACCCAGGCAACTGGTATAACAATTGAAACCGCTAAGGTAATTAAAGCTACATAGATAAATAGTTTATATAGAGCATCGGTACTCCGTTCCTTTGAATCTTTCATGAGATATTAGCACCCCCTTAATACTCTAAGACGTCACGTTTCGTGATGTGACTTACAATCGCTGCTAAGGTAAAAGAAAAAATAAACACTACTACACCAATTGCCATTCCATAGCCAAAGGTAGAATTACCATAGGCTTGGTCATACATATAGGATAGGAATACTTCTGTTGATCCGTCAGGTCCTCCACCTGTCAATGCCTTAACTAACAAGAAGCTTAGATTAATCGTGCTGATGATATAAAATGTTAATGTTGTTCGAATATTATTCCATATCAATGGTAATGTAATGCTGGTAAATTGTTTTAATTTACTTGCTCCCTCCAATGACGCCGCCTCATAGAAGCTAGCTGGTATACTAGCCATACTTGACATATACATAACCATATAATAACCAATGGCTTGCCAGACTAGAGCACCCGCAAGACTATAGATAACTATTTTCTGATCACCTAGCCACATTTGCTGAAATGTATCTAATTGAAACATTCCTAAAACACTATTTAACAATCCATTGGAAGGATCATATATGGCTGAAAATATACCAGCTATAACTACAATGGATAGTATATTTGGAATATAAAAGATGACTCGAAAAAAGTTTCCTCCTCTGACCTTCTCTTTTGTTAGAATAGCTGCAAAAAACACTGCAAAAATAAATGTAAGAATTGCTACTACAACTATTAAGAGAATAGAATTCTGAAATGATCGAATGAAATTCATATCATTCCATAGAAGTCTAAAATTATCCAAACCGACAAATTGTTGTGTATTTGAAAATCCACCCCAGCGGTACAAAGACATCCGAAAAACCTCAAATGTTGGTATAAACATAAAAATAACCATCAAAATGAGAGCTGGTATTACACATACTCCGATAAATATATTTCGTGATTTCGTTTTACTCAAAAATGTTCACCTCTTTTTGGTCCCAAAAAAGTGAAATTCATTCAGGCTAAACATCTAAAAAATAATAAAGGGAAACTTCAATTAATGGGATTTTGTCTATCCCTCACTGATTGTTAATAACATAAGGGTATAACCTAAAGGCCCTTGAACCAATCGGACATTTACTGGCAGTTGATCCTCCCCTCACCAATATTGGTTTCGCTTTATTACTTGAAGTGGGATCTTACTGCCAGTTACATGCGGGGTAAACTATTTCTTACATCCATTTCTCATGATGGATTCATCTAATAAAAACGGTAAGAAATCAAACAAGCTTACCGTTCTATTATCATCAACTAATAAGCGATCAGAACCCCCTATATAGCTTTGGATTAGTTCATAGCCGGTCTTAGCTTATCACTTACTTCTTCCATTTCGGCTTGCCACTCTTCGAAAGAAGTTTCACCACTCATTACACTGTCAATTGTTCCGTACAGTGTATCCCCCATGCTCGCTCCTGGTACAGGTTCTGTAGAAGCAAATGTCCCCATTGCTGGAAGCGCTCCTTCCTCTTCATAAATGCTATAAAATGTTTGTTTCTGTCCCTCTAGCTTTTTCGTAATACCATTAATTGGTTGTACTGCACCAGCATCAAGGAAGATAGATGCTGCTTCATCAGAATACATATATGCTATAAATTCCTTCGCTTCATCCTTATGTTTAGCTGCAGCTGGAATCCAAATTTGTTCAAAGAATGTGAATGCATAACGATCACCACTTTTCTCAAATGCGGGTATAGATGTCATCCCCCATTGGAAATTTTTTGAACGTGGAGCTTCTTTCATTTCATCTACAACCCAATTACCGTTCGGCATAAATAATGCTTTGTTATCTAGGATGAATTGCTGGTTTTTTGTGAAATCATTCGGATTTGCATTTGCAACAGTGTCCGAATGCGTATACTCTGCTAATTTTTCTATCGTTTGTAATACTTGAGATGCCTCTTCTGTTTCCCAAATTCCGTCCTCATAAGTCATTGCAGCATTGTAAAACTCCGGACCACCTGCAGCATAAAGCATGGAGCCAACTAAAGTATCAAAATACCCTGTTGTAGGATACGTAAACAAAGAGATACCTTCTTTTTTCGCTTTTTCACCTAGCTCCCACATTTCATCCCATGTTTCAGGAACTTTCCAGCCTTTTTCTTCAAATAGTCCAGCATTAAAGAATAATCCAGTTGGACTATAGAACATTGGAGCTAGATAGGTCTCACCATTAGCATATGGATTAGTTGCAAGCGTATCGGTAAATCCATCTAAAAGTTTTTTATTAACTGTCACTTTTTCGGTTGGTATGTTCATATTCAATACATCGCTTATATTTTCTAGACCATTTTCTTTAATTAATGTTTCCGTCAATGCCTCTGGTCTATTGGTAGCCAGTAATAATACGTCTGGATACTCACCTGCCTGCATATTAGGTCGAATTACTTCCTCTAGATTCTTTTCAATTGTTAATTCAATATTAATATTTTTATTAGCTGCCTCATACGATTCAGCAATCTGGTCCCACATTTCAGTTCCATAAGCTGACTCTAAGGCAGCAACATGTAAGGTTGTTTCTTTGCCACCTCCACTCTCCTCTGATTCCTTTGAATTAACATCCTCTCCTCCTGAGCAAGCCGCTAAGATAAGTCCTACAAATAGAAAAGAGATTAATATTATCGATTTCTTGTTTTTCACGATACGTAAACCCCCTTATTTAATAATAATATATCTTTATCGTACCTATATTAAAACGCTTACACAATCAACATCTTGTTGACTTTTTTATAAATATTGCTTTTTAAGCTTTACTCCTATAAAATTAATAATTGATAGAAATTTCAAATAATAGTAAGGGGTGGAGCAATGTCCTACGAAGTTTATAAAGTGAAGGAATTTGCTACAAGAAATGTGCCATTTAAATTACTTTATATCACACATTCAGAATACGACCGAGGCTGGCATAGTACAAAGCACACCCATCACTTTACAGAATTATTTTATATCGTTAAAGGTAAAGGATCATTTCTGCTTTCCAATCATGAAATTCCAGTTAAAGAAAATGATTTAGTAATAATAAATCCAAATGTTGAACATACCGAAAAATCCAATCTGTACGACTCACTTGAATATATTGCTCTAGGAATTGAAGGACTAACCTTTGCTCATGTTAAAGAAAATAGTTCGCAAATGGGCTTATATACTTATCAGGGCGATCGTGAGAATATTCTCTTCTACCTGCATAGTTTACTTAACGAAGTGCAGCAAGGGAATGAAGAGTATGAAGTTATCTGCCAAAATATCATTGAAATCTTGATGGTAAAGCTTCGAAGAGGCAAAATGTTAGAAATTCAAAAAACAGAACCCAAAAATATCAACAAAGCCGCCGCATTTATTATGTACTATATAAATCAGAATTACAGAGAACCAATCACCCTTGATACATTGGCAGAAATCGGGCATATCAATAAATATTATTTGGCACATACATTTAAAAAAGATATGGGAATATCACCAATTGAATATCTAAATCAAGTACGAATACGAGAAGCAAAAATACTATTAGATACAACAGACTATCACATTGGTAATATTGCTGAATTCACCGGCTTCTCTTCTCAATCGTTTTTCACACAAGCATTTAAACGGGCTACAAATCAAACACCATCCGCTTATCGTAGACAGAGGAAAGAAACGTTGGTCGTTAAATAGCAAGCAAAATATCAGGTGATCTGTAATACGAATATTTGGATTCACTAAAATGGAAGCTTTTATTCTAATTAAGGAGTTATTGCATATACTTGAAAGGGTGTATCATCACTTTAGGTTTATGGGGAGGTAATGTTGCTTTGCCAAGCAGTATTTGTGAACGAAAGGTAGATATTCCTATTGAAGAAATATGGGACTTTGTTAACGATATCAATAATTGGGCTAGTCTCGTTCCAGGATATCAGCAACATACGATGGTAAATGCTAAACAATCGATTTGGATATGCAAAGGAGATATTGGCTTTATGGAAAAAAGTGTTCGATTATCATTATCCGTCACGGAATGGCAAAGTCCGAATAAAATAGCATTCACTTTAGCTAGTACGAACAACCATGTCAAAGGAAGCGGCTATTTTCAAGCCCATAAACTAGCAGAAAATCAAACGAAAATGACAGGTTCACTCTCTATAACAGCTAAGGGCATTGCTGGTTCGATGATTAACTCTTGCTTAAGACCATTTTTATCCAAAGTAACGGCTGATTTCACAGATAATGTCATCGAACATATTCAGACAAGAAGGTCCGCGGTTATGCAATAATAGTTATTATTCCACTGCTTTTTATCGTGAGCTTGCAGGAGTTTAGATTTACGAACGGGCGATGAAAAGTATACCCGAATTCCGTCAAAGACTGGGAATCGCTAAAGAACAGTAGAGAAGCAGGAAGCCTTCTCAAAAATGATCTAGGCATTTTCTTCGTGCCATGTCTAGCAGAGCGGTCTTCCTCGCCCTGCTGGAAAAGCAATAGCGAAACTCCGTGAGAAGCCATGTTTGTTCTAAACGTGTATATCCACTTTTACCAGGGGTGAAAAATAATTAAAACTTTGTTAAATATGTAAAAGAAATTTCCAACGTGAGAGTACTCCTATAAAGCGAAAGCTTCAATAAGTTTGAGGGTTTTGTTTATCCCCACGGATGGTTAGTACTACAAAGGGATGACCTAAAGGCCTTTGAACCAATTGGACTTTACTGGCAGTTAATCTCCCACTTACCAATAGTACTTTCACTTTATTGCTTGAATTGGTTGGTATTACCGCCAATTAAAGGTGGGATAAATACTTAACAGACTTTTTTCTATGTCAAAGTTCGACAGTATAGATCCTTCATGATAGAATAAATCCGTTACTAGGCTATCAGGAAAGGATCTTTTGTTATGTCAGGAATTACAAAACACATAAATAAAACCGTATTATCTTATGCGCAAATTATTTTTGGAGCTACACTTGTTGCTCTATCCTATAATTTATTTTTGCTACCCTCAAAGTTAGCTGCAGGTGGTATTTCTGGGATTAGCACAATTCTCTTTGAAATGTATTCCTTAAGCCCAGCTTATACGCAGCTTCTAATAAATATCCCTATCTTTATTATCGGCTGGCTAACACTTGGAAAAGATTTCAGTTGGAAGACATTAGTAGGAACATTTTGGGTACCGTTTATGATATGGGCAAGTGCTAATATTCCGTATACGATAACAAACCCAATTCTAGGAGCTATCTATGGAGGAATTATTCTCGGAATAGGTCTAGGCATTGTTTATAAAGGTAATGGTTCTACTGGGGGTACAGCAGCAATTGCTCAAATTGTAAAGAAATTCACAGGCCTATCAAGCGGTTATTCACAACTCATTGTTGACGGTTTTGTTGTTATCTCATCCATTATTGTATTTAACCTAGAATTAACCCTATTTGCGCTCATGTGTATTTACATTACAAGCAAAACGATCGATATTGTGCAGCTACAAACTTCAGCTACCAAACTAATATTAATTATTACGGAAAAAGAGCAACATATTCAGTCACTAATCCGTGACGAAATTGATCGTGGGTTGACAAAGGTTCGTTCAGTTGGAGGGTATTCACATAGCGATAAAACAATGATACTTTGTGTAGCTGAACAACAAGAAGCCTTTCATTTAAAGAAAATTTTACAAAGAGACGAACCGGATTCCTTTGTCATCTTTATTAATGCATCGGAGATTTTAGGTAGAGGCTTTTCTTTGGATAAGTATTATGGTCAAAAGCTTTAACGATACCTTCAATAAAGGAATCATGATAAATCTTCAGGTTGTCAAAACGTCTCGATGGCCAGCTTCTATTTAAATTACAGGGATTACATGTTACTATCAAAAAAGACATCGTATAAAATGTAACATGTAACGATAAAGTGAAACTTCAATCGGTTGAGGGTTTTGATTATCTCCACGGATGGTTAATACCACAAGAGGATGACCTAAAGGCCTTTGAACCAATCGAACATATACTGGCAGCTATCCTCCTACCACCAACATTCGTTTCACTTTACTGCTTGAAATGGAGGTCTTACTGCCATTTATAGGTGGGATAAAAGAAATTACAGCAAAAGAAACACTTACTTATTGAGCTTAACCACTACATCAATTTTTCGTATAACCCTGAAAAAGCTTGAGGCTAGGACAAAAGAATCTTTAGGAACAAAAGTGCAAGCGCCCGATTTGAAACGTGTGACTGGAGCGAGTCAACGAACATAAAGGAATCATGGTGAGCTTGCGAGCCGATGATGACTTAGATTAGAGCGATTTATGAAGTCGCCTCGTTTCTGGGTGCTTGTGCTGGACGACGCGGCTCAACACGCGTCTATTTATTCACATGGGCAAATTTTATCATTTCCTAGACTAAGATAAAAAACCCAAACCTTATCTGAAATCATTTAGATAAAGTTTGGGTTTTTGTTTTAGAGATAGATAGTTCATTCATCGCTTAGTCAAAATGCTTCGCTTTCCTGCGGGATCTTCAGCTCGTACTTTTGCCGCGGATTTTTTTCGAACAAGGAAAAAATCCCAGAATATATCTACCTCACCCAACGATTTATAATTAAGAATTTACTAATACCGGATGGTGTAAACGATTGGCCAGCTGCTGAATGTTGGCCATTGCACCAATATCCATATTCCCACCACTAACAATTAGCCCACAGTGTCGTGATTTGATTTGATTATTATGGGCAAACAATGCTGCTAATGTTGCTGCTCCCGCTCCTTCCATTAACGTCTTGTTACGCTCAAGCATATAGACAATTGCTGCAGCAATTTCTTCGTCCGAAACAGTCACAAGATCATCAACATACTTCTTAATAAGTGGCAAGGTTCGTTTACCAGGCTTTTTCACAGCAATTCCCTCTGCAATGGTATCCACCGATTTTAAATTTTGTATTCGATCTGAATGAAAACTATCATATATGGCAGCTGCCCCGCTAGCTTGCACCCCAATAATTTTGATATTGCGATTCACATACTTAGCAGCGATTGCTATTCCACTTATTAAGCCTCCACCGCCGACTGGTACAAGAATGGTATCCATTCGATCTTCTTGCCTGAGCATTTCCATGGCGATAGTTCCTTGACCTGCCATTACATCATAATCATCAAAAGGATGAATATAAACCGACCCAGTCTGCATTTGTTTTTTTAATGAAGCTTCATATGCCTCCTGAAAGGTTTCTCCCGTTAGAACCACTTGAGCACCATAGTTGCGTGTTGCATTAACTTTGGCTAGAGGTGTTTTCTCCGCCATGTAAATGGTAGCCTTCGTTCCAAGTTTAGCCGCTGCATACGCAACGCCTTGCGCGTGATTCCCTGCTGACGCAGTAATAACTCCTCTTTTTAATTGTTCCTTTGTCAGTTGCATCAACTTAAACGTAGCTCCTCTAAACTTAAAGGCGCCCGTTTTCTGTTGATTCTCCATCTTGAAATAGACATGTTTACCAACGAAATTATTTGTTGTTTGCGAAGTTAATAGTGGTGTCCGATGCACGATTGGAGTCAGTCGCTGCATGGCGGTGTGAACCTTTTCACCTGTTAAGCAATTCCCAATTCCTTCACTCTCCTTGTATGTTTGCTCGTTGTATGATCAATTATTGCTATTCTCATAGATTTCAATCTTTTCTTCATGCAGAAGCGTTAAGGCGATATCATCCCAACCATTTAATAGTTTCTCCTTATGATATGCGGGTATCTGGAAATGATATTCCTTATTTCCCTCAAATATTTTTTGATCTTCCAAATCTATTGATAACGATAGATTCCCAATGTCTGCTTCTTCAAGCCATTGCTTTACCTGCTCTTCTTCTATCTTAATTAAGATAATTCCGTTCTTTAAAGCATTATTATAAAATATATCTGCAAAGCTTGGAGCGATAATTACTCGAAAACCGTAGTCTAGCAATGCCCATGGAGCGTGCTCTCTAGAAGATCCACAACCAAAATTTTCTCCTGCCACTAAAATCGATGCATGTTGATAACGCTCCTTATTAAGACTAAAGTCTTGGCGTTTATTTCCTTCGTCATCAAATCGCCAATGATAGAATAAAAACTGACCGAATCCTGTGCGCTCAATTCGTTTTAAAAACTGCTTTGGAATAATTTGATCAGTATCAATATTTGTTCGATTCAATGGATACACAAGTCCTGTATGGTTTTTGATCGCTTTCAACTTTTTCCCTCCTTACAACGCCACACCTGCATAATTGCGAACGTCTACAAAATGTCCTTCAATAGCTGCTGCCGCTGCCATTTCTGGACTTACAAGATGTGTACGTGCACCATTTCCCTGTCTTCCTTCAAAATTACGATTTGATGTAGAGGCACATCTCCCCTCCGGAGGAACGATATCATCATTCATCGCAAGGCACATGCTACATCCAGCTTCTCGCCATTCAAATCCAGCATCCTGAAAGATTTTATCTAATCCTTCCTGTTCTGCCTGCCTCTTTATGCTAAATGAACCTGGCACAACAATAGCTCTAACATTAGCGTGAACATGTTTTCCTTTAACAATTTCCGCAGCCCTTCGCAAATCACTTAAGCGCGAATTTGTACAAGAACCGATAAATACATGATCAATATGAATAGAGGAAATTGGTTGATTTTCGTTTAATCCCATGTAATGTAGGGCACGTTCAACATCTTGCTTATATTCCACGTCATTCAAATTTGGAGTTGTTCCACTAACCGGTACACACATTCCTGGATTCGTTCCCCAAGTTACCTGCGGCTCCACTTCGTCACCGCGGATTGTTACTGTCTTGTCATAAACCGCTCCATCATCTGTTGCTAAAGCTAACCAGTCCTGAGCTATAGTTGTGAAGGCTTCATCCTTCCGTACATGAACCCTTCCTCGTAAAAATTCAACTGTAGTTTCATCAGGACTGATCAAGCCAGCCCTTGCACCTGCTTCAATTGACATATTACATACTGTCATTCTTCCTTCCATAGAAAGGTTACGAATTGCTTCGCCTGTATACTCCATCACGTATCCAGTACCAAAACGAACACCAAATTTCGCAATAATTGCAAGAATTAAATCCTTTGCTGTTACTCCTGCACCAAGATCACCTTCTACATGCACATTTAACGTTTTTGGACGTTCTTGCCAAATCGTTTGTGTTGCTAAAACATGCTCTACTTCACTTGTTCCAATTCCAAAAGCTAACGCCCCAAAAGCACCGTGTGTAGAAGTATGACTATCACCACAGACAATGGTTTTACCAGGCTGCGTTAGACCTAGTTCAGGTCCAATAACATGGACTATACCTTGATCTGGATGAAACATATCTGCTAATGGAATATTATTTTCCTGACAATTTTCCTTTAATGTTTCCATCTGTTTACGGGATATCTCATCTTTTATTACATCTCGATTTCTCGTCGGTACATTATGATCCATCGTTGCAAAAGTCAAGTCAGGTCTTCGTACCTTTCGTTTGTTTATCCGCAGACCTTCAAAAGCCTGTGGAGAAGTCACTTCATGAATTAAATGCAAGTCGATATAAAGAAGATCTGGTTTTTCTTGCTCTTGATAAACCACATGTTTTTCCCAAATTTTTTCAATAATTGTTTTTGACCGGCCCATCATTTTACACCTCCATCTCAGGCATAGGAATTACAAATACAATTAGAAACACTATTCGTAGACAGGTTTCCAATCACGATATCAGTCATTTCCTTTGTGCTAACTACTATCCCATCCTCAATGGCCAAATCAGCTGTATAATACCCTTGATCTAGACTAGTCTGTACAGCTCTTTCAATTTCATCTGGCTCTTCGTGCATGTCAAACGAATGGCGTAGCATAAGGGCCGCAGATAAAATCATTCCTAATGGGTTGGCAATTCCTTTACCAGCAATGTCTGGCGCTGATCCATGAACTGGCTCATAAAGTCCAATACCATCCGTACGAATACTCGCTGATGGTAGCATCCCTAAAGAACCAGTTAGCACAGAAGCTTCGTCACTAAGAATATCACCAAATAGGTTTTCTGTGACTATCACATCAAATTGATTCGGTTGGGTGATTAATTTCATTGCTGCTGCATCAACTAATAAATGCTCAACCGCGACATCTGGATATTCTTTACGTTTTGCTTCAACGATTTCTCGCCAAAATCGACTTGACTCTAGAACATTGGCTTTATCGACAGATGTCAATTTTTTGTTCCTATGCTGTGCACTTTGAAAAGCTTTATCAATAATCCGTTCCATCTCAGTTCGGTGATAATATAACGTATCTACCACAGCATTCCCTTTTTCGATTCGTCCCTTTGGCTCACCAAAATAAAGTCCACCCGTTAATTCTCGAATGATTAGAATATCACTACCCTTTATTACCTCCTCCTTTAATGGAGAAGCATGAAGTAATGGTAAAAACCCCTTTATAGGTCTTAGATTGGCAAATAAGCCTAGTGCTTTACGTATTCCTAATAGTCCTTTTTCAGGTCGTTGATCTCCAGGTAATGAATCCCACTTTTCACCACCAACAGCTCCTAATAAAATGGCATCCGCTTCCTCACAAGCTTTTACCGTTGTGTCTGGTAATGGTGTCTGAAATTGGTCAATTGCACTACCGCCAATGGCATGCTCTGCAAAAGTAAACTGATGACCGAACTCTGTTGCAATGGTTTGCAAGACGATTTTTGCAGATCCCATTATTTCTTTACCAATTCCATCACCAGGTAACATAACAATATGTCTCTTCATCATTACGCCTCCTTCCTGTTTAAAAATTTATTTTACTACCTCTGCTTTATTGGAATTTTGATGCTGGATGATAAATCGATTGACCGCATTCAAGTATGCTTGCACCGATGCTTCCATTACATCCTGTGCAGAACCTCTGCCGTTAACCGTTTCTCCATTCACAAGTAACTGTACCCGTGATTCTGCTAATGCATCCTTTCCTCCACCTACAGAATTTAGCTGATAATCAATTAATCTCGTATTTTCTTCTGTTAACGTGTCTAATGTTTTATATAAAGCTTCCACACTCCCCTGACCAGTACATGCTGTTTTAACCGTTTTGCCTGTAGGGGTTATTAACTCAACAGCAGCTGTTGGGATATTATTGGAGCCATATTGTAATTGAAATAATTTTAGCTGGTATTTATCGACTGATGCTGTGTCTGTTTGCACTTCTGTGACAATGGTAAAAATATCATCATCCGTGACTTCTTTTTTGTGATCAGTAAGCTGTTTAAATAAATCAAACGCCTTTTTAATATTTTCTTCAGATACATTTATTCCAAGCTCTTTGATTTTATCCTTAAAAGCATGGCGACCAGAATGTTTCCCTAAAAATAGCGTGTTAGCATTAACACCTACGAGCTCAGGTGTAATAATTTCATAGGTGGATGCGTGTTTTAAAACACCATCTTGATGAATACCTGATTCATGTGCGAACGCATTCCTTCCTACAACCGCTTTATTCGCTTGAATATACATTCCCGTTAGCTTAGCAACCATATCACTAGTACGCTTAATCTCTTGTAAATTTAGATTCGTAGCATACGGATAATAGTCTGAGCGAATCTTCAATGCTACAGCAATTTCTTCCAGAGATGCATTTCCTGCTCGCTCACCGATCCCATTAATCGTGCCTTCCACCTGTGTTGCACCATTTTCGACAGCAGCAATTGAGTTAGCAACTGCCATACCGAGGTCATTATGACAGTGACAGGATAATGTTACTCGATCGATATTAGGCACAGAAGAACGGATAAATTGAAACATGCTGCCATATTCTTTCGGTGTCGTATAACCAACTGTATCTGGTAAGTTAATTACGGTTGCTCCCGCATCAATCACCCTTTCGATTATCTGAGCCAAAAAGCTCCAATCTGATCGGGATGCATCCTCAGCTGACCATTCTACTTGTGGAAACTTCTTCCTTGCATAGGAGACCATATTTACCGCTGTTTCAATTACATCATCTGGCGTTTTCTTTAATTTGTATGTCATATGAATTGGTGAAGTAGCAAGAAAGATATGCAGACATGGTTCATCCGCACCTTTTAATGCCTCCCAAGCGATATCAATATCCGACTGCACAGTTCTAGCTAAGCCTGTTACGGACGTATGCTTGATGGTATCGGCAATTGCCTTAACAGCTTGAAAATCTCCTTTGGAAGAGGCGGGAAAACCAGCCTCCATTCGATCTACACCAAATCGTTCTAACTGCTTTGCAATTTCCAGCTTTTCAAGTTGATTTAGATTGACACCCGGTGATTGTTCTCCATCTCTCAATGTCGTATCGAAAATTTTAATTTGTGACATGAACCTTCACATCCTTTTGTTTCTTTTGGTCGGTTTGCAATGGCTGTTTAACAAAAGGCATTAACTCTCGTAACTCCTTCCCTACTTTTTCTATTGGATGCTGATTTTCTTTAGCGTTTATTGCTGTAAATTGTGGACGATTTGCTTGATTCTCCGAGATCCAGCCTTTGGCAAACGCTCCAGATTGTACTTCTGATAAAATTTCTTTCATACGTTGCTTTGTCTCATCATTAATAATTCTTGGTCCAGAAACGAAGTCACCCCATTGTGCAGTATCTGAAATAGAATAACGCATATTTTCTAATCCACCTTCATAAAGAAGATCAACGATAAGCTTCATTTCATGTAAGCATTCAAAATAAGCTACTTCTGGCTGATAACCAGCTTCCGTTAATGTTTCAAACCCTGCTTTTACAAGACTTGTCAGTCCACCACATAACACAGCCTGCTCACCGAAAAGATCTGTTTCTGTTTCTTCTTGGAACGATGTTTCCAAAATCCCTGCTCTCGCTGCTCCAATCCCCTGTGCATAAGCAAGTGCTAATTCAGTGGCTTCCCCTGATACATCTTGAAAAACACCGTATAATGCAGGTACTCCTGCTCCTTCCTCATACGTACGACGTACCAAATGCCCTGGACCCTTTGGTGCTACTAGAAATACATCCACATTAGACGGAGGAACGATTTGATTAAAATGAATATTAAAACCATGCGCGAATGCTATTGCATTACCAGCCTCTAAGTTTTCTTCTATGCTTTCTTTATATACAGCGGTTTGCAACTCATCAGGAAGTAAAATCATGACAACATCAGATTGTTTAACAGCTTCTGCAACAGAAAGTACAGTAAACCCATCTTTTTCAGCCTTAACCTGTGAGTTCCCAGGACGCAAGCCAACGACTACTTCATATCCACTCTCTCGTAGATTAAGAGCGTGAGCATGACCTTGTGACCCATACCCAATTATGGCAATTTTTTTCTCCTTCAAAACCTCTGTTTTTACATCTTTTTCATAAAGCACTTTTGACATTTTCATTTCCTCCTCAAATTAAATAGTAAATGAATTTATTTCAGCAACTTGCGAGGGCTGTTGCCCTCTTAAGAAGGCAGTTACACCAGTTTTTGTTAGTTCCTTAATTCCATATGGTCGAAGCAGTGCGATTAATGCTTCTACCTTATCCGGTCTTCCGGTAACTTGAATTGTTAGACTATCTTTACTTACGTCAATGACGGAAGCACGGAATGGTGTAATAATACCTTGGATCTCCGCGCGGAGTTGACCACTTCCACCAACCTTTATCAGGGCTAATTCTCTAGCAACGATGGCCCTCTCCGTTATATCGGAAACTTTTAATACATCGATTTGTTTATTCAATTGTTTCGTTAGCTGTTCAAGCTTTTGATGGTCTTTTACGTCAACAACAAAGGTCATTTTTGAAATTCCTTCTGTTTCTGAGCTGCCTACAGAAATACTTTCGATATTGAATTGTCGCTTATGAAGCATACCTGTTATTCGATTCAGTACGCCACCTCGATTTTGTACTGTTGCAATGATAATACGCCTCATTTGCTCACCCCAATCATTTCATGAATTCCTTTTCCTGGTGCGATCATAGGATATACACACTCCTGCTGCACTACTCGACAATCTACTAGTACTGGGCCATTAAAAGAGAAAGCCTTTTTTAATACGTCTATGACTTCTGTTTCTTTATCAACACTCATCCCATGAATTCCATAACTCTCAGCAAGCTTTATAAAATCGGGATTCTCCATAAACAATGATTCAGAATACCTTTCCTCATAAAAGCTTTCTTGCCATTGTCTTACCATTCCTAGTGCTTGATTATTTACAATTATTATTTTGATTGGTAATTTCCGCTCTTTTACAACTGCTAATTCCTGAGCAGTCATTTGAAAGCCACCATCACCTACAATAGAAACCACTAATTGATTTGGTTCCCCCAGCTGTGCACCAATCGCGGCAGGGAACCCGAATCCCATCGTGCCAAGTCCTCCAGATGTTACCCAACGGTTCGGTTTTTCAAACGAATAATATTGAGCCGCCCACATTTGATGCTGCCCTACATCTGTGGTTACGATGGCTTCTCCTTGAGTTAAACGATGAACCGTTTCTAGCAGCCATTGTGGTGATATTTCTTTATCCGACCGCTCATACCAAAGCGGATAGTCCTGTTTATAACGTGTTAGTTTTACTTTCCAATCTTGATGATCAGGAAAAGTAATTGAACGAAGCAACAATGCCTGCAACGCTTCTTTTGCATCAGCTACCACCGGTATTTCTGTCTGCACATTCTTCCCAATTTCGGCTGGATCGATATCAATATGAGCTATTCTAGCTTTTGGAGCAAAGTGCTCTAAGTTTCCTGTTAAGCGGTCATCGAACCGAGCACCAATATTTATTAATAAGTCACATTCGTACATTCCCATATTTGCTGCATAGGTCCCATGCATCCCACCCATTCCTAAGAACAGTTCATGTGAACCTGGAAACCCTCCTAGCCCAAGTAACGTATTAATAACTGGAAGCTGATACCTTTCCGCTAATTCCTTTAATTCCTCTGTAGCTTCAGCAAAGAGGATACCAGCACCGGCTAAAACAAGTGGCCGCTTAGCACGACTCAATGCATCGGCAAGTTTAATAATCTGCAATGGATTTGGCGTTTTATTTGGTTGGTAACCTGGTAGTTCAAATGTTGCCTCATGTACAGCCGATGAAAGCTCTGCCGAAACATCTTTTGGTATGTCGACAACAACAGGGCCAGGCCTACCTGTAGATGCTATATGAAATGCTTCCTTCACAACCTTTGGCAGCTCTGATAGTTCTTTAACTTGATAGTTGTACTTCGTAATAGGAGTTGTAATTCCCATTACGTCTGCTTCTTGAAATGCATCTGTACCAATAACATTACTTGCCACTTGACCAGTGAAAATAACAATTGGCAAAGAATCCATCATTGCATCCGTAATTCCAGTTATTAAATTCGTTGCGCCTGGTCCCGATGTAGCTATTACTACCCCTGGCTTACCCGTAACTCGTGCATACCCTTCGGCTGCATGAATCGATCCTTGCTCATGCCGGGAAAGTACATGTTCGAAACTTGCTTCGCTCCGATAGATAGCATCGTAGATAGGTAACACAGCTCCACCAGGATAACCAAAAATCGTATCTACTCCAGCATCGACTAATGCATGAATTAACACATCAGCACCCGTTAATGTTTTTTTTGTACTTCCCACATCATGCTTTGCCTGAACTTTCACTGCTGCATGCCTCCTTTTAATAACTAATTTATAAAGAAATCCTGCCCATCCATACTGGCCAAGGTATTCTTATTGCCTTTTAACCTACTTAAACAAATCTAATAAAGTGAAACTTCAATCAGTAGGGGGTTTGTTTATCATCCACTGATTGTTAGTACACAAGGGTATGACCTGAAGGCCCTTGAACCAATCGGATATTTACTGGCAGTTATTCCCCCTCTTATCCATATTGTCTTCACTTTGTTGCTTGAATTGGGGGGCTTATTGCCAGTTATATGCGGGATAAAAAAAAGACGCCTTGAATCCCCATAACTGCATACATGTTTACAGATTATATGGGGAGAAAAGCGTCTTCTTTTCACGGTACCACCCAGATTCTTAGTACTCTTGCGAATACCAACTCATGGGGACCAATATATTGGACCCCTTAGATAACAGGTACAGATATTGCACCTGGCCGGCCTATTAAGTAACCCCGTTCAGTCCGGCACTCAGAGATGATGTCAGAATATAGTGTACTTCCAGGCTCGCAGCAACCCTGGATCTCTGTGAATACACAGGTTATATTCCTTTTTTCCCGTCATAGTGTTAACAATATTTTATTTTTGGCTGCCCCTTTATTTATCGTGTTTGTTAGGTTTGAAATTTTTATAAGTTAATATTGCCGTTAATAATATACCGTTTTAAACAAAGAGTCAACAGATATTTTAAAGTTTTTTGATATTTTTGATTAGTGAATTTTCTTGTATACGCTTACAAACCTTTCACTTCTGTTTTCTCTGAAATGTTACAAAATGATTACATTCTAATATATTGCATAATACGCCTAAAAATTAACTTTTTATTTTCATAAATCTAAATTAATATATCAGAATGTATTAATTTGCCTTAAATTGCTTTTTTTCCAAATCTATATTAACTAATATATTGATAGGTTATTCACATTTTTACAGAACATCGAATGATTCATATTTGTAGAAGTTTTTTCCATGAGGAAGTCTCGAGGAAAGTGTGTAATATCGTATTCAGGTGATAGATCAAAAAGCTTGTAGAAAACTAAAGAGCATTCGATACGTTGGGTTATGACAGAATTTTTAGTTAAAATGAAGAGGGGGGAACGAACAATAATTGTTCCTATCATTGTTCGCTTTTTGCCTCTTAATTACGTTTGTCGAAGCCTCTTTCTGCTGTAAACTTTGTTAGATTTCAAAAAATCTATTGTTTGTCTATACAGGCAAGTGTTTACGCTAAGTCCTATCCACTTTATGCTTCATGTCTTGCTACTCCGTTAAATAGTCCGTTACGGCACCAAGCGAGGAGCAAGAGACATTATGTGCATATTTACCTAACACACCCTTTTTATACAATGGGGGTGCTAACCACTCTTTCTTTCTTGCCTCCAATTCGCTCTCTGTAACCTTAAATGAAATCTCCTTTTTCTCAGAATCTATTGTTACCATATCGCCCTCTGCTAAGAAGGCAATTGGCCCCCCATCTTGCGCTTCTGGTGCGATATGTCCTACCACTAGCCCATGTGTTCCTCCAGAAAATCTCCCATCTGTTAGTAAAGCTACCTTTTCGCCCAAACCTTTTCCTACTAAAATTGCAGAGATTGATAGCATTTCTGGCATGCCTGGGCCACCCTTTGGACCAACGTAACGAATAACAAGTACATCCCCTTCATTAATTTGATTACTCATTACCGCTGCTGTTGCTTCTTTTTCAGTATTAAATACTCTTGCAGGACCACTATGCCGCTTTACTTTCACACCAGATACCTTCGCAACACCACCGCGTGGAGCTAGATTACCTTTTAATACAATTAATGGACCATCTTCACGTTTTGGCTTATTAATAGACATAATAACATCCTGCCCTTCTGTTAATGAAGGTGTGTCAGCTAAATTCTCAGCAATCGTTTTTCCAGTTACTGTTAAGCAGTCTCCATGGAGATAACCAGCTTCATAAAGTAGCTTCATCACAGCCTGTACACCTCCTACCCGATGAAGATCCTGCATAACATATTTACCACTAGGCTTTAGATCTGCCAAATGAGGAGTTTTTTCTTGAATACGATTAAAATCATCAATTGTTAAATCTACTTCGATAGCATGTGCAATAGCTAATAGATGTAATATCGCATTTGTAGAACCTCCCAAAGCCATCACAACCGTTATAGCATTTTCAAATGCTTTTTTCGTCATAATATCCTTTGGAAATATTTCTTTTTCAAGCAAATGATAGACAGCTTTACCAGCTTCTTTGCAGTCTTTTGCTTTTTCGGCGGATTCGGCAGGATTAGACGAACTACCGGGCAAGCTCATACCAATAGCTTCCATTGCTGAAGCCATTGTATTTGCTGTATACATCCCTCCACACGCACCAGCTCCTGGGCAGGCATGACATTCAATGGAACGCAATTCCGTATCATCAATATCACCATTGTTATGCCTGCCAACACCTTCAAATACTGAAACGATATCAATATCTTTACCATTCACAGAACCGGGAGCAATGGTTCCACCATACACAAAAACTGCTGGTACTCCTGCATTTGCTATGGCAATCATACAACCCGGAATGTTCTTATCACAAGCTCCAATAGCAACCAATCCATCTAAATTCTCTGCGCCAACTACTGTTTCTATTGAATCACCAATCAAATCACGACTTGGCAATGAATATCTCATCCCTTGTGTCCCCATGGAGATTCCATCTGAAACCGTAATTGTATTAAAAATTAAAGGAACACCGCCTGCTTCACGTGCTCCTTTCTTGGCCTGTACAGCCAGATCATCTATATGTATGTTACACGGGGTGACCTCACTCCATGTACTGGCTACACCGATCATTGGCTTTTGAAAATCTTCATCTGATAATCCCACAGCCCTTAGCATAGCACGATTTGGAGCCTTCATTGCTCCCTCACTAAACACGTGGCTTTTAATGCGTAAATCTTTTTCCAATGGATTCCCCACCTTTCTTTCGAATTATTATATGACTAATTATCAAATAGTTCAATGAATTTTTTTAATTATGATGATTCAATGTCGTCATTCAAGTCGTTTTGTGAAAATCCGAAAAACCTGTATGCGAGTGATTATCACAACAGACGGATGCACATCAGTAACAGATTCTTTTTTCTTTTTGCGTACATGGGGATTTATTTTCGATCAGACATATTCTAGATAGGGGAGATAAGATTCTATTGCTTATGGTTGATTAAGTTGGTTGCAAATCTTTTATGTATGAAGCTCCTTTTATTTATAGTGGTTGGAGGACTTTTCTGGATATTATAATAAATGGTACTGCGCGTTGGAACGGACTATTTCTTTAATTGATCTAACAAGATCGGATTGAGATAGCTTTAATCTATCTAGGAATAATTAAAAAACCTCTTGAAACGATGAATCAAGAGGTTGTTCCTATTATTATGCATCATAGCTATCAGGATTAGAGCCGCTTCGTTCGTTTTTATTTAAACTACTTATTTGCTTCATTTCACCTTCCGTTAACGAAAAATCGAATATTGCCGCATTCTCAATAATTCGCTCTTCTTTTGTAGATTTAGGGATAGTTATAACATCGTTTTGAAGATCCCACCGTAAAATAATCTGAGCCGTACTCTTTCCATATTTTTCACCAATTTCTGTCAATGTCGCATCCTCTATTAGTCCACCTCTTTTTAATGGTGACCATGCTTCAAGTTGAATACTCTTGCTCTTACAGTAATGATGTAATTCTTGTTGTGTCAAGTGTGGATGATATTCCACCTGATCAATTACTGGCTTTACGGTACTTCCTCTCATCAAATCTTCCAAATGATGCTGATGAAAATTACTTACACCAATTGCACGAACCCTACCATCTTTGTAGAGCTTTTCCATTGCCCTCCATGTTTCTTTATATAATCCTTTCACTGGCCAATGAATGAGATACAGATCAAGGTATTCCAATCCTAATTTTTCCATACTATCTTCAAAAGCCTGCATTGTGCGCTCATAACCTTGTTGGTCATTCCAAACCTTTGTCGTAATAAATAGTTCTTTACGAGCTACTCCAGATTCTCTAATTGCTTCACCAACACCAGTCTCATTGTCATAAAACGAAGCTGTGTCTATACTTCTATAACCATGTTTTATTGCAATCTTAACAGCTTCTTTAACCGTTCGTCCATCTTGCACTTTATATACACCTAATCCAAACCCAGGCATTTCCACACCATTATTTAACGTTACTGTATCTTGTAAGTGCTTTATCATCATTATTCCCCCATCCTTTTACTCATCTATCATACCGTATACAATGGGATAAAGTGAAACTTCAATCCGTGGGGAGTTTGTTTATCCCACGAATTTGGTAAGTATCACAAAGGTATAACCTAAAGGCCCTAGAACCAATCGGACATTTACTGGCAGTTGATACCCACTCCCCAAAAATAAGTTCTCTTCATTGCTTGAAGTGGGGGCTAACTGCCAGTTATATACGGGATAAATAATTGGTAAAAAACGGAATTACATTTATCATTACAATCCATTTTCATCTAATAAAGTCGAATGATCTATCTGTTTTTTTATTACTTGTGCAACCTTATCTATTGCAGTATGCTCTGTATCTATATAAATTGAAAAATCATTCTCCTGAAAAGACTCTATACACTTTTTCGTTTGCCGAAAACACCAGTTACCTTCAGCCTCTCCTCTTTTTCTTAACCGATTAAAAATTGTTTCTTCTTTAGCTGTTAAACAAAAATGTATAGTCTGCTCGTCAATCATTTTAAATCCGTTAAAGATATATCGAAAATATTCAGGCTCTCTTATTGTCATTGGTACAACAAGCGTTTTCTGATAAGTAGCAACGAGTAGCTTAGCAGTTTCAACTGTTAACACCTTCCACAAATGAAATTCTTGAAAATCCCCCGTTGTAGATTCAACTTGCTTGATGTTTTGCGGAAGAATATTCCGCAGCATAAACCCGACTTCTTCGGGATCAAAAATCATACTATTGTCCATTATCTTAATTAGTTCATTTGCTACACACGTTTTTCCAACTCCAAATGCTCCATTTATCATTAGTATCATTTTAATAACCCTTCCAACAACTTATTTCCCAGTACGAGAGAGAGAGGTAAATCATGAAAATAGATAGTGTTTGTCCTTTCCCTACTAATAAATATAACATTTTCATAAAGTGAAACTTCAATCCGTGGGGAGTTTGTTTATCCCACGAATTGGTAGTACCACAAAGGTATAACCTAAAGGCCCTAGAACCAATCGGATATTTACTGGCAGTTGATCCCCACTCCCCAATAATAAGTTCTCTTTATTGCTTGAAGTGGGATCTTACTGCCAGTTATATGCGGGATAAATAATATTAAAGAGGCTTAGACAAAACAATGTAGAAACAGCAGAAAAACGAACGATAATTACTTAAAATTAATTATCGTTCGTTTTTAAAGCCTAGGGAATTATAAAATTTGAGTCTGTGGATAAATAGGTGCGTGTTGAGCTGCGTCCAGATCCAACGCCCAGAAACGAAGAACTTCACGAATCGTCCTATGATAAGTAATCATCAGCTGGCAAGCTCACGTGATTCCGATAATACTCCTATTGATAAAAAAGATTATTCGTATTTTGTAAAGTAGCTGTGTTTTGTCTCCGCCTCCGTCACTGTTTAATCGTGTTTTTCACTGTGAACTGTTCCCTCATGAATTGTTTCAGATTTAGCATGATCATGCACATCACAATAATATACAATGGTTTTCAACTTCTGATATATCTCACATGTCCGTTTGTGGCGCATAAAATTTTTCCAATACTTATATTCATGTGTACCTGTTTTTATGAATGACGTTTCCGTATGATATTCTTGCCAGTTATGTTCTGTATGTTTGTCAATTACATCAGGTGCAGCGTTTACCTCTGTCAATTGTACAAACAGCATTAGAAACATTATAAAACAAATGCCTATAGCCCTGTTCCTCATAACATTTCACCACTTTTGTTAGAATAATTTTCCTTTCTTTTTAAGATGGACATATACGGGAAATTTATACCCAATTAAAACCCAACGTACATCTCAACAGACATACGGAGAAATAAAAATTTATTAGGAGAACGTTGGAAGGGCTCTCCTATGAATAAAAATCATATTTATTGTATTACAATTGGTACAGGAATCGGTGGAGCTTATTACCATCACGAACTAATGGACGGATATTATCAACAAGCCAATTCAGTTGGCTATTTATTATATGATTCGGTCACGAAAACCAATTTTGAATAGAGGGCGGCTACTTCTGCGCTTCGTTCAATGATTAAACAAGTATTTGGAGAAGCAACTACACCAGAGAATATTTTTCAACGTGCAAAATCTGGAGAGCAAGCATGTATTTCTATGATCAATGATTGGACAAAGCAAATAGCTGCGGGTCTGGCACAAATAATTTTACTATTTGATCCTAAATGTTTACTTATAGGGGGCGGTTTATCACAGCAAGGTGACTACCTGCTTAATTACGTTAAAACTTCTTACCTTCTTGTTCGTCATAACGATAAGCGTTTAAGGTTATTATCTCCCTTTTTCAATTGCTAATGCAATTGCACCTTTAACCCCTTGTTCATCTTTTAATTTAGGTGAAGCTATAAATTGTTCGATATCACCAACGTCTATGTAATTATTCATAAGACTGATAAAAGCTTTACGAATTAGTTGATATAAACGTTCCTGCTTCATAACTCCTCCACCAATAATCACTCGTTGTGGGGAAAGTATTAAAGAATAATTCATAATTGCTTGAGCCAGATAACTGGCCTCTATTTCCCAGACATCTATACGATTTGAAAGCAAATGACCTTTTTGACCATACCTTTTTTCAATTGCTGGTCCCGACGCCAATCCTTCTAAACAGGCACCATGAGAAGGACAAACTCCCTGAAAGTCATCGTCTACATGTTTTTGTACCAGAATATGTCCCATTTCCGGATGGCTTTTCCCTTTATACGTTTTTCCATTATTTACGAAACCAGCACCTATCCCTGTCCCTACAGTAATATATAAACAGCTGCTCACGTCCTTTCCAGCCCCATACATATATTCACCTAATGCAGCTGCATTTACATCTGTATCCAGATGGACAGGAATCGAAAAGTGCTTTGTCAAATGCTCTAGTAGCTGAAATTCCTTCCACCTTAGTTTAGGCGTATTCAGTATCGTACCATAGGTAGAACTTGTTGTATCTAAATCGACTGGACCAAAGCTACCTACACCTAAAGAACTAATGTTGTAGGAAGAAAAAAAGTCATAAACATGCTGTAACGTTTCTTTCGGATCACTTGTAGGAAATGTTACTTTATCCAATACTTTTCCAGATTCATTTCCTACCGCACAGACAAACTTTGTCCCCCCTGCTTCAATCGCTCCAACCAACATAACCTCTCTCCCCCTTAACTGAATCAGTCTTATTACGTATGCGAAACGATTAACTGAGCATTTCCATTTAGTTTAACATTCTCTATTCCAAAAGGTATGATAAAGTGATCGCCTTTTACGATTTCAAATGAATTGTCATCAACAGTTAGCGTAGCAGTCCCACCAATCACACTACACTGAAGAAAGTCCTTATCCATTTGTTTAGTTACTTGCCCAACTAATTCCCAGTGATAAACAGTAAAGTACTGTTCACTAACTAGCTCTTTAATCGTCAGATCAGCTATTTTTTCTACCTGCTGTTTTAACTCAGGCTCATAATGAGGAACGGTCGTAACTTGTTTCGCTTGTGTAAGATGCAGTTCTCTTGTATTCCCGCTCTCATCTCTCCGATCATAATCGTACACGCGATATGTTATATCAGAGCTCTGTTGGGTTTCAAGAATCACAATTCCCTTACCAATCGCATGAATGGTTCCACTAGGTACATAGATAAAATCCCCTGCTGCTACTTTTTTGCTTTTTAAGAGACTATCCCATGCACCATTATCAACGCTAGCTTCAAAATCTTCTCTAGTGTCTGCATGGTGTCCTAAAATGATTTCAGAATTTGGCTCTGCCTGTAATACATACCAGCATTCCGTTTTACCATAAGGATGCGCTTCAACAGACCGTGCGTATGCATCATTAGGATGTACTTGAACAGATAAATCTTTCGCTGCGTCTAATATTTTTACCAATAGCGGATATGCTTCCTTATTCATAGGATCTTTATGAAATAACTCACCATGTTCTTGCCAAGCTTCCGCCAAAGTCTTTCCTTTTAAAGGACCATTCATAATTCTACTTGGTCCGTTAGGGTGAGCAGATATTCCCCAAGCCTCCCCTGTCTTATTGGTAGGGATATTATAGTTATATAGATCACGTAATTTTTCCCCACCCCAAATACGTTCCTGAAAAACAGGCTTTAAAAATAAGGGTTCTCTATATTGCACAATTATTCCTCCTAGAAGCTATTAATAGCTATCATTATAGCAAACTTAGAAGTAGCTTCGTTAATAATTTTCAATAGAATTTAATGAATAGTAAGAACGAGTTGTAACAGGTTACCCAAAACTGTGATTCAGCCTCCTAGTTGGCGAAAAACTCAGGTGTCCCACATATTCAAATTCATTCCTGTATCCTAACGAATAGTATGAGACACCCTTATAAAGTGAAACATCAATTAGTGGGGGTTTGTTTTTCCCCTACTAATTGTTAGTAACACAAAAGTATGACCTAAAAGCCTTGGAACTAATCGGACATTTGACTTGCAGTCGATCCCCTAAATGAGGGTCTTACTGCCAGTTAATTGAAGGATAAATACATACTTTATTGAATTTCATCTAGTAGCTGATATGCCTCTTCTTTATTTGCTACATCTAAAAGCTGTTTTCTGAATTGATCGTCCATAAGCTTACGTGAAAGCATTTGTAGTATTTTCAAATGTTCGTCTCCTGCATTCTTTTCAGGGACCGCAATCATAAAAATTATTTTTGCAGCAGTATGATCTAAACTATTCCAATCAACACCATCATGTTTCATTCCAAATGCTACAGCAGGTTTATTAACAGCTGAAGATTTTCCATGTGGGATCGCAATGTTCATTCCCATACCAGTTGTTCCTTCTTTCTCTCTAGCAATAACAGCCTGTCTATATATCTCTTTGTCGCTTAGAATACCAGCTCTATCCATTTTGTTAATCAATTCATCAATAACTTCATCTCTTGTTGCTCCTTTAAGGTCCGTATCCACTAGATCAACGGTTACAATATCGGTTAACTTACGTATATATAATTTTTTATCTTGTTCATTTCTAGTGTTCAGAGAACTTATTTGATCATTAACTGCTTCGGTTTGTTTGTTAGATTGGCTATCGAGTGTAGAACTAACTACATCCTTTTTTAGTAGATTAACTAAAATAGCTGTAACTAATGTACCAATAACGGCAGCTAAGAAGAACATTAGTACATTATCAACCGCCCCTAACACAGCTACAATCGGACCACCGTGGGCTACACGATCACCTACATTACCTAACATTGCTAGCATAGATCCTGTCATCGATCCGACCACGATACTAGGTATAACACGTAATGGATCTTGGGCAGCAAATGGTATAGCCCCCTCTGTTATACCGAATAATCCCATTGTAAAGCTTGCCTTTCCTGCTTGTTGCTCAGCAGGTTGATACTTTCTTTTATTAATAAAAGTAGCTAGTCCCATTCCAAGTGGTGGTATACAAATGGCTACCGCAATTGGTCCCATGATTTCATAATTTCCTTCTGCAATCATTGCAGAACCGAATAAAAATGCCACTTTATTAAAAGGTCCCCCCATATCAACTGCAATCATCGCACCAAGAATTAGCGCTAATAAAATGGAGCTGGCACCTTGCATGCCCTCAAGCCATGCTGTTAACGATTCAAACACCTGTGAAACCGGCGCACCAATGACATACACAAATAATAAGCCAACAATTAACGTTGCTAAAATTGGAATAAATATAATTGGCATAACAGGTTGAAGAGCTTGCGGCACTTTAATTTTTTTAATAGCTAGCGTAATATAACCAGCAAGAAAACCAGCGATGATCCCACCAATAAATCCAGCACCCGCTTCACTGCCATAAAAACTACCATTTGCAGCAATGAAACCTCCAATAATACCTGGTGCCAAGCCTGGACGATCTGCAATACTAACCGCAATAAAACCAGCTAATATCGGAACCATAAAACTAAAGGAGGCAGCACCAATATCTTCAATCTTTTTCCAGAATGAATCTTCTGGTATTACGATTCCTCCAGGTGTTTGTTCACCGCCAAGTGTTAAAGCAATAGCTATGAGTAATCCACCTACAACAATAAACGGAATCATGTAAGATACGCCACTCATTAAGTGCTTATAGATAGGATTCTCTTTTTCCTTTCGCTTCTTTTTAACGCCTTCAGCAGAAGCTAATTGTGCTTGATAAACGGAAACATCCCCTGTTTGAATTCGTTTAATTAATTGTTCCGGATTTCTAATACCTTCTTGTACTCCTGTTGCAATAAGCTTTTTACCAATAAATCTATCTTTGGAAACCTCCTTATCACTGGCGATGATAACTCCATCAGCCTCCTCAATATCTTTTTCGGTAAGTGCATTTTCTACACCAATGGACCCTTGAGTTTCAACTTTAATAGTAACACCGAGTGCTTCACCTGCTTTTTGTAAATTCTCAGCGGCCATATATGTATGGGCAATACCTACTGGACATGCAGTTACAGCAACTATCTTCATAATATATCCTCCTATATCTGAAAAGATTCGTAATCGCTTTCTTGAATATAGTATATATCAGATAAACAAAGGATAAATGTCTCTTTTCTTCCACAACTACGGTAAGATTGTATTTTATCCCACATATAGCTAGCAGTAAAACCCCCACTGATTGAAATTTCATTAGGGAGATCACCCTGATCTTTTACTGTTTAAAGTAGGCATAATAGCTTAACTAGATTACATCTAATTGTAACTTTTTATATTCGTGATAAAGGACTGCTTATCTGGTGCTTTCATTAATGCATTAAACGTAATCGGATCTTGAGAAATAGAAGATATTTGATTAATAATTGTTTTTATAGGATTGGATTTATCATTGGCTATAGCAAGCATAAAAACAATTGATACCCTTTCGCTTCCCCATTCTATTGGTGTATCAAGAACGGCCACCGCTATGGAGGTTTTTCGCACTAGACTAGGGTCTCCGTGTGGGATAGCCACACCACCCCCAATAGATGTAGCAGATTTTTTCTCACGTAATAGGGCATGATGAACATATTCTTGCTTAATATTACCTTTAGCTAATAATTGGTTGCCAAGCATTTCTACAACTTGGTAACGATGCTCTGCTTTAACATTTATGAATAAGAGTTCTTCACTCATTAAATCGGCTAGAAAAGAACCTGACGAATTCGAACTATCACTTATCGTACCTTGTTTAAAGAATTGAGCCAATTTATCTTGATCCTCCTGTTCAAGTAAAGGAGAAATAATAATGGTTGGAATACTACTATTACTTAGTGCTGTCGTAGAAATAATCAAGTTAACCTCATGATGCTGAATGAAACGAGGTACTTCTGATTTACCTATTGCACCAACGATTTGAATATCCTTATATTGTTGTTCTATTTTCACTTGCAACAAATGAGACATTCCTACACCCATATGACATACAATTAATACCTTCGGAACCTTCCTCCTCTTCTTTTGGATTCTTTCAAGCGAAGCTTGGAAATGAAGAACAAGGTAAGCAACTTCATCTTCTGGAAGATTCACATAAAATTGTCTCTTTACATTTTCTATTGCTAACGTCACCATACTAAACATATATGGATACATCTTTTTAATATTACCTAACAAAGGATTTGTGATTGGAAATCCATATTTAAGTCGATGAATGACTGCATCTAAATGAATAGCTAAGCCATTCAATAATTGCTCATCTTCTTCAAAGGATATCATCGTTAACCGTTTAATCTTACTGGTTATTGCAGAAGCTACCTGTACAGTTTTCGGATGCTGTTTATTCAAAGGAGTTGATTGATCTTCCCTTTTTTTACAACTACGTACATGCCATGTAAAGTAAATAATTTCTGCTTTAGAAATAGATATACAAAACTTCAATTCCAATTCTTCTAAAAACTTTTCAGAAGCTTTATATTCTCTTGTTTTAAAAAATGCTTCGTCAGGAGTATTTGAAATAACGATAGATGCATGTTGTTTTGTTCGTTTCACCAATATAAGTGCATGCATCAAAAGACCGTCCAACGCACTATCTGCAAAAGGGATGCCACTTGATAGCCTCATATTGTCCAACGCATTATTTATAGTAGAAATTTCAAATGGTAAAAATAAATCAAATAGGTAATTTCTTGTGTTATCAACGATAAATTCTTGTAAATGTGCTAAAGCAATACGTTTATTAATCTCTTCACCTTCTATAATATGCCCTAGTTTCTGCCTAGAAGTTAATAAGAGATCAAAGTTCTTTATCCACTCAGCTATTCGTTTCATGTCAGCTTTAATAGCTGCTTTATGAATGTGATGTTCATCTGCCAATGTTTGTAATGTAACTGGTCGTTTACTCTCCAATAAGCGATAGGCAATTTTCATTGCTCGCTCATCTTCAGATATTGTCTCCGCAAATAGTTCCTGGAATAATTTTTTTCGTTCGACATTATTTATGTCTAGATAGACGCCTGTACCAGGCTTACGAACTATTGAGGCGGATGAGAAAGTCCTTACATAATCTTCAATCTGTTTAAGATCATTACGCACTGTCTTCTCTGAACATTGAACATGTGTTGCAAGATCCTGTATAAGAAATGGCTTACTATCATTTGATAATAATATCTCAATTAGCTCTCTCTGTCTGTTATTCATTGCAGCACCAACTTCTTACAAAGCTTGTCCGTTAACCAAAACAAACTGGAGAAGCTTTGTTGTATTTTACTGATTTGCTAGAAATTTGATACGATCTTTATTCGTAGCAAAACAGCTATATACAACTAGAATAGCAAAAGGAAGGACTTTTTTCCTTATTCACATCGTTCTTACTTTTTTAACGTAAGGCAGACATGAATGAATCAAAGGTCGATGCCTTGATTAATTGGTGTATCATTGTTTCCGAGTTTACCATTCTCCCCAACAGATCATACATATGTTGCAAGTCTTCCTGACTATCTTTCTTGACATTTAAAAGGCAGACAAATTGGACAGGTTTATTTCCCCAGGTAATTGCTTTTTTCAAAGTACAAACAGTTAAGAACGTTTTATTTGTTTGTGGAGTTATCGGATGTGGAATGGCTACTAGGTTGCCGAACGAAGTAGGAGCTATTGCTTCTCTGTCATATAGATTATCTAGATAGCTCTTATTTACATATCCTAACTGAAGTAGCTTTTGATGTAAAAAATGCAATACTTCCTTCTTTGTTTCAAAATCTTTCTGTAAGAATATGAGATTTTCTTGAAAATAACCAGATATATTTCGTTGATTACCAATGAATTGCCCAATTTTTTTCATATCATTATTTCCAAGAATAGCATTTACTTCGATAACTGGAACTGATAAATTCTCTATAATAGGAACTGAACTAATAATCAAGTCAACGTTGTTTAAATTATAAGCTTTTAATTTATACAATTCTGTAATACCTACTACATCAAGACTCTGTCTGAATTGTGTTTTTACTCGATAGTAGATCAATTGTGCAGTCCCAAACCCAGAAGCACAGACAATTAAACATCGTTTAGGTCCGGAATTTAAGTTCCTTCTTTCGATAGCTGCACCAATATGCAAGGCAATATAGCCAATTTCATTTTCATCAATTTTGGTATCTGTTATTTTTTCAATCATTAAACCACCAAGAATAGCCGTTTCAAATGCTAATGGATACTTCTTTTTAATGTCCTCCAATAATGGATTTCTAATATTCATACCATATTTATAGCGATTAATTGCAGGTTTTAAATGCAAGCTTAGTGCAATAATTAGTTCCTTATCATGCTCAATACCTAAGCGATACTCTTCCTCAATTTTAGCTAACATTTTTTTACTAATAGCCAGAATAGTATCGTCAATCATTTGTTCGTTAAGCACGTCTACTTTTGTAGGCTGCGAAAGCATTTTCGTTCCCAATAAATGAATAGCAATATAAGCGGTCTCCTCCTTTGGGAAAACAACGTTAAAATGTTCTTCTACATCCTTTACAATTTTTAAAGCTACTTGATATTCACTCTGCTTTTCTATTTGGCTACGTTCACTTGGTTGTAAATTAACATGATTTCCACTACGAATTCTTTTGTAAGCGATCGCAATATGAATGAGAAGGTTATTAATAGCAATATCTGACATACTAATTTGATGTTGACTAATTTGCTGCATAATAATTGCTGATATGGCATGGAAATCTGTTGGCATCAAACTAGAAGATAAGCCTTTCATCCCATTTTCGGTACAATCACTACTTCGATCAACAACATATTCTGCCATACAAAAACGTAATTTAAGCTCGTCTCCTCTAAGCTCAAGTCCGTAATTAGGTCTGGAATGTAATTGAATAGAGTAATGATTTAAGATGGACTTTACCTGTTTTAAATCATTTTGAACAGTCGATTTACTCACGTACAATTCGTCAGCCAATTGCTCGATCTTTACATAATCATCACTAACTAATAGCTTTCGAATAATATAAGCTTCTCTTTCTTCAGGCGATTGAGGTTGTAGATAATCCTTTGACAATTCTGGATATGCAATATGGTGAAGAAATTGGCGAAATTTCTTTTCCTGAAAAACAACCAATTTATAACCTTTTCCCATAAGGGTTTGGATTTGTGCACCATGATTCATAACCAACGCATCTAGCTTTTTTATATCCTCCCTCGTTGTTCTAGATGTAACGTTATTTATATCAGCCAAAAATTCACCTGTAACAGGTGCATCTATAGTCATTAACTTTTTTAAAATTACTCTCATTCTCGAGGTAAGCATACCCATTTGCTCCTTACTCGGATCGATGTAATAAAGTGAAACCTCAATCAGTGGGAGTTTTGTTTATCCCCCACAGGATGGTTAGTACCACAAGGGTATGACCTAAAGTCCTCTAAACCAATCGGACATTACTGGCAGTCGCTCCCCACTTATCCATATTGGTTTCACTTTTTCACTTGAAGTTTGGGGCTTACTGCCAGTTATATGAGGGATAAAGGGCGTTCTGACTCGTTCAAAATCAAAACTCCTTAATCGATATTTTCATTAAAATCATTATCGGATAGCTAGCAGCTTTGCTGTCTAAAAACCATTATTTTCTGCTACATGCTTTATCCAATGCGCACTTTTCTTCGGTGTTCGTTTCATTGTCTTTAGGTCTACAGCAAAAAAACCATAGCGATTTTTATAAGCATTCATCCACGACCAATTATCCATGAAAGCCCATAAATGATAGCCTTTTACATTACAATTTTCTTGTATAGCCTGATGCACCCATTTCAAATGCTCTTTTATAAATTCTATTCGATAATCATCCTGAATTTCTCCATTTCTTAGAAATCGTTCTTCATTCTGAACTCCCATGCCATTTTCCGAAATAAAAGATTCAATATTTCCATAGTTATCTTTTAAATTTTTCAAAATATCATAGATTCCTTTTTCATATATCTCCCACCCACGATACTTATTCATTTTTCTACCTGGCATTTCATAGCTATCAAAATACATATCGGGCATAAACGGAGCATACGGGTTTGGTAAATACTCTTTTGCTTTCACACGACGAGGCTGATAATAATTCACACCGAGAATATCAACCTTGTTCTCCCTTAATAATTCTTTATCTCCGACTTCTGTATTCGGTAATAGTCCATGTTCATTTAAAATCTCTATTAGCTCGCTCGGATACTCCCCAAGGACCGCCGGATCCAAGAAGCTACGATTGAAAAATAAGTCTGCTATTCTAGAAGCTCTTAAATCAGCTGGATTATTACTTCTAGGATAGGACGGTGTTAGATTTAAAATGATTCCAATTTTACTTCCATTGTCATTGTATGTACGAAATGCTTCTACTGCCTTTGCATGTGCAATCATTGTGTGATAAGCAACTTGAGTGGCCTTTTTAGCATCAACGATATTCGGATAATGAAAATCATACAAGTATCCACCTTCAACTGGAACAATTGGTTCATTAAATGTAAACCATTTTGTCACACGGTCGCCGAATAATTGAAAACAAGTCTTCGCATAGTCTACATATTTCTCAACTACTTCTCTACTTTCCCATCCGCCTTGCTGTTGCAGATCAAAAGGCATATCAAAGTGAAACAGATTTACAAACGGCTCAATGTCTTGAGCAATCAATTCATCAATTACATGATTGTAAAAGTCTGCCGCTTTTTGGTTTACTTCACCATAAGGCATAAACCTTGACCATGATATAGATAAACGAAAGGTATTATGACCAATTTCTTTCATTAATTTTATATCTTCTTTATATGTGTGATAAAAATTAGAGGTAGTATCAGGGCCAACTTCATCAAAAAATCGGTTTGGCTCCTTCTCATACCAATGATCCCAGATGTTTTTCGCTTTACCATCTTCTTTCGCAGCACCTTCTATTTGTGTTGCTGACGTTGCACTTCCCCACCAAAAATCTTCAGGAAACTGAAAGTTGATTGTCACCGCTAGTTCCTCCTCTTAACTTACTATTTATTTCTGTATATTTCGATAATCTCTATCGCAAGGTCCCTTACTGTCATTGATGTCATTAAATGATCTTGTGAATGAATAAGCATGACATTAATAACATTTTCTTCACCCTTTGCTTCCTGTTGTAATAGCTGGGTTTGGTATTCATGCGCCTTTCCTAGTTCTTCTCCAGCCTGTTCAACTAGTTCATCGGCTAATGTAAAATTACCGATCTTTGCCTCTTGAATGGCTTCCATTACGTTTGATTTTCCATTACCGGCGTGCAATATTATTTGAAATGCAATATTTGTTGTTTGATCCACGCTTTTCACCTCTTAAGACTGCTTAAAATACTGTTATTATGATTAGCTTTTCTTTACCTTCGTTTCTTTTTCATAGTAACTCTTGTCCATAATCTTTAAGAATGGCCACCAAATCGCAATTACTATAACTAAATTTACTGCCTGTAGTACCCCTCCTTGCCATGCATTACCTGTTGCTAAAAATCCATTTAAAATAACTGGTGTTGTCCATGGGACAATTACCCCAGCAGGTGGCGGAACTAATCCAGTCGACATAGCAAAATATGTAATAATGGTAACTACAACTGGAGCAACAAGCCATGGAATAATAATTAATGGATTCATGATAATCGGTAAGCCAAAGATAATAGGCTCGTTTACATTAAATACCCCGGCAGGTGCACCAAGCTTACCTAATTCCTTCAATTGTCTACTTCTACCAATTAGAAATATTAGAATGATAACAGCTAACGTCATGCCTGATCCTCCCATACCAACAAGGAAAGAGTCGACAAATTGCTTCGTCACAATGTTTGGTAATTCAGTTCCCGCCTGAAACGCTGATAAATTTTGATCATTTAATGCATACCAGATTGGATCAAATACTGAATTCACAATGATTTGGCCATGTAATCCAAAGAACCAGAAAACCTGAATCAACAGTACCGCAACAATAGTTGCTGGCAATCCACTACCAAGTTCAGTTAATGGTTGTTGGATTATAGTATAAATAAAATTCTGTACTGTCTCAAAATTGGTGTAACTAAATAGAATGCGGACTATTAAAAAAATCGATAATGTTAGGGTAATCGGAATTAATGCACTAAATGATTTTGACACTGCCCCCGGAACCCCAGCTGGCATTTTAATTGTCCAATCTTTTTGTACGAAGAAACGATATAACTCAGCTGAAATAAATGCAGTAAAGATACCAAGAAACATTCCTTGGGCTCCTAGACTTGCTGTAGGAATAACTCCAGATACTCCTTCTAATACCTGTGGCGTTAATATCAAGAAAGCTGCTAGTGCAACTACACCGCCATAAATAGCCTCCCCTTCGTAATGCTCTGTTAACTTATAACCAATCCCAACGATTACAAATAATCCCATTATGCTTAAGGTGGCAGCTGAAGCTGGTCCTAATGCATTTTGGTATGCCTTATAGGCTTCCTCACTAATCATACTATCGAGGAAGGGAAAATTTGCAATAACAACAAATATAGAACCAAAAATAATAAGTGGTAACGCAACCATAAATCCGTCACGTAAAGCGGATAAGTAACGGTTATTGTTTAACTTATCAGCAATCGGTAATAAGAAGTTCTCCAACATTTCCATAAACTTCCCATTCATCTAAATCTCCTCCTTTAACTATTTTCATTAAGCAATTCCAATGCCTTATTTAACACTGCTTCTCCGTCGATTCTTCCATAAGCAATTGGATCAATTACATCAATCGGTACATTCCATTCACTCGCCGCTTTAGAAAGTTTCTTTTTTAAAAAACGCATTTGTGGACCGATAAGTAGTACATCCGCTTTTTCCATTTCCTGCGTTATCTTATCTTGTGCCACAGCCCATATCTGAACCTCCATTTCCGTTTCAGATGCTATTTCTTCCATTTTTGCTACTAATAAACTCGTAGACATACCAGCTGAACATGCTAGAACAATATTTTTCATGGAAAATCCCTCCTACGTTGATGTTTGTTAACTTATCTATAAGTTTATACGAATACAAACAGCAACTACACCTATACTTTTTCCGTCATGAAACGGAAATAATTAAGCGCTTACATGTGATTGCATAGCACCTCACCAGCTGTTTACCTCCCTTAATATAAGGATAACCTCCGTGTTTTCACGAATTTTGGAACGATATTACGTTATGAAATGGTTTTATGGACGTCTTGATCGCTTAAGAAGAGAACTAGAACGAAAAGGAAAAAGCGGTGCTTAAACATGGGTGATTATGATCGCATGGAACATTGAATACACGTAAAAAAGGGGGGGAGCGATTCAAAGACTCATCCGAGCCAATGAAAATGTTAATTTCAATAGTGTTGCAGAGGAAGCAGGTGCAGCAAAAGCAACATTGTACAACAATCCTGAAATTCGTGAGAAAATTGGATTATTAAGGAAGCGGAACTCGCAAATGCCAACACCAAACAATTAAAACGAGTAATGAATGGAAGCAATAAAAATGCCATTATAGATTCACTAAACGGAAAATCGAGAAACTAGAAGATGATAACCAACAACTACAAAAGCAGTTAAATGTAGCTTATGGGAAGGTGTAAGTTCTACTTTTTTAAAACTATTTAGGTTGAAGTAACGATACCAACAAAACATTCTCATACTATTTCGCAAACAGGCCAGATTGTAAATGATAGACATATTGAATACTGGATAAATTAATTTAATGCTAAGATCAATTTAAGCCCAAGATTATAGTGAGTGACTTTCTGATTGGGTAGGTACAAATAACAAAAACACTAAAACATATTTAAACCGCTTAGGTAAATAGGATTATTTAGATGTCTTTTAATGGTACCTATTACTAACGGATTAATTCGACGTAGTTGGCTAGTAAAATGTCACCCTTTGCTAGTTACAATGCTAGATTGAATAGGTATTATAATATCTGTCCCGTTAACTAGGCAGAACACAATCACAAGCAAAACTAGTGAATGTTTAGATAGCTAAAGGAGGACCCATTATGAAGTCTTATACTCGTATTAAAATCCCGGCAGGATTTTGGGCAGGCATACATCAATTAGGGATTGCCCCCCACGACGTGGCTCGAAAAGCACGACTACCGCTCACCATTATTACTGACCCAGTTGTCACTACCGATCAATATTTCGCGATTTGGCAGGCTTATTCGGATCTCATTGATGACACTGCCAAAGGAATTATCAAGCTTATGACCGTCTTTGAAACAGCGCATTATCCACCCACAGTATTAGCGACTTACCATGCTCGTGACTACCGTGACGCTCTAAAACGAATGGCACGGTACAAACAGATGTGTCCCCCTGAAAGCTTACATATCACCGAGGGAGGTGAGAAATGTACAATTGAACTAGATTGGTTGTATACCGAGCAACCAGGTCCACCGATGCTAGTTGGAATCACTCTGGCATTTCTTTTGGAGCTTGGACGTCGGGGCACAGGCCAACCGTTGATGGCGAAATTTGTCGAATTTACGCACTCAATGGGCGACCTACAGGCACTTGAAGCTTACTTCGGCTGCCATATCCGGATTGGTGCAAATTGTAACAGGTTGACGCTACATCGAAGAGATCTAGACCTCCCTTTTGTCTCGTACAACGAAGAGTTGCTGGAGATTCTGACACCCGTATTAGACAAATCGTTGGATGAGCAGCAACGCAGTCGCTCAATCACCGAAATGGTCAAGTGGATTATGAAACGTAACCTAACAGGAGGGCGCCCTGACATTCAGACTGTCGCAAGCGAGTTTGGGATGAGCGATCGTACCTTGCAGCGACGTCTTACTGACGAAGGCACGAACTTCAAGCATCTTTTGACACAAGTCCGACATGAGTTAGCTCGAGAGTACCTCGCAGATCCCTCGTTCGATATTAAAGAAGTAGCCTTCATGATTGGATATGAAGACCAGAACTCGTTTTACCGCGCCTTCCGCATTTGGGAAGGTGATACTCCCTTAAATTGGCGTACTGAACAATTAGGTACAAACTCAAGAAATTAACTTTGTCTTAAAAGTAAATTTTTTAACACTATATTAAAAAAGAATAACCTAATTATTACCCCAAAGTGTAGAAGCGCGTTTATTTTAACTTATTATCATAAAAGATAAATGAAATGGAGAAATGTATTATGGATATGGGATTAAACAATAAAACAGCTTTAGTTACAGGATCAACGAAAGGTATAGGTAAAGCAATTGCCATTGAACTTGCCAAAGAAGGTGTCAATGTGCTAATTAATGGACGAAATTATGAAGAGGTAGAACGAATCGTAAATGAAATTAAATCGAATTTCCCGGCTACCTCTCCTCAAAATGCTACAGCCGATATTGTCGATATTCTACAAAGAGAAGCCTTATTTAAAAAATACCCCACTATTGATATTTTAGTTAACAATATGGGTATTTATGAGATTATGCAATATGAGGACATTGACGATGAAGCATGGGAAAAATACTTCCGTACTAATGTTCTTGCTGCAAATGGATTATCTAAGTTTTATTTACCTAAAATGTTAAAAAACGATTATGGTCGCATTATTTTTATTGCCAGTGAAGAAGCAATTATGCCTTCAGGACAAATGCCTCAGTATTGTATGACAAAATCCATGCTATTATCATTGTCAAAAAGCTTATCTAAATTAACAGTAGGAGCAGAAGTTACAGTTAATACAATCATGCCAGGACCAACACTCTCTGAAAATGTTCATCAAATAATTGAGGGTATATACTCTCATGCTGATATGACTTTTTCAGAAAAAGAGAAAGAATTTATGACTACAAACCTACCTCAATCTGAAATACAACGATTTATCAAGCCAATTGAAATAGGTAGATTAACTACATTTTTGTGTAGTCCTTATGCATCCGCATTTAAAGGTTCTCCAATCCGCATGGATGGGGGAATGGTACCGACTATTTTTTAGTATTTTTCTATTTCAAATATTGTATATAAGTTTAACAAAACGTAAAAGAATAGGATGCTCTAATACTATAGAAGGGCGCGATTGAAACAAAAGGAGGCTGAGGCCGCGACCGCGGAAAGCAAGTATATTTTCACGGTGCGGCGATGATACTCCTATTGATAACATGATTATTCGTATGTTGAGTAAAGAAGTTGTGTTTCGTCCCAGCCTCCTTATTTTATAAATTTTTCAATTTAGGTTTTGATAATCGTGGAACTGTTGAGACAGCTATTTCGATCGAATGGTTCCTAATTTTGGGCTAATTATCTCATTAGTGCTGTTCGATGATCATTTAAGAAAAACATTGATTTTTGCATTCCTAAGCTCGGAATTATCGAAGAAACAGCGTCATATGCGTTCACTAATCCATAACCATATCCATTATTCGGTGAATTTGGAAATTCGTTATCAGTTAATGGTGTGGCAGTAGCTAGTAGAGCTTCTTCTATTTCATTAACAGTTAAGCTACTATCAGCTTGTTTCATCAAAGCCACAACTGCTGAAACAGCAGGACCTGCCATTGATGTACCATTCCACCCGCCTTCATAACCATTGCCTGGAACACTAGAACGAATATTTACACCTGGTGCTGAAATATCGGGCATCATAAGGGGACGGACCTTGTAATGAAAAGCTTCCTAGCGAATCATTAGAATCGGTTGCACCAGTAGCAAATGACTCTGGATAGTTTGCTGGTACCGCAATCGACTCTGGACCACCTGGATTATAGATCGACGTATTCCCTGCAGAGAATTCCGGGAATATTTCTGCTGCTCTCCAATTTCTTACAACGTCTCGATACCATTCATTAAGACCCGGACCACCTCCCCACGAATTATTTACAACATCGGGCGCCATATCAACGCGTGAATTTCCTTGTGCATCTGTAGGAGCTAAAACCCACTCCGCTGCTTCGAGAAGATCAGTATCGGTACCTCCACTTGCTGAAAAGGCTTTTACAGCGATCCAATTTGCTCCTGGAGCAACACCTACTTGGTTTGAGCCATCTGGCTCACTACCTACCATTGTTCCAGTAACGTGTGTGCCATGACCTTGATCATCATAAGGAGCCGATTCCCCTGCTGTCGCATCAAACCAATTAAAATCATGATTCACTTCTCCGGAAGTATTATCATAGCCTCGATATTTTTCTTGTAGCGCTGGATGATCCCATTGAACACCTGTATCTATACTAGCAACGGTTACACCTGATCCATCAAATCCCATATCCCATACTGTGGGGGCTCCAACACGTTCAACATTCCATTCGACATTCGCGATTTTTGAAGCAGGTGCTTCTGCATCTTTTGTAATTGTAGTAAACAATTGTCTTCTTTCATTTGGCAGTATCTTTTCTACCTCCGTAAAAGCTGCAAGCTTATTGGCAACTTTCTTCGTTGCTGTGACAGCCATTCCGTTTACAATATGATACGACTTAAATGTGTCTACATTTCCTTTTTCGACTTCTGCTTCAAGGAACTTCCTAACTTTCTGTTGAGAATTTAAGGATGTTTCCTTTAATTCTGTTAAAACGGCAGTTCGTTGGGTTAATTCAGCCTTCTTTGCAGATAACTGCGCTTTCTGACTAGAGGCTTTCGCCCGTTCAGCTATTTTCATAGTATCTGCTTTTTCTTTAAATTTGACTAGGAAGGTTAACTTATCATCGCCCTTAAACTCTTTAATCAACCGCTTACTGACTTTTTCTTTTACCATTTGGTTCGACATACCGTTCGACTCTGCATTCGTTACTCCAGGTACAATTAATGAAAATGTCAATAGTACTGTTGCGGCAAAGCTAAATGCTGTTCTCATTTGACGTCTACGTTTAGCTTTCATGACCATTCCTCCCATCAATTTTTGACACATTTCCAATGCAGATAAGAATCAAATCCATATAGAACACTTTGCCTCCTTTCTTCACTCATTTCGTTCTTATCTGACTATGATGCTTTTCTATCGTATCTAGGTTGTTACTCAATTATAGAAGATGAAAAAGGGAGAAATATGTCAAACAACGTCGAAAAAAATTCTCATTTTAAGATTGATAGATTAGTCATAAATTTTCTTAAAATATTTCTAGGTATTTTTAAATAGATTTGCATCATAGATATCCAAATAAAGCTAGCATATTATTTGATTTTAACGTAATTACAAATTTATATCTAAATAATAATAATTTTCTATTTTTTAAGAAAAATGATAAAATAAACCTATACATCCTTCTTCATTTACCATTTCACTTTCTTAGCGAAAGAAAATAAAGACTTTGTAAGTAAATGTATAGGATTTATTATTTTAATTTATAGTTCATATGTTTTTATCGATGAATAACTAGGGAATATAATAAATATAATAGAACGTTATATTAATGAGCAAAGGAGTTTTATAATGGCTAACTCGATTATTGTTACAAACCCAGCTACTGGAGAAACTATTAAAGAAATTAAGAAACATAGCAAAGAAGAAATTCAAGCAGCGCTTAAAAAAGGACATGACTATTTCCCAAAATGGTCAAAGGTTAATGCCCATAAAAGAGCCGAATTATTAAATACGTGGGCGAAAAAAATTCGTGATGCCAAAGATGACATTGCCGAGCTGATGACACTTGAAAATGGAAAACCATTAAAAGAATCCTCTGGTGAAGTAGAATATGCTGCAAGCTATATTGATTGGTACGCAGAAGAAGCAAAGCGAATATATGGTAGGACCATTCCAGCAAATACGGAGTCCAAACGCATTATTATTAGTAAACAACCCGTTGGTTTAGTCGCCGCGATCACTCCTTGGAATTTTCCAGCAGCCATGATGACTCGTAAAGCTGCGCCAGCACTTGCTGCAGGTTGTACATTCATTGTTAAGCCAGCCTCTGAAACACCATTGACTGGCATACGAATTATTGAATTAGCTCATGAAGCTGGCATCCCAGAAGAAGCAATTCAATACGTTTCTGGTTCTGGTAGTATAATTGGTGACCTATTTACCAACAGCGACTATGTACGAAAAATAACATTTACTGGATCTACATCTGTTGGAAAAGAATTAATAAAAAACAGTGCCGATACAGTAAAGCATGTAACGATGGAGCTTGGTGGACATGCACCATTGATTGTAGCCAAGGATGCTGATATCGAGCTAGCAGCCAAACAAACAGTAGCTACGAAATTCCGTAATGCTGGTCAGACCTGTGTTTGTGCAAACAGAATCATTGTTCATGAAGATGTCGTTGACAAATTCGCTGAAAAGTTTGTTGCAGAAGTAAAGCAGCTTCAAGTAGGAAATGGATTACATGAAGGTGTTGATATCGGCCCAATCATTAATCAAGGTGGCTATGAAAAAATCATTTCTCACATTACTGATGCCAAAGAAAAGGGTGCACAAGTACTGTTAGGAGATCAATTTGATGCAAATGACGACAAAGGATACTACTTTGTTCATCCAACTGTACTTAAAAATGTAACTGAAGAAATGGATATTATGCACGAAGAAACATTTGGTCCTGTTGCTCCAATAACCACGTTTACAGAAATAGATGAAGCTGTAGCGATGGCGAATCACACACCGTTTGGTCTTGCTGCCTACTTCTTTACTAATGACTATCGCACTGGCACATATCTTCATGAACATTTAGACTATGGAATTATTGGCTGGAATGATGGTGGACCATCAGCGGCACATGCCCCATTTGGTGGAATGAAAGAGAGTGGACTAGGACGTGAAGGCGGCTTAGAAGGAATCGAACCTTATTTAGAAACTAAATACCTGTCTATTGGAAACTTAAATTAAAGCTTTCGCTTGAACAGCGCTTATCAATTATGTTGCTCCATCTGTAAAGCATCTCTAGATACTAGCTGATTCTCATTATATGTAAGGCTCTCTCACTTAGCAGCAGTTGCTAAACAGAAGAGAGCCTTTGCTTATCTGATACACGTAAACAAGATAACGAAGGAATCATCCAAAGACTGAGAACCAACTGCAAATCTCTCTGATTATTTGTTGTATCTATATTGATAACCCTTTTTAGATCGTGGAGATAACTTCCTCGCTCTAATAGCCTTGTGACATCAGAACAATTATGATGACTGTTTAATTTAGTCACTTCACCCCCCTATTTTCACTCAGAATATTTAGTTATTATAGCCGCTATTCTTTCCTTTTCCTTTCGATACCAACTTATAATACTATTAAGGTAAAGAAGGGGGACATGTTACATGAAGCGTCATTGGCTGTTTTTGATTATCATTGGATTATTTTGCTTCGTAACGGCTTGTGGTAAATCACCCACACAATCAGATAGTGTTGCACACTCAACGTCTTCAAATGGGCAACTGGATGTTCATTACATAGATGCTGGCCAAGCAGATGCGACGCTATTTCGCTATTCAGAGGATCAACAAACCTATACGATTTTATATGACACTGGTGATTGGAAAAGTAATGATGTAAACGAATATTTAGCGTCCCAAGCTATTAATAACATTGATTTAATCATTATTAGTCATCCAGATGCTGATCATATTGGACAATTAGCAGAAATCCTTCAAACATACGAAACAGAGGAAGTATGGATGAGTGGTAATGAAAGCTCTTCTCAAACCTTTCAAAAAGCTTTAGAAGCAGTAATTGATAGTGGCGCTAACTATGAAGAACCTCGAGTAGGAGAGCAGTTTGTAATCGGGCCATTGGAAATCGACATCCTCTATCCTAAAGAAATCACAGGTGAAGCAAATAAAGAGTCTCTTTCCGTTCGATTATCATATGATCAAATGCGTTTTTTGTTTACAGGGGATGCAGGTAAAGCAGAGGAAAGAGAAATGCTTACGATGAATGATTCGATCGATGCGGATTTTCTCCAGCTTGGGCACCACGGTTCCAATACATCTACCGCAACTGAATTTGTAGAAGCAGTTAATCCACAAGTAGCTATTTATAGTGCAGGAAAGGATAATAACTATGGACACCCACATAAAGAAACAATAAAAAAAATCAAAAATGCTGGAATTGACTTATATGGTACAGATAATGATGGTACCATTATCATAACTACAAATGGAACAGAATATCAAATTTCTACGGAAAAAGGGAAAGATGAATGTATTGCCATTAACCAAGCTTCACATGATGACTTACAAAATATTATTCATATTGGCTCAGAGCGGGCAACTGCATTAATTGACTTACGACCGTATCAATCACTAAATGATTTAACAAAGATAAAAGGTATCAGTACTGCAACATTAGATGATATAAAAGAACAAGGATTAGCCTGTATGAAAGGAGCCGACAAATGAAAGGTGTCTTAGATCGCTTTGAAGATAATGAAAAAGCAGTCATCTTAGTGGAAGATAAACAAAAGGAAATTCTTATCGCTAAAAACCTGCTTCCAAAGGGAAGTGAAGTAGATACCTGTTTTGACATTACTGCTAAAGATGGAAAATATCAATTAGAAATAGACAAGGAATGTACAAAACACCAAGCAGAGAAGATATCAGAGCGCTTGGGAAAACTTCGCCAACAAAGGTCAGATAGTAAATTTAGAAAGAAATAGCGACCACAAAAACAGGGATTTAAATTATCCCTGTTTTTACATGCCAATATGTTATTTGTAGCAGTATTTTATGAATCAAAACAGAAGTATCTGCTACTCTATCTATAAAGTGAAACTTTAGTAGGGATTTTGTTTATCCTCCACTGATTGTTCGTACCCCAAGGATATGACCTAACGGCCTTGGAACCAATCGGACATTTACTGGCAGTCGATCTCCTACTTATCCATATTGGTTTCACTTTATTCCTTAAAGTGGGAATCTTACTGCCAGTTATATGCATGATAGATATGCACGGCTAATTTTCTCCATCATGCTGCAAATCTAATACGATTCGCGAAGCGTATGTTGGTGTTTCTACGTTTACAGCCGTTTGTTTTACATGCAATTCTGCTAAAAAGTTTTCTCCCTCTATTTGATAATCGATGCGCTCGATCACTGGACTATTCCCAATTAAAATGCTCCCTCCTCCCTTTTCTAACTCTCCAGCTATTTCTCCATAGGGGATAGAAAATAACAGGCGGTGATCTTCTTCTTCAACAGCATAATTGCTGACTGTCTTATTTAAATCAAACACAACACGTGTATAGGAATCATGTACTCCAAAGCGAATATTTTGAACTAAAATTGCTGATATATCTATAGAACGTTCTGCTTTTTGCTTTTGGTAGATTGCAATAATTTTACCAACACCATCTTTTAGCGCATGAAATTGGCTATCCTCAACATACCCTAATCCATCTGTAACTTTCCAGTTAATATCATCCGAATTTATTTCTAATTTTTCTCCATCCTTATCAAAGCCTTGTAACGATAAAGGAATGCTTTGTCCAATTGCTGCGGATAAATCTAACGGTAAGATACCAAGTACTGTTTTCCCTTTATAAGGCTTTGCACCCTTCGGATAGGGTCCATAAAGTAAGTAGTGATTTCGTACCTCAAGCTTCCATTTCATTAATTTCCTTTGCCAACTATCTATAATTTTCTCTATCGATTCATTATTTCGAATCATCGCTGGCACTTCTGGGTCACCAATAAGATTGGCGTATTTATCTGTCATCATAAATTGATCTGGGTCTTGATCACGCATCGCATCAAGAAGCTGTAATCCTAAATTTACTAAATCTATTTTCTGCCGATCAATTATGTGTACCTGTACACCACCAATGCGCTCCCCTTCATATTTACCAAACATTGGTGTGAAGTAAGCAGAACGAAAACGGACGCCATCTATGTTTCTATCATTCATTTCTTCTGCTAATTGATTCCCATTAATCCATGGTGCACCTACAAGCTCAAATGGCTTTGTTGTTCCTAGACCAGTTGTTAATGTTGTATCATCCAATAGTTCTGTTCCTGCATATAAATAAGCTGTTTCTTGCGCTGGAATATTAGGAGAAGGTTGAATCCATGGTAACTGTGTGTCTTCAAAATGCATGAAGCGCTTCCAACCTTTCATTTTCGCTACTTTTAACGATACTCCCAAACTATATTCATGATTCCACATTGTTGCTAGTTCACCAACAGTCAGGCCGTGACGTACAGGCAAAAGAAATCTTCCCATAAAACTAACCGTGTCCGCTGAACGAAGAGGTCCCTCTACTCGTTCGCCACCAATTGGATTTGGCCGATCCAGAACAATAATCGCTTTCCCCTGTTCTGCGGCCGCTTCCATTGCAAAACCAAGTGTATAAATATAGGTATATACATTAGAACCGATATCTTGGATATCAAATAACAATACATCAATATCTTCAAGCATTTCTTCTGTCGGCTTCCATGTTGGTCCATACAGGCTGTAAACAGGTAAACCCGTCTTTTCATCTACATACGACTCAACATATTCACCCGCTTCACGGTTACCACGAATACCGTGTTCAGGACCAAAAAGTGCAGTTAGATTTACATCTGGATGTTCATACAATAAGTCAATTGAACTTTTTAAATTTCGATCAACGCCTGTTGGGTTTGTAATTAGACCTACTCGTTTTCCAGCTAACCAATTCAAATGTTCTTCTAATAAGACTTCAATACCTGGCTTTACTATTCGCTTTTCTTTACGACTCGCTTCTTTATCTGCATGAACGGTTTGCTGTTGAAATATGACAGCAAGCAATGCAATTGTCGATAAACATAATACCTTGATTTTCACCAAAACACTCCCATTTCATGAGTAATTTTTCAACCATGTAACAATACCTTGCACTATGTATCATCTGATCTAATTGATTCCTCTTCCTTTACAAGCTGGCGATCATACATTTTGAAAAACGGATAATAAATGACCATCGCTACAATAATATTTACAATCATCAATAGACCGCCTCGGAAATCCCCCGTTGTTAAAACGCCTGAGAACGGGGGTGGTGTTGTCCATGGTATGATCACATATGGCTTCCCTACCAAACCAATTGACATAGAAAAATAGGTTAGGATTCCAACTGCAAGTGGTGCAAGAATAAAGGGGATAACAAGGATCGGATTCATCACGACTGGAGCACCAAAAATAACTGGTTCACTAATATTAAAGACACTTGCCCATACTGACCCTCTTCCCAAGCTTTTTAAATGCTTGGATCGCGCGCGCCAAATAAAGAGAAGCGTCAGGGCTAAGGCCATACCAGATCCACCAACAGCCCACCAAATTGCCATAAACGGCTGGCCAACAATATGAGGCAATGCCTCACCAGCTTGATGTGCCGCAACATTTTCTTCCGTTAAGCTGTACCAAATTGGTGCCATTACACTGGCAACGACGGAGATACCATGGATGCCAGACGACCATAGTAAATGAATAAGAATAATCGCTATAATAGCTCCCCAAAAGCTTCCTCCTAATAGCTGTAAAGGCTCTCTTAATACAGCACCTACGACCCCATGCAAGGACAGGTCCCAAGCGATTTTTAAAAACAAATCGACTCCCCAAACAATAGCAATAATAGCTGCACCTGGAATTAATGCTGTGAATGCCCGCCAAACAGACGGCGGGACTCCATCTGGCATACGGATGACAATATTTTTTTTCGTAAAAAAACGATACACTTCAACCGTAAATATAGCTAATAAAATTGCAATAAACAGCCCTTCACTGCCCATTAAATTTAGAGGAATATTCCCTTCTTCTGTTAGAGGTGTTGCTACAAAGAATGCTGCAACACTGAGCACACCTGCAGATAGACCGTCCAGGTTATAGCTTCTTGCTAAATGATAAGCAATCGCAAATACAGCAATCAATCCTAATAGCCCAAATGTTGCGTTTACAGGTATACTTAGAGTTGGTGTAAATGGCTTCATAAATTCTGTCCAGGATTTAACAGGCGGTGAAGAAATAATTAAAAAGATACTCCCAATGATTAGTAACGGCATCGTAGCAATAATTCCATCGCGAATTGCCCGTAAATGTCGCTGCTCAGCTAGTTTTCCAGCAACCGGCATAAAGTAATGCTCCATAAACGCTTGAAATCTCCTCATATACTCTCCCCTCCATTCTAGCGTAATAACTCCAAGGCTTGATTCAATACCTTATCTCCATCCATACTCCCATATGCTTTCATATCAATTACTGCAAGTGGTACCCCAACAGCTTTTGCTTTTGCTGATAGTTCTCTTTGTTTATATCGAATTTGTGGTCCAAGTAAGATAAAATCCGAGGTTTCAAGCTGCCCCTCTAAGTCATTAACCGAATGTGCTTCAATTTGGATGCTCACCGATCTTGCTTTAGCCGCTTTTTTCATTCTCTCTACGAGCATACTTGTACTCATCCCTAATGCACATAACAGCGTAACTTTCATACATGATCGCCTCCGAAATATAGAATTGGCTGGAAATAGGCTTCATTTGCAATTAACATATCTTGTAATAATTCATGTGCTTTCTTTGCAGATGGAATTAACGGATGAATTGTCAATGCTTGTAAAGCAGTTCCTATTTTTCTTGTTACGGCAGCCTCCACGGTTAACTCTTCATATGTCTTAACAACTTGCAATAATCCCCTTATTTGTGGCGAAACATTTCCTGTTTGAATTGGTGTAATTTGCTGATTTTCAACTATGCAATTTACTTCAATGCAGACATCATTAGGTAAACAAGAAATGGCTCCATTATTTCTAACGTTTACTGTGTGAATTTGCTTATTATCTAAATGAATTGAGGTAAGGAGGTTTACAGCCGCCTCCGAATAATAGGCACCTCCACGTTGTTCTAATGCATCAGGTTTTTCCATAGTAGATGGATCTTCATAAATCGTAAATAGCTCTTTTTCGACTTGTTGGACTTGATCAGCTCTTGTGTAGCCTTTCTTGTAATTCTTTAACTGCTCAGCTAAAATTTGGTCTGTCTGATAATAGTATTTATGATAGCCGCAAGGGATGGCTCCGAGTGATTGAAGAAATATGGGATCCCATTCAAGTCCTGGAATATTCTTTGCTTCATAACTCGCAGATACACCAGCTAACACATCGTTTAATCTTGATTTTCCTTTAATATAGAAATCGGTTATCCAATTTAAATGGTTGATACCGACAAACTGGATACTTACATCCTTCATCGGAACTTGATAGTCCTTAGCAAATTTTTTATAGAAGTTTATTGGATTATTACAAAGCCCAACGACTTTAACATTGCTATGCTTCAAAATAGCTTCTGTTATAATACCTGCCGGATTAGTAAAATTGAGCAGCCATGCCTCTGGAGCTAGTTCTTCTATGTCTTCACAAATATCCAGCATTACCGGAATCGTACGCAATGCCTTCATAAAGCCGCCAGCTCCGGTTGTCTCCTGACCAATAACCCCGTGCTTGAGCGATAAATATTCATCTGATCTGCGCATGTCCAATTGCCCCACTCTAATTTGTGTAATCACATAATTAGCATCTTTTAGAGCTTCACGACGATCTAATGTTTCAACGATCTTGATAGAGCAATCAGCTTGTGCTATCATTCGTTTTGCTAAGCCTGCGATAATCATTAACTTTTCTCTTCCTTCTAAAATATCTACAAGCCAAATTTCTGAAACGGGCAATACATCGTAATTATTAATGATTCCTTCTATTAATTCCGGTGTATAAGAAGATCCTCCCCCAATGATGACAATTTTTAACGATTTCATATAATACTTCCTCTCTGTAGTAAAAGTCCTTGGTAAAGTTTATTAACGAGGGAAGTGATTTAGTAGAAGTTTCGATATTTGTTAGAGGATTGTGCGAATTGAGCAACAGCATGAAGTACGTTATCATTTTTATCATACCGTGTGCTTTTATTAAAGGATTTGTGGATATGCTCATACTTGGAGCGCTCGTAATCGATTCTGACGTCGCAATCGGGAGGTAGTAAATAGAAAAATGGGCAAAATCATTCGTCGATGACTTTACCCACCACTAAACGTAGTATGTTTTTCTCTTATAGCTTCATTATATCTGTTTCTTCCTTCACTACATTTCCTGATTTTTGTAGGGTCACTTGCTCCCCTTCACTTAAATTTGTAAATACTATCGGAGTAATGATAGGCAATCCTTTACTTTGAATGAAAGAAAGATCTGCTTTTAAAATAGGTTGGCCTGCTTGAACAGCGTCACCTTCTGTAACAAGTGCTTCAAAGCCATCTCCCTTTAAATTTACTGTATCAATACCTACATGAATGAGTATTTCCTTTCCTCCTTCAGACATCATTCCAATTGCATGCTTGGTCGGAAAAACATTTACAATTTTTCCGTTCACTGGAGCAACGACGATCCCATCTTTTGGCATAATAGCAAAGCCATCTCCCATCATTTTTCCAGAAAACACTTGGTCTGGCACTTCTGTAATTGGTAGAAGCTCACCAGTCATCGGAGAAACAATTGATTCATCCTTCAGCTCATTTTGCATGGCAGCCGGATTCACTTCTTCTATTTGCTGTTTTATTTCAGCTTCTTGATTAACCTCTTCTTCCCGAGGTATTTTTCCTGAAATAATATCTTGCATTTGCCCCTTTATCGTTTCCGAACGTGGGCCAAAAATGGCTTGAATATTATTTCCAACCTCTAGTACTCCAGAAGCTCCTAGTTTTTTCAATTGCTCCTTGTCTACTTCATTGATTGAATTAACCGAGACACGCAAACGAGTAATGCAAGCATCCAGATGCGAAATGTTCTTTTCTCCACCCATTGCTGCTAATACATCATATGCAAACTCACCTGTTCTACCTTCCTTAGTTGCCGCCTCTTCTCCATCTTCCTCACGTCCTGGTGTCATTAGGTTAAATTTCTTAATGAAGAAACGGAAAATGACGTAATAGATAACTGCAAAGATCAATCCAAGTATAATCGTAATCCACCATGGTTCTTGACCTGGCAAAATTCCAAATAACGCGAAATCAATCGCCCCGCCGGAAAATGTATAACCGATATTCACACTAAATATGGTCATTAATACGAAGGATAGCCCATCTAATACGGCGTGTAAAAAGAATAGTAATGGTGATACAAACATAAATGAAAATTCAAGTGGTTCTGTTATACCTGTTAAGAATGACGTTAATGCTGCTGATCCTAATAAGCCTGCTACGAGCTTTTTCTTCTCTGGACGAGCAGCATGATACATCGCCAAAGCTGCAGCTGGCAAACCAAACATCATTATTGGAAATTCACCAGCCATGAAATTACCCGCTGTAATTTCTACACCATCTTTTAATTGGGCAAAAAATATCGTCATATCACCCCGCACCAAGTTTCCAGCCTCTGTGGTATACGAACCGAATTCATACCAGAAAGGTGCATGGAAAATATGATGTAGGCCAAACGGAATAAGTAAACGCTTTATAAAACCGAAAAAGAATACAGCGAGATAGGTTCCTTCTTCAATTAACCAATACGACGCGTCGTTCATTGCTTCTTGGACAGGTGGCCAGATGAACAGCAAAACAAACCCTGCTACAAATGACATAGCCGCGGTCGCAATCGGTACAAATCGCTTACCAGCAAAGAATCCTAAAAATGAAGGCATTTCAATATCATGATAGCGATTATAACAAAATGCGGCGATTAAACCGACAATAATTCCACCAAAAACACCAGTTTGCAATGTCGATATTCCTAAAACAGATGCGAAACTAGGGTCAGATTCAAGCATATCTGGGGTTACACCAATCCAAGACCCCATTACTTGATTCAATACTAAATAACCAACAAGTGCAGCAAGTCCAGCAGCTCCATCACTTGCTAAACCTATTGCAACACCAATTGCAAAAATTAACGGTAAGTTATCAAAAATAATTCCACCAGCATCTTCCATCACTGTAGCAACGAGCTGTATCCAATCTGCTCCTAAAAATGGCAGATATTCAAGCATTGTTTCCTGCTGTGCTGCATTACCAAAACCTAAAAGCAGACCTGCTGCTGGTAATAATGCAACTGGAAGCATGAGTGCCTTACCAACTTTTTGTAATACACCGAAAGCCTTTTTAAACATGTTTATTCCTCCCTCTCTTCAATTAATACATAAAAAGTACAACATCCTATCTGCCAACTTAAACCACCATATCCTAGTAGTTACTTTATCTTTGCTTGTCCTCTAATACATCAACCATGTTGTGGTCTTCTTTCCATCCAAAATGAAGCTATAGGTATGAGAAGTATAAGTTGAAGCTAGATTATACAAACGTAAACTTTGTACTTTCCTGTTTTGAAAAAACCAACAAAAAAAGCATGAGCAGAGATCACCAATAAGGAGATAAGGAAAAACAATTCCTTACCCTCTTATTAGTAATCTTTCCACTCATGCCTGATCGTATCAGTAACACGTAAAAGTTTTATTCATATTTTTGATATAAGCGTTGCAAATGCATCGTTAAATACACAGCTTCCGCTTCATATACTGGTTTTTTCATTGTTTGCTGCATAATTTTAACAAGCTTCCAAGCAAGATTATAGCATGTAGGGTACTCTTTTTTCAATAGAGAAGCAATTTTTTCAGGCTCTTCGATGGCCTCACCTTTTAAAACTCTCTCAATTGTATAGCGAATATGCCTTACAAGCCTAATATATTCTATACCTTCACGATCTATCGTAATCTTTAATTGATCTTCTATCATATCAATTAACTGGGTTACTAATTGCGAATATTTATTAACCTCGGATAGGTTCTTATCTGAAATGGCACTATGCACATGTAATGCAATAAAACCTATTTCACCTGCTGGCAAATTAATTTGGAGACGGTGATTAATAAATTCAACTATTTCGGAAGCAATTTCATATTCAAAAGGATAAAGTACTTTCGTTTCAGAAAGAAACGGATTTTTAATTTCTAATCCCTTCTTCAACCGATTTACTGCAAAAAGAATATGATCAGTTAGCGCAACATGTACAGCTTCATTCAGCATCTCATTCGCCCTATTCCGAATCATACCGATCGCTTGGATAATCGATTGCAGCAGATTCTCATCGATGTTTGGGAGCAGTTTTTTATATTGCTCCTGCTCTTTTTCATTTCGCAGGACAAATAACTTTTCAACTGCTTTTGCATCAATCTTTTGTTTCTTTTTATGGTGAAAACCGATACCATTTCCAATTAACACTACTTCTGATTGACGCTGGTCTAAGGCAATTAATACATTATTATTAAGAACTTTTTTCACGGTAAATGTATTCAAAGTTGTCCGTCCCCTTAAATCGGTATTTTTGCAGTGTGTTTGATTATAACATGTTTCATCTTTAGGAAAAACTATCTAGCAGGGGTATAAAAGATTATGAATGAAGTTTCCAATAAAAGGGTAGTAAATAACGATGTTAATTGGATCACACGTTAAAGTTTATGAATCATTAGCAAGGAAAAAAAAGCATCCAAATTCTAGCTGATAATCCGGATGCCTTTTTACACTTATTCCCAAAACCTGTCTTGGTAAAAATAGTTAGGTTTCTTTGTTGTATTATCGTATGGTTTATGAAAAATATGTGTAGTTGCAGGTGACAGTGGAGGAATAAGCCATGCCCATTTACCAGTCACGCTTCTTCCATGTTTAGCTTCTTGCTTCTCAAATATTTCAAATTGCTTCGCCGCTGTATGATGATCGACAATCGAAACACCTGCTTTTTTATAGGACGCAAGAACAGCAGCATTTAATTCTACCAGTGCACGATCTTTCCATAATGTACTTAAGTGCTTTGTATTTAACCCCAATTGACTTGCAACAAGCGGAAGAAAATTATAACGATCTTCATCTGCAAAATTTCTTGCACCAATTTCAGTACCCATATACCAACCATTGAAAGGTGAAGCCACATAGCTTAAACCACCGATCTCCAAACGCATATCAGAAATAATAGGAACTGCATACCATTTAACTTCTCTTCCAGCAAAGATGTCAATGGTTGGATGCTGGATAGGTACCTCAATAACTACATCATCTGGGATTTCCTGCCACTTTGGAGGTTGATCGTTCACTTGAACTACCAATGGTAACAAATCAAAATGTGTACCTTTCCCTTCCCAGCCTAGCTTTTGGCATACCTTGGTAAACTCTATTGAAGCAGGATCTCCAACAATTCCTTCATCCGTTTCATAGCCTGCATACCGCAGCAGCTGATGATTCCAAATCTTTACTGGACTAGCTCCGGATTGAATCACCTCGGGTTGAAAAATGGTAATCATTGGTTTAACTTTACCACCGTTCGTTGCTTTCTTTATATGGTCAATAAGATAAGCAAACACTTCTTCATTTGTTGTTGCCTTTCTTGCATCAATGACGTCCATTCGTTCCCAAAATAAGCGGCCAATACAACGATTGGAATTACGCCAAGCCAATTTAGCACCGTACATAAGCTCGTCATAAGTATGTTGGTACGTACCATACACATCTATTTCTCGTTTTACCGCCTCACACCTGTTTTTAAAATCGGTAAATGCTGTCTCTAATTCCTGATGATACTGTGTAAGATAAGCCTCTGCTTCTTCCCAAAGTTTTAGTTTATTCATTTCCGTATGCCTCCGACTTTTGTCTCTATTCAGTCTACCAAATCTCCATCTATTTTGTGTGACAAAGTAGGAACAATCCATTTAAAATGTGTATCATTTCTAATGTAAGCAAAACCTTTTCTCCATATATCTTTTAAGGGAAACAAGCGAAAGATTAATTTGACATGATATGAGACGAAAGAACAAAAGCGCAAGCACCCGATTAGAAACGTAGCGTCTGAAGCGAGTCAACGGAGATAGAGGAGTCACGGTGAGTTTGAGTTTCTGGGCGCTAAAGCTGGACGTGGCTCAACACTCCCGGATTTGTCCACATGGGCTAATTTTTTAATTTCCTAAACTATGAAAAAAAGCAGCTAGGAAAGCTGATAGAGAGGATTCTTTGCAAATAACAGAAAGAAAATTTGAATTCCATATCAAAAGGAACCGGGAAAGACGACAGTAGGACCTTTCCCGATAATAATAAAGGAATCCTTAATGGACTTTTCTTAATCCTTAGGTAAAAAAATTTTTAGTCTTCTTTTTGATAATTTAGTTCAATTATAATTTCGTTTTTATTGATTGAGAAATTCACATTCCAACTTGGATATATTTGAAATTCTTGATTTTCTTCTACTTCCAAAATAGCATGTATTTCTTCGTAATCGTTTGAAATGAATGCTATTTTTTTGTATCATTATTAATGAAAAACATTAATTTCAAAATTTATATTATTCATTTGCTTACCTCTTTCAATTTTGAGATTAACATAAAGCGCTAAGGCATTCAGGAAAAAAACATAGACTGGGACAAAACACCTTCTTTACTCAAAATACGAATAATCATGTTATCAATAGGAGTATCATCGCCGCACCGTGAAATTATACGCGCTTTCCGGGCACGGCCTCAGCTAACTTGGTAAAGAAAAACACGTTACCAAGTGGATCTTCGGACTCGTGCTGTTCCCGCCGGAGTCTCGCTTATTTCAGGTGCTAAATGAATGATTCTGATCAAAAAACGACAAGATAATTAATTGAAACTAATTATCTTGTCGTTTTTTATTGTTTCTTCATTCTTTTGTCTCAGTCTCTTTTTTATTCTACAGGGTTTGTACCCCTTTTTTGTAAATCTAGCTAAAAACCTTTTTTGCTACCGTATGCTTTTTCACTTCATTTCGATCCACTTCATAACCAATTCCTATAGCGTCCTGAACAGTCAAGACACCATTTTTTGCTACAACTTCTGGTTGGATAATATCCTTTTCCCAATACCTAGATGATGATGCTGTATCTCCAGGAAGTGTAAAATTAGCTAATGCTGCAACCGCTATATTATGCGCACGTCCGACACCTGATTCCAGCATTCCACCGCACCACAATGGGATTCCTGCATTTTCACATAAATCATGAATTCGTTTCGATGCTGTTAATCCACCTACACGACCTATTTTTAAATTAATTATTTTACAGCTGCCTAATTCAATTGCTTGGCGAGCATCCTCAAACGAATGGATACTTTCATCCAAACAAATTGGTGTATTAATTTGTTTTTGTAATTTTGCATGGTCAATTAGATCGCCAGCTGTTAGTGGCTGCTCAATCATCATTAAATTAAATTCATCCAGTGCTTTTAATAGGTTGATATCGTCTAACGTATATGCAGAGTTTGCATCTACCATTAATGGGATATTAGGGAAATGTTTTCTTACCTCTCGCAAAACCTCTATATCTTTTCCTGGTTTAATCTTTATTTTAATTCGCTTATAGCCTTCATCCACTTTCTCTTGAATTGCTTGAATTAGTTTTTCATAACTATCTTCAATCCCCAAACTAATTCCAACTTCAATACGTTTCTTCGTGCCTCCAAGACTTGTAGCTAATGATTCACCACATTGCTTCGCATATAAATCCCATACTGCCCCTTCTAACGCAGACTTGGCCATATGATTACGCTTATACGGCTTAAACAATTCTTGAAGATCATCCGGATGAGTAATTTCTTGATTAACAACAAGCGGAATAAGAAACTTCTCTAGCATATACCAACTTTGTAACGTGAATTCCTCGCTATATAAGGGCCGTTCAGATGTAACCCCTTCTCCCCAGCCTGATATTCCATCATCGCCTTTTACTTCAACCAACAAAAATTCTCTATTCTGCTCCGTTCCAAAACTAGTGGTAAATGGATTTTTCATTTGCATTTGCATCTTATATAAAACTACTTCATTTATTCTCATCTAAAATTCACTCCTTTTTATATTGGTCCCCATCCAATCATAACAGCTATGGTTAAATAAACAATTCCAATAACACACCAAATGACTACTAAAGGTAACACAAATTTAATCCATTTCACCCACGATACACCTGCAATTGCCAAGTTAGCCATTAAGATACCAGAAATTGGGGTGATCACATTTGAAAATCCATCCCCCATTTTATAAGCTTGAACAGCTACTTGTCGGGGTATTTCCATAATATCTGCAAGTGGCGTCATAATCGGCATAACAATAACGGCCTGTCCACTTCCAGATGATACGATAATATTAAAAAGAAAATTAGCGAAGAACATGACAATAGCACCGATGACGCTCGTAAATGGTTCCATAACTGTTGCCATTCCTTGAACAATAGTGTCTAAAATTTGTCCATTCTCTAGAATTACTACAATTGATCTTGCCATTCCAATAATTAATGCTCCGTATACCAGTCCTTTACAACCATTAAAAAACTGTACTACCAATTCATTTGGGTTAATTCTGGCAATAATTGCTGTACCAATCGCTATAATAATAAACATAGCGGCCATCTGATTCAACGACCAGGCATACTGAAACACTCCAAAAATATATATTCCAATCCCCAATGCGAGCCATAATAAAACCAATTTATGTATACCTGTTAATTTAGATGGGGCAGCATCTACACTTTTTTCATCATATTTTGGAAAGCGGTTTCCGCCAAGTACACTCTGCATTGGGTCTTTTTTGACACGACTAGCATACCACCATATATAACCTATTGTCGAAGCAAGTACCGTTAAATAAATTAGCACCCGAAAACCAATACCAGAAAACAATGGTACTTGGGCAATCTGCTGGGCCATTCCAGTAGTTAATGGATCAAGAAAAGCGGTATTAAACCCTGCATATGCTCCAAGATAGATAATGGAGACACCGACTACGGCATCCAACTTCATAGAACGGGCTAAAATAATCCCTATTGGGATAAACGCAATAACTGCATTTACGATAATACCTAAAGCACCAAAAATAGAAAATAGACTACATACAATAATAATTAATAGATATTCCTTATCCTTTGTCTGATTAATCGTCTTCATAATTAACGCATCAATCGCACCTGTGTATTCAATTACCGCAAAAGCTCCGCCAATAATAAGCACAAGAAAAATTAACCCCGCTGAATCGATCATACCCTGTTGGATTGCTGTAAATATTTGAATAAATGATGCTGGTTGTTGTTCGCTTTGTTGATAGCTATCAGGTATTACAGTTGTAATATCATTGACAGTCTCTCTGTCAAATGTACCTGCTGGTATAAGGTATGTCGCCACAGCTGCAATAATTAAGATTGCAAATAAAATAACATACGCATCTGGAAGTCCTAGCTTTCTCTTTGTGCTTTTTAACTTATTAGTAGATTTTTTCATTATTTCCCTCCTTTTTAATTTTCAAAATATTATCAACTTGCATTGTATTATAATAAAGGATATAATTTATTGCAATATAAAATATTGGAAAAACTTTAAAAAAAGAAGGTGAATTCTTTTGACGGCTAATTATGTAAGAAAAACAGAATTAGAATTTTCGAACCTTACAAAGGGTCTAAAGAAAGTCGCCGATGCTTTACTCTCTGATCCTATGGTATTTGCCATTCACCCAGCCAAAAGAGTAGGAGAAATAATTAGTGTTAGTGAAACAATGGTTATTCGCTTCTGTCATTCGATTGGTTATAGTGGTTATAGTTCTCTGCAAAAGGATGTAAGAAAACACTTATTAGAGGTCAAACAACAATCCGATGAAAAACTACAGGAAATGAGCAACTATTATGTCGAAAGTATGCTAAAGGACATAAGCATACTGCAAAATAATATGGAGAAGATTGCCATTGATGACATGGAAAAGATTATCGAAGCGATTATTAATAGCGAAAAAGTTGTCGTTGCTGGTTACCACCACTCCTTTACATTTGCGCATTGGTTTTACTTTAATTTAAATTATATTTTAGGAAATGCCGACCTATATAGACCGGAGACGGATGCTGGTTTGCTTGATCTATTACCTGTTAAATCTTGTATCATTGTTTTCTCATTTTACAGATATGCCATTGATACCATACGCCTAGCAGAAGAAGCAAAGGAGAAAGGTATTAAAGTCATTGCAATAACCGATTCTAGAGTTTCACCGGTTGTGGAACATGCAGATATAACCATTCCTATTTCAGTTAGTCAAAATACGTTATTCAGTAAAGGACCTGTTACCATAGCAATTGTTAACGCTTTATTATTTGAAGTCGTGGAACGTGTAGAAAAGAGAGGGAAAATTAAATCAACTTATAAATACTTTATAAAGGATGGAGAAGATTAACATGAAAGACTTAGAAAAACAGGTTAAAGATACATTTAACTATTTACATCAACATGCAGAAATAAGCTGGGAAGAGGTGGAAACAACAAAGTATATTGCTAATATCTTAAAAGAAAATGGGTGCAATGTTAACACATTCGTAGATCATACTGGGGTAGTAGGTGAATATGGAAACTTTAAAGATAATTTGCCGATTGTAGCTGTTCGTGCAGATATTGATGCTCTTTGGCAAGAAGTTGACGGCAGCTTCCAAGCCAATCATTCATGTGGACATGATGCCCACATGGCAATGGTATTAGGTTTACTATGGAAGCTACAGCAGTCACCTGAGCTGCATAAGCAAATTGCAATAAGATTTATCTTTCAACCTGCTGAGGAAAAAGGTGCTGGAGCATTGAAGATGGTAGAAAAAGGTGCTGTTGATAATGTTGAATATCTATTTGGTGTTCATCTTCGCCCTCAGCAAGAATGTAAAATGGGAAATGCTACCCCAGTAATCGTTCATGGAGCAACAAAGATGTACAGTGCAGAAATAAGAGGACATGATGCCCATGGAGCAAGGCCACATTTAAATATTAATGCGATTGAGGTCGGTGCACAAATTGTTAATCTTTTAAGTAAAATTCATTTGGACCCAAGAGTTCCCCATTCTGTTAAAATGACAAATTTCCAAGCAGGTGGAAAGAGTTCAAATATAATTCCAGGGAATGCTTCATTTTCACTGGATATGCGGGCGCAATCAAATGAAATTATGGATGAACTTGACAATAAAGTACTAAATATTTTCGAAGCAATCAAAAATTTATATGATGTAGAAATTAAATTAACAAGTACAGAAGGTATTGCAGCTGCAAGAACAAATGAACAGGCTACTTCTATTATGAGAGAAGCAATCAAAAAAGTACTCGGTACTGAAAACGTAGATCCACCACTAGTAACACCAGGCGGAGATGATTTCCACTTTTATACAATAAAAAGACCAGAGCTAAAAGCGACGATGCTTGGCTTAGGCTGTGATTTATCCCCTGGTCTTCATCACCCTTATATGACCTTTAATAAGGATGCGTTAATGAATGGGGTTCACATCTTGTTTGAAGCGATCAAGGAAGTATATCAGCATTAAACCTTAAGGCTGGGACAAAACACAACTTCTTTACTTAAAATACGAATAATCATGTTATCAATAGGAGTATCATCGCCGCACCGTGAAAACATACGCGCTTTCCGC
>NZ_JAJERH010000150.1 GCF_016919725.2 Virgibacillus sp. AGTR
ACCATATTCCCAAAATACATAACGCCAATTCGATCACTAATATATTTTACCATCGATAAATCATGGGCAATAAACAGATACGTTAGCCCTTGATCACGCTGTAGCTTTTTCAATAGATTGACTACCTGTGCTTGAATAGAAACATCCAGTGCCGAAATGGGCTCATCGGCAATGATTAATTCTGGCTCTACGGCAAGTGCTCGCGCGATACCAATCCGTTGACGCTGCCCACCACTAAACTCATGAGGAAAGCGGCTCGCATGCTCTTTGTTCAAGCCTACCACCTGTAGTAATTCTTCTACTCTCGCCTTCCGTTCTGCCTCGTTATTTACGAGATGATGGACATCCAAGCCTTCCGCTATAATATCCATAACTGTCATACGCGGGTTTAACGATGAGGATGGATCCTGAAAAATCATCTGCATTTTTCGATTAAATTTAAGCAGATCCTTCTTCGACTTCTTCCCATGTACATCCTCGTTATTAAACAGTACTTGACCACTTGTGGCCTCATATAAACGAATGATTGTTCTTCCCGTTGTCGACTTTCCACAGCCAGATTCGCCTACTAATCCAAAGGTCTCCCCTTTATAAATATCGAAAGAGATACCATCGACAGCCGTAATGATTTTCTTCCGCCCAGCTCTAAAATGTTTCTTTAGGTTTTTTACTTCTAGTAATTTTTCTTGCTCCATCAAGCTTCACCGTCCTTACTAGCCGTACTCGCAAATCCCTGCATTCTCCGTTTTACCGATGCTGGCGGCTCGATTTTCGGTGCGTCCTCATGGAGTAGCCATGTCGCTGCATAGTGTGTGTCAGATACCTTAAACATCGGCGGCTCCATGACGGTGTCAATTTCTAATGCAAATTCATTACGTGGGGCAAAGGCATCGCCCTTTGGAGGATTCAGCATATCCGGTGGACTTCCAGGAATCGCAAATAATTCCTCTTCATCACTGTCCAGCGTTGGCATCGAACCTAGTAGCCCCCATGTGTATGGGTGCTTCGGATTATAGAAAATATCATCTGTTGTCCCGATTTCGACAATTTTTCCAGCGTACATCACCGCCACTCGGTCTGCAATATTAGCTACAACACCAAGGTCGTGCGTGATAAAAATAATTGCACTATCCGTTTCCTTTTGAATATCCTTCATCAGCTCTAAAATCTGTGCTTGTATCGTCACATCTAATGCCGTTGTTGGCTCATCGGCAATGAGAATCTTTGGATTACAGGCAAGCGATATCGCTACGACCACGCGCTGGCGCATTCCGCCAGAGAACTGGTGAGGATATTGGTTAATCCGTACTTCTGGATTAGGTATACCGACCAATTCCAGTAATTCCATCGCTTTTTTCTTCGCATCCTGTTTAGACATATTCTGATGCTTAATTAAACCTTCAATGATTTGGTTCCCTACCTTCATCGTCGGATTTAACGATGTCATCGGATCTTGGAATACCATCGAAATATCTTTACCACGGAGTTTTTGCATCTCTTTCGTAGATTTGTTAACCAAATCCTCACCTTCAAACAAAATCTCCCCTGATTTGACAAAGCCGTGCGGCTTAGGTAAGAGCTGCATTAGCGCCATCGATGTTACCGACTTTCCTGAGCCAGATTCACCAACAATCGCTAATGTCTCCCCCTTTTTCAAATCAAAGTTCACACCTCGAACAGCTTGTACTTCACCGTTGTAGGTGTTAAATGAAAC
>NZ_JAJERH010000151.1 GCF_016919725.2 Virgibacillus sp. AGTR
AAGCTAAGACATCATAATTAACGGTGTTAATTATGAACAAACTTTTTTGGAGAGTTTGATCTTGGCTCAGGACGAACGCTGGCGGCGTGCCTAATACATGCAAGTCGAGCGCGGGAAGCAGGCAGATCCTCTTCGGAGGTGACGCCTGTGGAACGAGCGGCGGACGGGTGAGTAACACGTGGGCAACCTGCCTGTAAGACTGGGATAACCCCGGGAAACCGGGGCTAATACCGGATAATACTTTTCGTTGCATAACGAGAAGTTGAAAGGCGGCTTTTAGCTGTCACTTACAGATGGGCCCGCGGCGCATTAGCTAGTTGGTAAGGTAACGGCTTACCAAGGCGACGATGCGTAGCCGACCTGAGAGGGTGATCGGCCACACTGGGACTGAGACACGGCCCAGACTCCTACGGGAGGCAGCAGTAGGGAATCTTCCGCAATGGACGAAAGTCTGACGGAGCAACGCCGCGTGAGTGATGAAGGTTTTCGGATCGTAAAACTCTGTTGTCAGGGAAGAACAAGTGCCGTTCAAATAGGGCGGCACCTTGACGGTACCTGACCAGAAAGCCCCGGCTAACTACGTGCCAGCAGCCGCGGTAATACGTAGGGGGCAAGCGTTGTCCGGAATTATTGGGCGTAAAGCGCGCGCAGGCGGTCCTTTAAGTCTGATGTGAAAGCCCACGGCTTAACCGTGGAGGGCCATTGGAAACTGGAGGACTTGAGTACAGAAGAGGAGAGTGGAATTCCACGTGTAGCGGTGAAATGCGTAGAGATGTGGAGGAACACCAGTGGCGAAGGCGACTCTCTGGTCTGTAACTGACGCTGAGGTGCGAAAGCGTGGGGAGCGAACAGGATTAGATACCCTGGTAGTCCACGCCGTAAACGATGAGTGCTAGGTGTTAGGGGGTTTCCGCCCCTTAGTGCTGAAGTTAACGCATTAAGCACTCCGCCTGGGGAGTACGGCCGCAAGGCTGAAACTCAAAAGAATTGACGGGGGCCCGCACAAGCGGTGGAGCATGTGGTTTAATTCGAAGCAACGCGAAGAACCTTACCAGGTCTTGACATCCTCTGCCAATCCTAGAGATAGGATGTTCCCTTCGGGGACAGAGTGACAGGTGGTGCATGGTTGTCGTCAGCTCGTGTCGTGAGATGTTGGGTTAAGTCCCGCAACGAGCGCAACCCTTGATCTTAGTTGCCAGCATTTAGTTGGGCACTCTAAGGTGACTGCCGGTGACAAACCGGAGGAAGGTGGGGATGACGTCAAATCATCATGCCCCTTATGACCTGGGCTACACACGTGCTACAATGGATGGAACAAAGGGCAGCGAAGCCGCGAGGTCAAGCAAATCCCATAAAACCATTCTCAGTTCGGATTGCAGGCTGCAACTCGCCTGCATGAAGCCGGAATCGCTAGTAATCGCGGATCAGCATGCCGCGGTGAATACGTTCCCGGGCCTTGTACACACCGCCCGTCACACCACGAGAGTTGGTAACACCCGAAGTCGGTGAGGTAACCTTTTGGAGCCAGCCGCCGAAGGTGGGACCAATGATTGGGGTGAAGTCGTAACAAGGTAGCCGTATCGGAAGGTGCGGCTGGATCACCTCCTTTCTAAGGATAATTACGGAACGCGAACCATTCTTTACGAATGGTTTGTAAGGACATACTTGGTTGTTTGGTTCAGTTTTGAGAGA
>NZ_JAJERH010000152.1 GCF_016919725.2 Virgibacillus sp. AGTR
TAAAAAAAGTGATACGCCCTAAATTGGCGTACCACTTAGTTACTGGGTTTTTTCCCAGCCCCATTATCGTACATTAAGGAATTAATATGAGCAAAAAAGTAACAAATTAACAGATATTATGGTTAGGGAGAAATCGTTAAGATTTTAACAAGTAATGTTTGATTTAAGCATCCTTACGATTATGTCCGTTAACACACTATTTTAAGCTCCATTTCTAACATTTTCTAACATCCTAGATTTTTAAGTATAGTATTCAATTATTTAAAATAATTGAATACTATACTACCTATTATTACTAACAAAGCAACTATAATCATAAAACCAGGACTACCAAACAATGCTCTGTCAAATACATCTTGATTGTTATCTTTATCGTTTCTATTTCTTCCCATAAAAAAACACTCCTTCTAATTAATCTTTTCTAATCATTCAATCTTAATATATTTCTTCCAAAATGTTAAATATATTTGTCAATTATAATTATAAATTTTATTTTAATTTATCTAAATTTATTACATTATTATTACTTTTTTGTTACTATTAAGTTAATTAAAAATTAGGAGGTTAATAGAATATGAAGAAAAATTTGTTAAGTTTGGTTATTATAACCAGTTTGTTTTTTGTTTTTGGTTTTAGTCACTCGTCTAGTGCTGAAAAAGCCACCGGCAAGGAATATGAAGAAAAAAGCATTGAAGAGTCTTATCGTGACGCTGTAAAAGGTATAAGTGATATTGATACTAGCAAGTTTGATATATCTTCAGAAGTCTCAACTATTAGCGCAAATTCAACAAATTCATTGTCTGCCAACCCTTTAGATGTTGAAAAATATAGCACTGCACAAATCTTATCTGAAACTGTAAACACTCAGGGTGATAAAGAACAGTTAATAGCTGTAACCGTTTTTAACGATATAGGAGTAGAAGATGAAAGTGGAGAATCAGAAATCGGCATATTTGGTGATAAAGGAAATTCCACAGGAGATCTCTTTGCAAGAGCATATAGTAGAATTTATTACATTAGTTCAAGCAGTCGTGGTGTTAGTTACGCTAAACTAACAAGAGTCACTGGAGGATGGGAAGTTATGAATCCCTTAACAACTTTAGGGAACAAAACTGTTAGATACGGATCTTCAGGTTGGCCGAATGGTACACAAGCTGGTACTAAGTACCCATCTCTAAATAGTTATTCATATACTATGCCTTCGTCTTGGGGGAAAACTGCATTGACGGGCAGTTATGCTATAGGTACTACGTCAACAGTGACAGTTTATAGATCAGGTGCGTCTTACACTATAAAATTAAATAATAATTTATAAAAGATAGATGGGGCTGGGACATAACTAGCCTGGAGAAGTAAAAAAGGGTTCTAAGTCAAATGTTGGGGTGAGCTAACGCTCACTCCTTCTTTATGCGACTCGTCCATTTATATTTTTATATTGATGATGTAATAATACTCTCATTCGAAACCGATTAAAACGCCGATAACCAAAAGCGTTTCTTTTTATTACTTTCGTTTGGTTGTTAATCCCCTCCACATAGCCATTATGTAAGTTAAATGCAAAGCTATTCATAATCTCTTTTTGCCAGTTTTGGAAGGTTTCCATAGCCTTCTTAAATTCTTCAATTCCAGATGCTTTTACTAAGTTGTAAAACTCACCTTTGACTGCCGTTAAGTTAGA
>NZ_JAJERH010000153.1 GCF_016919725.2 Virgibacillus sp. AGTR
AATTTTACTGGGTTTTGTCCCAGCCCCATCTCTTACGATAATAATATTTTGTAGTTTGTGTGTATAAAGTAGATACCGGTGGTCGGGGTCGAACCGACACTCCGTAAGGAACACGATTTTGAGTCGTGCGCGTCTGCCAATTCCGCCACACCGGCATAATCGTTGGAGGCGGTAACCGGATTTGAACCGGTGATAAAGGTTTTGCAGACCTCTGCCTTACCACTTGGCTATACCGCCATATATACTTGGAGCGGAAGACGGGATTCGAACCCGCGACCCCCACCTTGGCAAGGTGATGTTCTACCACTGAACTACTTCCGCAAATGGCTGGGCCACCAGGATTCGAACCTGGGGTACACGGGATCAAAACCCGATGCCTTACCGCTTGGCTATGGCCCAATTATTTAAATTAAAAATGGGGCGACCGGTGGGGATTGAACCCACGCGTGCCGGAGCCACAATCCGGTGCGTTAACCACTTCGCCACGGCCGCCATATAGAAAAATTGGCAGGGGTAGTAGGAATCGAACCCACATCAAAGGTTTTGGAGACCTTCGTTTTACCATTAAACTATACCCCTAATTATACTATTAGAAAATGGTGGAGGGGGGCAGATTCGAACTGCCGAACCCTGAGGGAGCGGATTTACAGTCCGCCGCGTTTAGCCACTTCGCTACCCCTCCAAGAAGAAGAAAATACAAATGGTGGCTCGGGACGGAATCGAACCGCCGACACAGGGATTTTCAGTCCCTTGCTCTACCGACTGAGCTACCGAGCCATTCAGTTTTAAACTATTAAAGTCTATAAGACTTTTGAAAGTGGCGGTCCGGACGGGACTCGAACCCGCGACCTCCTGCGTGACAGGCAGGCATTCTAACCAACTGAACTACCGGACCAACTAATGGAGTTATTCAATAATAAATTATTTTGGTTGCGGGGGCAGGATTTGAACCTGCGACCTTTGGGTTATGAGCCCAACGAGCTACCAGACTGCTCCACCCCGCGATGTAAGGAAGTAATAAATTTGTTCTGTTTTTCAAATCATTATGGATGGTGGAGGATGCAGGGCTCGAACCTGCGACCCCTTGCTTGTAAGGCAAGTGCTCTCCCAGCTGAGCTAATCCTCCATGTTGGTGACCCGTACGGGATTCGAACCCGTGTTACCGCCGTGAAAGGGCGGTGTCTTAACCACTTGACCAACGGGCCAGTATTATTAGAATAGTGGCGGAGAGCGAGGGATTCGAACCCTCGAGGCCGCGGTAACGGCCTACACGATTTCCAATCGTGCTCCTTCGGCCACTCGGACAGCTCTCCATTGGCTCCACAGGTAGGATTCGAACCTACGACCGATCGGTTAACAGCCGATAGCTCTACCACTGAGCTACTGTGGAATAATTCCAATTAGAATGTATCTTGCCTGGCGGCGTCCTACTCTTGCAGGGGCAAAGCCCCAACTACCATCGGCGCTGGAGAGCTTAACTTCTGTGTTCGGCATGGGAACAGGTGTGACCTCTCCGCTATTGCTACCAGACATGATGTCTGCCAAGTGTTGTCAAAAAACAGTGACAACCAATATTATAATTGTTTTTCAGGAAAAATCAAGTACTATTTTGAAAAAATATG
>NZ_JAJERH010000154.1 GCF_016919725.2 Virgibacillus sp. AGTR
ATAAAGCCGGTGATAAATAGGAAAAAGGGGAGTTTAAATTGTCTTAACGTCTTTGATAAACTAGCAAATATTAGTATAAATAAACCACAACATGCTAAAGCATACAGCAATAATCTCTTTTCAAAAAAGTAAGTTACAAGGTGTAGAAACGTATAGGATACAATGGAAATTCTTAATCCCCACGTTATGACAGACTGCATACATTCCATCTCCCATGTCATAGTTGTTTGTTTACCTTTAATAGCATAGCTGGAATGTTAAGGTTACACAAGTGCCCATTCTTATGTAGTCTAGAATTATATGGAGGATTCAGGTTGACTGGTAAAGCGAATTTGTCTAGCTTCATTTGAATAGATCGTGTTAACGTTATATCACCCTAGCTATAGGTTGGAGGCTTCCCTTTCTATCCCAAATAAAATGCACTCTACCCAAAAAGTGCATCTCTATTCTAATCAAGCTGATTGTGAACCTTACTATGTATCTACTGTATGGATCAAGTATTCCATTCCCATTACTTTTCTACTTATTTATGCTTAGTCCACTAAAATGTACAACCTCTTTTTCTATAAATTTCCTTACCTGAATGCACGTAAACCTGCACCGATAATTCCTTGACCATTATTCAAATTACTTATTTCCATGTTTTGAAGAATATGTAGTTGTTCTTCAATCAAGTAATTTTTTAACTTATCCTTTAGTAAAGGTAATATATAGGGATTATATGTTGCAACACTCCCACCAAAAACAATCTTGTGCGGATCTAATATACTATTAATCATGTAAACACCTTGGGTTAATGCATGAATCATTTCGTCCACCAATCTACTTGCATTGCTCTCTCCTCGAGTAAAATGAATAAAAATATCTTTCGTTACTAATGCTTCATTGAAATAAATGGACCTTGCCTTCGCTTGCATAGCTGGGCCAGATGCAGCATGTTCTAATCTTTCCATGCTATGATCAGCTGTGTGTGTAAAAACGGGTATCAATCCCAGCTCCCCAGCAAAGCCTGCTCCCCTTATAAAGTTTCCCCCTTGAATAATGGAGCAAGAAATCCCTGTACTAATCGTAATATAAACAAATAGTTCATCCTCAAGCATTTTTGCCTCTTTCCATTCCGCAAATGCTGCCATATATACATCATTATCAATTACAATATTATCGATTCCTAGCGCTTCCCGTAGACGATGAACTATTGGAAAATTAGACCATGGAAGGTTATTCTGAAAGACCGCTACCCCATTTCTACGATCTATTTTTCCAGGAATACCAGCACCAATCCCGTATATCTCATCCTCTGGAATACTAGAATGATTTAGGAGTTGGTTTACACATTGAATAACTTGTAGAAACATTTTCTCTTTATTTGAGGGGTCACTTTGGACTGACTCCTTTTGAATTAAGTCTCCTTTCTCGTTGACGATACCAGCTTCCACTGTCGTACCGCCAATATCAATTCCGATAGCATACCTCATTAGCACTCCTCACTTTCCTTACAACACATTCCTTAACCATGCTTATTTTCCAATAAATGCGATAGAAGCATTACATCTGTTTAACCTTTTCAAAGTACAATTTCCACCTGTTTCCCATGAATAAGAAAAACT
>NZ_JAJERH010000155.1 GCF_016919725.2 Virgibacillus sp. AGTR
CTTTGTGATAACTTTTACCTTTTCAGCGTCATTGGTTAATCTTTTTGCATCTTCCATACCTTTTTCTATATTGACAAATTTAAGAAGAATAATTCCGCCAATAAAAAATATAACTAACGAAATGATTCCTATTCGACTTGAACCTGTAAGTTGCCCAACAAAGGCAAATAGGAAAGGGCCGAAGATTGCTGCAAATTTAGAAGAAATTCCGTAGAACCCGAAGAATTCAGCATGTTTATTATCAGGGACCATTCTGCCAAAAATGGATCTACTAAGTGATTGTGCTCCACCTTGTACCATACCAACACAAATAGCAAGTAGGTAAAAGTGGATCGCCGAAGTCATAAAATAACCTAATACTACAATCCCCATGTAGACGTATAATGAAAGCGTTAATGCTTTTTTAGCACTTATTTTCTTCGCTAACCACCCAAAGAAAAATGTAAATGGTATACCTACAAACTGTGTAATTAAAAGTGCTGCAATTAAACTGTTTCCATCAATACCTATGTCTCTACCGTATATTGTTGCCATTTTAATAATGGTGGATATCCCATCGTTATACATCCAAAATGCAAGTAAAAAAAGTAATAATTGCTTATAATGCTTTAGGTCTTTAAACGTAGAAGCTACTCTGGAAAATCCAATTGCTGCATAAGACTTTTCCCGCTTCACAACCTTCTTTTTCTCTTCTTTAATATTTCGAAATAGCGGAAGTGAAAATAGAAACCACCATAAACCTACGGAAGCAAAAGAAACTTGGCTTGCAACGGTAGCATTAGGTAGTCCAAACCAATCGAACTTTAATATCATGAGAATATTAATAGCTAATAATATTCCCCCACCTATGTAACCCCATGCGAAACCTGCTGATGATACTTTATCAATTTCCTGTTCTTCTGCTATTTCTGGTAAGAATGCATCATAGAATACATTACCACCAGAAAATCCAATTGTTCCAATAATTAACAAAAACGAGGCAAAAAGGTAATCACCTTCGCCTACAAAAGCAAGTAAAATACTTGCTAGCATACCCATGTAGGCAAAAAATCGTAAAAACTTTTTCTTAGCTGCAGAATAATCACTTATAGCTCCTAGAATAGGTGCTAGGATTGCCACAATTAATACAGCAATTGACTGCGAATATCCCCAAAAACTTGCTGCAAGATTCTCATCAACACCAACAGCTGCTACGTCGTAATAAAAAACGGGTAAAACTGCAGCCATAATTGTAGTTGCAAAAGCAGAATTCCCAAAATCATAAAGGACCCAGCTAAGGGTTGTTTTCTTCTTCATCTCCATCCCCCTTTCTGTAAAGAATATCAAAATTACCATCTATGCAGTACTACTTTTACAAAAATTTTAAAATAATTATCTATCGAGTAACCACCTTTACATCTCCCAGGATAAGAAAGGCTTCCGCAGCAATACATTGTACGTAGAAAAAGCGTTTCTCTTTTTTCATGGAGTTAACGTATTTTTTTACTGAGCTTTATAGTAATATTTGTTTTATCGTTCGACTTTTGGGTTAACTCTCTTAACTTCGTCCCAGACCCTTTTTTCAAAACCAGTTTAAG
>NZ_JAJERH010000156.1 GCF_016919725.2 Virgibacillus sp. AGTR
GTTTATTGGACGAAAGCACCATAATTAATAGTATGTAAATCTTGAAAATGAAATAAAGTACGTTACAATACGATGGATGAATCGATAAAAATGGAGGAAGTATAGAAAGGAAGCAATTTTTCTTGCATAATTAGTTAAAAACGAATATTATAGTCAATGTTGTTTTATTATATTCGGAAAGTAAGGTGTTTGTCTTGGATAAGATCTTTAAATTAACGAAAAATAACACAAATATCCAAACAGAGGTGATTGCAGGCCTAACAACATTTCTTACAATGGTCTATATTGTTGTGGTTAACCCCGCAATTCTCTCAGCGGCAGGAGTACCCTTTGATCAAGTGTTTATGGCTACGGTTATCTCTGCAGTTGTAGGTACACTATGCATGGCTTTCTTTGCGAATTATCCAATTGCAATAGCACCAGGTATGGGATTAAATGCATATTTTGCATCTGTTGTAGCATCAGAAGGCTTAACTTATCAGGCGATATTTGGCACTGTATTTGTTGCTGGTATCATCTTTATTCTCTTGAGTTTGACGACACTTCGAGAGACATTAATAAAAGCAATTCCTGCATCCTTAAAATATGGAATTACCTCAGGGATTGGACTATTTATCGCCTTTAATGGCTTGAGAATGGCCGGTATCGTCGCACCAAATGAAGCAAATATTGTTGGATTGGGAGACTTACATAACCCGATGACTGCTTTAACTTTAGTAGGTTTATTTATTACTTTAATTTTATTTGTCTGGAACATAAAGGGTGCTTTATTTATTGGTATGCTCATAACGACGATTATTGCTTTGTTCACAGGACAATTATCCTTTTCAGAAGGCTATGTATCAGCCCCACCAATGCCTGTGTTTTTTGACTTGGATATAGGCAGTGTCTTTAGTCAAGGTCTCTATACGATCGTTTTTGCTTTTCTACTCGTTACCATATTTGATACGACTGGAACCATGATTGGAGTGGCAGAACAAGCAGGTTTTATGAAAAACGGCAATATGCCACGAGCAAAGTCAGCCTTGTTATCGGATGCAACCGCTACAACAGTAGGTTCCATGTTCGGTACAAGCCCTTCAACAGCTTATATTGAGTCTACTTCAGGTGTAGCTGCTGGTGGTAGAACTGGACTAACATCATTAGTAATTGCTTTGCTATTTGCACTATCTATTTTCTTTACACCTATTATAGGTGCAGTTGCAAATTTACCAGCAATTACCTCGCCTGTTTTAATTATTGTAGGTTGTTTTATGATGGAAGGATTAGCTAAAATTAACTGGAAAACATTTGACGAAGCATTTCCAGCCTTTGCGATCATCCTATCCATGCCATTAACATCCAGTATCGCTACGGGAATTTCCATTGGTTTTATTACGTATCCATTATTGAAATTAGTAAACGGAAGAGGAAAGGATGTTCATTGGATATTATATGTATTTGGGATTATTTTTGTAATCCAGATGATTTTCTTTCCAACACATTAAATTATTGTGCCTCCTACGCTTGAAGCGTGGGAGTTTTTTTTA
>NZ_JAJERH010000157.1 GCF_016919725.2 Virgibacillus sp. AGTR
GCATTGAATTAATACGATCACTGGCTAGTTTTGATGCATTATAAATAAGCGTTACGATGTCAAAATGAACCTTCGCTCGTTTTCCAGTACGGTAACGGATATTGTCTAGTTGATAATATTCCTTGAGATAAGCATTCACACGTTCTACAGCAGTACGCCGTTTAAAAATGGATTTCCATGCTTTTGACCCTCGTGCAGGTGCTGTATATCTTCGAAGGTTGGTAGTTATTTTCACCTTGTAAATCTTTTGACATAGACCTTCGGTTGCTAGCGGACAATCCTTACATTCCTTTGGTCGTGTGTATTTCAAGGTTTCATATTTGGTATCAAAGCTATCATAACGATAAGAATGTTCTCGAAAACAGGTAGGTGCAAAGTGTTTATCGAATCCAATGGGATCAGATTCATTTCGCTTATTGTAAGCTATTACTGATTGTTGCCCCATCCGGTTTACTTGGACATAAATAGGATCATAATCATAACCAGCATCCATTGTTTGATAACGTAAAGATGAAAGAGATAGACGTTCATGAATGCCCTTCAATAAAGGAATGGCTGCTTTTCCATCATTTAAACTGCCTGAAGAAAACAAAGACTGCAAAATGTATTGACTTGATGTGCCAACTGCTAGATGTCCTTTATAGCCATACCAGAACACATTTTTACCTTCACTGTTTTTCTTTATGCCCCATTTCGGTTCTTGAGGAACTTCGTTCCTCAGTTCTGTTAGTGGTACAGGTAACTGAGCTTCAATCTTTTTTTCGTAAAGTGGAAGGCTTGCTTCCTTTTTAGCTTGTTCTTCCAACCATTGTTCTCGTTCTGCCTTTGATTTACGACCACGTTTTTTCGGTTCTGTCTTTGTTTTTTCTTCTTTAGCTGGAGCTTGATCACGTGCTTCAAAATGAGTTGCATCGATTGCAACGGTATCATCGATAATGAAACCTTCTGCAATCGCTTGAAATAAAACTGTCTCTTGTGCTAATTCAAGTGTATTAGAATCACTGAGTTTAGTGATCAATCGAGAATAAGCAGCCTCCGAAGGAGTCTCATCAGATACAAGAAATCCGCAGTTCCATTTGAACAGTGGGTCGTCTTTCAGACGTTTAATCAAGTCTTTAATTGTTGGAATACGTTCAATTATACGAACGCATAATGAGATAATCATTGCGGCATAGTTGAGCTTGACCGGTGCTCCAAGCCTTGATTTCTTGTTCACTTGATATAAGATTGCGTCCACATCTATTTCTGAAATGATTGCTTCATAACGTTGGGTAGGTTCCATTTCCAATAAGTCATAGATGTCAAATAAGCTCTCTTGTCGTATAATAGACATAGGGAGTCCCTCCAGTCTTTTGGTTAGTTTGGTCACTTACCATTATACTAGACTTGGGGAGGTACTCCATTTTTTATGTCTTAAACCCATTGAGCCGCAAAGGCTCATAATTATGAAATTCACTAA
>NZ_JAJERH010000158.1 GCF_016919725.2 Virgibacillus sp. AGTR
GCGTATCCACAAGGTGGAGGTCGGAAAAAGCTCCTATGCTGGGTCTGGTGCCCGAATGGAATAAATAATCTCCGACTCTGCATTATTGGTGTTTGTTCATTCCAAAACTTAGATGCATTTTTTCAACTACTTTGAAATAGCTTAAACTGCCTGCAATTCTTTCATTTGAGTTAAACCTTGTAATAGCTTGCTACCTTCAAATTCACATTGTTTTCTGCCAATCACAAACAGTACACGTAGTAATTTGCCGCACATTGCAATCAATGACTGTTGTTTCTTCAACGGGTTGACGGATCGGGTCGTGTAATATCTGTGCAGGGTCTTGAACGTCGAGTTACTGGCTACTAATGGCCTAACGGCCAGATATAAAGCTTTTCTCAGCTTTTTCCGCCCTCGTTTTGTTATCCTTGTTTGTCCCTTGAACTTCCCTGAACTATGTTCTCGTAACGACAAACCTGCCATATTGACCAGCTGTTGTGGATGGTCATATTTTTTGAGGTCTCCGACCTCAGAGAGAAAGGTGGCTATGGTGATTGACCCCAGCCCTTTAATATTCATCATTTCCTGGGCGCCTGGAATGTCTTTCATGAGATCTGTAATTTCCATGTCCAGTTCGGTTAATTGGCTCTGATAGAGCTCGTATTGGTCTAAGAGACTGTGTATTTCTTTTCTTGCGAAACGCAATCCAACTTCAATGCCGACACTCTTCCTTGCCTTCTCAATGAACTGAGTTGCACGCTTGATTCCGACGCCTCGCTTAATTGTCGTTTTCCATTGTGCTAATACTTCCTCCGGAGTCACGCCTCGGAGGTCGGATGGAAACGGAAAGTTACGTAAGCTGAATAAAGCTGTCTTGCCTTCCCAGTCTTTGAATACATCATTAAACTCTGGGAAATATCGCTGAATATGGTTTTGAATGCGTCCTTCAATGATAATCAGCTGTTTGACGAGTTGATCTCGTAATTTGATCCCTTCCCGCAGTTCGGCATAAATGCCATCGAGAAGATTTGGTACGGAGTATCGTCCGTCTTTTATCAGCTGTGCAATGACACGCGCATCCTTGGTGTCATTTTTCGTTGGTGAGTTATCATCGAGTTCTTTGGACTTTTTCACGTGCATAGGGTTTACCAGCACAAAGTTAATATCTTTTGCTTTCAGATAATAAGCAAGGCTCAGCCAAAAGTGTCCTGTTGGCTCTGCACCGATGATTAATTCACTTTTACGGTGTTCTTTTTGAAGTCTGGAGACCCAGTTTAAAAGCTGTTCAAAGCCATGAACGCGATTGTCGAAGATCAGTCGTTTTCCAAATTCAAACCCTCGGTCATCCTGCGCACGTGCCACGTGTTTGTTTTTAGCGATGTCGATTCCTACAATTAATGTTTCTGGTGTGATTTGCGATAGTTTGTGATTTTGATTATAATTCATAGTG
>NZ_JAJERH010000159.1 GCF_016919725.2 Virgibacillus sp. AGTR
CTGCGAGAGTTCGTTCTGTACTGGTTCGTGGGGCTACATAATCATTCGTGACAAGATGCTGTTCAGCTGGTTCTGGTAACGCATATTTATTCAGTTTCCCATTCCTCGTCAATGGCATCTTCTCTACTTGGACGAAATAAGTTGGAATCATATAATGCGGTAGTCCTTCCTTCATTCCATCTCGAATAGAAGCGATGTCGAGCTCCTGTTCCCCTACGAAATAGGCTACTAATAATTTTTCGTCTGCCTCATTTTTAACGAATACTGTGGCTTCTGATACCTGTGGTTGCTTTCGCAATTGATGCTCAATTTCGCCTAGCTCAACACGATAGCCTCGGATTTTCACTTGGTTATCGATTCGTCCTAAAAATTCAATTCTCCCATCTGGCAAGAATCGGGCAAGATCTCCAGTACGATACATCCGCTCTCCTGGCTCAAAAGGATTATCAAGAAACTTCGCTTCGGTTAATTCTCGATTATGCAAATATCCTTGTGCTACTCCCACTCCACTCACATACAGCTCCCCTTTTACTCCGATTGGGCAAAGGTTTTGTTGTGGGTCCAACATATAGGCTTTGACATTTGCTAATGGTTTTCCGATTATATTCATGACTCCATGCTCTATCATTTCTTGTCGATCGATTTCCGTTGCCATACAACCGATCGTGGTTTCGGTTGGTCCATAGTGATTCATAAAACAAATCTTATTTTCTGTATCCTTGGCAAAAAAATGTGTTAAATCGTTCCGATTTAATGGTTCTCCACCTAGGATTAGTAAACGAAGTTTTCCTGTTTGCAGGAAGGTATCTAATTCATCGGATTGCATCATCACAGAAAACAGCGAAGGGGTCATTTTAACATACGTACAATGCTTCCCAATGAATGATACTAATTTGTTTGGATCCTTATAGGTGCTCTCAGAAGCGATGTGTAACGTAATCCCGCTCAGTAATGCCGTATAAATGGTTGTATAGCCTAAATCAAACGCATAGGAGGATAATAAAGCCGTTTCATCTGTCGATGTAAGGTTAATTTTTTGGATCATCGCAACTGTGTAATTAATGAGATTCGCATGACTTACCATGACACCTTTTGCTTTTCCAGTCGTTCCAGATGTATACATAACATAGGCTAGATCACGAGATTCATGGTTTATATCCAGATTGGTAGAATCAGCTTGATAAGCGCTTGAGTCTGCAAGATTGACAATCATTCCTGCAAAAGCCGTTTTATTTGCATAGGATGAAGTCGTCACGAGTACGTCCAGTTTGGCATCTTCTATCATATAATTGATTCGATCGATTGGATGTGTTGGATCGATAGGTAAGTAGGCGCCGCCTGCCTTGAGAATGCCTATCATGCCGACCATCATTTCTAGCGAACCATCGATCAT
>NZ_JAJERH010000016.1 GCF_016919725.2 Virgibacillus sp. AGTR
ATGAGCGAATTTTGCTCCGTTTTTCTTAATTAGTTTATTTGGATCAATCTTTATTATCCATGCCATTTTTTCCACGGATCTAATGATGGTAATTCCTCTAACAGTGATAATCTGGACTTGCTTCTATTACGTGGTCAAAAAGAAACCGAAAAAATTTGTAGAAGAAGCGAAAATTTACTTTCAGCAAAATATGACAAATCAATCATATCAGCTTAGCATTATGCTCGGTGCAGGAGTATTAATTTATGCGTTAAATCAAACAAATTTTGGTGATTATGTAGTGGATGGTGTTTATGCGTTGCAAGAGATGCTACCATTTATTAATATCCTATATCTTCTTCCATTTATTGTGATTTTCCTTGGGTTTATTGGAATGGGACCATTAACCGTGATGGTTTTAGTAGCAGGAATATTAGAAAATATCGCTCTACCATATCCTCCTGAGTTAATTGTATTAGCAGTCACATCTGGTAGCGTCATCTCTATTTTAATTTCACCTCTGATAATGCCAGTAATTATTTTAAGTGCCTCGAACGGTTTAAATGGTTTTAAAAATGGGATTCGCTTTAATTTTAAATATGCAATCGTATTTTATATTATGGTACAGATTTATGTACAAACGATGATACATCTATGGTGAACAACTGCTGAATTCGTTGGCTACGAATTCAGCAGTTTTTAAAATAAAAGGCTGTAGTGTTTTAAATAATCATCGCTTTATAACTTCTTTACTTTAGTTAGTTATTAAAGAAGCCCTGTTTTTCATAAATATAAAGGAGTAAAAGCCCTTTTCAGTTCCATCATTTTACAATGATGTTTATATAGTAACTACCACTAATATTCTGAATGGGGGAGAAGAGATGACGATTCGACTGCTCGTTATGTTTCTTTTCGGTTTACTTGTAATATCCATTCCGTGTTATGTAGCAGCACAAGCAAAAGGTATAGCTAGTCCACGACTTGTAGGCAAGGGTGACGACATAACGGTATTTGGAAAAGGAAATAACGGTAACGATGAAACACCAGGAGAATGGTTTGTTGGGGAGACACCTGAACATCCACAAGAGGGAGCACCTGTCTTACTATTTGTCCCAGGATTAAATAATGTGGCTCAGATCTTTTGGGAAGACAATGGTTTGTATGAGGCAGCCTATGAGGCAGGCTATCATACGGCATTTGTTCAGCTATACGATGCTGGTGGGGCTTCGGCTGATATGTGGGATAACGGAAGACTACTTGCTGACAAAATTGAAGAAATAGCCGCGCATTTTAATGGCCAGCCAATTACATTAGTTGCCTATAGTAAAGGAGGAGTTGATGCTCAGGCTGCAGTAACATATTATGATGCATGGCAATATGTAGATAATATTATTACGCTTTCTAGTCCACATCATGGCTCACAGCTAGCAGATTTGGCAAATAGCTCCTGGGCTGGTTGGCTGGCAGATTTACTCGGTATGCAAGGGGAAGGCACTACTGCAGTGGAGACAGGATATATGGAGCATTTTCGCTCCATCACTGATTCTGAACCATATGCATACTACAACGATATTTATACGCTTGGAGGAACGGATTGGGGGTCCATATTCTCTGCTACTTGGTATGGTGGCGTCTATCTCTCTAGTTATGGAGATAATGATGGTGTAGTAACAGCTGTTAGTAGTAATTTACCGGGTGGTCAAGAAATTGCTATAGGAGACTGGAATCATACTTCAGTTCGCAGTGAAGTCATATTTCCTGTCTTTGAGAGCTTCATAGCGGATGAATTGGTGCCTGGAAGAAGCTTCTCACCAAGCTCCTATAGAATGCCATTACCCACCTCAGACCATTTAGTACGTGGTAATTCGCTAGTTCAAAATAAGAGCGATCAGCTTTCTCTACCGATTGAAGATGGTGTAGACGAGATAACAGTGCAAGTTTATGCGGCTCATGAATTACATCAGCTTGCATTAATAGATCCATCGGGCAAATCGTATATAGCTACGCAAGCAACAACTCAAGAATCCGGAGGGATATTTACAGGAGCTACTGCATATACAATTCCAGTAAAAAATCCTGTCTCTGGAGAATGGATGGTTGAACTAGGGAGTAAACAGGATAGTGCCTATTTGCTTGTTGCCAATTATGATACTCCAAGGAAGTGGAATCTAGTATCGAATATGAATAAGAATAGTAAAAATAAATCATTTTATTATCAATTAAAGACTGATGATTCCTTCATTCAAGAAGATAGCTTAAAAGCCAGCTATAAAATAGTGGAGTCTGGAACGATGAACGAAGTAAAGTCATTTTCAACGAAAGGAAATGTAGATATGTCTACAAATCTAACATTTCCAAAGAAAAATCAAGCTTATAATATTACCGTAGACATTAGTGGAAAAACAAAGAAAGGTTCTACTTTCGAACGAACCATTATCGATTCTGTATATATTGAGGATTGATGCAAGGAGGCTGGGAGAGACGAATTTTATCCAGATCCTAACCCGAACGGTTTCATTACTTAAAATAGGTTCTATCGTCGCACCATTAAAATACTATGATTTCCGCGGGCGAGGTTTTGTCTCTAGTAAAGCATACTGACTCTTAGGGCTTCACAAAATTTTCTTCTCCCATAGCCTTTTCTATACCAGTCCCTATAAATTGTTTATTTAAGAGGTATATCTTTCTCGGTTTTCTGTAATATTTTTCGAGTTAAGCTAATGAATTAGTTGAAAGCTGATGAATGTTACTAGTCGTTCTAATAATAATTTGTTGTAGCTATGAATAATATGGTAGCAAGCATAAAAAGGAGATGAAACTTTGCATAAACTATTACTATTGCTTTTTATACTTGCTATTGCTGTTGCGGGCACCATATATTTTGTTGTTGCATCATCACCAGAGCATCAAGCAGAGGAGGCTGCCGAGGAATTTTACGCCTATGAGCAAAGAGGAGCTTTTTCTGAGTCCTGGGAAATGTTGCATCCAATGATGAAAGAAAAATTTCCAAAAGGAACGTATATTCAGGATCGATCAGATGTCATTATGAATTATTTTGGAGTACTCCATTTCACATATAGCTTTGGAGATATCGAGGAAATGAAGAATTGGCTTCCTACAGTAGAGGGAGAACCAATTCCGACCGTTTATCGAATCACCGTCTCTCAACATTTTAACGGGAAATACGGTAATTCTACCTTAATACAGGATGTTTATATGGCAGAGGTTGATGGAGAATGGAAGTTGCTATGGGATTATCAAAATATGGATAGTTAATGCATGGAAATGGAGAATAGTCCTGTATATATACTGCTCACTAGAAATCACACATTTCATAAAAGGTCGCGCAGCTCTGCCGTTGAGCTTGCGCGATTCCACTAATCTACATGATAAAGCCAAATCTTCCATGCAGCATTAGGGTGTTCGAATGTCTTCTCTAGTGTGAGATGAAGTTCCTCTGCATTATTAATAGGTACAGCTGCTAAGATATACTCTCCTCCCAGATCTTTCAATGCCTTCGTATTTATATCCAGATCTTCAATTGGGTCATTCCGATTTTTGGTATAGAGATAATTTTCACCGTGTTCAGCTACATACATATATAATCTACCGCCCCACGTATCAAAATAATTCTCTAACACTGGATTTTTTTCAAGTTCGTCCGCAATAATTCTCCTAAACGCTTGTTTATAACCCAAAGGAAAACTGTTATTGTATGTATCCAGCGTATAAAACCCATTGTACTGTGCGATAGTTGGATGCATTCCAATACTTACCACTCGGTAATCTTCGAGATTCTTACCAATATATAACTGAATTTCAGTAAACAATTCTTCAGAATAAAATTCTTTAAATGTCGGTGTGCCAATGGAATTATATTTACTTTCCTCATTTAATGGAAATAAAACCAGCCCGCATTGAGCAATAATTAAAATAACAGCAATGAATCTACCAAAGCGAAGGTGTTTCCAAATAATTGCCAATGCTAAAGCAAAGCAGATGTACCAAATAGCTGGATCGAAAAAGTGAATCCGGGCAAAATTGAAGGTGTTGGCAATCATAAAATTATCCTTCACTACACGCCATCCCTCCCAATACCAAAATGCATACCAGATGGAAAGGGAAAAATTAATAAAAAATAATCCTAATAACCATGTTGGTTTAATAGACCGATAGCCTGCAATGATAAAGGCAAACCCAATTACCGGTATAATAATCCAGTAATGCTGTGCCATATCATGGGTATGACCATAGAGGAAATTTTCAAATGATAACTCTACACTTCGTTGCAAGGAATTATGCCCTAAATTTAATGCGTCGCGATGAGAAGTGAATCCCGAACTAAAAAACATGGACGTGATTAATAGGTAATTTTTTAGTACATAAATACTTGTCATTGCTGCAATTGCCCCAAAAAACGGCCAATGAAACTGCTTCAAGCGAATCCAATCGATAAGCCAAATTAGACCCATGATGGTTAAAAAGAAAACAAAGGTTAGCACAAAACTAGACAGAAATGGGATAAGCAATAGGGTTAGCCAATAATACCAAGGTGTTGCTTTCCCATATTTCCGAATGGATAAAAATAAGAACAAGGCTAGTGGTAATCCAGCAATCGATAGCATACCTGATGGCCAATAGGGTAATAAAGCAAACCCTAACGAGGAACCAACAGTAATGATTGGTATCTTCCTACCAAACGAAGTGAAATGCTTTAATAATAGATACATACCGAAAAAAGCCACGAACCGCATGATAGTTTGCCCAATGCTGTACGCTGTCATGGGTTCAAACATGGTATATAGCCATACCATTGCATCTAATCCAGAAGGTAGGGAACTTCTTGGTAACCCATTAATGATGTTGGGAAATGTCGTATCCGTTAAGCTAAAAATTTGGCCACTTTCTGCAAGCAAGTGATACCATACGATATTGGAGTCTAAATTATCGTGTACACGAATATGTGTGTCTTCACCTAGAATGTAATACGGCATCAGGTAGGTAACGATAACTAGACAAGCAATGCCTACCAGAAGCTTATGGTTGGAAAAACAGTTGTATTTTGTTGACCACATCATTAATTGCCTCTTCTCCTATCCCATAGTAAAGCGGTAAGCGTAATAAGCGATTACTTTCCGTTGTAGTATGCGTATCCTCACCAATAAATGCACCGAATTGTTTCCCAGCATGTGCGCTATGTAAGGGAACATAATGAGTAGCTGTCACAATCTCATGTTCGTCTAAAAACTGTTGCAATTGATATCTTTCTGACTGGTTTTTCATTTTAATATAATACATATGTGCATTATGTTCACATGGATTGGGAACGGTTGGTAAATCAATCTTTCCAGCCAGCTGTAAGTTTAGTAAACCGTGATTGTATTGGTTCCAACTATGTAGACGATCGTGATGGATCTTACTAGCGTGTTCAAGCTGTACGGATAAATAGGCAGCATTAATTTCACTTAATAAATAGGATGAACCAACATCTCTCCATGTATATTTGTCGATCTCTCCACGAATAAATTGAGAACGATTCGTTCCTTTTTCCTGGATCATCTCTGCCCGTTCGCTAAGGGAAGGATCGTTAATGAGTAATGCACCGCCCTCACCACACGTATAATTCTTAGTATCATGAAAGCTAAGTGTTCCCATGTGTCCAATCGAACCAAGTGCTTTTCCTTTATATGTACTCATTAAGCCTTGTGCGGCATCTTCAATAACCCATAAATTATGGCTGTTTGCTAACGTTAATATTTCATCCATATCACAGCTTACACCAGCATAGTGAACGACCACAATGGCTTTGGTCTGATCGGTAATCGCCCGTGCCACTTCCTTTGGATCAATATTCATGGTGCCTGGATCAATATCAACAAATCGAATCGAAGCACCGCGTAATGCATAGGCATTGGCAGTAGAAACAAATGTATAAGAAGGCATAATAACTTCATCATCTGGTTGAACATTCAATAATAAAGCGGTCATCTCTAATGCTGCGGTACAGGAAGGGGTCAGTAATGCTTTATCACAAGTTAACTGGTTCTCTAACCAGTTCGTACATTTTTTTCCAAATGAACCATTACCCGAAATTTTGTTGGACGTGATAGCTTGTTGGATAGCGGTCATCTCTGAACCAATCACACAAGGTTTATTAAACGGAATCATAGAATCACCTCATTATAATAATACCTGCAATTACAAGGGAAAATCCGACTATTTTTGGAGGAGATACTGGTTCCCCAAATAGTACAGCAGAAAGTATAAATACAAGTACAAAAGAAAGACTCATAAAAGGATATGCATAGCTAATATCAAACTTAGTCATCGCTGCCATCCAGCATAGCGCTGCTAGAAAAGCAGAAAACAAGCCAGATAGAATCCATGGATTTAGTAATAACTGTAGTAGGAAATTGATTTTCCCCATAAATGCATTTGGTAAACTTCCATATTGATCAATTTTCCATTTTAGAATTAATTGGCCATAAACTGTGAACCCAATGGTCCCAAGAATATACAGATATCCCATTGTTACACCCCAACTGGTAAAGAGCCATTTAATTTATGATAGACATCTACAGCACCATTTAATCGGAAGCCTAATGAAATAAAAACATTTAATGATGCCGGATTCGAAGGAGAAATCGATGTTCTGACTTCCTCATAATTGCCAATACGAAACAATTCATCAACACAATGGCTGGTAAACGATTTTGCAAGACCTCTCCCGCGATAGGATTTATCCATCGCTAGTAGAAGGACTTTATTAGAATCATAAGCAAAGAAGCCAGCTAAATGATTTCCGTAGATTAGCGCAACAATTTTATCTGCTTGAATTAAATCATTTACCCAGTTTTTATAGCGATGATCAGCCATGAAATTAGGAATATTAAAGTCACGATGAAATCGTCCATTTGTAAAGACTTCACCAGCGATTTCTAAAATATGTGCTTTATCATAATCTCTAGAAAGCTCCATACCATCTTGTTTGAATAATTTCAATTTGCTTTTTTGGCATACTGGTTCTATTAACGTATCTGTATAATAAAAGCCGTATTTATACAACTTCTCTGTATTGATAGTTGGATCAATCTTTAGAGTGAAATGTCCTTCTATTTGATTCGTTTCCTGTAAGGCTTCCTCTGAAGCGCTGGTGAGCTCATACGTATTAATATGAAAATTCCGTTTATCCCAAGGGGTTGGTTTTAAGTATGTGTCCATGCTATCAGCTCCGTTTGTTTGTTTCATATTCTTTACTGTCTGTTGTTTCTCTTATCAAATAAAGCGGCCGATCTTTTGTTTCATTAAATACCTTTCCGATATATAATCCTAGAATTCCAAAATTAAAGAAAATCAATCCACCAATGAAATAGATAGAAACCATGACACTTGTCCAACCTTGTACAGGTTCAGCAAGGAAAAAATATCTACCAAATAAGTACATACCGTAAATAAAGGATACAGAAGAAATAAGAAATCCGAATTGAATGGATAGCCTCAATGGCTTATTAGATTGGGAAATAATCGCATCCGTTGCTAACGTAATTAATTTCTTTAGATTATAGGAAGATTTCCCTTCTTTTCGTGCGTCATGTTCAATTGGAATAGAGGTGCTTTCATATCCCATCCACTGCAAAAACAAGGGAAAAAAACGATTTTGTTCTCGCATTTGTCGATAGCCTACTACTACTTTTTGAGATACGATACTGTAATTGGCAATTGTATAATCAGATGTCCCACCAGAAAAATAATCATAGATGCGGTAGAAAAATTGTGATGACTTCTTCTTCAACCAATTATCTCTGCGTTCCATACGTTTTCCGAAAACCACCTCATAACCTTCTTGACTCTTTTCATACAATTTTTTTATTTCTTCTGGTCGATCTTGTAAATCACAATCCATGACGACAACCCAGTCTCCGTTTGTGTAATCAAGTCCTGCCGTTATTGCATGGTGTTGTCCAAAATTTCGAGCTAAGTTCAATCCTCTAATTTGTTTATCTTTATTATTCAAATCTTTAATGGTCTGCCAAGCATTATCCGGACTAGCATCATTAACTAGAATGATTTCGTATTGGGCTGGAATCTCTTCTATCGTAGTTTTGATTCGACTGCATAATTCACGGAGGCATTGTGTACAGCCGTAGACCGGAATAACGACAGAAATTAATGGACTTTGCTTTTCGCCCATTGCCTTATATACCATTTTATAGTCTTCTGAAGGCCGGTATGAAAGTCCTCTACCGGTTTCCAGCCCAATTCTGTTCGTATTTTTTGATCGTCAACGGCATAACGTTGATCATGTCCAGGGCGATCTTTTGTATACGTGATAAGCTCCCCATGCGAAGAAAGGCCATTTTCCCTTTTAGACTCAGGAGTTAGCTCATCTAAAATGTGACAAACCTTCTTAGCAATTGCTATGTTTGTCTGTTCATTGGAACCACCAATATTATATTTTTCCAAAGATTTCCCATGATGAAAAACAAGATCGAGTGCACCACAGTGGTCTGACACATATAACCAATCACGAATATTAGATCCGTCACCATAAATAGGAATTGCTTCCCCTTTTAGTGCTTTTCGAATAATGGTTGGAATTAATTTTTCATCATGCTGTTTTGGACCGTAATTATTTGAACTACTCGTCACCACTACATCCATTCCGTACGTGTATCCAAAGCTTTTAACGAGCATATTTGCCCCAGCTTTTGATGCACTATAGGGATTTCGAGGATTATAAGGTGTTGTCTCCGTAAATTTCCCTTTTTCACCTAATGAACCGTAAACTTCATCTGTAGAGATATGATGGAATCGTCTGTGTTGTAATTGCCGCTTTCTTTGCCAATCATTTTTGGCAATTTGTAGTAACACCATGGTTCCAAGCACATTTGTTTGAATAAAATGGTTAGCATCTTCAATAGATCTATCTACATGTGATTCAGCTGCAAAATGAATAACACCACCGATATCATAGCGATTGAATATAGTTGTAACAAGTTGTTCATCCGTAATATCTCCATGAATAAAATGGTAGTTAGGTGAATCACTTACCTCGGTTAAATGTAATAGATTACCTGCATACGTCAGTTTATCGAGATTGATAATAGTATAGTCTGGGTGTTTTTTCATGAAATATGGAATGAAATTAGCACCGATAAACCCTGCGCCGCCAGTAATTAAGATAGTAGATTTATTTGTTTTCATTATTCAACCAGCCCTAGCATTGGATTACGATCAATAGTATCCCAATATTGTTGTGTGTGTTTACGGTCAGCGATTTCTAATAGATAGGCTCCATAATCGTTTTTTTTCATCGCTTTTCCTTTTTTATATAATTGCTCCCTAGAAATATACCCTAGGTAATAGGCGATTTCCTCGAGACAAGCTAACTTAAACCCTTGACGTTGTTGAGTAATTTTAACAAATTCCGATGCGTCAAACAGTGATTCATGGGTTCCAGCATCCATCCAAGCAAATCCTCTGCCAAGCAGTTCTACATCTAGCTGCCCTCGTCTTAAATATGCTTTATTTAAATCTGTGATTTCGAGTTCTCCTCTTGCTGATGGTTTTAATGTATTTGCTAGTTTCACAGCTTGATTGTCGTATATATAAAGTCCAGTCACGGCAAAGTCAGATCTTGGCTCCTCCGGTTTTTCTTCGAGTGATATTGCCTTTTGTCGATGGTCAAATTCTACGACACCGAAACGACCTGGGTCCTTTACACGGTAACCAAAAATAGTTGCATGCTTATGATTTCTAAGCGCATGGCGAAGTAGTGTTGTAAACCCTTGTCCGTAGAATATATTATCTCCTAGAATTAACGTGACAGCGTCATTCTTTAAAAAATGTTTAGAAAGTGTTAAAGCTTCTGGAATGCCATTAGGTTGTTTTTGTTCACTATACTTCAAGGTAATACCTAGTGATGAACCATCTCCGAGCAGTTCTTCAAATCTTGGCTTAGCTTCGGGTGTACTAATAATCATGATTTCCTTAATACCCCCAAGCATGAGAACAGATAATGGATAGTAGATCATTGGCTTGTCATAGACTGCTAGCAAGTGCTTATTTATACTGTCTGTGCTAGGAGAAAGTCTTGAACCACTTCCCCCAGCTAAAATGATTCCCTTCATGTACGACACCCCTTATCTCGATATCAATGCATCCATATTTTAACAATAGTATCTTATATAGTATTACCTCAAATGTCTTCATTCTAATCTTACATTTTTATTTCAAAAGTATGTCAAAGATAAAAAAGGGGGAATGAAGGAGTTGAAGAAGTAGAGAAATAAGTATATCATTTGATAATTAGCTAGATTTTAAGTTTTTATTTCGAACAACAAACTAGTATCACATATCTACAAGTGAAAGCTAAATTGTTTTAAATGGTTCATTTTCTATACGTAGTAGTCTGTTATGAAGTCGTTGAAAACTAGAAAAGATTGCCTCTCATCTAGCCTAGAAGGTCAAGAGAGGGGCAATCTTTTCATGTATCTCGTAAATTGCTATAAGCGTGGCATAGAAATAGTTTATCTAAAAATAGAAAAACAGAAGCTCTGAAAGAATCGTAAAATAAACATGTTCTTTGCTAGTGTACGAATGACTTTTAAAATAATTATAGGTTGTTTCTAAATTCGCTTATACTTTTTGATGCTAATTGTATAATGGTCATATCATCCATTGGTGGATTATGCAATCCAGCACGAACATCTCTATAGTATCGTTGAAGTGGGTTACTGCTAGATAGGCTACGCGCTCCGTTAATTCGCATCGCTAAATCAACTACTTCAATGGCTTTATTAACAACGGATAGTTTTACTGCGCCTAACAGAGGTTTCATTTCTGAGCGCTGATCTATCGTAGCATGGTCCCATTTTTCTGATACACCATAGAGAAAGTATTCGCTTTCCATTAATAGAAGTTCCATTTCTCCTAGTTTTTGCTGTACGTTTGGTAAGTCGGAGATGGTCCCCTTAATGCTATTTGGAGAGTAGCTAGAAGCAAATTGTAGGGCAGTTTCCTGGGCTGCTCTAGCAATACCTAAATAACATGCAGGAATATGGAGCAGCCAACCAGCTGCTGGTTTTTTCTCTGATGAAAGCTCCTCGACAAAATCGCTGTCGTCCAATTTCACTTGATCTAAAACTAAGTCGTGACTTCCTGTACCTTTCATCGCAATAGAGTCCCAAGTCTCATCAATAGATACACCGTCACGTTCGCGTTCTACTAAAAAATTCCCTGTCTTATCCGTTCCCTTTATAGAAGCACTTACTATAAAATATGAAAGCACTGGTGCTAATGTTGTAAATGTTTTTCTTCCATTAACAAGCCAGCCGTCATTGGTTCGTTCTGCTGTAGTTTCTGGTCGCCCACCCCTAGTAGGACTACCAGTGGCTCGTTCAGACGCTGCATTATTTAATAATGCACTATTTGTCAATACATCTTTCATAACGGATTCATACTTTTGAGGTTCCCAAGCGTCTGTTTCTCCTAAATGCTTCGTAATTCCCATATGCCAACCTATTCCTAAAGCCGTTGAGCCATCCATTTTAGCAATGATTTCTTGCATCTTGAGCATTTCAGTTAGTGAAATGCCTAATCCTCCATACTTTTTTGGAATGGTTAGTGAAGGGTAGCCAATTTCTTTTAAATCGCGGAAGTTTTCGAAAGGAAATACATCATCCTTATCCAGTTGGTATGCACGCTCAGCAAACACGCTTACCTTATCTTGTAAGATTGCTACCCTTTCCTCTGCCGTTTTAAAATCTGCAAGCTTCATTATAATGCCTCCTCATGTTTTGTTGCCTGGAACTGCCTTTACATTGTATAGTTCCGTTAAAATTCATGGGCTATTTTCACTTATTAGCATTCAATGGTTGATTTTTGTGCTTATCTTTATTATTCCATTAATCAAAACATCCTGTAAAGCAATCAGAATAGTAAGGATTTAGAAAGGAAGCTTCCATTTACTATTAGATATAAACGAAAATAAAGAAAAGTAATATTATTTAAATTTTTAAATAATATATATCATAGTCAACTATTACAATTACGTTACATTTCCATAACAGCAAAAAGGGGGCAATATCATTGATGAAAAATAATAAAACACTACTAGAAATAAAAAATTTACATACTGGTTTTTCAATTAATGGACAAATATATCATGCTGTTGATGATGTGAGCTTTGAGATTCAAGAGAAGGAAGTTATTTGTGTTGTTGGTGAATCTGGCTGTGGAAAGAGTGTGATGTCCTTATCCATTATGCAATTACTTCCGCAAGAAAATGCAAAAATTACAAAAGGAGAAATAAGGTTTAATGGGATGCCATTAACAAATAAAACGGATAAAGAGATGAATAACGTCCGCGGAAAAGAAATAAGTATGATCTTCCAAGAGCCTATGACAGCGCTTAATCCGGTTTTTACAATTGGTTCACAAATACAAGAGGTACTACATAATCACTTAGATATCTCTAAACAAGCAGCACGTAAAAAATCGATTGCATTGATGAAGCAGGTTGGAATTTCTAGACCAGAGAAGGTAGTAGATGAATATCCCCATCAATTATCTGGGGGAATGAGACAGCGTGTGATGATAGCGATCGCCATTGCTTTAAATCCGAAATTATTGATAGCTGATGAACCTACAACTGCGCTAGATGTAACTGTTCAAGCACAAATATTAGAATTGCTTACATCCATTCAGCAAGAAGCGAATACAGCAATTATGTTAATTACACATGATTTAGGAGTTGTAGCTGAGATGGCAGATAGCGTAATGGTTATGTATGCAGGGCAGATTGTAGAAACGAGTACTACAGTAGAATTATTTTCTAGCCCAAAACACCCTTATACAGAAGCCTTATTACATAGCATTCCTAAAATGGAAGAAGATGTTGAACGTCTCCATACAATTGGAGGAATAGTGCCTTCGTTAACGAGTATGCCGCAAGTCGGCTGTCGATTTCGTGACAGATGTCCAAAGGCTTTTGCGGATTGTAGGTCTATAACACCAAAGCTCGCTCCTGTAGGTGATGGTCATTTGGCCAGATGTCTCCTTTATCATTCATGCTATCCAAAGCAGCATAGAACAGCAGAGGAGGGAGTTGAAAAATGAAGGAGCTAAAAAAAATAGAAGAGGACCATGAACTACTGCGAGTCAAGAATCTAAAAAAATATTATCCAATTCATGGAGGATTCTTTAAACGGAAGATTGGTGATGTAAAAGCGGTTGACAGAATCTCCTTAACATTAAAGAAAGGCGAGACTTTTGGGCTTGTAGGTGAATCAGGCTGCGGAAAATCAACTGCTGGTAGGACCATACTACGTTTGACAAATGCAACAGACGGCGAAATTATTTTTGATAACCAAGATATTACAAGGTTAAGAGGTAGAAAGCTTAGAGAAGTTCGTCGGCATTTTCAAATGGTTTTTCAGGACCCTTATGCATCCCTAAATCCCAAAATGATGGTTGGTCATATTGTTGATGAGCCAATACGGAACTATAGTTCGAACAATCACCGTGACATACGGCCAAAAGTGAAACAACTTTTAAATAAGGTTGGCCTTCGGGAAGAAGATTATTATAAATATCCCCATGAGTTTTCTGGAGGCCAAAGACAGCGAATAGGTATTGCTAGAGCATTGGCTTTAAATCCAAAATTAATTGTAGCAGATGAACCAGTCAGTGCATTGGACGTTTCCATTCAATCACAGGTTTTAAATTTATTAAAGGATATCCAAGAAGTATTTGATCTAACTTATCTTTTTATTGCGCATGATCTAAGTGTTGTGAAACATATGAGTGATCGAATCGGTGTTATGTATTTAGGGAATTTAGTAGAAGTAGCTACAAAACAAGACATGTATAAAAATCCAATGCATCCCTATACACAAGCGTTAACGTCAGCTATACCTAATCCGAATCCACTTCGTAGAAAGGAGCGAATTATCTTAAAAGGAGATGTACCTAGCCCCCAACATCCGCCAAGTGGTTGTGTTTTCCATACACGTTGTCCAATGGCGATGGAGGCCTGCAAAAAGGTAGTTCCTGAATTGAAGGAGGTGAGGCCGAATCATCAGGTCGCATGTCTTTTATATGATAGATAGACTTTCTTATTTTAGGGGGGAGCTAATTTGAAGAAATATTGGTTTTCATTCATGTTATTGCTTATGTTAACAATGTTATTAGTGGCTTGTTCAGAAGAGGAGGGCGATAAGGAAAAGGAAAATAATGAGACGCAATCGGAGGAAGGGGATAAGGAAGAAGCTACAGGTCCAGTTGATGGTGGGACATTAGTTTATGCACTTGATTCGGCTCCTGAGGGATTATTCAACATTAATTTCTATGGAATAGCAGTTGATGCCGAGGTGATCGATTTTTTAGATGATGGATTAATTACGTATGATGAGGAACTAAAACCACAACCAAATGTGGCGGATTGGAAAACAGAAGATAATCAGCATTATACATTTACCTTCCAAAAAGGGGTGAAGTGGCATAACGGCGAAGAATTAACTGTACATGATTGGGTTTTTGCGATAGAAACACTAGCACACCCTGATTATGATGGACCACGATATACTAATGTCCAAACCATAAAGGGTGTACCAGAATTTAAAGCCGGAGAAGCTGATGAAATCGAGGGAATACATGTAGTCAATGATTATGAAATCGAGATTACATTTGATAAAGCTCGTGTTAATAACCTAGAAAACTTGTGGACATATCCTCTCTCTAGAAAGGAATTTGAGGGTATTCCAGTAGCCGAAATGTCGGAATCTCCGCAAGTGCGTCAAAAACCTATCGGAATTGGACCTTTTAAAGTAAAAGAGATTATTCCTGGTGAATCTATTCAGTTTGAGTCGTTTGACGATTATTGGCAAGGGAAGCCTCATTTAGATAGTATCGTGTTAAAAGTTATTGACCCAAGCTTAGTAGTTGGCGAGCTGGAGAATAATCAATTGGATATGACAGCTTTTCACCCAAGTAATTTTGAGTCTATTCAAGCACTTGATAATACGGATGTAATAAGAGCACCAGGACTCTCTTATTACTATGTTGGGTTTCGATTAGGAACGTGGGATGGAGAAAAAAATGTCATGGATTATGAGAAGTATCATGATAAGCAACTTCGGAAGGCGATGGCTTATGCTATTGATCGGGAGTCGTGGATTAACGAATTTTTCTTTGGTTTAGGTCAGCCTGTAAATCGACCAATTCCAACTGCTCACTGGATTTCAGCGGATGATTCTGATGTAACAGTGTACAATTATGACCCTGAAAAGGCAAAGGAATTATTAGATGAGGCAGGATATGTGGATGTAAATGACGATGGTATTCGAGAAGATCCAAATGGTGAAGAATTTAAAGTCAAGTTCAGTCATTATGCTACACAGAATCCGACGTTTGAAGCTCGTGCAAAAGCACTAACACAATATTGGAATGATGTCGGATTAGCTACAAAGTTAGAAATGCCAGAAGCGAACCTTTATTATGAGCAACTTGAAGAAGCAGATGAATCTATGGAAGTATTCTTTGGAGGATGGAGTACGGGGACAGATCCAGATCCGACAGCCTTATGGGGCAGTGACCAATTATGGAATTACCCACGTTGGGTAAACGAAAAAAATGATCAATTGCTTGCAGATGCAATTGATATCAATGTAGTGGGTCAAGATCAAGAGAAAAGAAAGCAAATCTATATGGAATGGCAAAAAAATGTAAGTGAAGAAGTTCCAATGATAACGATTGCTGAATTGGAAGAGGTAATGGCTGTTAATACAAGAGTACAAGGTGTTGAGATGGATGTATCAGGATTAAATAGTTCCCATGAATGGTGGATTAAACCTAACTAAAGGCTAGATTTTTAATCTGTAATAGATAAGGAGTATGGCACTATGTGGAAGTATTGCTTAAGAAGAATATTAGGTATGATTCCAATGTTGTTCCTTATCTCCATTGTGGTATTTACCCTGGCAAAAATGATGCCAGGGGATGCCCTCTCTGGAGAAATAGATCCGCTTAATACAGATCCAGTTTATATTGAAGATATGAGAGAAAAGCTTGGGTATAATGATCCGTATCATATCCAATATGGTCGTTGGATTTCTGATTTTATTCAGGGTGACTTTGGTCGTTCAGTACGTTATAAAATGCCGGTATCAGATTTAATAGGTGAAAAATTAGAAAATACTATTTTTTTAGGAATAAGCGCATTAATTATTACGTATTTCCTATCCTTTACGATGGGGATTTTCGCTGGTAGGAAACCTTATACAATAGGTGATCATATTATTGGTGCTGCTAATTATTTTGGAATGGCAATTCCATCGTTTGTTGCCGGAGTGTTTGCTATTTATTTCTTTTCTTTTCATTTAGGTATATTTCCTTCCAATGGTTCTGTTGACATAACCTTACAAAATGGAACAATGGAATACTGGCTTAGTAAACTACATCATGTTATTTTACCTGCACTCGTTTTAGGATTATTGAGTACTGCGAGCTATACACAATTTTTACGAAATGACATTATTGAAAATAGCCGAAAGGATTTTGTACGGACCGCGCGTGCTAAGGGAACAAGTAATAGAAAAATCTATCATGTACATATTTTGAGGAATTCTATTATTCCGCTCATCACGTTTTTAGGTTTTGATATTGTTTCCTTAGTTAGTGGTGCTATCATAACCGAAACTATTTTTACCTATCCTGGAATAGGACAACTATTTGTACAATCTGTTCAAACGAATGACTATGCGGTATTAATGGCATTAACAATGATGTTTTCATGTTTAGTTTTAGTTGGTAATTTAGTAGCAGATATTCTATATGGAGTCGTCGATCCAAGAATTCGATTAGATTAGGAGGGGGAGTTTGTCATGATCAATTCTCCAAAGCATTTGAAATATAGTAAGAAAATGTCACCATGGGCAATGGCAAGAAAGAAATTTATGAAAAATAAACTTGCTATGGTAAGCACATGCTTCTTATTGTTTGTGATTGTTATTTCTTTTCTTGCACCTTATATAACTACTACGGATATAACTAGAGTTAATATTGGTGAAACTTCGTTACCACCCTCCTCCGATCACTGGTTAGGTACTGATAAGAGTGGAAGAGATGTATACACACGTTTACTTTACGGTGGAAGGGTTTCTTTAATGGTAGGCATATCCGTTACTTTCATTGTTATAAGTTTTGGTTCTTTAATTGGATCTATTGCAGGCTACTTCGGTGGTGTCGTTGATAACCTACTTATGCGCTTTACAGATTTTGTCCTGAATTTTCCTTTTCTAGTATTCGTTATTGTATTAAATGCAATATTATTTGGTACAGTTTCTGGCGTATGGGTGTTAATTATTGTTATTAGCCTTCTAAGCTGGGGAGGAACAGCAAGAATTGTGCGAAGTAAAATTCTTGCTGAGAAAGAAAATGAATATATTATAGCAGCTCAATCAATCGGAACTTCATCTGCAAAGGTTATCATTCGACATTTATTACCAAATGTTATTTCGGCAATCATTGTGCAAGCAACATTATTATTTGCAGGCATGATTGCCGTTGAGGCTGCCTTGAGCTACTTAAATTTTGGAGTGCCACAAACAGTTCCTAGCTGGGGGAATATGCTTTCATCAGCTAATGAACCAGATGTACTACAAGGAAAACCATGGATTTGGATCCCACCTGCACTTGCGTTAATAGTTACGATTTTATCCATTAATTTTATTGGAGAAGGATTAAAGGACGCACTAAATCCAAAGTCCACGAGGTGATTGTTTTTCTTGAGAAAAACTTATCCATAACGGAAGTTTTGTAATTGTCAATTATGAATTTGCATATAATGGCTAGGTAAATGTAAAGCATCAAGAGAGGGGGACATCATTTTGTGTGGAATTACAGGTTATATCGATTGGCAAAAAGACGTTAGAGAAGATAGCGAAATGCTTAAGAATATGACGGAAACATTGTCATTCCGTGGACCAGATGAGTCAAACATATGGTTGGATCAGCACGTTGCCTTTGGACATAAGCGGCTTTCCGTTGTTGACCTCATAGGGGGGAAACAGCCGATGCAAAAAACTAAAGATAACTATTCTTACACAATTGTTTATAATGGCGAGTTATATAATACGGAGGAATTACGGCAGGAATTACGGAAAAAAGGATATGTGTTCCGTACGATGTCCGATACGGAGGTTTTGCTTACAGCTTATATCGAATGGGAAGAAGCTTGTGTTGATTACTTGAATGGAATTTATGCTTTTGGCATATGGGATGGAAAAAAGGAACAGTTATACATGGCAAGAGATCGACTTGGGGTTAAGCCATTGTTTTTTTATGAATCCGAAGGTCAGTTTATTTTTGGTTCAGAGTTAAAAGCGATACTAGCACATAACGATGTGAAATCAGAGGTTGATCTATCAGGTTTGGCGGAAGTTTTTGGATTAGGTCCATCTCGAACACCTGGGCATGGCATATTTAAAAATATGAAGGAATTACGTTCCGCGCATGCGCTTACCTTCTCAACGAATGGTTTAAACATATGGAGATACTGGAATGTAAAAAGTCAAGAACATACAGATTCTATTGAAGAAACGACACAGAAGGTAAGGGAATTATTTGTTGATGCGGTAGAACGACAGCTTGTTGCAGATGTACCTGTATCCACGTTTTTATCTGGTGGTCTAGACTCAAGTGCAATTACCGCTATTGCTTCGAACTATTTTACAAAGCAAGGAAAAGCACCGTTAACAACGTTTTCTATTGATTATGAAGGAAATGCAGACTATTTTGAAGCAAGTAAATTTCAACCTGCGATGGATCAGCCGTGGATCGATAAAATGGCGGCTACGTTTAAAACAGACCATCATGATGAGGTGATTTCTGGCCGAGAACTTGCTGATCATCTCAAGGAGTCTGTTTATTTACGTGATCAGCCGGGGATGGCAGATATTGACTCCTCCATGCTATGGTTTTGTAGGCGAATAAAGAAGCGTACAACGGTAAGTCTTTCTGGAGAATGTGCGGATGAAATTTTTGGTGGGTATCCTTGGTTCCATGATCCGACTACAGCCAGTGGAGCAGGGTTTCCATGGATGCGTTCATTAGATTCACGTATTGACCTCCTCCATCCTGAGTGGCAAGAAAAATTAAATCTAAAGGATTATGTTTTCCAACAATATCAGGAAACGATTGAAGAAACACCTCGATTGGACGGTGAATCAGAAATTGATGCACGTAGAAGAGAGTTATTCTATTTAAATATGCATTGGTTTATGGCACAACTCCTCGATCGTAAGGATCGAATGAGCATGGGAGCAAGTTTAGAAGTTCGTGTACCCTATGCAGACCATAAATTAGTAGAATATGTATGGAATATTCCATGGGATATGAAAATGCTTGAAGGAAGAGAAAAAGGTATTCTTAGGAAGGCAATGGAAGGGATTCTTCCTGATGAAGTGCTATACCGAAAGAAAAGTCCGTATCCTAAAACGTTTCAACCAGAATATACGAAGGCAGTAAAAGCCTGGATGGAGCAAATATTATCAGATAAAGATGCCCGTTTATTTGAATTTTTAAATCGTGATAAAGTAGAAGCTATTTTACAAAGCGAAGGGCGTGAATTCAAGGACCCGTGGTATGGTCAATTAATGAAAGGACCACAATTAATCGCTCATCTTTGTCAAATTGATTATTGGTTGCGAACATACGATATAACGGTAAGTGAATAAGTAATAGAGATATAAGGCTTTGTTAATGGAAAACAGCTTTCTAGAGACTGGGACAAAAGAATTTTTAGCAATGTAAAACCCAAACCTTATCTGAAATATTTTAGATAGGTTTGGGTTATTATTTTGGAGATAGGTAGTTCATTCATCGCTTAGTCAACATGCTTCGCTTTCCGCGGGCACGTCTGGGCACATCTTCAGGTCGAACTTTTTGCCGTAGGATAAAGAAAGCTTCGGCAACGATACATCATACGCAGAAAAAGCGTTCTTCTTTTTCAAGGAGTCTACGTATTTTGGCTGCGCTTCGTATTAACAATTATTTTATTAAATTAGAGGCTTTGCTACTGTGGTTAACGCTTTTTCTATTAGGAACCAAAACTTTGCCTTATAGGATCTTCCATTATTCGTGCCATCGAATGGTTTCCCCAATTTATTTACTTTCTCTTCAAGTCAAGTTCAGCTTGTTGTCTAGTTAAAGTCAATCAAGCCAATTGTCAAACATTATCCTTGTTTCTCTATGGATAGAATTTCATCTTTACCTGCGGAAACAAATCGTGATTCCATTTGCGAAATTCGCTGCATATCAGCGGTATTCGTAATAATAATTGGAGTAATGGCACTTGCGGCTTTTTCTTTAATTAAGTCGACATCAAAGGAAATTAATTTCTCTCCTAATTGCACGTTATCTCCTTCTTTGACAAAAACCTTAAAGCCTTCTCCTTTTAAGCTAACAGTCTCAAGACCTATATGTATGAGGATTTCTATATTATTCACGCTTTTAAGACCAATTGCATGTTTAGTAGGAAAAACCTGTATAACCTTCGCATCCACTGGTGAAACTAATATCCCGTTACTTGGCTTAATAGCGACACCATCTCCCATCATCTTCTCAGAAAATACAGGATCTGGAACATCTGCTAACTTTATTAAATTACCATCAGTTGGAGCAACTAATTTCAATTGGCTACTCCTACTATTAAAAAGTTTTTGAAACATATAATTCCCTACCTTCTATAAAAATTCAACCACAAAATTAGCTAACTTTTTTGAAAAAGCTGTCTGTAAGCGGTAAAAAACACTTGATAAAAATAGTTTACACAATTAAAATTAAAATGTAAATTATTTTCATATCAAAGAAATGAGGTGGATCGTATGAAGAATGCTTTTTTTGAAAAGGCACAACGGTTTGGTAAGTCATTCATGCTACCAATTGCCGTTCTTCCAGCTGCTGGGCTGCTACTTGGAATAGGTGGGGCATTTAGTAATCCTGCAACCATTCAAGCATATCCAATTCTTAATCATGCATGGCTACAAGCAATTTTTACAATTATGAGCTCTGCTGGAAATATAGTTTTTGCCAACTTAGCATTAATTTTTGCGGTAGGGGTAGCTATTGGACTGGCTAGATCTGATAAAGGTACAGCTGGCCTAGCTGCAGTATTAGGTTATTTAGTAATGAATGCAACGATTAACGCAATGTTAACGATTACTGGAAAGCTAGCTGAGGAAAACCTTGCAGAAGTAGGGCAAGGAATGGTGCTTGGTATTCAATCATTGGAAACGGGTGTATTTGGTGGTGTAATTTTAGGCTTGATGACGTATTGGTTGCATCAAAAATATAATAAGGTAGAATTACCAAAATTTCTCGGATTTTTTGGAGGATCACGATTTATTCCAATTATCACTGCATTTATGTCAATTATATTAGGTGTCATCTTATTTTATGGTTGGCCAGTTATCCAATCAGGAATTTTCTCTCTCGGTGGACTTGTAGAAGTAACAGGATATATAGGTACATTTATATACGGATTCATTCTTAGACTACTTGGACCTTTTGGGTTACACCATATATTTTACATTCCATTTTGGACAACGAGTTTAGGTGGATCAATGGTTATAGATGGTTCACTGGTAGAAGGAACACAGCGGATTTTCTTTGCACAGCTCGCACAACCGGATGTCGAACAATTTTTTATTGGAACAGCTCGATTTATGGCTGGTAGACATATTACTATGATGTTTGGACTTATTGGAGCATGTTTAGCAATTTATCATACTGCAAAACCGAAGAACAAGAAGAAAGTCCTTGGTCTAATGCTATCAGCGGGGTTAACTTCTTTCTTAACCGGTATAACCGAACCGATAGAATTTTCATTTTTATTTATAGCTCCAGTTTTATATGTTATCCATGCGTTTTTTGATGGACTAGCATTTATGCTAGCACATATTTTTGAAATAACGATTGGCCAAACATTCTCGGGAGGTTTTATTGATTTCCTATTATTTGGAGTGCTGCAAGGAAATGAAAAAACAAACTGGATTATCGTTCCTATCATTGGTATAGTTTGGTTCTTCCTATATTACTTTACGTTTAAGTTTATGATTAAAAAATTTAATTATAAAACAACTGGACGTGAAGATGAAAATACAGAAACACAGACTTATACAAAAAGTGAAAGAGCAGAGGCTATTATTTCAGGATTAGGTGGCGAAGCAAATATTAAAGATGTAGATAATTGTGCTACTCGCTTAAGAGTTAGTGTATTTAAAGCGGATTTAGTGAAGAAAGACGACTTAATGAAAACTGGTGCCAAAGGTGTCGTAGCTAGCGGAAATGGTGTGCAAGTTATTTATGGCCCTGAAGTATCCACCATTAAAAATCAAGTAGAAGAAGCGTTAGGAGAAATTGAGTAATGAATGTTTTAAACCAACTAGAAAAACAATTAATTGTATCATGTCAAGCTTTAGAGGAAGAGCCACTTCATTCTTCAAAAATCATGGGAAAGATGGCTATCGCTGCTCTAGAAGGAGGTGCTAAAGGGATACGTGCTAATTCCGTAGCGGATATCTTAGAAATTAAAAGTCTGGTAGACCTTCCAGTTATAGGGATTATTAAGCAGGAGTATGCAGATAGTAACGTCTATATTACTCCTACACGAAAGGAAGCAGAGGCATTATTGGCAGCGGGAGTAGACATTATTGCAATGGATGCAACAAATCGTAAAAGACCAAAGAATGAAAAGCTAGCTGATATTATACAACTGGTGAAGTCTCAATCTGCAAATGTAACTCTCATGGCAGATATTTCTACAGTTGCAGAGGCAATTCAAGCTGAAAAGCTAGGATTCGATTGTATATCGACAACACTAGTAGGGTATACCGAGGCCACTCAAGGAGCGAATATTGCCGATGATAATTTTGCGTTATTAAAGCAAATGATTCGGTCAGTTTCAATCCCTGTAATTGCTGAAGGAAAGGTCGATACGCCATTGAAGGCGGTAAAAGCATTGGAAAATGGCGCCCATTTTGTTGTGGTGGGAAGTGCGATTACAAGGCCACAAATAATTACCAAGACTTTCACAGATGCTTTAAAAAAAGGTTAATCAAGACATAGGACCGGTAATCACCGGCCCTATATTTTTTTATACTCATTTAAGGCATGTAATGTTAAGTCATGTTTTTCTTGTGCATCTTCTTTATGTAAGAGAAGTAGCATGCTTAATATATCTAATGAGAGTAGAATGGATAGTTGGCTATTCATAAAACCAATTTCCTGATATGTTTTTAAGTTTGAAGTATATAATATAAGGTCGGAACTGTTTGCTAATTTTGTTTTGGAAAAATTTGTAACAGCTATAATTTTTGCATTGTTTTTTTGGGCGAGCTTTACACCATCAATAACTTCCTGCGTTTTTCCTGAACTGGAAATCGCAATGACTAGATCCTCACTTGTAAGAATAGAAGCATTAATAATCATATCATGTGAGTCCGTGTGTGTATCTACTGTAAAACCCATTCTCGCCAGCCGAAGCTTTAATTCCTGTGCTGATAATCCTGAGCTCCCTAGTCCATAGATATGGATAGCTTTTGAAGAAACAATCCAATCACAAGCCGTTTCATACTTCTGTATAGATGTAAGAGAGTTTGTAGATTTAATGACGGAGTGATAAATTTGATCTACTTTCTCAACCGCATTATGAGTTTCTAAAGTTTCCTCTACGGCGTCTCTAAGTAAGATTTTAAATTCAACAAAGCTAGTTGCACCTATTTTTTTACAAAAACGGGTAATAGTAGCGATGGACACATTGATTCTATCGGCTAATTCCTGTATATGTATATTTAATAATGTTTCACTATGGTGTATTATATAATCAGCTATTTTCTTTTCTGTTTTACTTAGTGTTTGGTACTTTAGTTGAATTTCATCTAAAATTGACCTCATTTTCTACCTCCAGCATTTTTCCCCACTTCTAATATATACTAATTTTATTATATAGAAGAAATAAATAAATGAAAATATAACAATGCTTGGGAAAGGTGTTTTTCGATATTCCTCCCGTAAAAAGAGTGGCTGTAATTATTTGGAGAGAGGATAATAATCCATGCTTGGCGAATAGTATTACATAAAGGAAGGTGGTTAATAGTGGAAGAAAGAATACCTAAAGAACAACCAATGAAAAGAAAAAAAAGAAATAAGAAGAAAATTGTCTTATTTAGTTTTAGTGTGCTATTAATAGTGAGTATATTTTTATTTTTGTTTGTAAACGCATACATAAATCGGTCATTGGCTCTGGTGGAGGGGAAGATTGAGTTGCCAATGCTGAAAAAGGATGTTCTTGTACGTACGGATGATAACGGAGTTCCGCATATTCAAGCTGCTAATGAGCATGATTTATACATGGCACAGGGTTATGTACAAGCACAGCATCGTTTATTCCAAATGGAGATGTCGAGAAGACAAGCATCTGGTACATTAAGTGAAGTAGCTGGAGAGTCAGCAATAGATCATGATAAATATTTTCGTACTTTAGGTCTGCGAAGAGCAGCTACTAAGTCTTATGATGTATATAGTACTGAGGCCAAGCAGGTACTTGATGCATTTGCTGCTGGGGTCAACGCGTATTTGACAGAAGCGATAGAAACGAACAGTTTGCCTATTGAATTTACATTAATGGGCTTTAAACCGGAAAAATGGACGCCGATAGATTCACTTACAATAGGTAAATATATGGCTTTTGACTTAGGAGGACATTGGGAGCGGCAAGCGTTTAATTATTATTTATTACAGAATTATAATAAAGAAGAAGCATATGAATTATTTCCAAGCTATCCATCTGGAAAACCAGTTATTATGAATGAACAACCTGTTTCTGTTATCGATAGTTTCGAGAATGCAATTATACCTCATGCGTTTAATGGTAGTAATAATTGGGTTGTAAGCGGTGAAAAAACAGAATCAGGATTACCATTATTAGCTGATGATCCTCATTTAGGATTAGCAACACCGTCTATTTGGTTGCAAATGCATTTAGAAACGGAAAGTCAGAATGTTAGTGGCGTCATTTTTGCTGGTGTACCCGGTATCATATTAGGTCATAACGATCAGATTGCATGGGGGGTTACTAATACAGGTCCAGATGTCCAACAACTATATCTTGAAAAAAGAAACCCTGAAGATACTACAGAATTTTTATATGAGGAGGAATGGGAGCAAGCTAAAATTATTGATGAACCAATTAAAGTAAAAGATGGTGAAACGATCGATTATCAAGTAATTGAAACAAGGCATGGTCCAGTAGTTTCAGAGTTTGCTAAAGATAGTGGAAAAGATAACGTATTATCATTAAAATGGACTGCTTTAGAGCCTACGACAGAATTAGAAGCAATCCTTGAAATAAACCGTGCAAATGATTGGAAATCCTTTGAACAGGGCTTAGAAAAATTTCTTGTTCCAGCTCAGAATTTTGTGTTTGCCTCAACGGATGGAACAATAGCTTATAAAGCAAATGGTAATATACCAATTTATCAGAATGGCAATGATGCTTTATTACCTCTACCTGGATGGAAGGAATCTTATGAATGGAAGGGCTATATTCCATTTGATGAGCTTCCAATTATGATCAACCCCAAAAAGGGCTATATAGCAACAGCTAATAATAAAATAACTACAGATGACTATCCGTATCATATTAGTAATGTGTGGGCACAACCTTATCGTTATGAACGAATTGCAGAAGTACTAGATGCTAGTCATTCACTGACAGTGGAAGATATGAAAGGGCTGCAAATGGATGATATGAATTTGCAAGCAAAAGAATTTTTACCTCTTTTTTTAGAGGCTTTAAACCAATTAGAATTAACTACGCAAGAGGAAAAAGCTTTAGAAATACTTCGTAATTGGGATTATCAGGATGATTCTACTGCCGCACAACCGCTACTATTTCATTATTGGATGGATAAAATCGAAGCAATCATTTATCAGGATATTCCTGAAGAAATGATGGATTTGTTTGGCTCACGTGGCCAAACGACTGATCAATTGCTTAGAAAAGCTTTACATGGTGAGTCTACTTTTTGGATTGATGAACAAGGTGGAATGGAGCGTTTATTACAAGAATCCTTACGTAAAACGTTGAAAAAATTAAATGAGGATTATGGAAGTGATATGAAAAATTGGCAGTGGGGAGATTATCATCAAGTACAATTTGTTCATCCATTATCAGGAATTCATCCCGTCTTAGAATTTTTCTTTAATAATCAAGATCCTGTCCCTGTGGATGGAAGTGCAGTAACTCCAATGGCAGCTAGTTATGAAGAAAACGGCCTAGTTGATCATGGAGCATCATGGAGATTTGTCATCGATATGGCATCCCCGAAATCCGGGTATCATATTGTTGGCCCTGGACAATCTGGACATTTCAAAAGCGATTGGTATCATGATCAGGTGGATGACTGGGTGACAGGAAATTATCACAAAACGCAGTTAGATGATGTAAAAGGTAAAACACTAATACTGCAGTCGGTCAAAAATGACTGAGTTTTATAAACATAATTCGATAAAATAGGACAAATTTATTACCCGGGAAATAAATAAGAATTACTGTGATCAATACGATAAAATGTAAACGCAATAAAGTGAAACTTCAATCAGTGGAGAGGTGATGATCCCTCACTGATTGTTAGTACCACAAGGGTATGATTTAAAGGCCCTAGAACCAACTGGACCTTCACTGCCAGTTGTATACGGGATAAAGCTATATGGTAAATGGGTAATATTACCATGAATTGGTTAACTGGAGAAACCACAGTATATTCAGAGACAATTTTAAAATGTTGTTGACAGCGTTTCCATACTAAAGTAGAATAAAACTACAAGTTAATTATGTGGCGGAGAATAGGAGATCCACACTTTAATTGCAACTTCCTTGGGGAAAGTATGTCTATTAAAGTGTGGATCTTTTCGTGTCAATTGCTTTCTTTTATTTCTCAATCTGCATACCATGTGGTTTAGCTATTGATGAATTGCTAGTTATTTTGATGGGAGAGGTTGAATCAGCATCAGTTGGCCAAATCTTCGGTTTTCCATGATTAACTTATAGAATAATAGAATAAGGGGTGTTATACATGTCTGAATTTTTAGCAGAACTTATTGGAACAATGATATTAATTATCTTTGGTGGCGGTGTTGTTGGAGGCGTTGTTCTAAAACAAACCAAAGCTGAAGGTGCTGGCTGGGTAGTCATTACGATCGGCTGGGGACTTGCTGTAGCAATGGGGGTATACGCAGTTGGTAACTTTTCCGGAGCACATATTAACCCAGCAGTTACATTAGGATTTGCTGCGATTGGCGAATTTCCATGGTCCAAGGTTCCTTTGTATATAACGGCACAGATGATTGGAGCAATTATTGGAGCAGTAATTGTATTTTTAAATTATTTACCACATTGGAAAGAAACAAAAGATCAAGGTGCTAAGTTAGGTGTTTTTGCTACTGACCCTGCCATACGTAGTCCTTTTTCTAACTTGTTAAGTGAAATTGTTGGTACTTTTGTTCTTGTAATGGGACTTTTATTTATAGGTGCAAACGAATTCACAGAAGGCTTAAACCCTATTATTGTTGGCGCTTTAATTATTGCTATCGGTATGTCGCTTGGTGGAGCAACTGGATATGCAATTAATCCTGCGCGTGATTTAGGTCCAAGAATTGCACACGCTTTACTTCCTATACCAGGCAAAGGTGGATCTGACTGGGGATATTCCTGGATTCCAGTGCTTGGCCCAATTATCGGTGGAATTTATGGTGCGTTATTCTACAATGCTTTCTTCACAGGTAGTTTCTCGACTGGTTTTTGGATTATGAGTGTAATGATGGCTGTCATCATAATAGGTGCAGTTAGTGCGGAATTAAAGAAAAAGGAAACGCTTGCTGATAAAATGGAAAATAAAGCTATATAGGAGGAATGGATGATGAATAACCAATTTATTTTATCTATTGATCAAGGTACTACAAGTTCTCGAGCGATTATTTTTAACCACAAAGGAGAAATTGTCCAGACAGCGCAAAAAGAGTTTGAACAATTCTTTCCACAGCCTGGTTGGGTTGAACATGATGCCAATGAAATTTGGACCTCCGTTCTAGCTTGTATTGCAGAGGTATTACGCAAGGCTGATCTAGAACCAAATCAAATTGCTGGTATTGGTATTACAAATCAACGGGAAACAACGGTAGTATGGGATAGAAATACGGGGAAACCAGTATACAAAGCGATTGTCTGGCAGTCTAGACAAACGGAGGCTATTTGTAAAGAGCTAAGAGAAGCTGGCTACAATGAACTATTTAGAGAGAAGACAGGATTGCTGCTTGACCCTTATTTCTCTGGTACGAAGGTTAAATGGATTTTGGATAATGTGGAAGGTGCAAGAGAAAAAGCAGACAACGGTGACTTAATGTTTGGCACAATAGATAGTTGGCTAGTATACCGTCTGTCTGGTGGTAAAACGCATATTACTGATTATTCCAATGCTTCTCGAACATTAATGTTTAATATTTACGATTTAAAATGGGATGACGAGTTATTAGATATACTAACTATTCCGAAAAGCATGCTACCAGAAGTAAAACAATCCTCAGAGGTTTATGCTCATACGGTTTCTTATCATTTCTTTGGAGAAGAAGTACCAATTGCCGGTATTGCTGGGGACCAACAAGCAGCGTTATTTGGGCAAGCTTGCTTTGAGAAGGGTATGGCGAAAAATACTTATGGTACTGGATGTTTTATGTTAATGAATACAGGTGAAGAAGGAGTTGCCTCTGAGCATGGATTATTAACAACACTCGCATGGGGAGTCGATGGTAAAGTTGAATATGCATTAGAAGGAAGTATTTTCGTAGCAGGCTCTGCTATCCAATGGTTACGAGATGGCTTAAGATTAATAGAAACTGCTCCAGAAAGTGAGAGCTATGCAACAAAAGTAGAGGGCACAGATGGTGTATACATGGTACCTGCGTTTGTCGGTTTAGGCACACCGTATTGGGATAGTGAGGCAAGAGGTGCTGTATTTGGACTTACCCGTGGTACAACAAAGGGTCACTTTATCCGGGCTACACTAGAATCATTAGCATATCAAACAAAAGATGTTTTAAATGCAATGATTGCGGATTCAAAAATAGATCTAAAGACATTACGTGTGGACGGTGGTGCAGTCAAAAATAATTTCTTAATGCAATTTCAAAGTGACATCATCGGTGTCCCTGTAGAGAGACCAGTTGTTCAAGAAACAACTGCTTTAGGATCTGCATATCTAGCTGGGTTAGCCGTTGGTTACTGGAAGGATAAGGATGAAATTGCAAAACAGTGGAATATAGAGAAAACATTTACGGATAATATGGAGGAAGAGAAGCGTAAAGCTCTATATGGCGGCTGGAAGAAAGCTGTTGAAGCAACTCGAGCATTTAAATAAAGCTTTAGCAAGAAAGGGGTCATGACTATCTAAGGATAAGAATGGCCCTTTTTTATAAAAAATTTCTAAGAAATAGTATTTATTTGTGTGATTAGGCTATAAACAGGGTATTTTTATAATAAGAAGATGAAAGGGGTAGTAAAATGAAAAAAATTATTAACGATCCAGATCAAGTTGTTCAAGATATGGTGAATGGGTATATTGCTGCTTACCCTGAGAAAGTTAGGTTAATACCTAATACGTTAGTGTTAGCAAGAAAGGAAGCGCCAATTAAAGGTAAAGTAGGATTAGTAAGTGGTGGTGGTAGTGGACATGAGCCTGCTCATGCAGGATATGTTGGAAAAGGTATGCTTGATGCAGCAGTTGCTGGTGAAGTATTTACTTCACCAACTCCAGATCAAGTGCTCGAAGCGATAAAAGCTGTAGATGGAGGTGAAGGGGTTTTTTTAATCATTAAAAACTATACGGGTGATGTATTAAACTTTGAAATGGCTGCAGAAATGGCTGAAGCTGAAGGTATCCAAGTCGAAAAGGTAATTGTTAATGACGATGTTGCAGTTGAAGATAGCTCCTTCACTACTGGTCGAAGAGGGATAGCTGGGACAGTATTGGTTCACAAAATAGCTGGAGCTAAGGCAGAAAGCGGTGGATCACTGAAGGAAATCAAGCAAGTAGCGGACAAGGTTGTAGCAAATGTACGCTCGATGGGAATGGCACTCACCTCATGTACAGTACCAGCTGCTGGAAAGCCAAGCTTTACATTGAAAGAGGATGAGATGGAGATTGGGATCGGAATTCATGGAGAACCGGGAATTGAGAGGAAGCCAATTACTTCTGCTGATGAAATTGCAACAGAATTAACAAATAGAATTCTCGAAGATATCGAAATATCAAAAGGAAATAATATTGCTGTAATGATTAATGGTTTAGGAGCTACTCCAGAAATGGAATTGTATATAGTAAACGAGAAAGTTCAGGGAATACTTCATGATAATGGCATTCATGTATATCGAACATTTGTCGGAGAATATATGACATCATTGGAGATGGCTGGTATTTCCATAACTTTATTGAAATTAGATGATGAACTAAAGACATTATTAGATGCTGGATCAGAAGCACCCGCTTTTCGCAGCTAGGAGGGATTTAATATGGAATTGGATGTATCACGTACTATAAAATGGATAAAACTTGCAAATGAAAAAATACAAATGAATAAAGATTACTTAACTACACTGGATCAACCTATTGGCGATGGTGACCATGGAATTAATATGGCTAGAGGATTTCAAGCTGTGGTAACTAAGTTGGATGAAGAGGATTATCAAGAGGTATCTGACGTTTTAAAGGATGTAGCGATGACCATCATGTCAAAGGTAGGTGGTGCATCTGGTCCTTTATTTGCAACAGTCTTCTTGAAATTAACGAATGCTTTAAAGGGTGAACAAATTATTAATCAGAAGCAGTTTGCAATAGGATTAAATGAAGCTGTTAGTGGATTAAAGCAACGTGGTAAAGCAACAGAGGGAGAGAAAACAATGGTTGATGTATGGTCCCCCATTGCTGATTTATTTCAGACAAATGAGGAAGTCGATCATTCTTCCATTTTACAGACTGCAAGCAATGCTTTAGAAAAAGTAAAAGATATGATGGCCACAAAAGGACGGGCCTCCTATTTTAAAGAAAAGTCGATTGGACATTTGGATCCAGGAGCTGTGTCATCATACTATATTTTTGAAGCATTGGCTGAAGTATGGAAAGGAGCATCTAAGTAATGGCTTATGTAGGTATTGTACTTATTTCCCATAGCTCAAAAATCGCTGAAGGAGCAAAGGAGCTTATCCGACAAGTAATAAAGGACGTACCAATTGAAACAGCTGGAGGTACAGAGGATTTAGAGATTGGAACAAGTATAGAAAAGATTAATGCTGCCATTGAGCAAGCTAATCAAGGTAATGGTGTGTTGTTATTTTATGATTTAGGTAGTGCAAAGATGAACGCTGAAATGGCAATCGAAATGACAGATCTTAAAGCGATAAAGTTAGTAGAAGCTCCTATTGTAGAAGGTGCTTATGTAGCAGCAGTAGAAGCTGGTATGGGCAAAAATTTAGAAGATGTATACGACTCGGTAATACAAGCTTTCGAACATAAATAGAAAAAACCCTTTACGGTTTGAAATACTCCGTAAAGGGTTTTTTCAATCTGGTGTTAGTATATAACTTGGATTATCAGCAAAGTAGAGGAAACTATTGCTATGCTGTCTGTTATACTTGAAAGTACAAGGCATGATGGGAGGATTTATATGATTACGGTAAATGATATTTACAATGCGAGAGAAACTATTACAGATACAATAAATAATACGCCCATTTTAGAATCTACACAGCTATCTTCTATCTGTAAGAATCAAATGTTTTTTAAAGCTGAGCACCTACAACAAACAGGGTCTTTTAAGATTAGAGGTGCCACGAACAAGGTTAAACGTGCGGCTCAAGAAGGGTCATCATTTGTTACGGCAGCATCATCAGGAAATCACGGCCAGGCAGTAGCCTATATTGCAAATCAGTTAGGAATACCAGCTACGATTGTCGTTCCTGAGGATGCTAATGAAAGTAAGGTAAATGCAATTCGTTCATATAAGGGGAAAATTGAAAAATGTGGAATGACTTCCTCTGAACGGCTTCCACGTGCAGTGGAAGTCGCAAAAGAAAATAATGGTATGATTATTCCTCCTTATGATGATCCATTAATCATTGCTGGCCAAGGTACAGTTGGATTAGAGATATTAGAACAAATAGATCATGTTGACGTTGTCGTAGTACCAATTGGTGGTGGTGGATTAATTTCCGGGATACTAACTGCTATTAAAGAAACGAAGCCATCGATTAAAGTTATTGGAGTGGAGCCTGAAACTGCTAAAGATACTTTTATTTCCTTACAGGAAGGAAAAATAACGAGTATACCACCAACGATAACAATAGCGGATGGCTTACGTACAACGCACCCAGGAACCCTTACCTTCCCCATTGTGAAGCGATTTATAGATGATATTGTTCTTGTAAGTGAAGTACAAATTAAACAGGCGATGACCTTTGTTTTACAGCGTATGAAGCAGTTGATCGAGCCTTCTAGTGCTGTAACGGTTGCAGCAGCTATGTTTGATAAACTTGGTGTCTATGATAAAAATGTGGTCTGTGTATTATCTGGAGGGAATGTTGACATCCAGCTGTTGAATGCATTCATTGTCCAGTAGTCACCTATATATGTATAGATAAAAATCTATTTATCCATCGATTTCTTCGTCGTAAAAGGATCGATGGATGTTTTTAATCTATTATCCAATTCCTCCATAAATTAATAAATCTATCCATTCTTTTATGTTACAATAATTTGATATTTTTAATTATTTGTACCGTCTGTTAATATAAAAATTACGTTTCTCTACCACTTCGATTGATTCCGCATATAATTTTGCAGTAAGTCCCCACTCCGGCAATAAAGTGAACCGTTCTGGAATGAGTGGGGGCGACTGCAATAAATGTCCGATTGGTTCGAGGGCCTTTAGGTCATACCCTTAGTGGTACTAACCATCCGTGGGGCTAAACAAAAACCCCCAACTGATTGAAGTTTCACTTTTATTATTTGCAATTATTTATGCTCTTCCTAAAGGCAGCTAATAGTACTATCCCATTCATTCCGTTGTGTTCTGTGTTTAAGGAGGGGAGATATGCTTCGTGTTTCATTACAAACAAAGATACTTGTCCTAATCTGTGGATTAATTATTTGTATAACTATACTACTGACTGGGATAAATGCTTATTTTGAATCGCAAGATATTGAAAAACAAATAGGGGAAAGAGCTTTAAATGTAGCTATTACATTTTCTCATATGCCTTCGGTAAGGAGTGCTTTTGATGAGGCACATCCAGAAAAAACGATTCAACCAATTGCTGAGGAGGTTCGAGAATACATTGGTGCAGAATTTATTGTAGTAGGAAATAAGGATAGTATACGTGTAGCTCATCCTGATACAAAGAAAATCGGAAAACATATGGTTGGGGGAGATAATGATAGAGCATTAAAACATGGTGAATATTATACATCAAAAGCTGTAGGAAGCCTAGGCTATTCGTTACGTGGAAAAGCGCCTATTTTTAATAAAGATGGTGACATAATTGGGATCGTTTCTGTTGGGTTTATGGTTGAAGATATTAAGTCGATTGTTTTCAATAAATTATTAAAACTAGGTGGAGTATCGTTATTGGTATTGTTGGCTGGTATCGTTGGTGGGGTCTTATTAGCAAGAAATATTAGAAAGGATACGTTTGGTCTGGAACCATATGAGATAGCAACTCTTTATCGTGATCGGAATGCCATCCTCTCTTCGATAAAGGAGGGGATTATTGCAATTGATCAAACTGGTAGAATTAATTTAATGAATGAGTCTGCGCAAAGAATTTTAGGAATTAATAATAACAAAGCGAATCAAAAAATAGAGGATGTTTTTCCAAATACAAAAATGTACGATGTACTTCAATCGGGAAACGTAATAAAAGATGAAGAAATAGCTTTAAATAATCGACAGGTTATTGTTAACCGTAAGCCAATCATAGAAAATGAACAAGTAGTAGGCGTAGTATCAAGCTTTAGGGATAAAACAGAGCTAAATGAAATGATAAATACATTGTCCGAAGTTAGGCAGTATTCCGAAGATTTACGTGCCCAAACACATGAGTACACCAATAAACTATATGTGCTTTCAGGGTTATTGCAATTACAACATTATAAAGAGGCTATTGAGTTAATTCAAAAAGAATCAAAGATACATGCGGATCAAAATAAAATTTTGCTTGATCAAATAAAAGATCAAACCGTCCAAGCTATCTTGTTAGGAAAAATAGGAAAGGCGTCAGAAAAAAAGATTGCGCTTACAATTGATCCGAATAGCTACTTACAGCCATTGCCGAAGCAAATGGATATGGCAAAATTAATTACAATTGTTGGTAACTTAATTGATAATGCTATGGAAGCAGTTGAACAACAAAATGTTAAAGAGGTTGTAATTTTTGCAACTGATATAGGTCAAGATATTGTATTTGAAATTGCCGATAGTGGCGAAGGCATCAATGATATGGAGGTTCAGCAAATTTTTCAACAAGGCTATTCTACAAAAGGAATGAAGGATCGCGGTTATGGATTAGCTATTGTTAAGGATACAGTAGAAGAACTTCAGGGAACTGTTGAAGTACATAATCAAAAACACAAAGGAGCAGTGTTTTCTGTTTTTATTCCTAAACAGACAAAAAGTGATTAGCAGAGGGGGGATGGAATGATACGTGTCATTATTGCAGAGGACGATTATCGAATTGCAAATATTCATGAAAAGTTTTTAGAGACAATCTCAGGTATAGAGGTTGTTGGAAAAGCGTTAAACGGAGAGCAAACACTGGATATGGTTAGCAAAACTGCAACTGATTTAATATTACTAGATATTTATATGCCTGATATGTTAGGTAGTGATATTATGCTAGAAATTCGTCATCGTAATCCTAACATTGATTTTATTATGATATCTGCAGCAACGGAGACAAAGATTGTTGGTAATGTCATACGCAATGGAATCTTTGACTATATCATTAAACCAGTTAAAATGGAACGGTTTATAGAAACTATCAAACGCTATAAAAATATGAAACAACAATTAGCAGCAAAAAATGAGGTAGATCAGTCATTTTTAGATGATTATTTTGGACAGAAGCTAAGTACTAGAGAACCAACACCAAAAGGAATAGACCCATTAACGCTTGAAAAGGTTGAAGGAATATTACATCAAGTAAATACTGGTATTACTGCTGAGGAAATGGGTTCTAAAGTTGGCGCCTCACGAACAACAGCAAGGAGATATTTGGAGTATTTAATATCCATTAATAAGGTTACGGCTGAATTAGAGTATGGTATCGTAGGAAGACCAGAGCGAAGATATCATTTAAAGTAGGAATTATGATGAAGGCTAGGCTCCGATAATTGATAATCTAAGGAAGCAGCAATGCACAAAGAATGAACTAATCATATAGTGTAACATGTTAGTTGTATAACACTGCTGGAAGTATGATGGAAGCAATCCCCATATGTATACGCCTGAGAAGGCTTGCCACTCATTTTGAAATAGCCACCATTCAGCAGTTGATAAATTCCCTCTCCGTTATTATGCTTGTCTGTATCGAAGAGGGAATTTTTGTCATCTTTTCGATAAACAGCTGATAAAAGATGAATAAACAATACATAGAAGTTAATCTCCTATTCCCGTGAACAAAATGCTCAAAATAGACAAAAAATTCTTATTGCATCTTATTTTGTAAACGGTTACATAAAGAAGGGATTTTATTAGAGTAAATAGTAGAAAGCAAACAATGATTTAAAACAGGGAGGAATGAGGAGTGAAACGGTGGATTACGCTTATCGGGTTTCTTGTGATCATACTTACAGTAACAGCATGTTCCGGTAAAGATGAAAAGGCAACTGGCTCATCAGGAGATTGGACACCTGAGAAACCCATTGAAATTATAGCACCAGCAGGAGCTGGTGGAGGCTGGGATACTACAGCACGCATGGCTGCTAAAGTATTCACAGAAGAAGGATTGATTGATCAGGACATTGGGGTTGTAAATAAACCAGGTGGTGGAGGTGCGGTAGGTTGGGCGTATATCGCAGGCAAACAAAAAAGTTCATATAATTTATTTGTATCCTCACCTCCAATTGTTTTAATTCCGTTAAATGGGCAGTCGGAATATGGACACGAGGATTTTACACCACTTGCTAATATGATAGCAGACTACGCTGCATTTGCGGTGTCAGCAGATGCAAAATGGGATAATCTTAATGATTTATTTGAGGATATGAAGAAAGATCCTGCTAGTATTACAGTTGTTGGTGCCTCTTCACCGGGGAGTATGGATCATATCCAGTTCATACAGATTGCAAAGGCTGCAGGGGTTGATGTGACAAAAATTAAGTATGTATCTGACCAAGAAGGTGGGGGACTGACGCAAGTGCTAAATGGAAGTGCAGACGTTTACTCAACTGGAGTGGCAGAAACAGTAGAACAAGTAAAGGCTGGGAAAATAAAGGTATTAGGAGTGTCTTCTGAGGAGAGATTAGAGGGTGAAGTTATAGAAGATTTTCCAACCGCTAATGAACAGGGGATTGATGCAACCTTTGTAAACTGGCGTGGATTTTTTGGACCTCCGGATATGGACGATGCAGCTGTGAAATATTATGAAGAAAAATTTAAAGAATTAAGTGATTCACAGGCTTTTGCAGATATCAGAGAGCAATATGGTTGGGATGAAATGTATATGGACAGCAAATCATATAAGGCATTTTTAGATGAACAGAAAGAAGAGATTCAGTCTTTACTAGATGAATTAGGTCTATCGAAATAGACCATTTCCTAGAAGTCAATGGCTAAGGTCATTGGCTTCTATCTTTACAATAATGAATAATTATATATGTTTCCTTACAGTTGGCGTATATCATTCACACAAATTAATAAAGCGTAGCGTCTAAATTAGGTTTTAGCAATAAGGTATTTTAAATTATAGGTGGTGAAGGCATGTTTAAAGCATTAAATCAACGTATCAGCATTATTCTACTAATTATAGCAGTAGCTTATTTAGTAATGGCATATCAACTACCTGCTTATCCATACACACCTGTTGATGCGGATGTTGTTCCAAAAGGATTGGGTTATTTGCTAGTTTTTTTATCGATTTGTTTATTTTTTGCTAAGGATTCAGAAACAGAAGAACAGCGATCGCGTAGAAATATTCCTTTGAAAGATATTGGTACATTAATTGCTGTATTCTTATTTATTTTGCTTTATATTACACTATTGGAATTCTTAGGATTTATTATAACTACAACACTGTTTATCTATTTTTGTTCATGGTTCTTAGGATATAAAAAACATCTTACAAATGGGGTGGTTGCTCTTATTTTTCCAATTTTTATGTATATAACGTTTACAAAATTTTTGCAAATAAGTTTACCCCAAGGATTATTACCGTTTTAGAGGAGGTTCCGTATGGATTCTATTGAAGGAATTATAACTGGCTTTCAGGTTGCATTTAGTATGCAAGGGTTACTTTTCGTTTTAATTGGTGTTTTTGTTGGTACATTCATCGGTATGTTACCAGGGCTGGGACCAATCAGTGCTATTGCTGTCATGATACCAGTGACGTTTGGAATGGAACCAACCGTTGCATTAGTGATGATGGCAGGTGTTTACTACGGTGCCGTTTTTGGTGGATCTACATCTTCCATATTATTAAATGCACCTGGGATCTCTGGAACGGTCGCAACAGCATTTGATGGTTATCCGATGGCACAACAGGGAAAGGCAGGCAAAGCACTTGCTATAGCTGCTACGTCATCTTTTGTTGGAGGTACTGTAAGTGTCATTTTATTAATGCTTTTAGCACCGATACTATCAAGTGTTGCAGTCTCCTTTGGTCCACCTGCTTATTTTGCTTTAATGTTTATGGGATTAACCTTAATAACAAGCTTATCCGAAGGGTCAACGATTAAGGCTTTAATCTCAGCTGTTATTGGATTTATGGTGGTCACAATTGGCATCGATGCCCAGACGGGAACACAACGATTTACGTTTGGAAATGTGAATTTGTTGGAGGGCTTAGACTTCCTGGTAATTGCTTTAGGTTTATTTGCATTAGCAGAGGTTTGTACATTAATTATAAATCGTAAAGATTTATCAATGGATAATGCTCATAAATTAGGTAGTTTAAAGATAACCAAGCAGGAGTTTAAGGAAATGCGTGGTCCAATGTCACGTCAATCCATCTTAGGTTTTTTACTTGGAGTACTTCCAGGGGCAGGAGCAACTATTGCCTCATTTATAGCTTATATTACTGAAAAAAGAATTGCCAAAAGTCCTGAAGCGTTTGGAAAAGGCTCAGTAAAAGGACTTGCTGCACCGGAAACTGCTAATAATGCTGCGACTAGTGGTGCTTTTGTTCCATTACTAAGCTTAGGTATACCAGGATCCGGAACAACAGCTGTTATGTTGGGCGCTTTTCTTGTGTTAGGCGTTCAGCCTGGTCCATTATTAATGACCGATAGACCTGAGATTTTCTGGGGGATTATCGCTAGCATGTATATAGGGAATGTATTTCTACTAATTCTTAATTTACCGCTAATCCCTTACATAGCGAAAATATTAAAAATTCCCCGTCCATTGCTTATTTCATTAGTCATTATGTTTAGCATTATTGGGGTTTATGCGATTAGTTTTAATACGTTTGATTTATACATGCTTCTCTTATTTGGTGTAATTGGCTTTTTTATGCGACTATTTTCGTTTCCAGCTCCGCCATTAATTTTAGCATTTATCCTAGGAGGGATGATGGAACAGGCGTTTAGACAGTCATTGACCATATCAAATGGAAGTTTGATGATCTTTGTACAAGACCCATTAGCTTTAACACTACTAATTATTGCATTATTGTCTCTTGCTTTTCCTTTGATTCAACAAATAAGAAGGAGCAAGAGAGCATAAATGCGAATCATCAGAAGTGTTTACTATAAAAGCTATAAGAAAATATACTGGCTGTCTTTTGTACTGGTAATATGTTGTTTAGTACTATTGCTTGTAAAAGACGCGATGGCTACACACTTCACAGCTGAACAACTTCGTACATTGTTTGTACTAGGAATAGCGGTTTACTTATGGGTGGCGGATCCAATTCCTACTGGAGCTGGTAGTATATTAATTATTGCATTATTGATGGTTTTTCAGTTAGCTGATAGTATGGAAGAGGCAGTAGTAGGATTTTTATCACCAGCGATTTACTTTATTTTTATGTTATCAATTATCAGTCAGGTGCTTATTAAGGCGGGTGTTGATGGCATAGTGGCTCGATTTTTGTTGAAAATGAGTAAAGGGGGACCGAAATTTATTATTATCGGTCTGCCTCTATTTAGTTTACTGCTACCTGTGCTGCTTCCATCAGCTGTAGCACGTTTCAAAATGCTATTACCTTTGATAGATCGATTAAATGACTATTTTGCTCTAGGAGAGCAAAGTCCATTTCGTAAATATGGCATTCATGTTATTGGAATGATAAACCAGCATGCAACAATGATTGTTTATACTGGTGGGGGATTTCCGATTTTGGCTTCTCAACTCTTAAGGGATTATCAAATTGCTGATTTAGGATGGTTAGACTGGTTTTTACTTATGGCCCCTCCAATATGGATTGGCTCCATTTTGACCCTTCTTTTTGTTTATAACTATATTTCGAGGCAATCCCGTAAAATTAGCTATTCTAACGTACCCAGTTCTACTTCTAGTATATTGAAGGAAGATCAAGGAGAGCCTTCGAAGCAAATGTGGATAGTTAGTATAAGCTTTTTCGTAATGGTATTGACGTGGGTCGTTACTGATCCCCAGCAAGTACCTTTATTATTGCCACCTATGCTCTTAGTTGTTTTTTACGCCATTCCGAAAATTGACTTAGTAACAAATAGTGATATACGTAAGCTTGACTGGGAGAATTTTTTGTTGCTGGGAGCTTCTTTTTCATTAGGTTCTGTCCTTGAAACTAATGGAACTGCATCTCAATTAGCGCAACTATTAATGAAAATCGTACCTGAAGGAGCAGGAGTAGTATTAAGTGTTAGTATTATTGCAATAATGGTGTTCATATTACGCTTCTTTTTTATCGTACCATCATCGGCAATTATTGTTATTTTTCCAGTTGTTATGTCTTATTCTCACCAGGTTGGACTTCCTCCTGTTCCCTTAGCACTTTTAATTATTATGATTGTCGGTAGTATGATTATTTTACCTATTCATACAACTACGACCTATTTGGCGAGTCAAACGCTTGCGTACTCTAGGAAAGAGCAAGTGTTTATTGGATTATTTTCTAGTACCGTATTTTTTATCACTGCGATCTTGGCAGCACTATATTTTTGGTAATACGAAATAAAGGTGATTTCATAAAGGACATCACCTTTATTAGGTGTGACTACAATTTAAACCCAGTTCTACTTTTAAATCGCTTTAGGATAATTGAGCTTTCTACTCGAGTTATTCCCTCAACAGAATATAGTTCTTCGTTAATGAATACTTCAAGATTTTGAAAGTTTTCTACAAGTACATGCATATGTAGTGTACTGGGTCCTGTCATTTGATAAATACTTGCTACCTGAGGGTGATCAGCTAAATTTTGAGCAACTCGTTGAAGCTGTTTTGGTTCCACATCTACTTCAAAAAAAGCGGATACTTGCTTTCCGAATTTCTCTGAGTTAATGACAACTGTAAACTTTTCAATAACGCCTTTTTCCTTTAAATTTTGAATTCGATCCTTAACAGCCACACGCGATAGTCCAACTTTATCAGCTAATTCAACATAAGATAATCGGCCATCTTCAGCAAGTTCCTCTAACAATTTTACATCAATGTTATCCAGTTTCATCGTTTCTGCTCCTACGATTTATTTAAAGCTAAATATAGTTTAACAGATAACTTTCCTGAGAAAAACAATGTAATACTCAAACATTTGATAAATACAAATGGTAAGATTTTTTATGCTTTGATTTTATTTTGTAAGGTTTTATCATTATTTTTATTTGTTTTTGACATAATAAATTGTTGACAGCTAAATATTTGTTTATTAGTATAGAATTTAAATTGGTGTAAGAGTAAGAAAATACAGATTTTCCGAACGGGCAAGCCCACTTCTTGAGACGTGGGATGAATATTTAGTGTAAGCTACATTATCGAAAAGGTACGTGAGCCATGAGGAATCATTGGAATATCTTTATAGCATTTTTTCGAGTTGGAATTTTAGGATATGGTGGTGGACCAAGTTCTATACCACTTGTCCATAAAGAAGTGGTAGATAATTTTAAGTGGATGAATGATGAGGAATTTGGTGATTTACTTGCATTGGGAAATACACTACCGGGCCCAATAGCTACAAAGCTTGCCGGTTATATTGGTTACCGGGTATCAGGGGTTTTGGGAATGATTAATGCGGTATTAGCAACAATATTACCTACCATTTTTCTGATGATTTTACTTCTTTCATCCTTATCCTCCATAAAAGAGTACGATTGGGTTCAGGGGATGACGGCTACAGTCATACCAATAGTTGGAGTCATGCTAGCAACGTTAACATGGCAATTTATTCATAAAGCAGGAAAAGGAATGGGGTGGCTACAAACAGGACTAGTACTGTTAATTGTCTTCGTTTTATTGCAAGTTCTACATATACACCCAGGACTTATTATAGCGGCTTTATTAATCCTAGCACTCGTAAAGAAGGATAAAGCGCCAAATACAGAAGAAAACATCACCGGTAGGGAAGGTGATCCGTCATGATCTATTGGGAAATATTTCTTGCGTTTTTCATACCGGGAATACTGGGGTATGGAGGAGGACCAGCCTCGATACCGCTTATAGAAAATGAAGTAGTTACTCGTTATGGATGGATGAATGTTCAGGAGTTCAGTGAAGTTCTTGCATTAGGAAATGCACTACCCGGACCAATAGCTACAAAAATGGCCGGCTATATTGGCTATGATGTCGCGGGAATCCCAGGGGCTGCAATAGGTGTTTTTGCTACGGTAGCACCGTCCCTACTATTAATTATTGTATTGTTAAGTATACTGTATAAATATAAGAATTCACCGAAAGTAAAGCGAATGACGCTCTACATTCGACCAGTTATCGGTATCTTACTAGGTGTAATGGCATGGCGCTTTTTTAGTGAATCTTATGAAGGTATCGGTTTATGGCAAACAGTTATATTGATGCTTGTAAGTTATTTATTACTGGAGCGTATGAAAGTACATCCAGCATTTGTCATCATAGGTGCGCTTATTTACGGTGGATTTTTCTTATAAAAAAGAGGGCAAGCAGATGTGTACCCTTTGTAAAGGATATTTTAATGACCTGGCTTCCCTTTTTTTCATTCACTTCACTAGACCTAACTGTTTCAGCCCATTGAAGATACCAGAATTCTGTACGGATGTGGTTTGGTGTTTTGCAAATGGTAGAAGATTAGGATCACCGTTCTCCATAATAAAACCCTCTCCTACAGCTTGTAGCATTTCTTTATCATTCATACCATCTCCAAATGCGATAGCCTGTTCTTTTTTTATTTGTAGATGCTCTAGGACTCCCTTAACTGCTTCTCCTTTATTCACTTGTTTGCGAATGATATCATAACAGTTTTCGACTCCCTCTACATTTACCTTAGATAAATGAATACCTTCTTCCATTGCCTCATACAATTTTATTTGGTCTGGACTGACGTTCATAATTGAAGCGCCAAGTATCTGATCAAGTACATGATCTGATAGCCTTTCGTTTTGCTTTAACTGAAAAACTTCTGCAAAATCTTTCGTAATTGAATTAAATAAAGTTGTAAAATAGTTTTTTTCACTTGTATAGCAAACGAGTTCATGATGATGCTTGCTTGCAAGTAACAGAAAACTTTCTAATGTATGCTGTTTCATAGGTTCATTGACAAGTGGCTTATCTTGATATGCGGCATAGGCACCATTATAGCCAATGTATGCATCAATTCCCAGGTCATGAGCTAAGTCGTTTACTTCGTGAAGGGGCCTTCCTGTACAAAGGAAAACAAGTATTCCTTGCTGTTGTACTTGGACGATTGCCTCTTTTGTAGAAGGTGAGTATGTATGGTCTGGTTTTAATATAGTACCGTCGATATCGAGGAATAGAATTTTATAGTTCATGGACTTCTCCTTTGTTTGCATATTCAACCTTATGCTACCTATTATTCAAATACGAAAGCCATTTGTCAATTCCGTTGAAAGTGGGAAGGTTATCTAATAGTATTATCTATTAAAATTTAAAAAATCTGTTTATTGATATTAGAAAAAAGAAGTGAGTTTTTTAATCCCACCTCTTATGTTTCATTCGTAATAATGGTATCTATACGATATTCGTTTAACTTGTTTAAAAATGGTGACTCGATTGGCTGATCTGTAATTAATCGATCAATCTGTTCAAATTTGGCAAATACCGCACTGGAAGATTTACCGATTTTGGAGGAGTCAACTAAAGCAATTACTTTTGAGGCTCGTTTCACAATCTCCTTTTTAATTTGTACTTCATATAAGTTAAAATCCTCTAAACCATTTTCGAAGGAAAATCCATTTGCAGATGTAAACATAATATCAATATTTACGTAATCCAGAATATCAATTCCTAATGTGCCTTCAATTGAAGTTGATTTTTTAGTTACGACACCACCAATTAATATTACAGTAATATCTGGATTATCCTTTAATTCAATTGCTGTTTGCAGTCCACTCGTAACAACGGTTAAGCGTAGTGATGCCGAATTTAATAAGCGAGCCAACTCTAATGCCGTGGAACTTGCATCGAGTAAGATACATTGTTTTTCTTCAATGAGTTCAATTGCTTTTTTAGAAATTTGGATTTTTTCTTCTTTATTCTTCTTTTGTCTTACGTTGAAGCTATTATCGTTTTCTTTATCTTCATTAAGCACTGCCCCACCATGAGTTCTTGTTAAAAGCCCCTCATGCTCCATTTTATTTAGATCAGCTCGCAATGTAGCTTCGGATACCCCAATCTGGGAAGCGATTTCTTTAACAGTAATCCGCTTTCTCTCATGAAGAAGATCAATAATCTTACTCCTTCGTTCACTAGCAAACATTTTCATGAAGTTTCACCCTTATATATATTCTATCCTTAATCTTATTTCATTTATCGGTATTTATCAATATCTAACCATATATATTTTCGTTTTATGTTAATTAATAAAAAATACTTATTTAAATAAGTAAAATTGAAAAAAATCAAAAATAATATTGACAATACGAAAATGAATGATAATATATAAATAGAAATTGAAAACGATTTCAAAAAAATTCGTGATTCATTTCTACGAAAATAATGCTTTACGGATACGAATTGAAAGGGAGATGGGAGTATGGAAAAGGCATTAGAAAAAAATGTTAGTAAACAACAAGAAATTCCTGAACATATGAAAGCGATTGTAGCATATAGCCCGAAAAATTATAAACTTGAGGAAAAGGTTAAATCACCGAAGTTAGAAAATGAAAAGGAAATAATCATTAAAGTAGAAGCATGTGGTATTTGTGCTGGTGATATTAAGGCTTATGAAGGTGCTCCGAGTTTCTGGGGAGATGAAACACAGCCCGCCTATATAAAAGCTCCAATGATTCCAGGTCATGAGTTTATTGGTCGCATCGTGCAAAAGGGGGAAGCAGTTACTGATTTCGAAGTTGGTGATCGAGTGATTTCCGAACAAATTGTTCCTTGTTGGGAATGCCGCTTTTGTAACCGCGGTCAGTATTGGATGTGTGAAAAGCATGATTTATATGGTTTCCAAAATAATGTAAACGGTGGCATGGCTGAATATATGAAGTTTACAAAAGAAGCTATTAATTACAAAGTACCTGAAGATTTGCCGATTGAAGATGCTATCTTAATTGAACCGTATGCTTGTAGTCTTCACGCTGTACAACGCGCTCAAGTGCAATTAGGTGATATTGTTGTACTTTCTGGTGCAGGAACTTTGGGGTTAGGAATGGTTGGTGCAATTAAAAAAGCTGGACCCAAAAAATTAGTCGTATTGGATATGAAAGAAGACCGTTTGAAATTAGCGAAGCAGTTTGGTGCAGATATTGTTTTGAATCCAAGTAAAACAGATGTTGTAAAGGAAATTAAAGATATGACCGATGGATATGGCTGTGATATTTATATTGAAGCAACAGGTCATCCGAAATCAGTGGAACAAGGTCTGCATGCTATTCGAAAACTTGGGCGATTTGTGGAATTTAGTGTGTTTGGCGAGCCGGTTTCCGTGGATTGGAGCATTATAAGTGATCGGAAAGAGCTTGATTTATTAGGTTCTCACCTCGGCCCATACTGTTACCCTTTAGTGATAGAAGGTATTTCCAACGGAGACTTTCCAACAGCGGGGGTTGTTACACATCAACTACCACTAGAAGACTTTGAAAAGGGCTTTGAATTAATGAAAAAAGGCGATAAGTCGTTAAAAATTATTTTACAGCCATAACGATGTCTAATACAAGGGGGAGAATCATGCCAAATTTAAATCAAAATCAAACATTTTTAGACAGAATAGGTATTCCAGCAAATTTAGCCTGGGGGTACTTTGGTGTATTGATTTTTATGATGGGAGATGGTCTAGAGTTAGCCTGGATTAGCCCATTTCTTGTAGATGAAGGGTTATCCGTTCAGCAAGCAGCATTTCTTACAACATCTTATGGGGTAACAATTGCTATTGCAGCTTGGTTATCCGGGGTCTTAGTGGAAGCATTTGGTCCTAGAAAAACGATGACCACTGGTCTGGTTCTATATTTAATTGGGCATATCCTATTTGTCGGCCTAGCCATACCGAACCTTCATTATGAATTGATGATTCCAACATATGCGTTACGTGGGTTTGGTTACCCATTATTTGCCTATGCATTTCTTGTTTGGATAACGTATCGTACACCACAATGTCAACTAGGAACTGCCGTAGGTTGGTTTTGGTTTGTGTTTACCGGCGGCCTAAGTGTGCTAGGGGCGTACTATTCAAGCTGGGCAATTAAAGCAATTGGACATATACCGACGATGTGGAGTGCGGTTTTATGGGTATGTGTTGGAGCATTTTTCGCAATAATTGTTAATCGGGATAAATTTGAATTAGAGGCGAAAAATAGTGCGGATAATAAATTAAAAGAATTAGTAAATGGAATAACGATTTTAAAAAGGGAGCCAAAGGTTGCTATAGCTGGTATTGTTCGTATTATCAACCAAGCATCTCAATATGCTTTTCCGTTATTCTTACCTATTTATCTAGCAGATCAAGGCATCCAAACTACCGTTTGGCTAAATATTTGGGGAACCATCTTCATTTCCAATATAGCATTTAACTTAATCTTTGGCTATGTGGGAGACAAATTTGGTTGGAGAAATACTGTCATGTGGTTTGGGGCAGTTGGTTGTGGGATCTTTACCCTGATGATGTTTTATGTCCCACAGGTTTTTACAGGGAATATTTTCTTAATTGGATTAATTGGTATGCTATGGGGAGCTTGTTTAGCTGGATTTGTACCACTTTCTGCTTTAACACCTTCATTAGTTGGAGATGGTGACAAAGGAGCCGCCATGTCTATTCTAAATTTAGGGGCTGGCTTATGCGTTTTTGTAGGACCTGCATTTGTTGCATTATTCTATGATTTAATAGGCACGCAAGGTCTAATGTGGTTATTAGCTGGATTATATTTTGCTGGAGCAATTATGACTATGTTCTTAAAATTACCTGAGCAAGAGGTTGAAATAGAAGAAAAAGATAGAGCACGCTCCGTTGTTTAATAGCATGTGAATACGTATGAATAGTCCACAGAAGCATGGGCTATTCATAAGCTAATGTAACGGTTTATTATGATAGAATGAAAAGTGGGAAGTTTCTAATTTTTTGAGGTTACTATTAAATGAGAGGTGTGCATCAATGAAAAAGCTAATAAATAATCCAACCAATGTAGTAGAGGAAATGATTGAAGGATATATGAAAGCGCATTCTGATTACATAAGGCAATTACCAGAAAACAACCGTTCATTAGTTACTGCTAGACAAACAAGGGATAATAAAGTAGGTATTCTAATCGGTGGCGGTTCAGGGCACGAGCCCGGTTTTATGGGATATGTAGGTGATGGAATGGCTGATGGTGTAGCTGTAGGAAATATATTCGCTTCTCCGTCACCAGATCCTATTCTAGAAGTAACAAAAGCTATTGATAAAGGAGCAGGAGTAGTATACTTATACGGAAATTATGCTGGGGATGTTATGAATTTTGGAATGGCAGCGGAAATGGCTGATTTAGAGGAAGATATTCAAGTAGGATCAGCGCTCGCAACAGATGATGTTGCATCTGCACCAAAAGAAGAAATGGAGAAGCGTCGTGGTATAGCGGGAGAATTCTTTATTTATAAAGCAGCTGGAGCAGCAGCAGATTTTGGGTATAATTTAGAAAATGTAGTACGTGTTGCTGAAAAAGCGAATTCTAACACCCGTTCGATGGGAGTTGGTTTATCACCATGCTCCTTACCTCAAACGGGGAAACCTAGTTTTGAACTAAGAGAGAATGAGATGGAAGTTGGTTTGGGACATCATGGAGAACCTGGAATTGAAAAGGGTCCACTTGAAACTGCAGACCATGTTGCAGATCGACTTGTTAAGGACATATTACAAGATATTCAGATTAACAAAGGGGAGCAGGTGGCAGTATTAGTTAATGGTTTAGGTTCAACTCCAAGAATGGAACTATATATTGTTTATCGTAGAGTAGAGCAATTATTAAAAGAGCAGGGTATAGGGATTTACCGTTCTTATGTAGGTGATTACATTACTTCACTTGAGATGGGTGGTTGCTCTGTAACAATTATGAAGTTAGATGCTGAATTAAAGAAAACAATGGACCATCCAGTAAATTGCCCGATGTTTGTACAAAAATAATTCTATGTCCTAAATGGGGGGATCAAAAATGGAGATAACAGCTAGAGATTTTAAGGATTATTTTATATTGATTGTAAATATGATTGAAGAGCAAAAAGATTACCTTTGTGAACTTGACCGAAGGATTGGTGATGGAGATCACGGAGTTACGATGTCTATTGGCTGGCAAGCTGTACATGAAAGGCTGTTAAATGAGCTCGCTGAAGAAGAAGACAGTGCAAAAATTAGTCTAATTGTTGGAAAGACATTTTTAAATGCAGTCGGTTCTTCTGTCGGTCCTTTATATGCAACAGGTTTTATGAGAGGTGCTAAAACAATTAAAAATAAATCGACGGTTCATACTGATGATCTGGTAGCATATTGGCTTGCTTTCGCTAGAGGAATTAAGGAACGGGGAAGGTCTGAAGTTGGAGACAAAACAATGGTTGATACACTTGAACCATTTGCGAAGATGTTGGAGACGAAATATAAGGAATCGAACGACTTTATTGCAGCATATAGTGAGGCAATTGCTGCGGCAAAAGAAGGTATGGAATCTACGAAGGATTTAGTATCGAGAAAGGGGCGTTCTAGTAGATTAGGAGAAAGATCGGTAGGTGCTCTAGATCCAGGAGCTACTTCTGCCTATTTCATACTTGCTACGTTTTTAGACTTTGTGGAAGCGAAAAAAGTAAAAGCAAGTTAAGGGTAATAAAAAAAGAGTAAAGGATCGAAAAAAATAGGATCAGATACTTTTCTCTGATTCTATTTTTTTGTAATTATTATCGCGCATTTTATTGGAAGTAAGATCCCCATTTTATTTTAAAAACAATACAATAAATAAAAACGAAAATAAATATTGAAAAATAATAAAATATGAAATAAAATGAAAATAAATGAACAGAAATATGGGGGCTTTGTAACATGAAAATTGGGATTGGCAGTGATCATAATGGATATGCATTTAAAGAATCTATAAAAGAATTTTTGAAGGATACAGAACATGAAATGATTGATTATGGATGTCATTCCTGTAATGCTGTTGACTATCCAGATGTAGCCTTTGAAGTTTCGCAGGCGATTCGAGCAGGAGAATTAAATAGGGGAATATTAATTTGTGGAACAGGCATTGGTGTATGTATAGCTGCAAATAAATATCCGGGAATTCGTGCTGCCCTTGCTCACGATACGTACTCTGCAGAACGTGCCCAGTTAAGTAATAATGCACAAATTATAACAATGGGTGCACAAATTATTGGCATTGAAATTGGAAAAAAGGTGGTTGAGGCCTTTTTAAATGTTTCTTGGGCAAATGGTTCAAAACGAAAAGTAGATAAAATTATTGAAAATGAAAAGAAATTTTTAAATCAAAGTTGTGAAGAAGTAGCTGCAGGTAATCATTGCAGCTAAACTAGGGGGAGTATCTAATGCAAGCATTGTTATTAGATTTTTTGAAGGTTACTGAAGCAGCTGCGATTGCATCAAAGCCTTGGGTTGGGAGTGGAGATAAAATTGCAGCTGATGGAGCAGCAACATCCGCTATGAGAGAGGAATTGAATCGACTAAAGATGAGTGGGACTGTTGTAATTGGTGAAGGGGAAATAGATGAGGCCCCCATGTTGTACATTGGTGAAAAGGTAGGTATTGGAACAGGTCCTGCTGTTGATATTGCAGTGGATCCTATTGAAGGAACAACACCAACCGTCAATGGACAAAGAAATGCCATTACAGTGATCGCCGCAGCTGAAAGGGGCTCGTTACTTCATGCACCAGATATGTACATGAAAAAGCTAGCTGTCGGCTCAAAAGCAAAAGGGAAAATTGATATTGAAGCCCCGTTAGAAGATAATTTACACACGTTGGCAAAGGCGTTAGATAAACCGATGGATCAATTAAATATTCTTATTCAAGATCGACCAAGACACAGAGAATATATTAATCGTATTCGGAATTGTGGTGCAAACGTACTTTTATTCAATGATGGAGATGTTATTTATGCGACTGCGACTTGTATGGAAGAATTAGATATTGATATGTTTCTGGGGATTGGTGGAGCACCAGAAGGGGTGTTGGGAGCTGTTGCAGCACGATGTCTTGGTGGAGAGATGCAGGCAAAGCTAATGCCCAGGAATAGCGAGGAAATACAACGATGTTTACAAATGGGAATAGTAAACCCGGAACAAGCATTAACTCATCAACAATTAGTAAATACGGATAATTGCATTTTCGCTGCTACGGGAATTACCGCAAATTTATTTCTAAACGGAATAAAGACGGTCAATGGGAATTATATTACACATTCTATTTTAGTGAACGGAAAAGATAAGCAATTACGATATGTTGAAAGTACGTATCCCATTTTAACGACTGCATAAACATAGTGTTGATAATTTTTGTGGTATTAACAATCAGTGGGGATAACAAACCCCCCGCTGATTGAAGTTTCACTTATAAAGCTTGATCATCTATAGAAGACAACCAATCCTTTATGGTTTCTACAACAGATTCTACCGTCCCTTCACTAAAAGGTGAAGAGAGATTCGCTGATTTAACCAGTTGTAAGAAAGGTATAGAACCTCCAAGCTTGCATAGTTTGATGTAATCTTTCCATGCTGATTCATGATCTTCACGTGATCGTTTCCAAAATTGGAAGGCGCAGATTTGAGCTAACGTATAATCAATATAGTAGAAAGGGCTATCATATATATGTCCTTGGCGCTGCCAAAAACCACCAGATTCAAGATAATCATTGCCGTCATAATCACGATGTGGTAGGTAAATCGCTTCGAGATTCCTCCAAGCTTGTTTTCGCTCTGCAGGTGACCATTGTGGATTTTCGTATACGAGATGCTGGAATTCATCCACTGCTACACCGTATGGTAAAAATAGCAGACCTTCAGTTAAGTGAGCATATTTATATTTTTCAGTATCCTCTCCGAAGAAATACTTCATCCATGGCCATGTGAAAAATTCCATGCTCATTGAATGGATTTCCGCAGCCTCTGATGTTGGAAATAAATATTCAGGAATTCTAAAATGACGACTTGCGTATGCTTGAAAGGCATGACCAGCTTCATGTGTAAGAACATCTATATCTCCTGACGTTCCATTGAAATTAGCAAAAATAAATGGAGCTTGATAATCTTCTATTATCGTGCAGTAGCCTCCAGCTTCTTTTCCCTTTTTTGCTTCCAAATCCATTAAATGTCGATCCAACATAAATTGAAAGAATTCGTTAGTCTCAGGAGAAAGCTCTTTATACATTTTTTTACCATTCTCAATAATCCACTCCGGATTGCCCTTTGGTGTTGCATTTCCGCTTTGAAAACGGAAATTTTCATCGTAAAATTTTAATGTATCCACACCAATACGTTTTCCCTGCTGGTTATATAGCTCCGAAGCTAAAGGAACAATGACATCTTTTACTTGCTTACGGAAATTATGGACCATCTCAGCATCGTAATCGATGCGCTGCATCCGTAGATAGCCTACCTCCACAAAATTTTTATACCCCAGTGTTGTCGCTATTTCATGTCTGATTTTTACTAATTGATCATATATCTCATCAAATTGCTCGCGGTGTGTGTTAAAAAATTCTGCACTAGCTAAGCTTGCTTCTTTTCGAACATTGCGATCTTTATCCTGAGCAAATGGTCCAAGTTGTGCAAGTGTATAAGTTTCTCCTTGAAACTCGACTTCAGCGGATGCTACTAGTTTTGCGTATGCGGAAGTCAATCTATTTTCTTTTTGAAGCAATGGAATAATTTCTTGTGAAAATGCTTTTAATTCGCATTCTGCAATGTGAAAAAGTTGAGCCCCCCATTGTTTTTCTAATTCATCTCGGTATGGAGAAGCTACTAATTCTTTATAAAAATCAAAGGTAAGGCCTCTTATTTCTGGCTCTGCCTCGTCAAAGAAATCCCTCTCATTTTGATAGTATTCATCATTTGTATCAATAGAAGCTCGAATATAGACCAAATTGAACATAGTTGATAATCGATTTCGAAAATCGTTAATTGCTGTTAAGGATTGATTTGCCTGGTCGAGTGATTGAGCTTGTGTAAAAGCAGTTACTAACTTTTTGAATGTTAGCTTTACTTGAGGTAAATTAGGGCGTTCATATGTATAATTTTCAAATGTTGTTTGCATGATTATCCTCCTTATCTTTCCTAATATATATTATTCAACATAAATGCCAAAATGTCCTTTTAAGTATTGTAAAAGACTATTAAAGCTAGTCAAAATATCTATGTACCTCCTATAATAAAGCGAGTAGACAATAATTATGAAACTAACTGTAAAATAAAACAGAGAAAACTGGAAAAATCTATCTTGTGTAGTATAATAGTCATATGCTGATTTTACTGAAAATTTAAATTCTTATCATTATATTATTGAGTAAGGTGATGGTTGATGGCAAGCGAGAGAATATTAATTGTTGACGACGATTTAGACATGCTAGAGGTCTTGGGATTATATTTGACGAAAAATGGATTCTCGGTTCATTTAGCAGAAGATGGTTACCAAGCAATCGAATGTGTGGATAAAATAAATCCTGATTTAATATTATTAGATGTCATGATGCCTTATTTAGATGGATATGAATTTTGTCAAATGATCCGAAAAAAATCAGAAATTCCTATATTATTCCTTAGTTCGAAGGAAGAGGATGTAGACAAGATCCTTGGTCTTGGAGTTGGTGGAGATGATTTTATCCCAAAGAGTACAAGTATGCCAGTTATTGTAGCGAAGGTTAAAGCACATTTACGACGTCATCGAGTATTATCGACCAAAGTTGAAGGAGAAACTACCTATGCAACGGCTAAGCAAATTATCTATCCTGGAATTTTGATAAAACCCGAAAGTATTGAAGTGATAGCGCACGGAAAACAGGTGAAATTATCTGCAAAAGAATTTCAACTACTGTATTTGATGGCAAGTAATCCCAATCGCGTTTATAGTGTGGAGCAGTTATTTGAATTGATTTGGGGAGTGAACAGTCTTGGGGATCATCGAACAGTTATGGTCCATATAAGTAATATTCGGAAGAAAATAGAGCATAATCCAGAAGACCCCCAATATATACAAACGATCCGAGGTATAGGATATAGGTTTGCTAGTGAGCAGCGTAATTAGTAGTCTTTTTCTTTTATACATTTAATGAAGAAACGTACTTCGTTTGTAGTAAACCCATAGAATTTAGCTAAGGAAATTAATTGAATCCATTCTTCATCGTATTGACATTGATTCTGAGTAATCTCCTGTTTTTTCATTCTAACTCCCCCTTTATTTATAAGATTAAATAATCATGTATAAAGGGAGTTTAAAATTAATTAAATTTTCATTTAAATATAGTTAAAGAGTCAAATGTGTTCTTTAACGTACTTCCGAAAGAAGTCTCCATTTACGAGAAAGTTTACGTTGTTCTTTTGCTAATTTATTAAGTATTTGTCGATAAAACTTACCAAAGCTTGTTCGAGTTGCGGAAATATCCAACCAATGCCTATAGAAATTAGAACATACGCTTGTTCGTGTGGGTTAAATCTCGATAGAGATTATAATTCAGCTCTCCATATCAAAAAAGAAGGCATTCGCTTATTAGCAAGTGCCTAATGAAAATATAAACTCTTGGAACAAGAGGGTTAGCTTGGTCCATTTCGTCAGCTACCAAAAGTGGCGATTACCCAAGAAGCCCCCACTTCAAGCAACCCGTAAGGGTGGTAAGTGGTGGGAGTAGTTCACGAAGCAATTCTTGAAAATAGGGAGAGATGTTTTCATGATAACATTACCAGGGTACCGAATAGTAGATACGGTGATTGAAGCAGATACTTGGGATTTATATAAGGCATTCTCCATGCAAGATAAAGCGATAGTCTGTATAAAAAAAGACACTAAAAGTACAAATTACGCTCAACGCAAGGCGGAGGTGCTTCATGATTTTTATATGGCAAAGCAGTTAACGAGTAATTATGTTCTTAAACCCTTGCAACGAAAGAATCATGGTGGCGATATATATATAGTGATGGAGCCGTTTTCTGGTAGAACGCTAATGGATTGGTATGAAAATAGTAAACCAACTGTCAAAGATTTAATAGCTATTGCCTTAAGAATAGCACATGCACTTGGTACAATACATCAAGAGCGCGTTATACATAAATCTATTCATCCTCAAAATATTTTAATAGCTTCACAAGGGAATGGCATTAAGATAACAGGGTTTTATCAATCAACAACACTTTCGTCTGAGCTTCCACATCCAAATGTAAGTCCTTATCAAATAAAAGATCATATTGCATATATGTCCCCGGAACAAACAGGTAAAATGAACAGGTCGTTGGATTATCGTACAGATCTATACGCTCTTGGAGTCGTTTTATATGAGATGCTTACTGGAGATTTGCCATTTCAAACAGATCATCCCGCAGAAATGATTCATGCTCACCTCACAAAATTACCAATTGACCCAAGTAGTATTACTACAAAAATACCAGTAATGCTATCAACGATCATTATGAAACTTTTAGAAAAAATGCCCGAAACTCGGTACCAAAGCGCTTTTGGTTTAAAAGAGGACTTAGCGATTTGTTTAAATCAGCTAAATCAGACCGGTACCATCGTTCCTTTCATACTTCAACAAAAAGATAAAGCTAGCGTTTATGAAAGACCAAGCGAATTGTTTGGCAGAGAAGAAGCTAGTAAGTAGCTGTTAGAAGGTTTTTACCGTATTAAAGAGGGAGGCACAGAATTTCTTCTAGTACCAGGACCTTCAGGTATTGGCAAGACAGTGTTGATAAATGAGTTACATAAACCACTTGTTAAGGAAAAGGGATATTTTATTTCCGGGAAATTTATGCACCTAAATAAGGAGATACCATATGCGCCAATTATTCATGCATTCCAGATATTATTACGGCAAATTCTATCAGAAGGAGAAGCAAGTACTGCGAAGTGGAGAAGTCGCTTAATAGAAGAATTAGATACGTATACAGCTGTCATTGTCAATTTTATCCCTGAGATAAAATGGTTGATTGGCTCACAAGCAGAACAAAGTGATCTTCCTCCTGAAGGAATTCATAATCGCTTCAGACAAGCAATTAGGAGGTTTATTGGTGTTTTCGCTAAAGGAGATCATCCACTTGTTTTATTTTTAGATGATTTACAATGGGCGGATAGTGCTACACTTGATTTGATTCATTATCTCTTAATCAATCCTAATAATCAGCATTTACTTATTATAGGCGCATATCGTGATAATGAAATATTTGTCGGGCACCCATTTGAAGCAATGCTAGAAAGGCTAAAACAAGAAAAAGTACAGATTACAAAAATTCCAATTCACCCTCTAACGAAAAAGCATATAAAGGAGTGGGTTAGTGAAACCCTTTCTTTAACTAAAATGGACACTTCATATGTTGAGAAGCTAGTTTACCATATAACACAAGGGAACCCATTTTTCATTGTCCAACTATTTCAATCGTTTCATGATGAGGGTGTTATTGGGTACCATCAAGATACGGCAGAATGGAGAATTGATACCGTTGCGTTGAAACAAATTTCGATGTCAGATTCAATTATCGATTTTATTTTAAAACGGATGGGAAAATTACCTATTCATACCATAAAAATTTTACAGTTAGCCTCATGTTTCGGTAACCAATTTGATTTAAAGTCATTAGTTACTATTTCTGAGAAGAGTTATCATGAAGTTGCAGACAATCTATGGCATGGCCTTGAAGAAGGATTAGTCCTCCCGTTAGATGCAAGTTATAAGTGGATATATCCAAACGAAGATATCTCCCTATTAGATAAGCATCCGCCTACGTATCGATTCCTACACGACAAAGTGCAACAAGCTTTCTACACCAGCCTTTCAAAAACGGAAAGAGAAGCATATCATCTCATGATAGGGCTGCAGTTATTGAATAATTATACTAAAAAAGAGCGAGAAGCATATATTTTTGATATTGTTAATCATCTAAACCTTAGTCGAAACCTATTATCAAGGCAGAAACAGCTAGAGTTAGTAGAATGGAATTGGAAAGCTGGGGAAAAGGCTAAGTATCGTGCGGCAACAGATGCTGCTCTTCATTATTTTCATATTGGCTATGAGTTACTTTCGGATGTGAAATGGAAAGAGCAATATTATGCAATTACATATAAAATTATGATTGGGCTTGGTGAAGCTCAGTATTTAAATCAGCAGTTTGATCTAGCTGAAAACACATTAAATGAAACTCTTCATTATGCTACTTCGATACAGGATAAATTACGCATCTATGATCTAAAAATCACGCTGTATACACATATTCATCAAGTAGAAAAGGCTACAGAAGCAGGATTGGAAGGATTACAGCTAATTAATTGGAACTTCAAACGAAATCCAAGTAAGTATGATATTACGAAGGAATATTTGCTGACAAAGCTGGCTTTAAAACGGAAAGAACGTCATCTATTAAACCTTCCAGAGGTAGCAAATAAAACCGTACATTCTATGATGCGAACATTAATTAATACAAATGCACCTACCTATCATGTGAATCAAAACTTAGCAACAATACTGATGTTGCGAGCGCTTCGCTTGACTTTAAAACATGGAGATATGGATGTCACTGCATTGGTTTATAATAATTATGCCTTAATGATGAGTGTGGGTTTAACGATTATGATGCAAGCTACTACTTTGCAAATTTAGCAATAAAGCATACCGAAAAGTATTCGGATAACAGTTTAAAGGCTCCCGTATATTTTGTGTTTGGCAGTTTTGTTAATCATTGGAAAAATCATATTAATGACAACATCTATTATTTAGAACGTTCACAGCAATTATGCATCGAATCAGGTAACCTTCATCTCGCTGGTGCTAATAGCTCATTTATTGGGTTGATTTTATTTATAAAAGGAGAACACTTACTGGATGTAAAAGCAGGAATTCAAAGACAATTGGAATTTGCAAGACGAAATGAGTATATATTGTCCAATGATTTCTTAGATGAAGTGGTGGACTGGATTAATGTGTTATCATCTAAATACTCAGAGGTAAACTGGGAATTTGCCGAATTTACGAATGATCCTTCTGCAACGATTATTCATTATACAATTCGATTGCAGATGACATATTTGTTTCAAAATAAGCAAGAAGCAATTGCTATTATGAAGAAATTAGATCGCCTAGTTGATGACAACCTTATTCTTGTAATTGTGCCGGATTACTATTTTTATGACGCGCTTTGGACGGTAAGATTAATAAGAGATGGTCAGTTATCTAAGCAAAAAGGGAAAGCTATTGTAAAGAAGCGGTTAGCCAAATTAAAAATGTGGTCAACGCATGGAGAAGCAAACTATTTGCATAAGTTTTTACTTGTAAAAGCAGAATTAACATCTATAAAAGATGCGAATGATAAGTCAATTTATTTGTATAATCAAGCAAGTAATTTTGCGAAACAAAATGGTTATATTCAGGATGCTGCATTAGCAAATCTATGTGCAGGTCATTACTATTTGAATAGAGATTTACCGAAGTCAGCAATGGCTTATATGGTTGAGGCATATCAGTACTTCATGGATTGGGGAGCAGTCAACGTAGCATTACAAATATCGCAGGGCCATCCAGAATTATTTGCTGAACGGCAAAAAGAGATGCCGATTATGCAAATGGAGAAGGAAAGCTTAAATGTGAATGCTATTTTCGAAGCAGCGAGCGTTATCTCGCGTGAAATTAAATGGAACCGTCTATTACAGCAATTGATGAATCTCGTTGTGAAAAATGCAGGAGCAGAAAAGGCGTTTCTTATTCTAAATTATCCTGGAGAATTGAAGCTGGCAGCAGCTTATGAAGAAGAAAAGGTTAGTATCTACGAAAAGACAAAATCCATTGACGGTCAGAAAAATTTTTCTGTTTCACTGGTTCATTATGTTGCAAGTTCAATGGAACCAGTTGTGCTAGGAGAAGCCTTTAAAAAGGGCGGATTTCTAAACGATAACTATATAAAAGAAAATCAGGTTAGATCAATTCTAGCAATACCTATCGTTTATCAACAAAAATTAACTGGAGTACTGTATATAGAAAATAATAAGGCGTCCTACGTTTTTACACAGGATTCCATTGTGTTGCTCACATTATTAGCTTCACAGGCTGCCATATCTATTGAAAATGCATATTTATATGGATCATTAGAGGCGAAGGTAGAAGAACGGACAAATTTATTACATAAAGCCAATCAAAACCTTATACAAGCGAATGATTCCTTAGCTAAATCAAAAGAAATGAGAAGAAAGCTATTATCTAATATATCGCATGATTTGCGATCGCCGATTGCGACCATTCAGAGTTATGTGAATGCAATTTTAGATGGAACCGTTGATGAAGATGAAAAGAAGCTTTCTTATCTACAAGTAATTAAGAAACGACTATTCTCTTTAAATCGGCTTGTTCAAGATTTATTTGACCTTGCTCAATTGGAGGCTGGAAATCTAGATTTTTCGATGGAAATAGTATCATTACGTCAACTATTTAAGCATCTTTGTCATCTATTTGAATTAGATGTAACGCAGGCTGGTCTGCGTTACCAGTGGAATTTTAATACAATGCCAGAACAGGAATTATTGGTTGAAGTTGATGTGAAAAGAATAGAACAGGTAATGACGAATTTAGTTGCTAACGCAATCAAACATACAAAGAAAGGAGAAATTCGAATACGATTAACGGTTATTGATAAACAAGCAATTATTACGGTAGAAGATGAAGGATCAGGGATTCCAGCTTCAGAAATTGCTTATGTGTTTGAACGATTTTATACAAACAATAGTGATAAACAAATGCGTGGACATGGGTTAGGTTTATCCATTAGTAAAGAGATTATCAACTGTCATAAAGGAGAAATATGGGTGGAAAGTGAAGTAGGTGTGGGATCAAAGTTTCATTTTTCTTTAAATGTCTTTTAACAATTTCCTGTGTAACAAGCATGATCTTAGAATAAGGGTAGGTTAGTTAAAAATTACAAGTGAATGAACCTCGTTTACTTTGTAACTAACATTCGGAGGAGAATAAAATCTTCTTCAAATGAAATACTATTTTCGTTTACCCCATATATTACTGGTAGTAAGCTCCCTACAATCAGTGGGGGGGAAACAAACCCCCCCACCTGATTGAAGTTTCGCTTTATATTATCGATCTGTGAACAAGGAGATGAATCGCTTACATGTCTCGTTTCTTAATTACGTTTGGTGTTTACTTCGTTATTTAGTATAGCTATGTTTTATTTCTCGCTGCGACTCGGATGCATCAACGACAACACTTGCTGATGCGTCTCCGATGACATTAACGGAAGTACGCATCATATCAAGAATTCTGTCTATACTTGCAATCAGTGCGATCCCTTCGAGGGGCAGACTAACAACTGTTAATGCCATTGTAAGCATGATTAATCCTGCACCGGGTACACCAGCAGTACCAATAGAGGCTAATGTTGCTACTAGTGCTAAGGTTAGTAATTGTGGAAAGGAAAGCTCAATTTGATAGTATTGGGAAATAAAAACAGTTGCTATTCCAAGATAGATAGCAGTACCATCCATATTTATTGTGGCGCCTAATGGCAATGTAAAACTACTTGTTTCCTTAGAAACATTTAAATTTTCTTGTGTGTTTTTCATTGTCACTGGTAGTGTTCCAGAGCTACTTGAAGTACTGAATGCAACAGCTGCAGCTGGGAAGATTCCTTTAAAGAAATGGAATGGATTCATTTTTGCCATTGATTTTACAGCGAGTGCGTAAACGATTCCTGCATGGATAATACATGCTGCCAGCACTGCTAAGATTAATTTTAGTAATGGTAGGAGGACGGATAAACCATATTCACCAATGATAGGTGTAAGTAATCCGAATATACCAAATGGAACTAGCAACATAATGCTATTCGTAATTTTATACATGATGTCGGCAAGTCCATTAAAAAATCGTTGAACCGGTAGCGCAGATTCTCCTACTAAAATAATGCCAATCCCTATACATATTGCAAAAAAGATAATTTGTAAAATATTTCCTGTTGCTAATGCTTCCATTGGATTAGTTGGCGCAATGTTTAAAATTGTTTGAATAACACCTTCTGATTCAGCTAGAGCTGAACTTGAACTTGGCTCAGGTGTATCAATTCCTGTATTTGTACCAGGTGTGAACAGGTATCCGAAAATGAGTCCAATGGAGATGGCGATAAAGCTTGTGGCTAAATAATATCCTAATGTTTTTCCTCCCAATCTGCTTAGCTTTCTGACGCTTCCAGCACTGGTGACTCCGACAATAATGGTAGCTAAAATTAATGGAACAATAATAAACTTAATCAGACGTAAAAATAGGTCGCCAAGTGGTTGAACAAAGCTAGCATTTTCTCCTAACATAGTTCCGACAATGATGGATAAAATAAAGGCAGCAAGAATATACCAAATAAAACGCTTCTTCATTTCAAAACCTCCTTTTTACTATTTATAAAACTATATTCATCATTTTATTTGACAATTCTAATTTATTTATCCATTGTCATGAAAACGCCACCGAAAAAAAGGGATGTATAATTGACTTTATGCGTGTTCAATTGTAGACTATATTAAGCAATATATTTATTGTATGAGGTGAAAATATGGTACAGTCAGTGCTTACAATTGGTGCAATACTAGCGGTAATTCTTGTTGCTATCAGTTTAGTCCTGTTAAAAGCAACATCGAAAAAAAGCTATACAGGTTATATTCCCGGATTTTTATTAGTTATTGTGGGTATCGTATTTCTTGTATTAGCTACTTTAGTCGAAAAAGTCGATATTATGGGTGCTGGGTTTGGAGGATGGGGCATTGCTGCTCTATTCGCGTCAGCTATTGGCTTAATTATTACAGCTTTAACTGACTCTTATGCAAATGCAAAAGCGTAAGAAAATAATGGAAGCAAAAAAAGAGCGGGTTCTCCGCTCTTTTTTTATAATAAGTCATCGACCGCAAGCTCACCGTGATTCCTTTATCTTCGTTGACTCGTTCCGCGCTCCAGTCGCTACGTTTCTAATCGGCTACTTGCGCTTTTGTTCAAAGATAAGAAAGTATAAAATCAGTGCAATGACTGCGTTAAGCCAGGTAGTTATTTTGAAATGTTTGATGTATATTGGCAATGCTCCGACTAATTACTTCGCTTTCCGC
>NZ_JAJERH010000160.1 GCF_016919725.2 Virgibacillus sp. AGTR
CTTGATTTTTTCCCGGTTCGGTGACGGACATTATTCAGTCCAAAGAATTCTTTCAAATAGGCATTAACACGTTCGACAGCGGTACGTTCTTTGTACAGTTCATCCCATTTTTTCGATCCCCTTGCGGGATTGGTGTACTTTCGGATATCTGTAGATTGTCTGATTTTAAAAGTCTTTTGACAAAGTGAGTCGTGTTGTAATGGGCACGTTGCACATTCCTTCGGACGTGTATATTTCAATGTCTTGTATTTTGGATCGAAGCTGTCGTAGCGATAGGAATGCTCTAGGACACAAGTCGGTGCGAAGTACTCGTCATAACCAACCGTCTCTCCTTCGTTACGTCGGTTATATGGAATGACAGCTTGTAGATCCTGATCGATTAATTGTTGATAGATTGGTTCATAATCGTAACCGGCATCGAAAAGGCCAGCAGTAAATAAAGACGGAAGATCGCGATCAATTTTCTTTAATAAAGGGATGGCTGCCTTTCCATCATTGAGGCTACCGGACGTCATCATCCCCGCAAGAATGTACTGGCTTTTTGTGCTAACGGCTAAGTGACCTTTGTAGCCAAACCAGAAGATGTTTTTTCCATCACTGTTTTTCTTGACTCCCCATTTTGGTTCGATGGGGGCTTCATTCAACAACACTTCCACTGATTCAGAAAGCTGATGAACAATTTCTTTTTCATAAATCGGACGCGCTTCTTCCTCGGCCTGTTTTTCTTTGAGCCATTGTTCACGCTCAGCTTTTGGTTTGCGTCCGCGCTTTTTCGGTGTTGTCCTTTCTTTCTTATCGGATGTATGAGCGCGATCTCTTGCCTCGAAATGAGTAGCGTCAATAGCGATGTTTTCTTCGCCGATATGCCCTTCATCGATGGCAAGAAAAATAAGCTCATCATGGATATGTTCCATCTCATCTGATTCACTGATGATAGTAACCATTCTTGAATAAGAAGCTTCAGATGGAATTTGGTCAGAGTGAAGAAATCCACAGTCATATCGAAAAATAGGATCACGTTTTAAACGCCTAATCAGGTCTTTGATTGTTACAATTCGCTCCACCACACGAGCGATTAATGAGTAGATCATGGCACCGTAATTCAGTTCTCTTGGGGCACCAACTTTATTAGGTTTATCAAATAAATTCAAGATAGGATCCAAATTGATTGTTGAAAAAACAGCTTCAAAATGATGGGTAGGTTCCATCTCATATAATTCGTGTATGTCAAACAAGCTTTGTTGTCGTATAATAGACATAGGGGCATCTCACCTCTCTGTTTATGTTTGTGTGGTAACTAACATTATACAGGATTTGGGGAGGTGCTCTAATTTTTATGTCTTTAAAGTCTTGAGCCCCAAGGGCTCTATATTATGAAATTAACTC
>NZ_JAJERH010000161.1 GCF_016919725.2 Virgibacillus sp. AGTR
CTTCGCAATGTTGCTCGGGAATCAGGTTTTGTACAACGATTGAAGAAGATAATGCCGGAAGATTTCTTAAGTATATGTGCCTTCTTACATGAAAAAGTTGGTACGGAGGGGCTAGGACAGCTCTGTGCCTCCCTTTCTCGTGAATCAGAAATATCCATATCTAAACAAGCCTTACATCAACGATTAGACGAGAAAGGAGTGGCTTTTTTAAAACAAGTTTTTATGCGGTTAGCGGAAAAACAACAGATGTTATCGTTACCATCTCCATCTGATTATCCTTTTTCTCGGATCCGTATCTTGGATGGCACATCCTTTCAAGTAAAAAAGAACACCGCGAGTTATTGGGATGGAGTGAAAATACAATTAGAATATGAGCTGTATCAAGGGAATTTTTTGCATACGTTGTTCTATGGACCAAGAGACAGTGATCACGATGCAGCTGAAGAATTGGCAGATACAATAGGAGAAGAGGACCTTATCTTGCGTGACCTCGGCTATTTCTCAGGAGATCACTTTAAAAAAATAGATCGAGCAGGAGCCTATTATATTACTCGTGTTCCTGCCAATATGACCTATTGGACATTGGATGACAAGCAACGAAGAATCCAAATAAAGCCTGAAGAAGATGCCATGCATCTAGCTCCAGGAGAGATACAGGATTATGGGTTCATTCAATTAGGTGTTAAGGGAAAAAATACATTTCATGCACGTGTAGTCGTACAACGATTAACCGAAGAGCAACAAAAACAGAGAGATACCTATTTAAAAGAAAGAAGACGGAAAGGGGGGCATACCCAATCCGCCAACAAGAAGAATCATATCCAAATTCTTGCTACCAATATAACACAAGAAGAAATGGATGAGCAAACCTTGTATCCTATCTATTCCTTGCGTTGGCAAGTGGAGATTCTCTTTAAAACATGGAAATCGTTATTTGAAATTGATGATGTGCAGGCAATGAATACCGACCGCTTTTACTGTCATTTGTATGGGACTTTAATTCATATTCTTCTTTCTTCGATGATTGCTTTTCAGTGCCGTTACTGCCTTTACGAAAGGTATCAACTAGAAGGGAGTGAGTACAAATGTATCAACCATGCGAGAAACGCAATAGTAGAGACGAAGGGGTATTCACTCTATCACCTTTCTTCTTTGAAAGCTCTCATCGATAATATTTACCAGAACATATACCGGCATGGAAGGAAAGATCATCGTTGTCAGCATAAAAGTCCTTTTGATGTCTTAAACATTGCGTATAAAGTACATTTCCGTGCCGCGT
>NZ_JAJERH010000162.1 GCF_016919725.2 Virgibacillus sp. AGTR
TTCAGGAATAGTGTGTTTTGCAATCAATTCTCCTGTATCGGTAATATAGATGAATAGTTGTTTGTCTTCCGTTTCCTTGATACCGACGGTATCATATTTATGGAATGTTCCTAGTGGAAGAGAATACCGATTCGACAAATAACGAATTGTATTGTCCTTATGGACGCTTCTTGTTATACTATTTTCATAATTGTTTTTGATAGTTAATTTTTCTGCGACTGGTCTTAAGTGTTGCTTTTCCAAGGAGAACACTTCGACCGGTCTTTTTTTTGTTGTGTTATGGATTTTATAGTTCCCTGTTCGGTTTAGCCACTGCCAACCCTGTTCATTCCAGGAATCAATGTTGTGAAACACTCTATGTCTCGCAAAGTTATGCTTGATAAAGCCAACCACATTTTCAATTTTCCCTTTACTTTCTGGGTCAGCTTTTCTACAAACCCTAAGGTTTAAACGCCTGGTTTCCTTATAATGTTGAAACTCTTTCGTTAAGATAAGATCCCCGCCATTTTCACTGACCACGATTAAATTATCCTGATCATAAACGATTTCTCTTGGGATTCCGCCATACCACCGAAATGCCTCTTCATGTGCTTCCATCACATCCTGGGTAGTGAAAGGTCTGTCTAACCATTTTTTATATTTGTATCTCGAGTTAGACAAAACAAATGCGATAAAGCTCAGCTTCACCTCTTGATTGTCAGGTGTTCTTTGTTTTGTATGACCAAAATCAACCTGCATTTGTTCTCCCATTGGCTGGTCAGGAATAGCTTCATAATTCCGCGGTAGAGTCTCTTTCTCTATTCTATATTCAGTACGTAATTCTCTAACGTAGGCACGAACCGTGCTCTCGCCAATCTCCAGTGATTCATACCTTTCCTGTAACCAATCTTGCACTTGTGCTGCTGACATATCAGGATGTTCTCTCAGCCAGGATAAAATTAACGCTTTGTAAGGATCTAACTTTTTCTCTCTCGTTTTTATACTTTCTACCCATTCAGCCATCTCCGAAGGAGACTTCTGCAGGTTGCGATACACCGTTGATCTTGATACCCCCAACTTTTCCGCCACCTTCGATTTACTAAATCCTTGCTTAATTAACTGTTGAATCTCCATATACATTTCCCACTTATCCACCTTTTCTGCGCCCTCCATTGATGTGTGTATAATCTTAAATATCATACAATGGGAGAGCTATATATTTTACTGGTATATTTGGGTAAATAAGTGTTTCTTCTAATCTAGCGGAAACTGTCTACTTTAGTTTAGCAGTCACA
>NZ_JAJERH010000163.1 GCF_016919725.2 Virgibacillus sp. AGTR
CTTCCAGATGTATTTGCCTCAACCTATCAAGGATCTGGAGGCAGTAGCCATACAGCTGGCGTAAAGATTCAATTAGAATATGATCTTCTCAGCGGCCAATTCATGCACGTTCACTCAGGACCAGGTAAAGAAAACGATCGAACCTACGGTTCCACTTGCTTACAAACGGTGCAATCAGGCGATTTATGTATACGCGATTTAGGTTATTTTGACTTGAACGATTTCTATCAAATAGATGAGAAAGGAGCCTACTACATCTCTCGCTTAAAATTAAATAATCGGATATATTTGAAGAATCCTGATCCCGAATACTTCAAAAATGGTTTGATCAAAAAACGAACTGAATATATTCAATTGGATATGGAGGAGACCATGAATCAACTAAAACCAGGACAAACCTATGAAATCTCAGACGTTTATATTGGCATGTATCAAAAGTTGCCAACTCGAGTTATTATTCACCGACTTACAGAGGAACAAACCCGAAAAAGATGGGAAGATCAAGCGTTAAAAGAGAAAAAGAAGGGGATTGTCATGAAAGAACGAAGTAAACGATTGAGTGCCATGAATGTATACATCACCAATATGCCACCCCAGGAAGTCCCGGCGGGACACGTTCACGATCTTTATTCCCTTCGCTGGCAAATTGAGCTACTTTTTAAAACATGGAAATCCTTCTTTGAAGTGGATCAGTGTAAAGAGATCAAACAAGATCGATTAGAATGTCACCTTTATGGCCAACTCATTGCCATCCTTCTCTGTTCTTCTACCATGTTTCAAATGAGGCAGCTACTTCTTATCAAGAAAAAACGGGAACTCAGTGAATATAAAGCCATTTATATCATTAAAGATTACTTCTTACTTTTGTTTCAAGCAATACAAAAAAACACCCAAGAGCTATCAAAGACGCTGCATCGCCTGTTTACCCTCCTACAGAAAAACGGGCGTAAATCCCATCGATATGAGAAAAAAACGGTCTTTGATATTTTGGGTGTCGTGTATCAGTATACCGTGTCCAGCGGGAAAGCTGCATAGCAAAAAAATGACCCCGTTTCGGGTTTATTTGGCATGCCATTATTTCGTAATCTAAACGGTTGTCTTGTGGAAAGGGACCGACTTTATGAATCAGCGACGTTAACTTGATGGGTATGGGG
>NZ_JAJERH010000164.1 GCF_016919725.2 Virgibacillus sp. AGTR
TAATTTATCTATTATATTTTGCTTATTTTTAACCCATTAGCTTCAATATCCGTTTTAGATTTACGGTAAATATAGCCATGGCTCCTTGCATTTCCATGCCAACTAGACCCGAGGATTTTGAAACATCATACCCGTGTCTATGTTTTAATTCACTATTTTTAGCTTCAATTTTATAGCGTTCTTTTGATTTTTCTTTAAAATAATCTGTTTCCTGGAACTTTGCCTGTTCGCTATGTTCATCTGATTTAATACTTACGGAATAGCTCTTACTTTTAGCTCCGGGTTTGTAACATCCTTCTTTACATGGACAAACTTTACATTTTTCAATGTCAAAATAGTATGTATCTACTTGGTTTTTAGCGACACCTTTTGTTCCTTGACGAGCTTTTCGTATTGCCATATGACCTGCCTTACAAACGTACATTCCCGCATCTTTGTTGAACTCAAATTCATCTTCTTTTTTTCGATTACCCTGTGAAACAGCAGGGTTTAATTTAGCTACTAACTTCATTTCATTTTCATTGGCATATTCAATATTTCCCTTTTCAGAATAAGCTGCATCTCCAATTACTGTTTTTACTTCCATGCCAGCTTCTTTACTTTTTTCAATAAGTATTTCTAATTGTTTTCCATCATTTTTTTCACCAGTTGTAATCGTAGCTGCCGTGATGATTCTTTCTTCACTCATCGCTATATGTGTTTTATAGCCAAAGAAAGATGTATCTTTCGTTTTGTGGCCAATTTTCGCATCTTCATCAGCAGAGATTCGTAAATGTTCGATGTCATCATTTACGTTTTCTTTTAATAGGTTTAATTTCTCTTTAACTTTCGGATATTCGGAAATCGTTTCCTCATTTTTAATCACATCCATTAGTTTTTGACAATATTCAATTTCATCTTCCAGCTTATTCGTTGTCGATTTAGATGGGAATTTTTTCTTCATGGATTCATCGATCTCATAAACAGATTTTCGAAGTTTCTTGGAGCGATCCATCAGTATTTCCTTTGGTGATTTTTGATTATAACGGGCCTTTGAATGGGTGGCGTCAACAATAATAGAATTGCTTTTTATAATTTTCTTTTCGATGGCAATTTCCACGGATTTATTAATTAACATATTC
>NZ_JAJERH010000165.1 GCF_016919725.2 Virgibacillus sp. AGTR
AAAAATTCAGTTTTTTGAATATAGGGTTTATAGAGCCAAAAGGATAAGGGGGTTCTAATTGAAGGTAGCCCTTATCCAGATTTTTACATATCAGAAGATAAGATCATAGGTTACATCATTATTTAAGTACCAGGTCTCCTCTCGTTTAATTTGTTCTAGTATGTTATTAAAGATGCGCTCATGTTCAAGTCGCCTCCGTCCATCCGACGTTCGATTTGGCTTTTTAAACAGTTCTTTTATAAAGGTAGAGAAGCAGCTTGACCAATATACACCAATAAATTCAAGCATTTCGAGAAGTGATCCTTGATAACACACTTTTTTCTTCATCAATAAAGTTAAGCAGAAAGTGATCATAGCTATGTAAATTTGGTTGTAAACGGCGTTTGAGCTCTTTCCATAACACTTTTTGAGAACTAAGTGTTGTTTCATCCATTTAAAGAATAATTCTATTTGCCAGCGATTTCGGTAAAGATCACTGATTTCCTGTGCACTCATTTTCGCATCATTAATGATGATCCTAATAAGATTTCCTTGACTATCTTGTGTTTCGATCAAGCGAACTGGAAATTTCATTTTCCTCAGTTTAACCACAGCCTCACGAAGAATCGTAGATTCCGGATCTACAGGGAGTTCTTCGATGACTTGGATAATGGTATTCTCCTTGATACGAGTACAGAAGCGAATATTGTTCTGACAATAATCATCAAATTTTTGAAAATCAAAGTACCCTCTATCAAACACATGAAGGGCATCCTTCTCTGTGACCATCAATGCGTCTAATTGGGTTCGATCAGCTGGTCTAGCAGGAGTAACAATGATTTTATCTGGGGAAACCTCCCCATCACAAAAAACTACACGAGTATGAATTTTTACTCCAGCTTTCGTGTTTCGAAAATCAGCCCACCGATACTGGCTAAGGCAAAAAGAAATGGTCGTTGAATCAATGAGATGGATTTTCTCAAGTAATTCGCTTCCCTTTTCTTCCCCAATTTCCTGATGGATCTGTTGGATTAAATGACGCAGAATCGCCTGGAAGATCTCCGGAGGAAGATCAGAAAGTTTTCGAGAAAGTTGAGATTTACTAATACTTTTTAGCCCAAGTTCTTTTTG
>NZ_JAJERH010000166.1 GCF_016919725.2 Virgibacillus sp. AGTR
CCTATATACAACTGACAGTAAGGCTCCCACTGATAGAAGTTTCACTTTATTACAAAATCCCATAAATGATGACTATTGAAATACAAAATACTAGATTCACAGAACTTTTATCACAAATCTATTACATTTGTAATAAATAGCGCTAGATTTGGTAATGCTTGTAATGGAGTCTTAAACGACTTGTAACTGCATTGCCTATACCCCTATGGTACGATAGGCAATGTCAGAAATTTAAGGAGGGACTACGAATGAAAAAACTTGTGGCTTCATTCGCTACGGGCATCATTATTGCTGGCGCTGCTGTTACTTCTGTATCAGCGGAAGAATACGAAGTAAAAAAAGGGGACAATCTCTGGGATATTGCAGATGAATATAATACAACAGTTGAAGACTTGGTTGAAATTAATGAATTAAAATCAACAACTATTCAACCAAAACAAACATTATTTATAAATGATAAATATACAGTTGAAAAAGGAGATACATTGATTGATATTTCAAAAGAATACGATGTATCTATAGAGGATCTTAAAGAATGGAATGACCTGAAATCAGACATCATCGTTATTGGACAAGAATTAACGATTAAAGGTGTTAATGTTTCACAAGAAGATAAGCCAGTAGCAAAAGTAGAGCAAAAGTCAGCAGATTCAAACGAGAAAAAAGAAGAAGCAAGTGAAAATACACAGAAGAACGAATCTAAATCACAGAATGACAATCCAGAAGGAAAAACCATTTCTGTTACAGCAACGGCGTATACAGCAGATTGTGGTGGTTGCTCTGGAGTAACATCAACAGGAGTTGACCTGAATGCAAATCCAAATGCAAAAGTAATCGCTGTTGATCCAAATGTGATTCCACTCGGTTCAGAAGTATATGTTGAAGGCTATGGCTATGCAACTGCAGCCGATGTGGGTGGTGCTATCAAAGGTAATAAAATAGATGTTCACGTACCATCAAAAAGCGCAGCCATGAATTGGGGCGTAAAAACAGTTAATGTCACTATCGTAAAATAATTGAAGATAATTTAAAAAATGGGGCTGGGACAAAACCCAGTAAAATAAAAAGTGGTACTCGCCAATAATTTGGTG
>NZ_JAJERH010000167.1 GCF_016919725.2 Virgibacillus sp. AGTR
GGCTCTAAAATATATGTTGGGGTACTGAGAAAAATCAGCTAAATAAAAACACGCAAACTCCAAATTTTGTTAGACTTGTTTTACCCACAAAACAAAAACAAAAGGAGTTGCGTGTAAGTGAACTTTAACATGTCTTTACCAGGTTTAGAAGCCTTTCGTATTAAAAAAACAGTTGAAAATGGTGGAGTTTTTCAGCTCCATGTGGAACTAGATGTTAAACCCCATCGTTGTCCAGTATGTAATGTGCTTACAAAAAAGGTGCATGATTACCGTACGCAAAAGATCCAGCATTCAAAACTGTTTGTAAGAGAAACACTTATTTTTTACCGTAAGCGTCGCTATAAATGTGAACAACCGAATTGTGAAAAACGGTTTTATGAGAATAACTCATTAGTAGAACGCTATCAACGGCAGTCTAAAGAACTAAAGCAAGCTATTGCATTGGAGCTAATTCATGGAAAAAACTTTAAATCTGTTGCCTCTCGATTTAACATTTCCTCAACTACTGTAATGCGTAGGTTTGATGAAGTGGGATCTAGTTTTTTGAAGGAAACAGAAGAGTTGCCTTCTGTAATCGCCATTGATGAATATAAGGGAGATTCAGACGGAGAAAAATACCAAACCATTATTGCCGATCCGGTGGATCGGAAACCCCTGGAGATATTGCCGGATAGGAAAAAGGAAACGGTAGAGACTTACTTGAAAGAACATGGGCAAAGAGTAGAAATGGTGGTTATGGATATGAGCCCTTCATTTAAAGCAGCCGTGGACCAAGCATTAGGGAGACCAATTGTAGTAGCTGACCGTTTTCATTTTTGCCGGCATATTTATTGGGCTCTTGAACGTGTAAGGAGAAAAGAATAAAAGCAATTTAGCGACTACGACCGTAAAAAGTGTAAGCGAATGAAGCACGTATTTAATAAGAAGCACGAAACCTTAACTGAGAAGCAACGCTGGTATCTGGAACGTTACTTAAAAATGTCGGATACATTGCAAATAGCATACCAATTAAAAGAAGCATATCGGCTTTGGTTTGAAGAAGCAAA
>NZ_JAJERH010000168.1 GCF_016919725.2 Virgibacillus sp. AGTR
CCTGAAATAGAAAGGGAAAGTTCCGATGAACTTTCAAAGGAAGAACTCAGTGAAGTGGTTAAAAAGCTAGATGAAAAAGTAGAAAAATATGATAAAGCAATCGAAGAAAGCAAAGAAGCAAAAGAACGCAAACAACTTCGTTCCGAACGAAAAGAACCCAAGCAATACCGTAAACAATTCCAAGATTTTGAAGCTCGTAAACACAAATATCAAAAAGATATGGCAATCTTAGGCGATCGCAATAGTTATTCTAAGACAGATCATGATGCCACTTTTATGCGAATGAAAGATGACTATATGAAAAATGGTCAACTTAAAGCAGGTTATAATGTACAAATTGCGACCGAAGGTCAATACACATTAGCCTACGATGTATTTCCAAATCCTACGGATACTCGCACGTTTATTCCTTTTCTCGATAGTATTGAAGATAGGTACTTTCAATTGCCCGAGCATATTGTCGCCGACGCAGGTTACGGTAGTGAACAAAATTACAGTAATGTACTTCATAGAAAAAGAACGCCACTGATTACTTATAATTCCTATCGGATGGAAAAGAAAAAGAAATATAAAACAAATCCTTTCCATGTATCCAACTGGGACTACGATTCAGACGGAGACTTTTTTACTTGTCCAAATGGAAAGAAAGTATCCTTTCATTACCTATCAAACAGAAAGGATAAGGCCGGGTTCAAACGAACCTTTCATGTTTATGAATGTGAACATTGTTCTAGATGCCCATTACGCGACCAATGTACCAAAGCAAAAGGGAATCGAAAGATTTATTACAATGCTCAATGGGAACAGCAAAAAGCATATATAAGAGAGCAGCTTTCAAAAGAAGAAACAGGAAAAATCTATGGTAAACGAAAAATAGATGTAGAACCTGTCTTCGGATTTTTGAAGGCCAATTTGCGTTTCACTCGAATGTCGGTGAGAGGCAATTCGAAAGTGGAAAATGAATTAGGATTTGCCTTTATGGCGGTGAACTTAAGAAAGTA
>NZ_JAJERH010000169.1 GCF_016919725.2 Virgibacillus sp. AGTR
AGGAGCATTCCTGTAATGAAGAAATTTGAGGATTGAACAAAAAAGAGCCCCTTGGTATCATACGAGGTGTCCAAAGCTTCGAAGCAAAAATGGACCCTTAAATGAAATAACCAAGGAGGACTCATTTATGAATTATACACAAAATCAAAAAATCTCTCAAATTACACCTTCAACTCTTATCATTGGCATTGATATAGCTAAAGACAAGCACGTAGCACGTGCTCAAGATGATCGAGGTATTGAATTTGGAAAACGATTGATCTTTGAAAATCGAATGCATGGCTTTCAAAAACTAGTGAATTGGGCCGAAAGCCTTCGAAAAGAAAATGCCAAGAATCACGTCATTCTTGGTGTAGAACCGACGGGTCATTACTGGTTTAGTCTAGCTTACTTTTTCGTAGCGAATGGATACGATTTTGTCGTCGTCAACCCGATGCACGTGAAGAAAAGTAAAGAGCTTGATGACAATTCCCCTACTAAAAATGATACGAAGGATGCCCGCGTCATTGCACAGTTGATTAAGGATGGGCGATACTCTGTACCAAACCTCTTAGACGGCGTTTATGCCGAATTAAGAGAAGGCGTCAAATTGCGAGATCAGCTTACCAAACAACTGATGACGACCGAAGGGCGAATTCAAAACCATATTCAACGATACTTTCCAGAATTCTTTGATGTGTTTGGGAATTGGAAAGGAAAAGCAGCTTTCTGTACGTTGCGACTGTTTCCATTTCCATCTCAAATCAAGGAACTATCACCGGAAGAAGTGTTGATGAAATGGAAACCATTTGTCCAACGTGGAGTGGGAATGAAACGAGCAACAAAGCTAGTAGAAGCCGGCAAAAAGAGTGTTGGCATAAAGATTGGAATTCAGTTTTCCAAGCGTGAATTGGATTATCTATTAGACCAATATGAGCTCTATAAAGGGCAATTAGAACAGTTAGACAAGGAG
>NZ_JAJERH010000017.1 GCF_016919725.2 Virgibacillus sp. AGTR
GCTACTAGAGGAAGCGTAAATCTGAGCATTTAGTGATAAGGACTGAGCGAATTTTGCTCCGTTTTTCTTATGGAATTATTTAGATGAAACGACCTGAGTCGATCGACTCAGGTCGTTAAGTTGTTATTATGATATATTCGCTTGTTTTGATTTTCTACTTAATGAATTAGTGATAGAGGTTATTGCTCCGTCTCCAGTGACGTTACAAGCTGTTCCAAGGCTATCTTGAGCTAAGTATAATGCGATCATTAACGAAACCATAGTTGGACCAAAATGAAGCATGCTTTCTAATAATCCAATTGCAGCCATAACTGCTCCTCCTGGAACTCCTGGTGCAGCAACCATTGTTATCCCTAGCATTAAAATAAATGGAACAATAGTAGCGAAACTAACAGCATCCCCCTGCAAAAACATAACAGCTAACGCACAGCTAACTATTGTAATAGTACTTCCAGACAAATGAATGTTTGCTAGTAAAGGAACCGTGAAATCTGCAATGCCTTCACGTACTTTTAGAGTTTTTGTGTGCTTTAGTGTAACAGGAATAGTAGCTGCTGAAGACTGTGTTCCCAATGCTGTGAAATATGCTGGCACCATTCTTCTCAACATACTAAATGGATTTTGTTTACTCATTGTTCCCGCTATTGTATATTGAATAGTTAAATACAATATGTGAAGTATAACTATCATAACAAACACTTTAGCAAAAACTGCTAGAATCGTACTTACTTGCCCAGCTGCAGTCATATTGGCAAATATTCCAAAAATATGAAATGGAAGTAATGGAATAATTACTTTTTCAATAACTATATGAATAATGTTACGAAAATCCTTTGTAATATTATATAATGCATCTCCTTTTATCGCAGCAATTCCAAGGCCAATTACAAATGAAAGAAGAAGTGCTGTCATTACTTCCATTGGTGGTGGCATAGCTACTTGGAAAAACCCTTCACTAAGACCTTCTGATGGATCTGTAAAGGATTGTAACGATTGATTGTTCAGCATTAAAGGATATAACATTTTTGCTGCAAGAAATGCTAAAATGCCAGCAATAACTGTAGATGAGTAAGCAATAATACCAGTTAGTCCAAGTAATTTACCTGCACCACGCCCCATTGAACCAATTCCAGGCGCTATAAAGCCTAGAATAATTAATGGGATTATAAAACCAAGAAAGTTCCCAAATAGGTCGTTAAAAGTAGCAAACAAGCGAATAAACCAGTCATTAGCAAATGACCCAACGGCAATACCTAGTAGGATTGCTATTAGTATTCTTAGTAGTAATCCAAAACCTTTCACTGATTCCCCTCCCTTTTGTAATACCCCCTATTTTACACAATTTATAATTGATAGTAAAACTAAATTTAAAAAAAGCGTACCAATTTTGTTGGTACGCTTTTGTCTGTTTAGCTCATCCCATAAGGACCTAATTGTTGGGAATTACTAGAATTTCCATTATTTGAGTTTGTCATTTGCGAAACAAACGGAATCATTTTCTGCATGGTCTGTCCAAGATTTTGATTATTTTTAGTCATCGTATAATACGTTGCTGCTCCTACACCTACAGAGGCAATAATCGGTAACCACATTCCATTTTTTTGCATTTAAACCAACCCTTTCTAAGATCCTTATAGTTAAAACGCAGACAATATTAGATTGATCTACTTGTCTTAAATAATGCAAGGAATCAACTACCAACATGTCCAGACTCAATGGCCGCGTTTAATCCAGCTAATCTTCCAGTTACTAGAGCTGAAGTTATATTATAACCGCCGGTATAACCGTGTATATCAAGAATTTCGCCACAGAAATAAAGTCTTTCCATTATTTTTGACTGCATTGTATTTGGAACAATTTCTTTAATTGAGACACCGCCTCCTGTCACAAATGCTTTATCAAGAGGTAAAGAACCATGAACTGTAAAGGTAAACTGTTTAAGATCATGTATAAGTTGTCGAATGATTTGCTTAGACAGTGATCCTGCTCTTTGATCTTCTTTAATCTGATGTTTAGTTAGCAGATATAAAATAAATCGTTCTGGAGCTATCCCTTTTAAGATATTTTTAAAGGATTTTTTAGGATTCATCTCCACATTACGTAATATTCTATCTACAATTATTTGTTCCGATTCATGTGGTAATACATCAATAATCATTGGAACAACAGTTCTTCCCTTTTTTAACTCTTTTACAACAAATTGAGAGCATCTTAGTACTGCAGGACCTGAGATCCCAAAATGAGTAAAGATCATATCCATTTGATGGCTAATAATCGGCTTATTCTTTTGATTAAGTACAGATAACTTAACATCACGTAAAGATAGACCTTGAAGAGCTTTATTCTGTATAAAAGGTTCATTAGATGTTAATGCAACCTCTGTTGGATAAAGTTCTGTTATTGTATGACCAGCTTTTTTTGCCCATGCATATCCGTCTCCCGTTGAACCTGTTCACTTACAAGGCATGTTTTAATTGAAGGTTATCTCTTTAATATCAACCTTGTCTATACCTTTTTTGTCCTCATCAATATCAACAATGATTTTATCAATTACTATCTGCATAAGCTGTTTCTTTTCATTTTGTTCAAGTGCTTCCCAATTATTAGCGGTGCTTTTCATCATTTCTATTATTTCGGAATTTATTTGATTCGGCTTATTCATATTAAATTTAGCAATTTTCTTTTCATATTCTGCATGTTTTTCGTGTTCTTCCTTCATGCGATCTTGAAATTCTTCATCCGTTAACATTTCATTCGCCCAAGCATATTGCCATTTCTTTTGTCGCTGTTTAATTTTATCTATTTCCTTTTCTAGTCGCCTGATTTTTTGCTTATTTTCCTTATTATCCAATGGATTTATTTCAACTTCATTTTCATTAAATGCAATATTCTTTAAATAATCGATGAATTTCTGCTCTATAAATAATTCACTAAAGCTGGGCATATCGCATTTATGGTATAGATTATTGGTACATCTATAACGTTTATATTGTCGTGCTTTAATCCCTTTCATTTTCGCTCCGCATCGAGAACATCTTAATATACCAGAAAAATAATAGCTACTAGTGGCTTGTTTACCATGAAATTTTCGTCTTGCGTCCCTTGTCGCGAGTGCGCGATCAAAAGTTTTTTTATCAATTATAGGAGGGTAAATGTCATCTACTTCAAAGCTTTTATCTTGGTTAACCCTCACACCGTATTGTAACGTTCCCACATTCTTTTTATTTGTTAATACATACTTTACCTTTCGTTCATCCCATTCGGCTCCTGTACGTGTTTCTAAGCCCATTTCATTTAACTTTATAGCAATACTTCTATCGCTCAATCCAGATAGATACCATTCATACATATCTTTTAAAATGGATGCTTCATGTTCAACAATGACGAAATTTCCATCAATTTTATTATGTCCGTATCCAACTGTTCCACCTTTCCATTTACCTTCTCTTGTCATTTGCTCCATTCCCATAGAAACACGCTCCCCTAATCTTTCGCGTTCGAATTGAGCGAAAGAGGCAACGAGTGTAATAAACATACGTCCGATTGCGCTTGTGGTGTCGTAAACTTCTGTAGCTGATTTAAATTTACAATTATTTTCCTCGAATTTTTGTAGCAAATTGTATAAATCTAATACTGATCTTGTTAGTCTGTCCAATTTATAAACAAGAACACAATCAATTAAGTCATTTTCGATGTGGGTGATCATGCGCTTTAATTCAGGGCGATTTGTGTTTTTGGCGCTCGCTCCTTCTTCAACATAATAGCCCATAATCTCCCATCCTTGCGATTCGCAATATGCTGTAAGCTGTCTTTTTTGCGCTGATATAGAAAAGCCATCTAATTGTTCACGAGTAGATACACGAATGTATAAAGCTGTTCTCAAAGTTTATTCCCCTTTCTTAATTAAGTGTTTTGGCATGTCAACATAATCAATAATGTTTCCAGTTAATTCCCCATTTTCATCCTTCCATATGCCCTTGTACACAGGTATATTTAATATTTCCTCAGCTCTCTTTTGTCTTCGTTTAGCTTCCAACGATATAACGTTCATGATATACCTCCTGAATATAAAATTTATTTTTGTACATTTCTAATCTATTGTAAGCAAAGTCATAATCGACATTAAATATCTGCATAACATCATATATTGTATAGTTGTATAGCTTGTCTAGCATAAAAGTAGGAATTGCTAAATGATAGCTGAAATTATTTGCTTGCCATTCTTGCAATTCTAAAAATGGAAACGGAAGAAATTCTTGTCTACCAACATGCCAAAGAGGGTGGCATAACTCATGAGTAAAATCCTCCCATTGTTTCTGTTTAGAGGCAAAAGCATCAATGAAAATAATATCTTTGCCATCCTTAGAAACTGTTTCGCTACTATATTCCCAATAATAAACGGGCATATTTAATCTTTCTGCTATCGTCATTATATTTAATTCTTTCGGATCAGTAATGTTACATCTAATTAAAAGTTTTTTTATATAATCCTCTGTTCTTGAAGTAGTGATAAACATAAAATCCCCCTTGTTTATAGAATGTATGTTCGATTGTTGGTTATAAGAGAGGGTGTACATGATTTGTACACCTTTATTCAAAATTTATATATACTTTATCTCTTTCATTTTCACCAATTTGAGCCAAACCTTTTTCGGTCCAAGCATATTTCGCGATAGCAACTAATTTACCAAATTCTTCACTATCTGATGGTTCGTGAATGCGAGCTGTGATAGAATCAGATCCCCAATATTCATCCGAAGAGAGTTTATCTATAATAGATTTAATTTCATCTTCACCATTCGCATCCGTTACTAATCTTGCTACAATTCTTCCTTCTCCCGGTTCTTCTTCCTCTATTATTTTGTAGTCGATATCAGCGCTACTATTACATGCTGTTAAAATGAAAACAATACTAATTAAAATCAATATTTTTTTCATTCTAATCCCCCCTTTTTAATTTTCTATCTATGAATAATCTTAGTTGTCTTTTTCATCCTCTTTGAAAGCTTCCCATATTTTCTTTAATCTTTTAAGATCTTCCTCTTTATTTTTTGGAAGTTCTCTATACCATCTTTCTAATGATGGATCGTTACGGAAAGCCTCAAAGGCTTCTTCTTCTGTCATGTGTGGTTGGTCGCTATGACCTAATAAGTAGTCTGTAGTGACATTGTATAATTTAGCTAGATTTCTTATTATATCTGGATCTGGATTTCTAGTACCGTTTTCATAACCAGATAATGTATTACTTCTTACCCCTATTTTATCTGCAACGAATTTTTGGAGATATCCGTTTTTTTCTCTTAACTCTTTAAGTCTCTTAGCAAGAATCTTATCATTCATATACAACAACCTTTCTTGCATGCATTATATCGCAAATCATGAATTATTAATTAAAAAATCGCAAAAAGTGATAAAAAATGTTGACTATCTCATTTTGCGATGTTATATTTAGAACAAGACATCACGAAATGCGATTTTTTGAAGGAGGTGAATCTCTTGAAAGACACCGAGATCATTACTAATAATTTAAAAAAAATGAGGGAAAAAAGGGGGATTAAACAAAAATTTATTGCGGAACAACTAGGTATATCACCTAATTATTACTCTCAAATTGAAAACGGTCATCGCCAACTACAGATTGAACACATTTTAAAATTGCGCTCTATTTTTGATGTTAGTTTAGATGAAATTTTTTTTAATAATGAGATCGCAATTCGCGAAAATAAACAAAAACAAGCAATATAGGAGGTAATCAGATGAGTTCAAAAATGAAACAAAAAATTCAATTTGATAAGTTGCAGCACTTGCAGATCAACATGAATGGGCAAAAGCTTTGTTATGAAGGAAGTATTGAGATTAATGGACTTCAATTGGAAGAGGGTATTAGTTCAGTTGAATTGATTCTCAAAGCCAGTAAAAGTCCAGAAGTTATTGTTGAGTATCACCCTCGTTTAATTAAACAGGAAGTTGCGGTAGCACTTGGATTAACTATTGTTGAGTAATCTTCCTCTTGAATGACGGTTCAAGAGGAAGTGTAAAACTATTTCATGATTACAATTGGCGCTTTGCTTGTGAAATAAACTTCAGTTTCTTGTATCAATCTTGGGTTTTTGTAGTGAAAGTGATTCACAGTATCAGCAACATCTTGTTGATCAAAGTGTTCCAGATGATATTCGGTAGTACCTTTTGGCGCATTTTTAATCAATTGCTCTATTTCTTTCGCTATATATTCTCTATAAGCCATAATCACCCTCCTTTCTAGCACTAGTTTACTAGAAAAGGTTGGAAATAAAAATAAAGGAGCGATTCAAATGAATCAATTAAAAGTAATTTCATTCAATGGAAAATTAGTAACCGACAGCAGAGAAGTGGCAGAAATGGTTGGTAAATCTCATGACCAACTTATGAGAAGTATTAGAAAGTATGTTGAATATTTAACCTCTGCAAAAATGCAGACGTCAGAATTCTTTGTTTCTAGCACATATAAAGATTCAAAAAACGAAAGTCGACCGTGTTTCTTAATTACTAAAAAAGGTTGCGATATGGTCGCTAACAAAATGACCGGGGAAAAAGGTGTACTATTCACTGCTGAGTATGTAACAAGATTTGAAGAAATGGAAAAGCAACAACCGAAAATTCTATCAGATAAAGAGCAACTCATGGCTTCCATGAAATTATCTATTGAACACAATGAAAAGATCGAACAGCATGATGAGCGCATTACAAACCTCGAAGAAACTATGCGTATAGACGGAGCGCAAGAACACACTCTTAATAAAAAAGGTAAAAAAGTTGTTATGGAAGCACTAGGTGGTAAATCGTCACCTGCATATAAGAGCATGGCATTCAAAGTATTTTCGGCTTTTTGGAGAGATTTTAAAAACCATTTTGAAATACCTAGGTATGGCGATTTACCAAAGAAACAGTTTGAAGAAGGATTGCGCTTTATAGGCATGTGGCAACCATCGACCAGTTTAAAAATAGAAATTGATGAAACCAACAACCAACAAACGTTAGAAGGTGTTATTTAAATGATTACTAAAAAATTAACTTTAGTACTTGGTGATTGCCAAGCAGTTGTGGAAGTAGAGAAACAAGGTGATGACTTCTATATATTCACTCTTTCGGAATATGAGGTCAATACAGACAAAACAAACGACGAAGAAACACAACGCGAGGTTACTAGTGTTATAGAACTGTTTCTTGGTTCGGATGAAATTAACGAATTAATAGATTCTTTAAGGCATTTAAGAAGTGAAGGTCCACTAAGTTTTTTAAATAAATGAGGCAAAAAGAGGAGCGCATTAAAGCGCTAATAAATAGGGAGGGTCTAAGATGCCAACAAAAGTTACGTACAAAACAAGCGAGGAACACACAAAGAAACTAATGCTTAACTTTTTTAAGAAAACAAGCATTCCGCGTATTATCGCGGAACACCAAAACAAACAGGAGGAATCAAAAACACCGAGTGGGGGTCGGTAATTACATCATAACGTATTTATTGAAGCATTACTGTGCAACCCCTGCAATTGTGCGAATCCTGCACATTGAAGGAGGTGAAAATGATGGAATATGGAGCACGATTTCGGAAGATGAGAAAGCGAGCTGGTTTGTCACAAGAGGACTTGTCGGAAGTAATGCACATGTCACGGAGCAATGTATCAAGGCTAGAAAGTAATAAGCTTAAGATTTCATTCGATGATGCAATCAAATGGGCGCAAGCAACGAACTCACAGGACATGCTTATTGCATTGGTTTGCAACATAGATATAGCGAGCGCCGCCCAAATGATAGCCGATACGTTCCAAGCAGCAGGAACAATTCTGTTAGGAGGTCTTATATGAAGGAAGCAAAGGATTGCTATGTAGCTGTATACGGTTTAATCATATTGTTCTTTATCATTATTAATTATTTCTAGGAGGTAACTATGAATCTAGAAAAGCACTTTTTAAAAGAGCATCGTAACAGAGCAAGCAAAGAGTACTGCTGTGTAAAGGATTTGAATAAAAGGATACCAGAATTGATAGAAAATGGAGATTTTTATAAGGCAAAACATACGATTATTGACCTTACTAAATCTATTCATGAATTGGAACAAATGAGCAGCAAGAAATACAAAGAAGACAAACTTCATAAACTGGTGCAGGAATTAGCACATCGAGGCGTTGACGTAGAAATAGTTAGGATGCATTTAAATGAGCGATAAACAAATAGATTGGTTTTATAACTGTCTAGGAATCGTGATGTTAATTGTGTGGTTTTTCTTACTTATCAACTATTAGGAGGTAAAACATGCGAGCAATAATAAGTTTTGAAGGTAAGCAATGTCCAGTGAAAGGTATCCGGTGGAATGAAGATGGAAGCATTGCACATTTAAGCTTTTATGATAAAAATGGAGAATTCCGGACTATTTTTAAAGAGGATTACGATCTTAAAAACATGGTCACGTGGGAGGAAGTAGAGTGAATCACCCAGCTGTCGAAAGAACATTGCGTACAGGCTATCCAGCAATGAACTATCGCACAAATGAATATTGCGTGGACATGTTTGGTGAAACGGTATGTACTGGCGACGAGATTCTAGTCTTTCAAGATTCGTTTTTCTTGGCCGGAGCACTGACCGAACGAGAAAAGGAGATCTTGGAATTGCTGGGCGCAACTTATGAAGAAGCGCAATAAAATACACCCTCTGCCAAGGGTGCAAAAATTGATCGGTGAAAATCATTAAATTATGACTTTATTATACTTCACCGATCCAATTAGGACAAGGGAGGAATAAACAATGGCCATATCATTTGTCGATGAATACAAGCTATATCGTTATAACGGTTGTGGTGACACCAAAGCATTTGGTCTTGTAGCTGCACGAATAGCGTTAAGTGGTACACATGCGGATTTAAAGGCAGTACATGATTTATATATAGATGATCTTATTAATGACAGTCAAAATTCTATTAATCAATTGGAGGGTATGAATTATGAGCGAATTACAAATGCAGTATCAGCAGTCTAACAATACAGGGGTTACAGCACAATCTTCTTCAAGTCGAGAAATGGAAGAGGTAAAGGGTCAAATATTTATGGCTCGCCAGTTTCCGAGGGATGTTTTTCAGTCAGAACAACGCATTTTGGATGCCTGTAAACGACCAGCCTTAGCAGAAGTGGCGGTTTATAGATATCCAAGAGGTGGGTCGAAAGTTGAAGGGCCATCTATAAGATTAGCGGAAGTATTAGCACAAAATTGGGGGAACCTAGCATTCGGTGTGAAGGAATTAGAACAACGTCCTGGTGAATCTGTGGCTATGGCTTATGCGTGGGATTTAGAAACGAACGTGCGACAGGAAAAAGTATTTACTGTTAAGCATTCACGAAAAGCTAATGGCTCTGTTCAAAAACTTACGGATCCTCGTGATATTTATGAAATGGTAGCAAATCAAGGGGCTCGACGAGTACGCTCGTGTGTCCTATCCATTATTCCTGGTGACATTACAGAAAAGGCTACAGAGGAATGTAATAGGACTTTACAAGGAAACAACAAGGAACCTTTAAAAGAGCGTTTAGCGAATGCTCTATCAACCTTTAAAGACAAGTATCGTGTCACAAAAGAACAGATAGAAGAACACATGGGCTACAACATATCAGCATTTACCGAACGTGATTACGTTGATCTTATCAAGATATTTACATCTTTAAGAGACGGAATGAGCAAGCCTGATGACTGGTTTAAAAAAGAGGTCAAAAATAAGCAAGAATCGAAGCTGTCAGAAGCTTTTAAGGCTGATGAAAGTAAAACTATGGATAAGGAAGAAAAAGAGACAGACAAGCCTAAAACAGAGGAAGTGAAGGCTGATGACGACGAAGGAACACAGCAAGAAATTGACTTCGAATAATTACTATTCTCTTGAAATGGACAGGCAATATATGTCTGTATCGCAATTTAAACGTTTTATAGAATGCGAAGCTAAGACTATGGCTTATTTGAAAGGTGAATACAAGGAGCCGACTTCCAGTGCAATGCTGGTCGGTTCCTATACACATGCAGCATTTGAAAGCGAAGAATCATTTAATCAGTTTATAGAAGAAAATAACGGATCTATCTTTAAAAAACGTGGTGGCAAATACCAAGACTATGAACAAGCTGATTTGATGATCGAATCTTTAAAGAATGATCCCTTTGCCATGTTTGCTATGACTGGTGAAAAAGAGCAAATATATACAGCAAACTTATTTGGAGTCGACTGGAAATGCAAGATTGACAACATTAACCATCAACATCATTTTCTTTCGGATTTAAAGACTACACAGGACATTCATAAACGCTATTGGAGCGAGAAATACGATGGTTGGGTGTCGTTTATCGAGCGATGGGATTATGTGTTGCAGATGTCTATTTATCGCAAGATTATCGAGCAAAATACAGGTTATCTGTATACACCTTATATCGTCGCTGTAAGCAAAGAAAAACAACCAAATAAAGCTGTCGTGTATTTTGATGAAACTCGGTTTGATTTTGAGTATGAATATACAGAAGCAAAAATGCAACGAATTATGGAAGTTAAAAACGGTGAAGTGGATCCAGTTAGCTGTGGGAAATGTGATTATTGCAAGAGCAAGAAGAAGTTAAATGGAGTAATTGAAGTTGGAGAATTGATCTATGCACAATAAATCAAATGTACGTCTCCCAGAACATCTCTGGGAGACTGCACAAGACCAAGAAGATTTAAAGCAACTGATATTGCAGTATATGGAGCGTTATGAGGGTTATACCGTTTTAAAAGTTAAAGGCAGATTCGCTGTTTGTCAGATTAATAGGTAATGAGGTTGGAGGTGATAGAGTGGCTAGACCAACGAAAGAAGGATTGGACTATTTTCCACTTGATGTTGACATTGATCAGGACGACAAAATCGCATTAATTGAGGCTACCCACGGACTTGAAGGATTCGGAATAATTATCAAGTTATTAATGAAAATCTATGACAACAGTTATTTCTATAAGTGGGGAGAAAAAGAACAATTACTTTTCTCTAGGAGAGTTAATGTAAACATTAATAGAGTTAATGACATCATTAATGATTGTGTTAAGTGGGGGATATTCTCAAAACGATTGTATGAACAACATGAAATTCTTAGTTCAGCTGGGATTCAGAGGCGATATTTGGAAGCATCATCAAGGAGAAAACAAGTCAACATCACCTCTGACTACCTGCTTTTGGATGAAAAAGAGGTTAATGCATACAAAAACTTAGTTATTGTGAACATTAACTCGATAAATGAGGAATTTAGTGCACAAAGTAAAGTAAAGGAAAGTAAAGGAAAGGAAAGTAAAGCAGTAGTAAACGAAAACTCTACCGCCTTTGCATTAATTAAAAAATATCTTGAATTGAAGAATCAAATGCATCACAGCTCTAAAGATGAATTAGCTGCCCAAGAGGTTGAAAAAGAAGGAGTTCCTCCAGATGAAGCTGTTCAATATTTAGAAGAATGCTTTAGAGATTATGAATCAAAGAAAAAACATAGCAGAGATCAAATAAATACTCTTAACTATTGTGTTGGATATATTCTAGATCGCCATTACCAAGAAAGGGAGGAATCTAATAATGTCACAGGGATTCGCGGACGTAGGGGGAGCTATTCAAAAAATAATAGATCGGGCACAAGCTATGAGCAAGCAAAGCGAGAACTCGACGCAGCAGAAAGAGCCTTTGGAGGACATTAATTGTTTAGATTGCAGAGACACAGGCATGTTGATCGAAAAAGTGGAGGAAGAATTAAAACTAAAAGGACAAGAGCCTATGAAGATTCTCAAAGATGTAGGCAGACCTTGCCACTGTGTTAAGCAGAAAAGCTTAAAAAATAGATTTAAAAATGCACTAATTCCTGATGAATTTAAGGATGCCCGATTTGATAACTATGTCTTAGAAAGTGATGTACAAAAAACATTATTTAAAGCCATCAAAGACTATCTAGAGGACTTTCCAAACATTATTGAAAATAAGCCAGAACATAACAGCATAGGGTTTATGGCTTCATTTGGAGAAAGTCGAATTCGTGCAATGAATGCCGAGGATCGTTATCAGGCTAAAGCTGAACATAATAACTTTGGACTCGGCAAAACACATTTACAAATGGCTGCGGCTAAGTGGATATTAAACCGCATTCGTGTAAGGGATGAAATTGCACCAGGTCAGAAATCGAAATTTGATCGTGGTTGCAGGGTGCTTTGTGTATCGGACGTTACCTTTATGGATGATCTTACTAGCGCAAAAATGGCTAGCGATGGTGGAGAATCCCTTAATAAATTAACAGAAAGTGCACTACAAGCTGATGTGTTGGTTTGGGATGATCTAGGAAAATCAAAGCATTCGGAATCAAAAGAGGGTCTCTATTACAAAATTATCAATGAGCGGTACCTACACAAGAAACCAATTATATTCAGTTCTAACGAAGATACAGGAACTCTAGCGGATAAGATCGGATATGCAGCATCAAGTAGATTGCTAGGAATGTGCGGAGATCATTTATATAAAGTCGAAGGCAAAGACTATAGATTACGGAAAGGAGCTTAATCATGCAACACACAGAATGCGCCACTTGTGGCAGAAAGCTAAAGGATAAAAAGAGCATTGAACGTGGTTATGGTCCTGTCTGTTACGACAAGCATTTACAAGCTATCGAAGAAGAATTTGAAAGGAATCAAATGACTATTTATGACGTGATAGAGGGGGAAGCCTATGTGTAACACCTGCAATAACACAGGAGGAATCGCATATCGGACAAGCTGGGGCATTGAATTTAAACCCTGCCCAGATAATCACTGTGACTTTTCTCGGGATGATAGCGATATTGAACGGTTGCAGGCATGGCTGGATAGCTTGGATAGGAGTAAGTCGGCGTGAATACTGCAAGCGAATCAAATATTCCTCTACTTCCTAAGGGTGTGAAATATAGATTTATCTTGGAAGATTTGGAACTTGCTTTCAGTGAAAAACAATTAAAAAACATCGTGAGCCAATGGGAATACGGCAGAAGCATTGAAGATATTGCAGAAATCAACTCCAGGAATCCACATGAAATATTTTTAGCTCTGTATGATCAAGCACGAAAAGAAAATATAAAACGTCCGTTTGCTTATCGGATTGGGAGGTCTAGGAAATGAAATTAAAAATATTTAGATTTGGAAATGATCGTTGCGATTGGGTGTGTCATGAAAGCAAAGAAAAGGCAATACAATTTTATGTGTCAATATGTGGCGACACTTGCTACCAAGATTTGCTGGAATTTTGGGGAGATGAAGCTGTAACAGAAGAACCTATGGATAAAGTATTTACATTTTACCCTGATGAAGAAACGCCCGATAAAGACACATTTGAGAATCTCATTAAGAAATATTGCGATAAGCCGGATTTTTTTGCTCATAGTGAATTATAGGAGGTCTAGGTGTGAGTGATTACATTGTCTACTCAACTCATATGAAACCTTCTAAGATAAAGGGAGAATTTCCAGATATATTCTATGAGTACATTGCTGTCGATTCAGCAATAGGGTTTTTCTACACCCTTACAAATGACAGAGAAAATGCTTATATATTCGATGAATCGCAATTAGAGGATGCTCGTTTTATTGCAGATTGCTGGAGAATGAAAATTAAGGAGGTCTAGGGATGGATAACAGAAAGATAGATCAATTAGTAGCTGAAAAGGTTATGGGATTTGAAGTGCGGAATGGTCAACGTGCGGAAGATGGAAAAAGGTTTGGAATCCCATCCTACAGTCAAAAAATAGAAGATGCTTGGCAAGTGGTTGAGAAGTTAGATCGAAAATATGAATTTGAACTCACGAGATTTGAAGATGAAGACAAATGGTATTGTGATTTAACAAATTGGAATGATGATTTAAGGAGTATTAGATCGGTTGAAAAGACAGCCCCACTAGCAATATGCAAAGCAGCACTAAAAACAGTAGGTGTGGAGGTTTAGGGATGGATAAACGGTTGGAAGAAGCTAAAGAACTAGTTGCCGACTATAGAAATAAACAAAAATCAAATAACGTACTTTTAACTGACTATGGTCTGGACTTAATTGATTATCTTATCCAACAAGCAGAACGTGCGCAGGAGTTGGAGGCAGAACTCGATGCATGTGCATCACTATACGAAAGGAAAGATGGTTGGGCTTGTTATCTTGCGAAAAAGAACAGACGCTATGAACAATATTTGAAAGATATACGGGATATAAGCACAGGATCACCACACAATTTTGCTGTGGAAGCATTGAAAGGAGGAGAATCCAATGGATAAACGGTTGGAAGAGATAAAAGAAGCTTATAGATTATCTCATAAAGAAATAGGGGCTTATGTTAATTCAGAAGGGATAGAATACCTTATCCAACAAGCAGAACGTGTGCAGGAGTTGGAAACTTCAAGAAAAGAAATAGCTGCATCTTTCGCTGAAACGTGGCAACAAAACCAACGCTACAAACAGGCTTTGGAAGAAGTGCTTTTTGAAGCTTATGAAGAAGCAGGAACGCATCCAGATACAGGTTTACAAATGGATACATGGATAACTAGACGGATTGAACAGACATTGAAAGGAGTAGCCAATGGATAAAATATGCGAAACACATGGGCGTTTAAGGTGTAGCGAGTGTGATTATGTAGGAGAGTTAGAAGAACGTGTGAAAGAGTTGAGGAAGCTGTCCTTGAAACTCAATCATGATTTATTCAGTGAACGGATGGAGAAAGACAGATACAAATATGTAAATGAGATTCAAAAAGAAAGAATTAAAGAGTTAAAACAGGCTTTGGAGGAAATAGAATCACGAGCATTGCAAGAAATCAATTCAGGGGGTCAGCTAGATCCCGAAGAAGTGGTTGAAATAGTACGTCAACATTTATAAAAAAAGGAGAATCAGAATGAAAACAATAGTCTTTTGCCACAGAACCGGCGTAGGTGAACATGATATTGATGAAGAAGAATTCGAATTTGAAGATGATGCTACCGAAGAAGAGATAAACAAAGAATTTGCAGACTGGGCATGGGAGCGAGTTATGGATGACTTCACTTGGTACGAGAAGAGAGTAGAGGGATGAACTATAACAGGCAATACTATAAAGGCATTCCTCTACGGTTGATTAAGCGTAATTATAAAAAAATGAAAGCTAAACGATTCGTAATCAATGACACCAATCAAAATGTATGGATACCTAATAAACATCTGAAATCGGACGGAACTATCAAGAATACGGAGAATCTGGACTATATCTTTCGTAGAGCTAAAAGACAATTAGAAATTGCATTGAAAGGAGTAGAGAAAGGTTAAATTAGACAGAAAATATGAAGGAGTGAAAAATATGCATAGTTTTATGGTGTATGACAAAACAACCAATGAAACGATTTTCGAAGCCAATACGGAATGGGAGTGTATGGAATATATGTTAGAAAAACACCCTAATGACGACAACGTAATCATAGGCAGGACTAATACAAAATCCGAATAAAAAGCGAATTAAATAACTAACCCTCCCTTAATGGGAGGTGAAGGAGGAAATGGAATGAAGAACTATTTTTATAAAACAATTTTTAGATGTTTCAGTAATGCCGTTTTCGCTAGATACGGAAGTGTAGCGATTACGCTATACAAAGATGAAGCAAAGTCATTAATCAGATTTGTGGTATATGACATACCGAAAAGTAAGTTAGATGAATTACCAGAAGATAAACACGTCAATCATATTCAAATCGACAATTCATATTCCATACACGATGTTGATTTCAACGATGATATAAGCGTATCACAAAAAATAATTGATCTTTCGACTGCTTTTGAAATAGAAGTGTACAGTTCTTAATTAGAGGAGGAAATGGAATGAAGGCAAACATAAACCTTGAAATAAATAAGGAAGATCTCAATTACGAACTTGAATGTTTGGTGTCTAAAGTAGCTTCAGAACAAGTTAAAAAAATGGTTAGAGAACAAGCAACTGACATGGTGCGAGAAGAAGTAGAAAAAATCATTGCCCCAATTGTGGATAGTTATTTAAAAACAGCTATAGTTGGGGAAGAATATAAACCCATTCATAGCGATAAACCACCAAGGACAGAAGTTGATAAATATATCAAACGTACTCTGCAAAATTATTTAGATGAACCTTGTTTCCGTTATTCAAATACTGCAAGCAAATTAGGCGAAAAATATATGCCGTCTTCAAGTGGTGGAACGAAAACTACCAGAGCCGAATATTGGATTATGGATAAGGCAAGAGAATATGCAGATAAAGAATTGTTCTCGAAAATTGATTCACAAATCGAAGAAACAATAAAAAGCGTTATCCCTACAGGAGAACAAATTCAAGAAATGATAAAACAAGAAATACAAAACAAATTCAACCAGAAAGGCGTAACGTCAAAGGAGGAATCTGTGTGAAGGATATTAAATATCGGGCGTGGGATAAGAAAAGTAAAAAGATGCGATATGTAAACTGTATTGTTTTCGACGGGAAAGGTTCTTTTGAAAGTAATACTCAATCTATAAAACTAGTGAATTTGTGGGGATATGACATTATCGAAGGAAAAAACATTATTGTCCAAAGAGAACCTAAAGACGTCGATTTACTTCAATATACAGGCTTAAAGGACAAAAATGGAACAGGGATTTATGACCAATATATTTTAAAAAGAACAGTAACTGTCGTTGTTTTCGGAAGTGGTCATCCTCCTGAAGATGTTATTGAATACTTGAAAGTTGAATACAGAGAAGATTATGCAGGTTTTTACATTGGAGAAGACCCATTAGATAATTTTGTCGGTGCTAGATATGACGTGGCTACTGGTTGTGATTGTACTGATGTCGAAGTAATCGGAAACGCATTTCAGCACTCACACCTACTAGAAGGCGTAACGTCATGAAAGAACAATACCAGGAGGTCAAACAATGAAAGCTTGGCACACTCAAGATATTAACGGAGAAATGCAAGAAATTGTGTTCGCAGAAACTAGAGCAAAAGCGATATATCAAAGTGAAGCTTACGGGTGGACTGATTATATTAACGTGAGAATTAAAAGAGCGAGATACGCTGATGGTTTAGAAGGGAACCCCAAACAATTAAAACAGAGTATGTTAGAAAACGGATGGTGGTTTGAGTGTGATAGTTGTTTGACACATGTAGATATCGAAAATTTAATAAATCAACCAATTGTAACCAATAACGGAAAGGTAATGTGTGATACGTGTTTCAATAAAAAATTCAATCGGAGGTCAAACAATGAACTTAAATAAATTATTCCCCATTCAAAAGGAATTAGATACAAGGATAGAAAGAGAAAAAGGTCTGGAAGGACAGAACTTGCTAGATAAAAAGATACTAGCTCTACAGGTTGAATTAGGTGAGTTAGCTAATGAATGGCGTGGTTTTAAGTTTTGGAGTAATAAACAAAAGCCACAGCTCGCATACAATAAAGGTTGCGATGAATGCATTGGTGGCATTTCTAAGTCATCTCCTTTATTAGGGCCATATAGAAAGTGTGAGTATTGCAGAGTTAACCCACTCCTAGAAGAATACGTAGACTGCCTACACTTTATTTTGAGTATTGGGTTGGAAAAAAATCTTGAAGGTGTAAATGTTCCACTATCTGATAGGTTGCAAGTTGATATAACAACACATTTTAACGAGGTGTTTTTCTGGGTCAGTAATTTTAGAGATGTAGTTCTTGATAATGGTGAATTTGGAGATCTTGATTATATTTATAGAATTTTATTCATGCAATTTATTCGATTAGGCGAAATGCTAGGCTTTACCACAGAACAAATCGAACAAGCCTACCTTGATAAAAACAAAGTGAACCACGAAAGGCAAGCAAATGATTATTGAAACATTATACAAACACCGAGAAGGTCAAACATTAGTCGTTGCTGGGCACTTGTCAAAATATGAAATAAAAGCACTTATAAATAAGGGCTGGAGATTTGAGGAGCCAAAGGTCAATAAACATGGGATAAAAGTTAGTTAGGGGGATTGGGATGAATGAAGAAACAGTAAGAACTTTATCCAAAGTATTATCTAGAAATGCAGAGATATACGCTGAAAATATTCGTTCGAAAATAAGTAAACTAAGGAGTGATTGCATGAGTGAATGGCTTACTACAGGTGAAATGATAGATAAGTTGAAGGTTGGGGAGATTGCAGAATTGAAAAACACCTATGTCAAAGGAATAGAGGATATTGCATATAACGCTGTCATACGAGATAACGAAGGTTTTAAATGGTATCGCATCGATAGTGATAAAAAGGACTCTGAGTGCTTTGAAATTAACAATGTTGTGATTAATTGGGAATGGCGCATCTTACCAAACTATGTATCTTTTGAAGAAGCTATGGAAGCTTTGAATAAAGGGAAAATCACACATTTCCATCCCTTTCATAATCAGAGTGTCACTGTACATCCGGATGCTAATTTACAAGGTTGGATAGAAACGTACACATGGAAAGACTTAATTACAGGCAAATGGACGATAGAAAATGTATAGCAAAGAACACAATATAAAACCTATCTGGAATGGTTGAGGGGGTAATAAACATGAGTGAAGAAACGTGGCTTACTGCTGGTGAAATGATGAATAGCTTAAAAGTTAGAGAGATCGCCATTAGTAAAGAATCAAATATAAAAATAACTAAAGCCTTAAATGGAAATCTAGAATATGTAGATTACCCACAAGGAATAGTTGCTATGGAGCCGAAAATTCTTAATGCATTGTGGAGGATTGAACCCAACTATGTAAGCTTTGATGAAGCTATGAGTGCAAGAAAAAATGATGGCAAACAGGTATATTTTATCGATCCAGCAGATGGATCTCAACTTGAATTAAAAGGAACAGATCCTTTGTCATACTTTGGTCGGTTCAGCTGGGAAGAATTATTTAACGGAAATTGGTTGATTGAAAATGCTTGAATTTACGATACCTGGTAAGCCAGTACCAGCTGTCAGAATGACTCAAAAGAGTATGTACAAGAACAAATACGCACAGCGTTATCTGGCATATAAAAAGCAGGTTGGGTGGATTGCTAAGCAGCACATGAAGGATAAGCCCATTGAGGGACATGTAGGAGTTAGATTAACTCATTATATACATGGTAATAGAGCTGATATAGATAATCTATTTAAAGGCGTTACTGATGCTCTCAATAAGATCGTATACAAGGATGATCGGCAAGTTAAACAGATGGAATCAAGAATTATTCCATGTGAAAAGGAAGAACAACGGACAAAAATCGTAATTTATGAATTAGATCGGCTGGGGAATATAGCAAATTAGAACGTATGTGTCGATTCTGGGCGTTTTTATAACAGGTTAATAGTTTTTACTCATTTAATTAATAGAAACGCTCAGATTGGCTCTATTTTAAAATGTGGGGGTTAGGTCATGAAAGAATCAAAAGCAACTGTAGATTTAAATGAAGATGCAGTCTATCGAGTTGTTCAAGGGAAACTAGAAAAAATGGATAAGCCTCCAACTGGGTTTGGTGAGGTTATTCAGAAGTGGCAAGATGGGAAGCTTGGTCGATATGAGGTTAAGTATACTAAGTGAGGGGCTTAATAAAATGAAATTGCATGTAAGTTTTAAAGCTAGAATCAAACAATTGTTTTGTAGTCACAATGGGAAAGTCGTAAGAAGTTGTTGTAGCCAAGGAATAAATAGCAAAGAGGGTTATTGGTATATGGATTATCAGTGTCTTGATTGCGGATTTTCTTATGGCGAATGGATTAAAGCTGATAGAAATCAAATGGAATTATTGTTTAAAGCAGAAAGACATAAAATTAAATAACAAGCTACTGGAACAACCAGGGCACTGAATGACAGCATTAGCTGCGTTTGGTGTCCTTTTTATGTCATTGCAACTATTTTACAAATTTAATCGATTTTTGCAACCGAGTGGGAGGAAAGAAATGTATCAATGGAAAGTCAGTGAATACAGAAAAGATAAACGAGTGGGCGCACTATCTCCTGTAAAACGGAGCGAGTATGTACAATCATTATTTCAAACGGGGGTTGGTTGGAATGCAAACATGGGCGGACAAATTAATAGGCGAGTACAAAGTGGGACGCGAGGGCTTAACAACGAAAAAAAACAAATTGGATCCAGAGATACTAGAAGATAAACAAGATAGGAAACAGATTAACAGCATGTTCAATGATATGTCGTATTCTATTGAGTGGATGGAATCAGGGAGGCAACCAGGATTATATCGTGGCGTTGATAAAAAGAATGCTTATAGGAAAAAGCAATATGATGAAATAGAAATCATTCCAGATATTACAGAGCAATTAGAGCGAGAGCCTTTGTATATGAGTCAGGAACAGCGGCGCATAACACTTGATTTACTAAGGAATTTTTCTCACAGAGAAAGGGAATGTTTCGTCATGCACGAAGCTGAACAGTTAAGCATGCAACAAATTGCTGATAAGCTTAACTTGAAGAAACGTACTGTGCAACAGTATATTGAAAGAGCAAGAGAGAAAGTTAAGAAAATAAGCGCATAAAGGGTGAGAGTTATGGAAGCGAGAAAAGAGAAAAAGTTATCAAAGGAAGAATTGAAGTTTCTAAAAGCTATGCAATTCGTGGACGTGTTTGGTAAGAGAAATAAAAAGAAAGAGAAAGACGGATTTATATATTTGGTGAAAGATAATGCTTCAAACCTTGTGAAAATAGGAATTACAACAAACCACGTGAACAGGTTGAAATCATTAAACACAATGGTTCCGTTGGGAGTAACCACTATTGCTGTTATTCCCTCAAAAAGATATGAGTCTTTAGAAAAAGAAGTACATGAAAGGTATAAACACAAAAGGCGAAATGGCGAATGGTTCGATTTTAACGACGATGATGTAAAAAGTTGCTTGGATTTCATCAAAAATAATGACGTACGATGACGTACGAAGTTCTGATAATTGATAGGGCTGTTATATAGTTCTCTTGCTATATGCGGTAGTAGCCCGAGAAATACCTTACGGTATTAGCACACTCTTTATAAGGAGGTGTTGCAAAAGGAATCGGTTATGTATTTACGCTCATTGATTACCTGGGGTCAGTGAGTGATCGGTTACGATATATTGTACTAGGATATGTAAATGGTGCATCCAAGTTTTGCGAGGGCTTGGGTGCTATTTTTTCGTTGGAAGTGTAGGAAATTATTCCCTTTTGTCGTATTATGGAGGCAAAGGGGGTGAGAAGATGATAGAAAAGATTAAATCATTATTAGATACTGGTGATTATAAAATCGAACTATATAAAGATGACACTGCTGTACAAGACGATGTTGTACTAGTGGTAACAGTATCACATAAAGTTAATAAAGATGGATTTGACAGACATGAGTTCGCACTTCGAGATGAAAAAGACAAAGAAACTTTATTAAATTATTTATCACAATTATTTATTTAGTATAAGGATCTAAAGCACCCATAGTGGTGCTTTTTTATATGCATAAATTTACTACTACAAGGGGGTAGGGTGATGACATAAATGGCTAAATTAACTGCAAAACAAGAGTTATTCTGTCAGGAATACATTATTGATTTAAATGCTACTCAGGCAGCTATTAGGGCAGGCTATAGTGAGAAAACAGCTAGGCAGACTGCTGCAAGACTGTTAACAAAAGCTAACATTTCCGCGCGTGTGAAAGAATTAAAAGATAAAAGAGCTGAAAAACTGGAGTTAGATGCTTACTGGGTCTTAAAACGGTTAAAAGAGATTTCGGATAGATCTATGCAGCAAGAACCTGTTATGCAATGGGATCCCAATTTAGGTGAAATGGTTGAAACTGGTGAATATCAGTTTGATAGTAACGGAGCTAATAAAGCCACTGAATTAATTGGTAAGCATATTGGTATGTTTGATCCTAAGTTAAAATTACAGCTTGAAGCACTTCAAATTAAGAATGATAAAACGAAGAAAGAAACGGAGTTCATCGAGGAACGCACTAAGCTTATTAAAGGTGAGAAGAAAGATACTAGCTTGCTAGATGTTCTAATAGATGCGGTGACGGATGATGAATAAGAAAATAAAGTTATCGCCTAAGCAAAAACAGCTAGTAAAGCAACCGTTTGATGTTGGTTTAGAAGTGGAGGAAGGAACGCCACGTTCTGGTAAAACAACAGGCGTACATTTTCGGTTAGCGTATCTTTATACCATTTCAAGAGATACAAACCATTTAGTTAGTGCCTATAATCAGGAACAAGCTTTCAGGCTATTTATTGACGGTGATGGAACTGGGTTAATGCATATATTCGGTGATCTAGCAAAAATCAAGCATGATGAACATGGGGATCACTTAGAGATTCATACTCCTAAAGGCGTTAAAAAGGTTTATTACAAAGGTGGAGCCAAAGCAAATAGTGTTGGTGCTATTACTGGTATGTCACTAGGTTCTGTGGCATTTGGGGAAATCAATTTACTTCATATGTCATTCATACAGGAATGTTTTAGACGAACAATGGCAGCACAGGATAGATATCATATTGCAGACCTTAATCCACCAGCTCCTAATCATCCGGTTATTAAAGAAGTATTCGATGTACAAAATACACGATGGACTCATTGGACCATCGAAGATAACCCAATAATTAGCGAAGAACGAAAACAAGAAATCTATGAAACCCTTAAAAAGAATCCGTATTTGCTAGATCGTGACTGGTTTGGAAAAAGAGTAATGCCAGAGGGCGTTATCTATTCCATGTTTAATCCAGCCATTAATCAGATTCCTTCTTTGCTAGGGAAACCATATGAAATGTACTTTGAAGCTGATGGTGGGCAATCAGATGCTACTTCATGTAGCTGTAATATCGTTACATTGTATGATGGTAAATTTAGATTGAATCGGGTAGCTAACTACTATCATTCTGGTGCTGAAACAGGACAAGTAAAAGCCATGAGTACCTATGCCAAAGAGATTAAAGAGTTTATTCATTGGTGTGTTGAAAAGTTTGAAATGAGATTCACAGACGTATTTGTGGATCCTGCCTGTAAATCATTAAGAGAAGAGCTTCATAAAATCCAAATTGATACAGCAAGGGCAGATAACAACGCCTCAGATGCGAAAAAACAGGGTGGAGGTATTGAGGTTGGTATAGAGCGATTCCAGAACTCTATGACTAATGAACAATTCTTCTTAGTAGAGACGGATAAATATGATCATTACAACTTTATTAAAGAAATTGGCATGTATGTACGTGATGATAACGGTAATCCAATAGATGACTGGAACCATGCGCTGGATGAGGCAAGATATGCCAACAATTACTTTTATAAAAATTACGTGTTGTAGGTGGTGAGGCGATGTTCAAGCGGTTTATAGCAAAGGTGAGGGAGGTGCTCTATAAGATGAATTTGATTAAAGGTATTAAAAAGCTTTCTGATACGAAAGACGTGTACATGAATGAAGAAATGTATAATGCTATTGAAAAATGGAATTGTTTATACAAAGGCTATTTCGAAGAGATACACAAAGTTTTTTATCATACTATTGATGGCAAGAAAACAAGAACGATGCACTCGCTTAATATGCCAAAAGTTATTTCTGAGGAAATGGCATCGTTAGTGTATAACGAAAAATGCGAGATCAGCATAAGTGATGAGTCTCTTTCTGATTTTATCAAAGAAGTGTTTAAGAACAACAAATTTGATAAGAACTTTCAAGATTATCTTGAATACAACTTTGCTCTTGGTGGCATGGTTATAAAACCTTACGTAAAAGACAATCAAATAAAACTATCATTTGTAACTGCTGATTGCTTCATCCCCTTATCTTGGGATAACAAAGGGGTTTACGAAGGTGTTTTCATAAATCAGTTTGTTAAAAATAACAAGTATTACACACATTTAGAATGGCATACATGGGAAGCTGACACACTAATTATTCAAAATACCTTACATGTCAGTGATACTAAAGGAGAATTAGGAGTTGATATTACAGGTCGCTTTGATGATTTTTTCCCTGGTGTTGCAATAAAAGCAGTATTTCCTATTAAAAAGGAGAAGAAAGCAAACTCATTTGTGTATTTCAAACCTAATATTGCTAATAACATCGATACTCAAAGCCCATTGGGTATTTCTTTATTTGCTAACGCTGTCGATACTTTAAAAACAATAGATACCCAATTCGATAGCTTTAATAGGGAATTTAGGCTTGGGAAAAAACGTATTATCGTACCAGCTCAGATGGTAAAAACAACGGTAGATCCAAACACACAGGAAATTCACCGTTACTTTGATCCAGAGGACGAAACATACGAGGCTTTTAAATTCGGTGATCCGGAAGAAAGTCCTGTAAAAGATATTAAAGTTGAATTGCGAGTGGATGAACATATATCAGCTATAAACGCTAATCTAAACTACTTAGCGATGCAAACAGGTTTTAGCGCAGGTACATTTACTTTTGATGGACAGAGCATGAAAACAGCAACAGAGGTTGTAAGTGAACAATCAAAAACATTCAAATCTAAAAAATCACATGAAACGATTATCGAGGCTGGAATACATGAATTAATTGAATCAATCGTTCAAATAGCAGAACAATATAAAATTTATACAGCACCAGAAAATATTGAAGTTACAGTGGCATTTGATGATTCTGTTGCTGAGGACAAAAACGCTGAAATAGCTAAACAAATTCAAATGATAAATAATAAGTTGAATTCACGTAAGCGAGCGATCATGAAAATACATGGATTGGGTGAAACAGAAGCCGAGGAATTACTTGCAGAGATTAACGAGGAAAATAAGACAGCTACAGCAGAAGAAATGGACTTCTTCGGAACTGGTGGTGGAAAATAGTGAACAAAATACCTAGTTTGGATGTTGGAACTAACCTTGTAAAGAGAGGTGGTTTAGCATTAATTTATAAAGGCGAAAGAGTGATCCCGTTAAAAGATGTGAAAAGGCATGAATAAGCGTAAATTACAGAAGCTATCTAAGCCAGTCACAGACGTTTATTTAGTTATCGAGGAACAAATACTCTTGAACATAGCGAAACGCCTTAAAAAGTATGATTCTGTGCTGAATAATGACATAGAATCATGGCAGTTGAATGCATTGAATGAAATAGAGTCACTAAACAAGCAAAATATTGAGCTACTAAGAAAGCATTCTGGTAAAACAAGTGAAGAGATTATGAAAGCTATAGAAAAGGCTGGGTATGGATCATTATTAGACATTGAGCCAATGCTAGAAGATGGAGCTAAAAGAGGTAAGCTTAATAAAGTGCCCCCTGTTAAAGAAAGCAGTTCATTGCTACAGGTCTTAGAAGGTTATGAGAGACAAGCCAAGAACAGCTTTAATTTAGTTAATTCAACTATGCTAGATCAATCAAGAATAATATATTTAGACATTATTAATCAAACTACAGGCGAGGTTTTAGCAGGAGTAACTACAGCTCAACAAGCATTGAGAAAAACAGCCAGTAAATGGGCTGAACAAGGTGTTCCGGCGTTAATTGATAAAAAGGGGCGGCAATGGTCTACGGAAGCTTATACAAGTATGGTAATGCGTTCAACAAGTAACGATGTAGCCAATGGAATGCAAGATACTAGATTTAATGAATATGGTGTTGATCTAGTGGAAATCAGCTCACATGCAGGAGCCAGACCATTATGCGAACCATATCAAGGGCGTATCTTTAGTAGAAGTGGTAACAGCGAGAAATATCCAACTTTATCAGAAACCAGTATTGGGCATCCTGCTGGTTTATTTGGTGTGAATTGTGGTCATGTTAAGTATCCTTATTTTGAAGGAATGAAAAAAACATATCATCCTTATGACCAAGAAACTAATGATAAGCAATACGAAAGTAGTCAAAAGCAGCGTTATCTGGAAAGACGTATTCGTTATGCAAAACGTGAGGAAATGATGCTTAACGAATTAGGGGATAAAGAAGGTGCTGAGATAGCAAGGCGTAAGGTACTGGATAGACAAGCGAATATAAGAAACTTTATTAACGAAACTAATCGTACCAGAAGGTATGACAGGGAGCAGGTGAGATAATGGGTAAGAAAGTAAAGGAACTAGAAGAAAAGGTAGGACATTTGGAAAATATGTTGCTGACCTTAGCTAAAAAAGTGCATGACCTAGAGAATAAAGATAAAGAACCTAAATACTTTGGTTAGATTGTCCTTAGCATGACATAAAAAGGCTTTTTTATTATGCCTTTTATCTGTTAGGCGTTAAAGAGACAGAAGGACAATTATCCGTAATGGAGGGAAATATAAATGCTTAAATTTTTACCGTTAAACTTACAATTCTTTGCCGATGGAGGCGAGGGAACAGATGAGGGCGACCAGCAAGCTGACAACCAAGCTGGAGGAAATAACCAACAACAGGACCAAACACAAGATAAATCGGGTACTGATTCCCAACAATCAGAGGACAAAACTTTCTCTCAAGAGGATGTTAACAACCTTGTTGCTAGAGAAACAAAGAAGCAACAGGAAAAGCTATTGAAACAATTAGGTGTCAATGAGTTCAAGGATGCTAAAGAAGGTATGAAGCAATTTAAAGAATGGCAGGAAAGCCAAAAGACAGAGCAAGAAAAGTTGAATGAGAAGTTAACCACATTCGAATCTCAAATCAATGAAAAGGATGCTACCATTTCAGATTTGCAAGCAGAAAATGAAGCTATCAAAGCAGGTATCACAGATGAAAAGAATTTGGAAGCTGTCATTACATTAGCTAAGACCAAGGTTAATGATGATGTGGATATCAAAGAAGCTATTAAGCAAGTAGTAGAAGATTATCCGCATTTTGCAGGAAAACAAGATGAAGAAGAATCTAAGCCGTCTTTTACGACTGCAAAACACCAACAGCAAGGTAAATTAGATGCCTTTGCACAAACATTATTAGGAAAATAGGAGATGATAACATGCCAAATGCTATTAACTATGCACAAAAGTATCAAACTGAATTAGACCAAGTAATTAAGCAAGCTACACTAACAAATGACCTTGAAACACCAAGTGTGAATTGGATGGGGGCAAGAACTTTCCATGTTCCTTCTCTAGCTGTTTCTGGGTACAAACAGCATAGCCGTAATGGTGGATTTAACCGAGGTTCCGTTAATGTAACTCATGAACCATATACACTACAATTTGATCGTGATGTAGAATTTTTTGTTGATCAAATGGATGTAGACGAGTCTAATCAAGCAGCGAGTGCAGCTAACGTAACTAGAGTTTTTCTAAATGAAAATGCTGGTCCTGAAATAGATGCTTACCGTTTTTCTAAATTAGCAGCTAAAGCGAAAGATGTTGGTCAGGATACGGCTGAAAATGTAACTGAAGGCACACCAAAAGACGTATTTGATCGTTTAAAGGCGGATATTAAAAAAGTTCGTAAATACGGAACCGCTAACCTCAAGGTCTATGTATCTACAGATGTAATGGATGCTGTGGAATCTTATAAAGAGGGGAAAGGTAACTTCTCATTACAGAATGAAAATACAAACATTGAAACAAGAGTAACAGTTATAGATGGTGTAAAACTTATAGAAGTATTCGATGTAGATCGTTTTCATACTGCATTTGATTTTACAGATGGTTTTGTTCCAGCAGTAGATGCACAACAATTGAATTGGATAATTGTTTATCGTGGAGCTGTTATTGCAAAAGCAAAGCTAAATTCCGTTTATTTATTTCAACCAGGTCAACATACAGAAGGCGATGGATACCTATACCAAAATCGTTTGTATCATGATCTGTTCGTACTAAAAAATCAAGCTAAGGGTGTAGTTGTATCCAATAAAGCACCTGATACAGGCGCATAATAGAGGGGGAATAGAAATTGATTTTACGTAAAGAAAATGTTGTTCTAAAAGAGGAAGATAATGGAAAAATTAAAGAACTTAAAGCAATGGGGTATCAGGAGACTGATGAACATGGAAAAGTTAAAGGAAAGGAATCAAAAACTGTTGCTGATGCTACCCATAAGAAAACATTAAATGAAAATAAGGCATTAAAAGAAGAAATCAAGACACTTAAAGAAGAAAACGCAGCATTAAAGAAAGAATTGGAAGAAGATAAAAAGGCATCCTCTAAATAAGGGGGGTGCTTTTATGTATATTGATAAAACCTATTATATAGACGATTTCTTAGGCGAATCTGTAGAAGATGAAGAGACACTAGACCGTTATATCAAGCGCGCCAGCGAGGTTATAGATCAAGTAACTAATTACAAGATCCAGATGAAAGGGTTTGATAGTTACATTCCTTTTATTCAAGAGCAGATCAAGAAATCTACTGCTGCACAGGTTGAATTTTATGCCGAAAAGGGTGGAGTTTCAGCAATAGATGCAGGAACAGAAAGCGAACTTACTAGTGTAAGCATCGACTCCTTTTCATATCAAGATGGAGGGGCAAGTAATAGTGGAAACGCTAGCAAGCAATCAAAGCGAGTAAGTCCTTCTGCCTTAGAATATCTCAAAATTACAGGGTTGCTTTACACTGGATTGGATGTGCGCTAACTATGGCAATTATTAAACAAATTCCTAAAAAATTGCTAGTACATTCCGTTAAATATCAGCCTTTGATTGGCAATGATGGTTGGAACAATGAATACGGCGAGGAAATAACCATTAACCATGTACGTGTTGTTCCTATAACCTCTATGAATAGAAGTTCGAATAGTGAGGGGAAACAGGCGAATCATACGGTTATTATAGATCGTGTTAATTCATCCTATTTCCCTGATGATGCTAAAGCAGGGGATAAAATAACCTTTAGAGGAACAGGACGAGAAGCAACTCTTGTTAAATACCCGAGTGCGTTTGATAGTGACCCTCATCACCTAGCAATAGAGGTGATCTAGTTGTTTAAAGTTAAAGTAGACTTTGATACCAAGAAGGTAAACAAAAAAGTAGATGACGCGTTAGGATATGGTCAATTTGTTTTGGATAATCTTGTCTTGAAGGATAGTAATTATTATATTCCTAAAGACTACGGTTATTTAGAGGAAAGCGGAATTTCGCATTCGAAAATAGGTGAAGGGGAAGTCGCTTGGGATACACCGTATGCAAGGAAATTGTATTACAATCCACAGTACAACTTTAGTAAGGATAAAAACCCTAATGCCAGAGGATTATGGTTTGAAGCATCTAAAGCTGAAAAATTGAAACAATGGCTAGATGAAGCGCAAAAAGCCACTCGATTAAAAATATAGGGGGTGTAAATAATAGACTTTCTAGAATCATTAAAATCGTATACAGAAGGGTTGTCATTTACACCTTCCGTTGTTGGTATTGGTATGTATAATCAAAAAGGAAACAGCATAGCTATACGACCATCGCCAGCCAATATAAACGAGAGATACATGGAAGAGGGGTTAATATACCCTTTTAGCTTTCAGCTATTAGTACATCATCAAGATAACTTAGAAGGTTATGACATGATTAATCGATTAATGAGCGAATATGAAAACCTATCAAATGGAGCTATCACAAGTCGTGATGGCTCTTTTCGTTTGGTTTCATTTCAATGTACAACAACACCTAATTTTGTACAAAAGACGAGTTACGGTGTTCTTTGGACTGCCTTATTTGAGGCGGAATTATATATTTAAGGAGGATGAACATGCCAGAAGGATTCTTATTAAATTCAAAATACAAGATGGAAATTAATATAACGCCTAATGAAGAAACGGAAACATGGGGAAGGTTAGCTAAAGGTATCACTAGTATGGAGCCAGATCCAAACGAAGAGACTTCTCAGGATAATTATTATGATGGGGATGGTTACGGAGAAACTGATGTTATTGGTGCACAACTCATTAGTTCATTTTCAGGTCATCGCTATTATGGTGATCCAGCGCAAGACTACATCTATTCAAAGGTGCTTGAAATAGGACCAGCGAGGCGTACCGATTACCGTTTAACTTTACCAGATGGATCCACTTTCGAAGGACCATGCACCATAGCAAATATTGTTGGACCCGGTGGGGATGCCATGGCAAAAGGTGAGATTTCATTCGAGATACATTTTGCTGGTAAGCCACAATACACAGCGCCTACTCCCTAAGGCGCCCACTAGCCTTTTAGCTTCCAATGAAACAGATACGAGTGTTGATCTAAATTGGAATGCCGCTGAGGGTGCTAGTGGGTATAACGTATATCAAGATGGTGCAAAAATTGACACTGCATCCATAAATAGCTATTCGGTATCCGGGCTAACAACAGCTACCAACTATGCATTTTATGTAACAGCAATAAATGATAAATATGGTACTGAATCCGATCCGTCAACTGTTGTAAATGTAACTACATTATAAGAGTAGCCAAATGGCTGCTCTTTTTCTATGGGAGGAATTTAGATGAAGGAAATAGGTATTCAAAGAGCGATAGAAGAAGTTTCAATTGATGGAACAGTTTATGAAATAGATACCTCAGATGATAAAAGAAAGAAGTATGCGGAATTAGCTTCCAGATTAAATAAATTAGGGGATGAAATAGAAACACAAGCAAAGCAAAATGATGAAAAAGTGCTGGTAGAAGCATTGGAAAAGGTAAAAGAAGAAACAAAACTAATTACAAACGAGGTTATTGGAGAAGGTGCTTTTGAAGATATATATCCAAAAACCAATAATTCCACAGAGCATACTATTGGTGTAGTCTCTGATGTTCTTCAATATATCAAGATAAAACAAGACGAACGACAGAAACAGCATTTTGAGAAAAAGCGCTCTAAATACACCAAAAAGAAGAAGTAAGAACCTATGTTTTTAACGGAGCAATTAAAAGATACATGCACTTATCAAGGTATACAACTGGAATTAGATTTAACTTTCGATAACATTCTTTTTTTCTTAGAAATGCTGAAAGATAAAGAGCTACACATTATAGAAAAGATTCTAATAGGATTAGAGATGCTTATTGAAAACTTTGAAGATATAGAGAACCTAGCTTTAGAAGAAAAAATTGATTTATATATATATATTTTAGAAAATGAGCTTGATTTTGTAAGGAAAGATCAAAATGATCAAGAAAATCAAGGCTTGAAGGATGATACGCAAGAACAAGAGGAACAAGAAGATAAAGATTATGATTTTAATGTTGACGGGGAGCGTATTTACGCTTCTTTTTTAATGGATTATGGCATTGATTTACTTGAACAACAAGGAAAGATGCATTGGAAAAAATTCATGTCTTTATTTAGTGGGTTAAGCGAGAAAACGCCTTTCATGCAAGTTGTTCAAATAAGAACAATGGATGTTCCTTCTCCTAGTAAAGATAACCAGAAAGAGCGTAATAAAATTTTAAGTCTTAAACGGAAATACGCACTTGAACAAAACACTGGTAAAACAGCAGATGAAGCGTTTGAGAATATAATTACAGCCTTCGGAGGAAAGGCAGGTGGTAAATAAATGGCAGACGGTTCTATTACGATAGATACGAAAATAGATCAAAAGGGTGCTGAACAAGGTGTTGGTACGCTACAAAAAAACTTGAATGGTACTGCTAAGAAGATGAAAAAAGTTGGCGGACAAATGTCGAAGTACGTTACTGCGCCAATGGCAGCACTAGGAACAGCTTCTATTGTAGCAGCTGACACAGTAGACAAAGCGTATAACAATATTATCGTTGGTACAGGTGCGACAGGTGACAAATTAGATAGTCTTAAATCTAGTTTTGATAATGTCTTTAAAAATGTGTCTAATAGTGCGGATGAGGTTTCTAATGCTATCTCTAACTTAAATACATTAACAGGTGCAACTGGTCCAGTTTTAGAGGACTTAACCAAAAATGTATTAGACGCTTCAAGAACGCTTGGTGAAGATGGGGTCGCTAACTCAGAAGCTTTTGGTAAAGCAATGGGGCAGTGGCAAATACCTGCTGAAAACGGAGTGTCTGAATTAGATAAGTTATATAAAATGACGCAGGATTATGGAGTTGGTCTAGATCAGATAACTGGCCATTTAAATACTTATGGATCCGTACTAAAAAATGCAGGCTTTAACATGACGGAATCAGCAGATTTAATGGCAAGATTGGAAGCCAATGGTATTTCTGTCTCTAGGGTTATGCCTGGTCTAAATAAAGCTTTTAGAACATGGGCAGGTGAGGGAAAGAACTCAAGAAAAGAGTTCGAAAAAGTAGCTACTAAAATGAAAGAAGCTGAAACAGAAACAGAAGCCCTTGCAATAGCTACTGAAGCGTTTGGCGCTGAGGGTGCACAACGTATGACAACAGCAATAAGAAATGGCGCTATACCTTCACTTGATGAACTAGGGAAAGGGTTTGAAGATGCTGGTGGATTAATACAGGATACTTCAGATGAAACAAAAACAATTGGTGAAAGATTTCAAGAATTAAAAAACACTGCAACGATTGCTTTAAAACCTTTAGGTAATGTATTGCTTGATATAGCTGAAAAATGGCTTCCACCGTTAATTAATGGGGTAACGAAACTTGCAACCTGGTTTAATAATTTATCACCAACAACTCAAAAATTAGTAGTAGTATTAGGAGCGGTGGCTGCGGCTATTGGTCCTCTTTTATTAGTGCTTGGTAGTTTAATGTCTGCCCTTCCAGCAATTATTCCAATGATTAAAGGAGTAGGTGCAGCATTTCGTTTTATGACAGGTCCTGTAGGATTAATTATAAATCTAGTAGCATTATTAGCTATATTTGTGGTTACCCATTGGGAACAAATAAAAGCAGTGACAATTACAGTTTTCACAGCCATATGGAGCTTCCTACAATCTACATGGAACATCATTGTCGAGGTAGTAAAAGTAGCTGTACAAGGCATATGGGGTACGATACAAGCCATTTGGACCATGATCAAAACAACTACTGTTACTATATTTACAGGTATATGGACATTCCTGCAAGCAACTTGGAATGTAATTTGGACAGTAATTAAAACTGTGGCACAGGGAATCTGGGGAACGATTCAAGCGGTGTGGAATATGATTAAGACCACCACGCAAGCGGTATGGAATGCGATAAAAGTAGTCATTTCAACTGTGTGGAATATAATCAAATCAATTGTTAAAGGCGCAATAAATGTTGTGAAAACAGTTATAACAACTGTGTGGAATACAATTAAAACAGTAACAAGTGCAGTGTGGAATGGCATCAAAAAAGTGATATCTAGTGTCTGGAACGGAATAAAGTCCGTAGTTTCTAGTGGTATCAACTTAGTTAAATCTATTGTTACTAGTGTGTGGAATGCTATTAAAAGCGTTACTTCTTCTGTATGGAATGGAGTTAAGGATACAGTAGGAGGATTTATTGATACTATCTGGGGTACAGTTAAAAGAGTATTCGGTAAAATTAAAGACTTTATTGGTGATGCTTGGGATGGAGTGAAAAGTGGTACTGATGACGTTTGGGATGGAATAACTGGATCCATAAAAGGTGCAATTAATGGAGTTATCGGAGCTATTAATGGAATGATAGATGCTCTAAATGGTCTTCACATAAACTTACCTAAAATTCCCGACTGGGTTCCTGGTTTAGGTGGAAAAGGCGGGGGTTCAATTAGCTTTCCTGATATACCTAAAATCCCGAGCCTTGATGTTGGTACAAACTTTGTTGCTAAAGATGGACTAGCTATGATTCATAAAGGTGAGGCTGTCGTACCTAAGAAATATAATCCTGCTCTCGGTAATGGTGGCGGAAAGAAAACGGATCTACACATTGCATTAATTGTTGATGGAGAAGAATTAACAAGGATTGTAGAGCCTAATATAGATACATCAATGGGAGACAAACTAACACTTAATGCGTATTTGCGGGGGGATAGATAATGTCTATTATCCAGCGATTAGACGGGAAAACCTATGACTTGAAAAAATTAGGTATTCGCACAAAAGATTTCATTATTTCTTCCCCATCATACGAACACACAACAGAAACTGTAGCAGGTAGACCAGGGGCAATTGACATGGGGTCTACTTTCGGACCAAGAGAAATTACTTGCGAATATAAAGCGATTGCTTATGATACTGCTGATTTTCCACTAATGAGAGATGAGATATTTAGAATGTTTCGCAGCGATGAAGCTTTTTATCTAATTGAAAAACGAGAACCAGGGAAACGATGGCTTGTTAAAGTAAGTAATACCTTCCAACTAGAACAAGCTTATGTATATGGTGACTTTAGTGTTACATTCATTTGTAATAAGGGATTTGCAGAATCCATAGCTACAACAGCCACACCTTATGAATGGGATGTTGATATGTGGCAGTGGGGTATGGGTCTAGATTGGGATAACCACCAATACGAGCATACAGAAAACAATTTTACTATATTGAATTCTGGCGATGTTGCTGTGGATCCACGTTATAGAGACTTAAAGATAACCATACAAGCAAATGCCCCATCTTATTTAGAAATAATTAATCACACAACAGGTGACATTTACAAATACAATGGTTCACTTGACCTTAATGATACTTTGCTAATAGATGGCATACGAAGCACTAAAAACGGCTTTTCGGTATTTCGAGATACAAATAAAAAATTAATTACGCTCGCACCTGGTCCTAATGAAATTGAAGTTAAAGGGGCTACGGTAGAGCGTATTTTATTTGATTTTAGATTTTATTACTTATAGGAGGTTGGTGGTGTGAAACTTAATCTGACGGAATCACCAATAACTAGAAAAGAACGATTAAAAATTAAAGAAAATTGGATGATGATTCAAGATGACTTCAACAATGTAGTCAGCAAAATATCTGACGAAGCATTTCAAGAGGTTGTCGACAATGCAAAATTAAACTGGTTACCCGAATATGTTGATACGTATGAGGATATAGCAACCATATACCCTAATCCAGAAGAAGGCGACACAACTATGGCACGTCATGCTTCTGCTGATTTTCCAACTGATCCCGATGATAAAAGAGACGCTGGAGTTGTATGGCGGTTTGATGGTACAGAATGGCAGCCTATTCAACAGATCGATGTATCAGCTTTTAACCAAGCGTTTGATGATTTAAATAAAGAAATAGGAAGCGTACAATCAAACTTGACAGGTCATGAAACGGATTTAGACAATCCACACCAAGTTAATCCCGATCAAATAGGGGCAAATCATAGCCAAGTATTTGATATCAGATCTTATGATAATGATATTCAAAGTGCATTAACAGCTTGCTATAATGCAGGTGGCGGAACAGTATTTGTTCCTGATGGATTATACGAGATCACTGAAACATTAGAAATCTATGCAAACACACATCTATTGTTGTCTCATAACGCTGTATTGAAAAAGGTAGCAGCATTTAGTCCTATGTTATTAAATGGTCAAAAAGGCGTGGATAGTTTCGCTGGCTATAACGGCAATGGTAACATCACAATTGAAGGTGGAACCATTAATGGAAATGGCACTGAAATTCAAGTAAGATCATCTGAAATTATGTTTGCTCATGGTTATGACATAGTAATAAAAAATGTTCGGTTTATTGATAACTATGACTCTCATATGATAGAAATCAACTCTTCTAAAAACGTTAAAATATATGACAATACATTTGAAAAGCAAACAATGGATACAGCACAAAACAGATATCCGGAAATGATTCAATTAGACCTTGCTACCGAAGAAGGATTCCCTCATTTCGGAGAATGGGATGGCACTCCATGCCAAGGGGTTATAATAACAAATAATTATTTTACAAATGGTATTAGAGGGATAGGAACACATTCATCTTTAGCTGGGGAAGATTATATACACAAAAATATAATAATATCCAATAATACATTTATCACTATGGAAGCACAGTGCATAAGAGGACAAGATTGGTGGAATGTATCGGTAAACGGAAATACTATGGAATATGTGGGGTCTGGAATTGAATCGAGAGCAGAAAGTAATACAGTTCACTATTGGAATATTACAGGAAATATACTGAAAAATTCTGATAGGCTTGAAGGAATATTTATAACTAACAATACTGATAACAGTGTTAAAACCCACAATTTTATAATCGATGGAAATATACTTGCTCATACTAGAGGTAATGGGAGAGCAATATATGCTAGGGAAATTTCTAGCTCTATTATTTCTAACAATAAAATAACATCCCCATTGCAAGATGGAATATTTGTTAGAGATTCAGGGAGTCATGTAGTTGTTGAGGGGAATCACATTTATGGAGCAGGCAGGGAAGGTATATATATTTACAATGGAACGCAAAGAGTAATAGTTCAAGGTAATTATATTTATAATTCTGCTAGAACAGGAATACAGATACATTCTGCTGAACATTCATTAATAGCAAATAATATTATTTGGTTTGCTAATGGAGTCAATGGTGAAGGTGGTTTTTGCATTTATGTTTCAAATGGATCTGCTTATACAAATGTGGTTGGTAATAAATGTGTAGGAGTATCATCTGGTGCTCAAATAATCTATATATCTGGAGAGTCTAGTTATGTTTTAGTAAATGGTAATCATACAAGCGCTGGAGGTCACGAAGGAGTGTATGCAACTTCATCTTGTAAATATGTGTTTGTGACAGGCAATATGTGTATTGGTAATGACATTGTTGCATCCGGAACAGGTTCTCAAATAACAAACAATTTAACAACATAATGTCATTGATCAGGGAGGGAATTATTATGCTATCAGTAATGGATTTACAAGGAAATACAGAACCTTTAGTAGATTTCCAACAATATACACGTAAGCGCAAGGTAAACGGAGAAAAAACCATATCTATGACTGTCGTTCCTAGTGAAAATAATAAACATGCTTTTCCATTGATTGGGGAAGAAACTACCATTACACATGGTGATGACGAATATATCATAAAAAAGTATTCGGCTAAATCGCTAGGAAACAAATATATAAAGCGCATAGACGGTGTACACAAGTTTTATGTAGATATGATTAACAAACAACAAGAAAAGGTACACAATGGCTCTATTACATTTCAATCATATATGAATTTGGTTTTTGAGAATACAGGTTATACATTTGCTACTATTGATAGCTTTCCAGCTAGAGAATTCGATAACTTAGGGAATGACAATCGTTTATCCATGCTTGAAAAAGGCTTAAAGCGATTCAAGGCGGAAATGGAACTAGTCGGAAAACAAGTTCGTTTTAAAAAGATGGTAGGTAATGATACAGACTTTCAATTCCGCTATGGTCATAACATAAAAAGTATCGAAGAATCTTGCGATACTACTAATTTAGCTACAGTTATTCGTGGTGAAGGAGCAGACGGTATCACTGCATATTATAGAAGTCCTAATGCAGATATATTTGGAGAGATCGATGCACCGCCCGTAATGGATGAAAGGTTTACATCTAAAGAATCACTTCTAGAAGAAATGAAAGCAAGGCTTGAAGATACACCCCTATTCTCTGCCAAAATTGATTTTGCCGATTTAAGAGCAGCAGGATATCCTTACACGGTTCCCAATGAAGGGGATCGTGTTTTTGTTATATACGAACCTATGAATGATTTGATATTAGAGACAAGAATACTAGATATCGACGAAACATTCGATGATGATTTAAACCCTATAAAAACTACTGTTACCTTAGCTAATCATAAGAAAAGCTTTGCTGATGTAGTATTTGATAATACACAAAAGCAATTAGGGAAAATTATTAATGATGACGGTATTGTGAGAAATGATGTTCTAGATCAAGCTGTCCAGATAGCTACAGAAGCAATAAAGAACGCAAGAACTGAATTGCAATTTCCTAATGAGGGCGGAATTTGGGCAGTCGATAAAGACGATCCCAATAAAGTTGTTGTATATAACTCTGCTGGTTTAGGCGTTAGTAAAGATGGTGGTCAAACATTTGGCAATGCTATTACTGGTGAAGGTATAGTAGCAGAAGCTATAATGGCAGGGTTAATGTATGGTGTAAATATTATTCAAGATGATGGGCAAGGTGGGAAAATTGAGTTAATTAATGGTGTTCTACGAACGTTCTTAAATGATATACCAGTTATGAAAGTTGATGAAAAAGGATTAACGATGTTTAATTCTAGCAATGGTGGAGAAGCAGGAACGCTTAGAGATTCACAACTTATTAACGATAAAAGTAAAAAAGGAATATCACTTAATTCCGCAACAGATTTTATAAGTATAGGTTTTGGAAGAAGCGGGGGAAATGATTTCCCGATTTTACATGGAAGTAAATATAATAAAAAAACATCATTATATAGGTATACACCTAGCGGGAATACTGGATTTTTGTACGCTGAACATAACAAAACAACCATTTATGCAGGCAACGGTGATGGGAGAAGGAAATTTATCGAATTAAAACGTAATACATCTACTAATGCAGATGTATTTTTGCATTATAATTTACATCCTCTTGGCAATTCAGAAGGATATAATCAATTTTATTTCAATTGTGACGGTTATTTTACTGGATGGGTATCAGCATCAAATGTTATTAACAGATCACTAGAAAAGTATAAAACAGACATAAGCAAATTAAATGTAAATGCTCTATCAATATTGTTAAACGCTGATTTATATGAATACAAATTAAAATCTGACATTGAAAATGGAATAGATTACGTAAATTATGGTTTAGTGATAGGCGCTGATTATAATACACCAGAAGAATTTTTGTCTCCTGAAAAAGAGGGAATCAACAGCTATAAACACCGTACATTAAATACGAAAGCTATACAGGAATTGGCAGAAGAAAATAAGCAACTAAGAAACGAGGTAGACGACCTTAGAGAAGGTTTAATGAATGCATTAAAAAGAATAAAAGCATTAGAAAACGCTGGATAGGCGTTATTTTTTATGTCTTAAAACAGGGGGTTGAGTATGAGTGAACAATGGTATACAAACAAAGACTTATTCGAACTAATTAATGGTCTACGCTCTGAAATGCAAGAAACTAGAAATGTAATAAAAAAGTACAATGGCTTGCGTGAAGAATTGGGTGTTGTGAAAGAAAAGGTAGAACGTATTGAGGCTAAAACAGAAGGAAGGAAATCAGTAGCAGAAGCTATCCGCCTATGGGGCGGGTGGCTTTTTGCTTTAGTAACACTAGTTGTTTTATTGATTACCAAAATTTAAGGAGGAATTAACATGAAACAAGCAATTGTAAGACTTGTCGTATTAGCAATTTTACTAGCAAATCAGGCATTAGTTGTCTATGGATGGGATCCACTACCATTTACTGAAGATCAAATTTATCAAGGTGTGTCTACTGTAGCAACAATCGGCGTAGCTGTATGGGCATGGTTTAAAGACAATCCTGTTACTAAAAAAGGTAAGCATAATGATAAATTTTTACGTGATAGGGGGATGAAGTAATGCCAAAAATAATTCAAGATTTTATACCTAAATCTCAAACGAATCAACGCCCTGGTCATTCTATGAAGCCAAAATTTTTAACAGTTCATGGTACTGCTAACGAAAAGAAGGGCGCAGATGCAGAAATGCACAGTCGGTATTTGCATAATGGCGCAGGTGGCCGAGTGGTTGTTTGGCACTACACTGTCGATGACAAAGAAATATACCAACACATTCCAACGAATGAAAACGGTTGGCACGCTGGCGATGGTGAAAGAGGTACTGGAAATAGACAATCAATTGGAATTGAAATATGCGAAAACAGCGATGGAGACTTTAACAAAGCGGTTAAAAATGCCCAATGGCTTATTAAAAAATTAATGAAAGAACACAACATACCTATTGAACGTGTTGTACCTCATAAGCATTGGTCTGGCAAGAACTGTCCTCGCTTGTTGTTAAATATGTGGAGTACATTTATAGATGGGATTGAGGGTAAAACCGTAGAAGCACCCGATCAAGAAGTTGAATCTGAAACAGTAACTAATGGATCTATTGTCGATTATCTTAACAGCATTGGTAAAGATTCTAGCTTTAGCGCACGTAAGAGGTATGCTGCAGATTACGGTATTAAAGGTTATAAAGGTACAGCTAAACAAAACACTACATTGCTAAACAAAATGCGTAAAGGAAAACCATCCAAGCCCAAAGCAAGCTATATTGGTAAACGAGTTGAATCCAAACATAATGGACAGTTGCGATTTTACAACAAGCCCAGTTGGTCAGATAAGCACGTAGCTGGTTACCTTAAAAAAGGATATGGATTCCCTACTATTGTAGACAAGGTTAAGGTTGGAAAAGGATATCAATACAAGGTTAAAAATAGTAAAGGACACATTTATTACGTAACAGCTAGCAAAAAATACGTAAAAGTGGAGTAAATGAAAATAGCCCTCACTGTTGTGGGGGCTTTATTTCATTTTTATGGTTCTGATAAAATTCATACAACTTTAAAGCATTATCAAGTGTAATGCTTCCAATATCAATCTGACCCCTCCTAATTCTGGAAATGGTACTTTCGGATATGCCTGTTTCTTTTTTGATCTTATAACCAGTAATATCGGATTCAATTAATTTACGGATGTCTTCTTTCATTTTCTAACCGCCTTTTTTTCTTAAGTAGTCGATTACGTTCTTTTCTCAGAAATAAATATCTAATTCCAAGTATGGCGATGGCAGTCCAAATTATGATCATTGATATCATAAATAGCATAGTTTTGTGGTATACTTAGTAATGAGAGGGAAGGGATTAACCTCCCCGTCTCATTCTTTTGATTTCTAGCTTCAGTTTTTCAATTTCTAACCTAGACTTTTGGGTGGTCAGCCAAAGTTTATAAGCAGTTAGAATTGAAATGACTGAGGCTATTATTTTTGCTAAGTATTCCACTTCCTCCCTCCTTTCTATATATTAATTATACAATAATGCTTGCGATATTACAAGTATTTTTTCCCATTATTTCTATTTTTTTCTAAGTAATTTATCCTTGAATAAGAACGGTAGTTCGCATATAATAAGAACAAACGTTCTAAAGGTGGTCTTATCATGAAAGGATTACTTAATCGTTCTGTGGAGAATAAGCAAAAAATCATTATCTTTTATATAGATAGCAATAGCGATGTTACAGAGCGTTATATTCGTGTGCTTGAAGTGAATGAGAAGAGTATTCTGGCTTATTGTTACTACCGTAAAAAAGTGAGAACATTTAAGTTAGATAATATCCTTTCAGCTGGATCAGTACGGAAGAGAGCTATGTAAAATAACCCCGTCCTTAGTTGGATGGGGTTATTTAAATATCTTCTTTATTGTTTTCCCTGCCGCTTTACCAGTTACACGTCTACCTACCCGTTTTCCTACTTTTCCTTTTCTTACAGCATCAACATCGTTCCATATTCGTAAGAATTTATAAATGCTTGATTTAAGGCTCATGATATCATTCCCTCTACATGAATTTCTTACAGTATATAATAGGAAGAAACTCGACACAAATCAGCCTATCATGTGAACAGGAGATCCAGTATGGGGTACTGCCTTCCCACCAACGGCAATAACTACACTTTTCGTTTGTACTTTTGTACCGTCTCTTAAAATGACGCTGTGGTTATTTTCTTCATAATGAATAGCTTTAACAGGCGTTTCTAATCGAACTACCACGTTAAGGTCATCCAATTGTTTTAATAATGCGTTCACCACAGTTTTTGACTGATTAGAGACAGGGAACATTCTTCCATGGTCTTCCTCCTTCAACGGAACATCTAATCCTTCAAAAAATTCAATAATATCATAATTATTAAAAACGGAGAAAGCACTAAATAAAAATTTTCCATTGCCTGGTATATGCTTAATGACTTCTTCCTGAGGTAGACGATTCGTTACATTACATCTGCCGCCACCTGAAATAGCAAGTTTTTTTCCTAATTTCTTTCCTTTTTCTATTAAAAGTGTTTGTGCACCTGATTCAGCTGCAGCAATTGCCGCCATTAACCCTGAAGGTCCACCACCAATAACAATTACATCATAGGACAATTTTTTTCATTCCTTTCCGTATGTATATTAACACGTTAAACAAGTACAAACAATTATCGTTTTCTAATTGCAGATCTCCCATACAATATGTGAAGAAATTAGTACAAATGTAAGTTGCTCAGTGCCTATATCAGTGTAAAAAGATGGTTGTATAGTCATATATACATAAGTATAAACCTTTAAATGTGATAAAATAGTCCATATGATTCTTTTTATCTAATAAGCAATTTCGTTATAATCAAATAATGAGTGTTTCGAAATTTATATCAAATGTAAATAAATGCAGGTGAAATAATGTCAAATATTGTCCGAGGAACGATGTTATTAACGGGAGCTTCTTTTTTATCTAAATTCTTAGGAATGATATATGTTGTTCCCTTCAACGCTTTAGTAGGTCCAAGTGGTGGTACGTTATTTGCTTACGCATATACACCGTATAGTATATTTATTAGCCTATCGACAGTTGGTGTTCCGTTAGCGGTGTCTAAATTTGTATCAAAATACAATGCGGTTGGAGATTATGAAACGGGTATGAGAATGTTTCGAACCGCTATGACTATGATGATGGTCACTGGTATATTTGCGTTTTTAGCAATGTTTTTCAGCGCAGAGTGGTTAGCAAGTGGAATGATTACCAGTGATGACCCAGCTAATATTACTGTCTCTGATGTTGCCTTTGTCATACGTATGGTAAGTTTTGCTTTAATAATTATCCCAGTTATGAGTATTGTCCGAGGTTTTTTTCAAGGACATAATTCCATGGGGCCTACTGCAATATCACAAGTAATGGAGCAAATCGTACGTATTGTGTTTCTTTTAGGTGGCTCATTTATTATTTTAAAGATACTAAATGGATCCGAACTAGCGGCGGTTGGCTTTTCAACCTTTGCTGCTTTTCTTGGTGCAGTAGCTTCATGTCTCGTATTGTGGATTTATTGGAATAAAAGAAAATCTCATCTATATAAACAAATTGAGCAGCAAACATATTCATATGATATACCTAAGAAAGATCTGTTCTTAGAACTATTTAGATATGCAGGACCATTTGTATTAGTAGGATTAGCTATACCATTATATCAATTGGTTGACCAGTTTACTTTTGAACGGTCTATGGTAGCAAGTGGTAATAAGGAAATATGGGAATTCACATATTCTGTAATCAACTTCTATGGTCATAAATTGGTCATTATTCCGATAACACTTGCTACTGGCTTGTCACTTGCCATTCTTCCTGAATTAACCAAGTCATATACACAAAATAATTCGGAGTTATTAACGAAACAAATTAACCAGGCCTTACAAATTATTATGGTACTTGTTATTCCAGCTGTTGTTGGTCTTTCATTACTTTCAGATGAGGCATATGGAACATTATTTGGAGAATTAGACAAATTAGCTATTTCAGGTCCACTGTTAGCATGGTATGCACCAGTGGCTCTGTTCTTCGCATTATTTAGTGTAACATCATCAGTACTACAAGCGATAAACCAACAGCGTTTTGCAGTTGTTAGTTTGTTAGCAGGACTACTTGTTAAGGTGCTTTTTAATATACAACTTATTTATGTATTTGGTGCTAAGGGGGCCATTTTTGGAACAGCTTTAGCTGCCGGTATAGCGGTCAGTTTGAATCTATGGCGGATACGTAGTTCGATTGATTTTTCTTATAAGCAACTAATTAAACGAACTATCTTAATTGGAATCTTTGCCATTATTATGAGTGTTTGCATCCTCATACTCAAAGCGTTGTTAGGAATGGTGATTCCTAATGGAAGATGGGGGCTTGCGATAATTCTTACCATTTGTGTTATCGTTGGTGGTAGTGTTTACTTATGGTTCGCTTATCATTCGACATTACTGGAAAGAGTTTTAGGAAAACGAGTACGTGTATTGGATAAATTATTTCGTAGATAGGAGGAGGACTAATGCGACTTGATAAATTGTTGGCCAATACTGGGATTGGTAGTCGAAAAGAAGTGAAAGTGTTGCTAAAGAAAAAGCGCATTACAGTAAATGATACTGTGATTAGAGATGGCGGCAAACATATTAATCCCACTATGGATCAAATAAAAGTAGATGGTAATACGGTTCACTACAAACCAAACATCTATATCATGATGCATAAACCTCCTGGAGTAATCTCTGCAACTGAGGATAAACGACAAAAAACAGTGATCGACTTATTGACAGATGAGTTTCAACATTATAAGCCATTTCCTGTTGGTAGATTAGATAAGGATACAGAGGGGTTATTATTACTTACAAATGATGGAGACTTAGCCCACCATTTGCTTTCACCAAAGAAAAAGGTTGATAAGGTCTACTACGCCAAGATTAAAGGAAGGGTAACGGAACAAGACCATATCAAATTTAGTAATGGCATTCAATTAGAGGATGGCTATATGACTATGCCAGCAAACCTAAACATACTTCAAACGGATGATATCTCTGAAGTAGAAATTACAATTACAGAAGGAAAGTTTCATCAAGTGAAACGGATGTTTCAGGCTGTTAATAAAGAAGTTATTTACTTAAAACGAAAACAAATGGGAAGGCTAAAGCTGGATGATGCTTTAAGAGTAGGATCATATCGTGAATTGTCTAAGGAAGAACTAGGATATTGCCTCAGCTTGAAAAAATAATTGGAGGAGTTTAGGATGACTGAACAACCACATTATTTTATTGCCATTCCGCTTTCGACCCATCTGCAAAATTATTTTTCTATGTTGCAGGAAAATTTAATGGAGCAATTATCATATAAGCAATGGCCTCACAGGCAGGATTTGCATGTTACATTAAAGTTTTTAGGGCCAGTAGCCGATAAAAAATTACAGGCCTTAATACAAGTATTAGAAGAGCTTCATTCTTTTCAAGCGTTTAACACACAGGTAGGTGGCGTTGGAGCATTTGGATCGAAAACGCAACCTAGAGTCCTTTATGCGGATGTAGAACTAACTGATCGTCTCAAAAAATTGCAGGAGCAGGTTGAAAAAGCTGTTGAACAGATTGGCTTTTCTAAGGAAAAGCGTGATTTTGTACCGCATATAACATTAGCAAAAAAATGGACAGGTTCGACTGGAATGGCGAAAACATTAGCTACCGTGAAAGCTACATACACAGAAAAACAGCCTTTTCTTATCGATAAAATAGGGTTGTTTCGTATTTATCCTAAAGAAATGCCTAAATATAAAATCGTTGCTAGCTTTAATGGAATTGGAGGTGAGGATTCTGGCTCAATTAATTAAACTTCAGGATTATATCTCACGCTACGAATGGAATGCATATCGTTATCCTAGTCAATTTATCCGACTGAAGCAGGATAATTGGCAAAAGCTGAATGCACTCTGGTTAAAAAGAGAAGAAATGACCGAAATAGACATACATACAACAGAAGAGATCTCTCGCTCTCCTAAATGGAAGATTTGGAAGAAAAAGGAGCAGGTTGAGGAGCTAAATGTGCAGGATGAAACATCTTCATTACCAAATTCTAAGATAGAGTTAAAGCAATTTTTTCTTGATAGACTCCTACAAATTCAGCTGAAATGGGCAACTTCTACTGTAACTGACCTTTCATTCATCGATAAGTCTTATGCGAGTGATCCAGAAATTAAATATTTTCTTCAGCGATTTCCGGATACTTATTTAATTATGTATTATCCTATCTTTAATATTAAAAAAGCACCAGTAGATGGCGAAATTATCCTGATAAGCCCAATTGGTGTTGAAATCATCTATTTAATGGATGAGGGGATAGGAACTACGATAATGGCTGGTGATGAACGAACTTGGACCGTAACAGATGAAGATGAACAACGTAAGGTTTTAAACCCGCATATTCCTTTGAAGCGAACGGAACAAATTGTCAAGAGCGTTCTTAATTATAATAAGATAGATTTTCCCATACAAAAGACAGTATTATCCAAAACGAATAATATTATTTTTTCAGAGGAGCCGTTTCAAACAAAGATTATTGGTAGACAGCAGTACGAACAGTGGTTTCAGGATAAAAGAACCCTTTCTTCCCCATTAAAAAACAGACAGCTGAAAGTAGCAGAGGCGTTATTAAATCATTGTCAAACAACCTCTGTGAAACGTCCAGAATGGGAAGAAGAGCAAACAACCTTTGAATTTGCCGATGATGAGCTTTGATGTGGTAGGATTGATTACTACATGATAAACTATTCACATATTTGTATTTTTGTATAAATATCGATAAAATGTATTATTGAACGCTAAATTTTGAAAGATGTGAGGAATTTATGGTGGACTGGCTGAAGCGAGTTCTAGGTAACGAGTGGCAAGTGACTCCAGCTGGGGGGTTAACTGGAGACGCTTATCTAGCAACGAAGAACGATCAACGACTGTTTTTGAAAAGAAATTCTTCACCATTTTTAGCTGTACTCTCAGCAGAAGGCATTGTTCCAAAGCTAATTTGGACAAAACGGATGGAAAATGGTGATGTGATAACAGCGCAGGAATGGCTTGAGGGTAGAGAATTAAAACCTGCAGAAATGCAACATACAGATGTTGCTGCATTGCTACGGAAAATTCACCATTCATCAGAGTTATTACACATGCTTATGCGACTGGGGAAAAAACCAGTTACATCAGATGAAAGCTATTTAAATATATTAAAGAGATTAGAATATACAGATTTATTAAAGACAAACGAATACGTACAAAAAGCACTGGTATATTTAAAGAAATTATTACCGATCACAAGAGAACAAAAACTTGTGGTTTGTCATGGTGACTTAAACCACAATAATGTTTTACTTACTGATGAAGGCAACCTCTATCTAATTGATTGGGATAACGCATTGATTGCAGACCCAGTGACGGATTATGGTATGGTTTTGAAATGGTATATTCCAAAAGAGAATTGGGATGAATGGCTGCGGAACTATGGAATTACTAGTGATAATCGTCTAATTGAACGGATGTACTGGTATTTATTACTTGATGCTCTACATTATGTTTGTTGGCATGTTGAAAGAAAAGAAATTAGTAAAGTACATGAAAGATTACAGGATTTAAAAGAATTAAACGATCATATTGTTGCATTTAATTTAAATTAGATTGGTGTATTGCATTTATCCAATTATTCAAGTTATCATTATTGGCAGTAATATGCTGTTCAATATCCTGTGTCTTCTCTCCTTCTTTTCCATAATAATGAATTTCTGGAAGTAACTGCATCAGTTGTTTGTCTGTTACATTTGAGTTATTCATAAGAGATTGTACAATTCGTGTTATTTGCTGATATTCAGAAACATTCCCACAGCAGTCGAGCTTTTGTTCGTCTAAAAGGTCCTTCAGTAATGTTAGTTGATTGTTTACGTTTAATGTCATCCTCGATCACCTCAGATCTTAGTATCGTTCATATTTCTTTTTCTATACTTTTAACTACAGAAAGAGAGGAAGAAAATGCGTCAACGAAATAAACCTTGGGCTGATGATTTTTTGCAGGAAAACTCACATATTGTGATACCAAATTCCTCGTCGCATAAAAATAATTGGCATGAACTCTTTGGTAATCGTAATCCTATTCACGTTGAAATCGGCACTGGAAAGGGCCAATTTATTTCAGAGATGGCTAAACAGTTTCCAGAGATAAACTTTATTGGAATAGAGCTTGCTAAAAGCATTATTGTAACGGCGGCTCAAAAAGTAATACTATCAAAGCAGCCAAACGTTTTGTTAGTAAACGAAGATGCTGCAAATATAATAGACTTGTTTTCAGCAAATGAAGTTGCAACGATTTATTTAAACTTCTCTGATCCATGGCCGAAAAACAGGCATGAAAAGCGAAGATTAACGTACCATACGTTTTTAGAAAAGTATCAGGAGATACTAGATCCATTAGGTGAGATTGTGTTAAAAACAGATAATATGGGGTTATTCGAATATTCATTAATGAGTTTTTCACAATATGGATTTGTACTTTCGGAAGTAAATTTAGATCTGCATTCCATTGATGATCCAACAAATAGAATGACTGAATATGAAGAAAAATTCTCGGCAAAGGGTCAACCGATTTATCGTTGCCGTGCTTCAATTAGCAATAAAAATAGGAACTGAGACAAAATAATGAAGCAACAATAATAAACGAACGATGATTAGGTTGGAATTAATTATCGTTCGTTTTTTGATCAGAATCATTCATTTAGCACCTGAAATAAGCGAGACTCCAGCGGGAACAGCACGAGTCCGAAGATCCACTTGGTAACGTGTTTTTCTTTACCAAGTTAGCTGAGACTGTACCCGGGGAAAGCGCGTATAGTTTCACGGTGCGGTGATGATACTCCTATTGATAACATGATTATTCGTATTTTGAGTAAAGAAGTTGTGTTTTGTCCGATCCTCATAATTATTGTTTAGGAAAATATAAAATTTGCCCATGTGGATCCATATGGGCGTGTTGAGTTGCAGCAGCTCCAGCGCCCAGAAACGAGGGCGACTTCACGAATCACCCTAATCTAAGTCATCATCGGCTCACAAGTTCATCGTGCTTCCTTTATCTCCGTTGACTCGTTCCAGTCACTACCCTTCTAATCGGGCACTTGCTCTTTTGTTCTTGTATGGCGAAAGCACGGACAAAAGAGTTTAATCGAAGAAAAAATGAATAACTGGAAAGGATGAGTCATAGCTACTCTGGAAATAGCGTAGTTGATTGCTCGTCATAAATGAATCGTTCTAATGTCACAAAAAGAAAATAAGATAACGAAACTCCGAGCAAAATAGGCTACTTTGCCTTTGCTTAAATGCTTTATTGTATATAGCATGCTGTGCTGAAATTTTGAAAGCCATTAACGACGCTTTAAGAGATTAGGGACAAGGCAATAGCTTACAATCTGTCATACGATGTCATTTTTTAAAATGATAGCGTTTGCGATTTTGTTCAACGTTTTGCTAAACTAAAACTATAAAAAAGGGGAGATAAGTGGTGGAAAGGCTTAAGGTAGGAAGAGCGACATTAACATGGCTTCAAGGTGGAGTAAATTATTTGGACGGTGGGGCTATGTTTGGTGTAGTACCAAAAGTATTATGGAGTAAGAAATATCCCTATAACAACCAAAACCAGATTGAATTACGAACAGATCCGATTCTAGTAGAAATTGATAATAAAAAATTCTTAATTGATAGCGGTTTGGGCTATCATAAACTAACGGATAAACAGATGCGTAATTTCGGTGTAATGGAGCAATCAAATATAGATGCGTCCTTAGCAGAAATTGGATTATCAGTCGATGATATAGATGCAGTACTAATGACACATCTTCATTTTGATCATGCTTGTGGACTAACAAAGGTAAAAGGAGATTCATATGAACCAGTTTTTAACAATGCAACTATCTATACGTCGAAGCTAGAATGGAATGAAATGAAAAATCCAAATATACGATCTGTGAATACATATTGGAAAAAGAACTGGGAGTCAATAGTTCATCAAGTACAACCGTTTGCAACTGAAATAGAACTCATTCCTGGGTTAAAGATGATTCATACTGGTGGACATAGCGAGGGACATAGTATTATTGTCTTCGAAGACGGCGATTCTTGTTTTATTCATATGGCAGATATTATGCCAACACATGCGCATCAAAATAAATTATGGGCGCTAGCCTATGATGATTATCCGGTTACTTCCGTTCATCAAAAAGAAAAGTGGATGGATATTGGATATGGAAAGCGCGCTTGGTATACGTTTTACCATGACGCATATTACAGAGCCATTAAGTATGACGAAGCAGGTAATGCCGTTGACAAAATAAAACGAAATAGCTAAAAATACACGACACAATCAAAAAAGCTGCACGTATGTTCAGCAGCTTTTTTTGATTAAGTAAGTATCGAGTTGTAACTTGTAGACACCTGTTCTAGGCAGTTTGTACAGAGTCAATAACAGCACCTGTTTCTACATCTACGTAGAATTCATACTGTTTATTTTCCCCATCAAGGTTACGTGTTACACCACCACGATAGGCGCTGTATAGTAGACCGTTTTTCTCTATTTCTTGTGGCTTCATATAGATCCACGAACCACTTATAGGACCTTGTTTTTTAAAGGTTTCTTTCGCTTGCTTTAAAGCTTTCTCCGGGGTTATTTTTTGCATTTGATCAATTTGTTGTTTAGCAATGTACCCTACTGCTACACCTAACCCTGCTGCAAGAACTGCTTTTTTCATACCCATTTCTATTCACCTCTTGCTATTATTTTGAATCTATATCACTAATCTTTACATATGCTAGTATATCGTATTCTAAAAAAAATAGAAAATAATAAAGTGACATGAGCCAATAGTGGAAACAGATAGACAACTTCCGTTATACTATTAATAGTACATAGAAAGCAAAGGGTGGGATTTTACATGAATCAGGAAACGCTAACACTTTTTAAAAATTTAACGGAATTGCAAGGTGCACCAGGCAATGAAAAGCTTGTTCGAGAATTTATGAAACAAGAACTAAGTAAATATGCAGATAATATTGTTCAAGATAACTTAGGTGGTATTTTTGGAGAGAGAAAAGGAGAAGGTCCAACAGTATTGGTAGCAGGTCATATGGATGAAGTAGGCTTTATGGTGACACAAATTACAAAAAATGGAATGATTCGCTTTCAAACATTAGGTGGATGGTGGAGCCAAGTATTACTTGCTCAACGAGTTCAAATTATGACAGATAATGGGCCAATTGTAGGTGTCATTGGATCAATACCACCACATAATCTAACAGATGCACAGCGTAAGCAGCCAATGGAAATAAAGAATATGCTAATTGATATCGGAGCAGATGATAAAGAGGATGCTGAAAAAATTGGAATTAAGCCTGGGCAATCTATAGTGCCGCTAACTCCTTTTACTCCAATGGCGAATGACAAAAAAATTATGGCAAAGGCTTGGGATAATCGTTATGGATGTGGCTTAGCAATCGAATTACTACAAGAGTTACAAGGTCAAACGATACCGAATCATTTATTTTCTGGGGCAACTGTTCAAGAAGAAGTTGGGCTAAGAGGTGCACAAGTAGCCGCAAATATGATTAAACCAGATATTTTCTATGCACTTGATGCTTCACCAGCAAACGATGCTTCTGGAAATAAAGAGGAATTTGGTCAACTGGGAGAAGGGGCATTGTTACGAATTTTTGATCGTTCGATGATCACCCATCAAGGAATGAAAAACTTTTTGCTGGATACAGCGGAAAGCAATAATATTCCATATCAATACTTTATCTCTCAAGGTGGTACGGATGCTGGGCGTGTACATTTAGCAAATAATGGTGTGCCATCAGCCGTTGTTGGGATTTGCTCACGCTACATTCATACGTCAGCATCAATCATTCACGTTGATGACTATGCAGCTGCTAAAGAATTATTAGTAAAGCTAATTAAACAAACGGACCAAAATACATTAGATCAAATTCATCAATCTGTATAATAGTTATAATAAAAAAGGAGATAAAGCATGAATATTACAGTCGGATCAAGCAATCCTGCTAAGCTAAAAGCAGTGACAGAAGTTTTTCCTGAAAGCTATGTAACATCGAAGCGTGTCCAATCTCATGTGGCAGCACAGCCATTTTCCGATGATGAGACTAGACAGGGAGCGATTAATCGTGCCATTGCTTGTGCAGAAGGCTCAAATAATTTTGGAATAGGTCTTGAAGGTGGCGTAATGTATATCGGTGATCAGCTTTATCTTTGTAATTGGGGTGCACTAGTAACTCCTGAAGAAACTGTCTATACAGCTAGTGGTGCTAGAATTATTTTGCCTAAAGAACTTGCAACGGAATTGACAGAAGGTAAAGAGCTTGGCTATTTGATGGACGCGTATGCAAATAAGGAGGACGTAAGTAAAAAGGAAGGTGCAATTGGAGTTTTCACGAATTACCTAATGACTAGACAAGCGATGTTTTCTCATGTAGTAACCTTATTAAGAGGGCAATGGGAATTCCATAAAGCATAAAAACTCTATCCAAACTTTAGGCTGTCGAAACTATCGACAGCCATCTTCATTTGATGACATCCATTCAGACACGAACTATAGACTTGGACTTTCGTCAGTAATGAGCGAGTGATAGGCATGAAGAAAGCTTGCAAGATTTATCCAGCATATAAAACCTTCACTTCAAGCAATACAGTAAAACCACTACCAATATTGGTAAGTGAGGGTTCAACTGCAGTAAATGTCCGATTGGTTCACCTAACAATCAGTGGGTGATAAACCAACCCTCCACTGATTGAAGTTTCACTTTATTCAAATATATAATTAATGACTTCTAAAGCCTGTTCTATCGATTCAACGGTGACATTTGCTTTCGCTGATAACTCCTTTAATGGATGTATTAGGGATTCTGGTCGAATAATAATGGTCGGTTTATTTAACGTTATTGCATAGCTGGCATCCATAGCTGTGTTCCATTGCTTATATTTTTCACCAAATAGAGCGATAACTATATCTGCTTTTTCCATGAGTACTTGCGTCCTGAAATTGTTTATTCGTGATGCGGCTTCATCTTTGTGTACTTTACTGGGCTGTCTTCCTATAATGTCGTCTCCAATATTATCCGAACGTTCATGATTTGTTTGAGGTGCTACAAAGGTTAAAGGAAGTCCTTTGTTCGTTGCTAGCTGTTCTACTTCATCTCTCCAGTTGTCATGAATTTGCCCCGCTAAATAGACGGTTAGTTCCATTATATCTCCTCCATTGCATGATTTAGTACTATCGTATACAAAAATAAAACAATTGAAAAGAATTTAACAACCGAAGGTAACGTAGCGTGTTTCACTTTCGTTTCTATCCATAGTATGATAGATGGTGTAAAAATAGGAGGAAATAGGAGGAATTATATGAGGATAAAGCTACCTTTTTTAGTGGTGTTTTTATCTATATTAGTTCTTATTACCGGTGGCTGCAGTATGAAGTCTGATCAAGAAGCTATCAAGGAAGCTGAGAAAATTACGAAGGAAACCTTTGAGAATAAAGAAAAAGTACCCTTGAACTATGGGATAGGAAATAAATCATTCTATTTACCAAATGGGATGGAAGTTGTAGATGAAGATGAGAGCAACCTAATTCTAGAGGATAAGAATCAAACCTTTATTGTATTTCATAACACAAATGAAAATGCGAAAAGTACATTAAATTTTGCAGCTGCAACGAAAAAAGATGCGTTAAACGTATCATCTTTTTCTGATTCTAACGGATTTGGATATTTTCGGGTTTTACCTGAGGAAGATAATAAATTTGAATTGCAGGTCGGTGTAGGTGGTGTTAAGGTGACCACATATGTAGATAAAAATGGCCTTGATGAGGATGCAGAGACAATGATGAAAATAGCGAAGTCCATTGCTTTACAATAAAACAACTGTTAATTGAAAAAGAAACGGGATTATTTTAATATAAGTTGAGTATACCATATGTTTGCATATTTACTGTTTTAGGTAAAGGTACGAACTATTTCTTATAGTTATTGGTATAGTCTCTTTTACAATACACTTACTTGCATATATGTTACATTATGTTGGAAACAAACGATAAACTAGTCTATCATAATTGTGGGAGTTGATATAATGGAAACTTTAGCGTCACAAGAGGAATTTAAAAAATGGATAAAACAAGAAAATGTTATTCTATATTTTACAGCGGGATGGTGTCCTGATTGCACCGTTATCGAACCAGTACTACCAGAAATTGAGGCAGAATTTCCAAGCTTTTCATTCGTAAAAGTAGATAGAGATAAATTTATTGATATATGCCAAGATTATGCGATCTTTGGGATACCAAGTTTTATTGCCTTTAATGACGGAAAAGAAACGGGAAGATTTGTAAGTAAAGATCGTAAAACGAAACAAGAAATTATCGAGTTTCTAAAAGAAGTCAGTGATAAATAAAGTTAGTTAACGTAACCAAAAATTTTAACCTCTTTTATATAAGCTATCTAGATGATAAAAGGTTGTCTAAGATCGCAGACGTAATTGGAGCATTCTTATAGGAAGAGGGTGTAATACGTCAGGAGGATTCATATGAAAATGACAAGTTTGAAGTTAAAAAAAATTTTGGAAGAGCGATTAGCTAATGAAGCGTATCGCACTTCTTATAATCGAGATAAAGACACATTTCGTATTGAATGGAAAGAATCGAAAAAAGGAATGACCATAACGTTACCAAATGTTGTTGCAAAATACAATCAACGTGGAGAAGTAGCTATTGTTGAGCTTGAGGAACATATTAAAGAAGCATTGCGAATTATGAATGAGGAACATCACTTATCTGGAATGGAAAAACAGATTTATCCAGTGATTCGCTCAACTTCTTTCCCAATCACTACAAAAGCAGAAATTGACTTAGTATATAAAGATCATACGGCTGAGACACGTGTGTTTTATGCATTGGATTTAGGAAAGTCCTATCGATTAATTGATGAAGACTTACTCGATAAAGAAGGCTGGACCAAAGAGCATATCGATGAAATTGCTACATTTAATTTGCGTTCACTACCAGTTGATTATAAAGAAGATCAAGTTGCAGGCAATGATTTTTATTTTATTGCAACACAGGATGGCTATGATGCTAGCAGAATTTTAAATGAAGCATTTTTGGAAGAAATGAAAGCTAATAGTAAAGGTGAACTAGCAATTGCAGTACCTCATCAGGACGTACTAATTATTACAGATGTTCAAAATAAAACAGGCTATGATATTCTGGCACAGATGACTATGAAGTTCTTTGCGGAAGGGAGAATCCCAATCACTTCACTTCCAATGATATATGAAGATAAGACATTGGAGCCAATCTTTATCTTAGCCAAAAACAAACCAGAAAAGAATTAGAAATGGAAAAGGATGATGAACATGGATGTTTTTTACAACTTAAATGGAATTGGTGATGTGCTAATCATCCCTATGGAAGAAGGAGACCGTGAGAAAATAAAAACGGATAGGAATGGTGATGTTGTAAGAATCACAGATCATTCAGGTAAAGTAATTGGCTATAATATTTTTCATGCGTCACAGCACTTTACTTTTCTTTCAACTGGAAAGATAACGTTAACGGAAGAATATTTAGCAGAAATGAAACAGTTGTTTCGTCAGCTTAACTTAGATGATGATTTGAATTTTGACTTAAGTCCCAAGTTTGTAATTGGTTATGTAGAAAGTAAGGAGCAACATGAGAATGCTGACAAACTCAGTGTTTGTAAAGTGGACGTTGGTAATGAAACATTACAAATTGTCTGCGGTGCTCCAAACGTGGAAGCTGGACAGAAGGTTGTAGTTGCAAAAGTAGGTGCAATGATGCCAAGTGGAATGAAGATCAAACCGACAGAATTACGAGGTGTTTCTTCGAATGGTATGATATGCTCGCAAAAGGAACTTGGATTACCAAATGCCCCTAAGGAGAAGGGGATATATGTTTTAGAAGATAATTATCAAGTTGGTAATGAATTCGTAATGTAAATAGAGAAAAACAACCTGTGTTAGTACTTAGGTTGTTTTTTTCGATAGATATAAGCAAAAGAGGACAGTCCAAGCCTTAGCTTATTACATAAACCTGCCATGAACGTAATAAAACTGCTACAATAAAGGAATACTAGATTTATAGATATAGAAATGAGTGAATTGAAGTGTGGGATAATTGGAAGAAAAAAATTAAGAGTCTTTTTGCAGATAGTGAAGAGGAAGAAAAACAGCATGAAGAGAGCCGTACAGCTGAGAAAAGTAATCTTGAGGCAAAAATGATGTATCAATATCCTGCGAATAAATCTTTTCGCTTCCCAGTCATTCCTGACAGAGTAGAAGAAAGGACAAGCAGAAAGCAAGTAAGAGAAACAGGAACACTATATAATACGGGGAGAATCACAGGTACAAAAACAGAAGAAAATCGGAATTCGCAAAGAAAAGCAACAAAAGCTAGCCGATTCAATCAGTCTGTAAATGAACAACAGCCAAAAGAAGTACCAGCTTATCAGCGAAAGCGTCAAAGCAGGACAAGTCAACATGTTTCGGTTGAACGACGTGAAAAATCAGAGAAGCAAAATAATCATAATGCGAACAAGGTGTATAAAAAAGATCCAGATATACCGTTTCGCCCAACTGAAGTCCCTTCGCCAATCTACGGTTTTCGGCCAAGACATGAAGAAAAAAAAGTTGAGAATATACCAGCCTACCAAAGAAAGGAAGAAAACAACAGTCGAGAGGAGCAAAAGCTGTTCGATGAAAGTGAGTCAATTGTAGCAGAAGCACCTTTAAAAGAAAAAGAACTGCCTGATGCCGAGGGTGAACAGCGAAATTTATTGCGCGAACAGGATGAGGTTGATGAATCGAATTTTATCGTGCAAGATGACTCCATACAACAAGAGAATCAAGATCATTCATATGACAAAGAGGAATTAGATAGCCGTCCAGAACCTGAGAAACAGATAAAACGATCCGAAAAGCGAAAACAAAATCGCGATAGTGTGAAGACGGTTCCGTTCAATGTTATGATGACACCACGAGATAAAAAGAATTTATTTGAAAAATCAAAGCAAAAACAAAAGCAAGAGGAGAAGATCATAAAAACAACAGCTCCTGAGAAAAATAATAAGGAGCATCGTATACCATACTACCTTCTAAATGATATAGAAAAAGCCGGTGCAGATGACCGAAGGTGGATGGAAGGACAGCAGAAGTTACTTGAACAAACCTTAACACACTTTAATGTACGGGCCAGGGTAGTGAATGCAACACAGGGGCCTTCTGTTACTCGATTTGAGGTGCAACCGGAGTTAGGTGTTAAGGTAAGTAAGGTTAAAAATTTAAGTGATGATTTAAAGCTTAATATGGCCGCAAAGGATATTCGAATTGAAGCTCCTATTCCAGGGAAGAATACGATAGGTATTGAGATTCCAAATCCAAAAGCACAAATGGTTGGCTTACAAGCAATATTTGAAACAGAAGCATTTAGTCGAAGTTTATCGCCATTAACCATTGCATTAGGGTTAAGTATTGAAGGACAACCACTTATTACAAATATTCAAAAGATGCCACATGGATTAATAGCTGGTGCAACAGGTTCAGGAAAAAGTGTATGTATAAACACCATGATAATCAGCTTATTGTATAAGGCGAGTCATGAAGACGTTAAATTTTTATTAATTGACCCTAAAATGGTTGAACTCGCTCCATATAATGGTATTCCTCATTTAGTCTCGCCCGTAATTACAGATGTAAAAGCAGCTACAGCTGCACTGAAATGGGCAGTAACAGAAATGGAAGACCGTTATGAGAAGTTTGTGCATGAAGGTGTGCGTGATATTGAGCGATACAATCAAAAAATGATTAAGCAGGATCGTAAGCAAGACAAAATGCCATTCATTGTTATTGTTATTGATGAGTTAGCAGATTTAATGATGGTTTCTCCACAAGATGTGGAGGATGCAATTAGCAGAATTGCCCAAAAAGCTAGAGCTTGTGGCATTCATCTACTTCTCGCTACTCAACGTCCATCTGTCGATGTCATTACTGGTTTAATTAAAGCTAATATTCCAACTCGAATTGCATTTAGTGTTTCTTCGCAGGTGGATTCACGAACGATTTTAGATACTAGTGGAGCAGAAAAATTACTAGGAAAAGGCGATATGTTATTTATAGAAAATGGAGCAGGAAAAAGCATTCGTCTTCAAGGTCCCTTTGTTTCAGATGAAGAGATTGAGCGTGTTACAAATCACGTTAGAGGAATCGCAGAACCGAATTATTTGTTTGAGCAAGAACAGTTACTAGAACAAGTTACGATGGATGAAGAGGAGGATGACCTTTTTCAAGATGTTATATTATTTGTGCTAGAGCAAAATGGTGCAAGTACCTCCATGCTGCAGCGTCATTTTAAAATTGGGTATAATCGAGCAGCCAGACTCATTGATACACTTGAACATCGTGGTATAATTTCTGGTCAGAATGGTAGTAAGCCTAGAGAAGTGTTGGTTACTTTGTCACAGGTAGAAGACATGCTATAGGAATGTAAAACTTGTAAGTCTTGTTTCCTATGCGAAATTTTTATATGATTAGATATAGTGATCATATATTTTAAGGAGAAAACGAAATCATGAAGGAAATTGAGCAGAAGTTAAACGGTAAAATAAAACGATTAACAAATAAAACGTTTAAATTTGATGAACGAATTAAAGAAGGCTGGTTCTCTGCCGTCTATTTTCTTAAAACAAAAGAAATTGCGGAGAAGAAATTACCTGATAATCAAGTAACCATGCAATTTTTTCAAAAGTCGGATGCCGTACTATGTGGGACAGATGAAGCAATAGCACTATTACATACCTTTGCGGATCAACCTGAAACATTAGACATACATTCATTAAAGGATGGAGATAAAATTCATCCTTTCGAATCTGTATTAACCGTTTCTGGAGGCTACCATCAATTTGGCTTTTTAGAGGGAATCATTGACGGGATACTTTCCAGAAGAACATCTGTCGCTACGAATGTATACAATGTGGTAAAAGCTGCACGTACTTCTGGTAAGCAAAAACCTGTTATTTTTATGGGGGATCGGGACGATCACTATACGCAGCAAGCTGGGGATGGTTATGCCGCGTTTATTGGAGGATCAACTGCCCAAGCAACACATGCAATGAATGAATGGTGGGGAAAAGAAGGGATGGGGACAATGCCTCATGCACTTATTCAAATGTTTCGAGGCGATATTGTAGCTGCTTGCAAAGCCTACCATGAACTTTTCCCAGAAGATGATTTAGCCGCACTTGTTGATTATAATAATGATGTAATAACGGATTCATTGAAAGTGGCAAGTGAGTTTGGTAAGGAATTAAAATCAGTTCGATTGGATACTTCTCGTACACTTGTAGATAAGTATTTCTTAAGAAATCACCATTTAATGGGGACATTTGATCCAAGAGGAGTAAATCCTGAGTTAATTTTTGCTTTGCGTAATGCATTAGATGAAGAAGGATATTCCCATGTAAAAATAATGGTTAGTGGTGGATTTACAGAAGATCGTATCGTTCAATTTGAAGAACTTGGTGTACCAGTAGATATGTATGGCGTAGGAAGAAGCTTATTAAAGCTTAATATCGGCTTTACCGGAGATAACGTATTACTGAATGGTACGCCTGAAGCAAAAGAAGGTCGACGTTATCGCCCTAACCCACGTTTAGAAAAAGTACCATTTATAGGTGAAAATGGCAAAGAATAATTAGAATGTATTGAAATTCTTGGTTATTATTTTATTCCTCTGAGGGATTTGCTATAATGAAAAAATAGCTGTAAAAAATATATAAATAAAGAGATGATTTTGAATCCTTTTACGTTCAATATGGAGGTTCTTTTATGACAACTTACCATTTTATTGGTATAAAGGGAACAGGAATGAGTGCTCTTGCACAAATTCTTTACGATTCGGGTGAAAATGTGCAGGGATCAGATGTAGAAAAGCGATTTTTTACACAGGAAGCATTGGAGAGTAAAGGCATTCCCATTCTACCTTTTTCAGAAAGCAACATCAAAGAAGATTATACAGTCATTGCAGGAAACGCATTCCCTGATGATCATTTAGAAATAAAGGAAGCAAAGAAACAAGGTGTTACGTTTTATAGATATCATGAGTTTTTAGGTGAGTGGTTAAAACAGTATACAAGCATTGCTGTCACAGGAGCTCATGGAAAGACGTCGACAACGGGACTACTTGCTCACGTGTTAAATAGTTCATTCCCGATATCTTATTTAATTGGAGATGGCACAGGGAAGGGACATGTTGATAGTAAATATTTTGTGTTTGAGGCATGTGAGTATCGTCGTCATTTTTTACGATATGAACCGGACTACGCAATCATGACAAATATTGATTTTGATCATCCGGATTACTTTACTAGTATTGATGACGTATTTGCAGCATTCCAATCAATGGCAGACCAAGTAAAGAAAGGAATAATTGCATGTGGTGATGATGAACAATTACAACAAATCCAAGCAAAAGTTCCGGTCGTATATTATGGATTTGCAGATACGAATGATTTTCAGGCGCAGAATATTGTAGAAACGGATCATGGTACCGAATTTGATGTGTTTGTTCGTAATACCTATTATGATACTTTTTCCATACCAATGTACGGAGACCATAATATCTTAAATGCGTTAGCCGTTACGGCAATTTGTCATTATGAAGGCATTGACGCTGAGAGTATCAAACAACTAGACACTTTCGGTGGGGTAAAACGACGTTTTACTGAAAAGAAAATTGGAAATCAAGTACTTATTGATGATTATGCGCATCATCCAAAAGAAATTACCGCTACCATTGAATCAGCTCGTAAAAAGTATCCGAATAAATCTGTTGTAGCTATTTTTCAACCACATACATTTACAAGAACGAAAACATTTCTACAAGAATTTGCTGACAGCCTTAGTCAAGCAGATCGCGTTTATTTATGTGATATTTTTGGCTCGGCAAGAGAAGAAACTGGTCAGTTAACGATTGAAGATCTTCAAAAATTGATTGATCACAGCGCTATTTTAGAGCTTTCTCATACAGAAGCTTTAAAAAAATACGAAGATAGTGTGTTAATATTTATGGGTGCTGGAGATATACAAAAATTTCAACAAGCCTATGAAGAAACACTTACAATTAAATAATAGAGAAGGAAAAGTGTCTGAGCCATTGGCAACAGGCGCTTTTTTTATAAGTTAAGAAAGTATAAAATCAGTGCAATGACTGC
>NZ_JAJERH010000170.1 GCF_016919725.2 Virgibacillus sp. AGTR
CAGAGTTTGACGTTAGAAGAACTAGCGGAACTAACGAAATACTACCATTCTGCAACCATTCAAGATATTTACCCATTGACACCAATGCAGGAAGGAATGTTATTCCATTCTCTGTTAGATGAACATTCAACGACCTATTTTGAGCAAAAATCCTTTATATGCAAGGGGAATGTCCATCTTGATATTCTCGAACAAAGCTTTATAAAACTAATCGAACGGTACGAAATTTTACGAAGTGTAATCGTCCATGAGAATGTTCAATCACCAAAACAAGTCATCTTGAAAACACGTAAGCCTATGATTCATTATGAAGACCTTAGTACGCTTAGCGAAAACGAAAGAACAGCCTATGTGGAAAAGTTTGAAGTTGCCGATAGGCAAAAAGGCTTTAGTCTTAGTCAAGATATTCTGATACGACTAGCTGTTTTAAAGCTGAATGCAGAAGAATATAAAATGATTTGGAGCTCTCATCATATTCTGATGGATGGCTGGTGTAACGGGTTAATTATGAAAGATTTTTTCACCATTTATAGCTATTTAAGCAATGGGACAGCGGTACAGTTACCAGACACCACGCCATATGTGGAATATATTAAGTGGCTACAGAAACAGCCAAAAAATAAGGCAAAGCAGTTCTGGCAACAGTATGTGGAAGGATATACGAATCAGGCGAAGTTACCTAGTAAAGAGAAACGAAGTGAAGCCTTTACGAAAGAGCGCTTAGAATTTACGATTGATCCAAAAATGACCGAAGCTTTAAAACGAATTAGTAAACACCATCAAGTAACCTTAAACAATGTCATCCAAACGGTATGGGGAATCCTACTCCAAAAGAATACAAACTTAGATGATGTCGTATTTGGCTCGGTCGTTTCCGGAAGGAATGCAGAAGTAGAAGGTATTGAGGAAATGGTAGGATTATTCATAAACACAGTACCAGTACG
>NZ_JAJERH010000171.1 GCF_016919725.2 Virgibacillus sp. AGTR
GGTAAAACAAGAAGTTAATCATACATTTATTGATGTTGTTAAACAAATGCAGAAAGATTCATTAGAATCGGCAAGATATGATTATTATCCACTGGCAGATATTCAATCTTTATCTGAGGTGAATCAAGAATTAGTTCATCATATCATTATTTTCCAAAATTACTATTCCGATGATCAAGTCTATGATGTAGTAGAAGATGTAGGCTTTAAAATTAGTGAATCAAACGTCTATGAACAAACGAATTATGATTTTGACGTAATGGTTTTACCTAAAGATGTATTAGAAATTACGTTTTCTTATAATAAAGAGCTGTATGATAAAACAAGTGTTATCAAATTTAAAAATCAATTCACTAAAATTCTACAAACTATTATCGAGACAGTTGAAGTAGAAGTTGCAGATATCAATATTTTAACCGAATTAGACAGTCAGAAACTCCTGCAGGAGTTTAACCAAACAAACGCGGATTATCCGAAAGATAAATCACTTCATACATTATTTGAGGAGCAGGCTGAGAAGAATCCTCATCATATTGCGGTTGTATGTGCTGGCCAGAAGTTAACTTATCAGGAATTAAATAAAAAGGCGAACCAACTGGCAAGAGTTTTACGACAACAAGGGGTTCAGAATGAAGCCATTGTAGGTCTCATCATGGATCGGTCCATCGATATGATCATTGGAATCATGGGAATACTAAAGGCAGGAGGAGCCTATCTACCAATCGACCCAACTCATCCAACCGATCGTATCCAAACGATTCTATCCGACGCAAAGGTGTCCTTAGTTGTCACATCAAGTGGTCAAGCTCGTTCACTTTCTCTAGCTGTACAGGCTATCGATATTACGGTAGAAGATTTCTATCAAGGTCTATCCACAAATCTAGATCTTGCTATCGACTGTCATCAATTGGCGTATGTAATTTATACATCTGGTTCCACC
>NZ_JAJERH010000172.1 GCF_016919725.2 Virgibacillus sp. AGTR
ATTATACTTAATTTTTAATTCAAAACGCAATTTATTTATGCGTTGCACATAGTGCATCGGAGGATTAGCTCAGCTGGGAGAGCACTTGCCTTACAAGCAAGAGGTCGCAGGTTCGAGCCCTGCATCCTCCACCATAAAGCCGGCCTAGCTCAACTGGTAGAGCAACTGACTTGTAATCAGTAGGTTGGGGGTTCAAGTCCTCTGGCCGGCACCATTTTCATTATACTTGTTAATTATGTACGAGTTATTAGTTCGCTAGAACTTCTAGAATTAAAAATTTATGAGCCATTAGCTCAGTCGGTAGAGCATCTGACTTTTAATCAGAGGGTCGGAGGTTCGAATCCTCCATGGCTCACCATAATAATATAATTTTGCGGGTGTGGCGGAACTGGCAGACGCGCTAGACTTAGGATCTAGTGTCTTCGGACGTGGGGGTTCGACTCCCTCCACCCGCACCATTCATAAAAATATATTGTATTGCGGAAGTAGTTCAGTGGTAGAACATCACCTTGCCAAGGTGGGGGTCGCGGGTTCGAATCCCGTCTTCCGCTCCAAGCCAAGCCGGGGTGGCGGAATTGGCAGACGCACAGGACTTAAAATCCTGCGGTGGGTTTCCACCGTGCCGGTTCGAGTCCGGCCCTCGGCACCATAAGCGCCCGTAGCTCAATTGGATAGAGCGTTTGACTACGGATCAAGAGGTTAGGGGTTCGACTCCTCTCGGGCGCGCCATTTTTTCGGGAAGTAGCTCAGCTTGGTAGAGCACATGGTTTGGGACCATGGGGTCGCAGGTTCAAATCCTGTCTTCCCGACCATTATATGGGGCCTTAGCTCAGCTGGGAGAGCGCCTGCCTTGCACGCAGGAGGTCAGCGGTTCGATCCCGCTAGGCTCCACCAATATTTGCTCTTTGAAAACTGAACAAAACAACCA
>NZ_JAJERH010000173.1 GCF_016919725.2 Virgibacillus sp. AGTR
ATCTGCATAATCTGAGGGTGTTAATTCTGTGGTGGTTTGTTTTTGACAGTGTTCAATGATTTGTAGTAAGTAGCTCTTATATGATGCGGCTACCATCTTCATTGTACTTTCATGATATTTCTTACTATTGTATGAAAATCTAAATTCTAGTTGATGACTGGAGACCATTCCTGAAATATCAATGTCAAATAGTCTTTCACTTTCTAAACTAATGGAATCTCCATGTGAGAAAGTGGACATATTAAAGAATCCATTTTTCGTATTTTCATCAAACTGACCGAGATAATTAAACTTTATTGAAGAATTTATGCGATTAAAGGTCTCATCACGGTCTTTTTCCAAATATTCTAGTATTCCATAACCAATGCCTTTATTAGGTACATGTCTTAATATTTCTTTTACATGTTTAATCACAACAGCTATTTGATTCGACTTATCTAACTCCAGTAGTACAGGGTAATGCGTAGTAAACCAGCCTATTGTCCTTGAAATATCTATATCGCCTTCAAGCGTTTCTCTCCCATGTCCTTCTAGCATTAAAAGAATTTGGTTTTCAGCTGTCCAATCGTGAATAGCCAACCCTAAAGCAGTCAATAAGATGTCATTAATCTCTGTATTATAGGCTTTATTTGTTTTCTTTAGTAAATCCTCCGTGTACTCTTTACTTATTTCAATGTACACATCACAATAATATTTTGCTTTATTGGAGTACCCCTGATCCTTTTTATCTACTGGTAACCCCGTTCCTTTAGCCCTACCGATTTGCTTCCAATATTCTAGCTCTTCTAATAGAACATCTCCATGTAGCTGTTCTGTTAAATAAATACCCCAATCTCGAAAAGAATTAGTCTTTTTCTGGAAGGCTATCTCTTTTTCTTGACTAACTTGATGGTAGCCTTCTGTGAAATCTTCTAAT
>NZ_JAJERH010000174.1 GCF_016919725.2 Virgibacillus sp. AGTR
GTCTGCATAATCTGAGGGTGTTAATTCTGTGGTGGTTTGTTTTTGACAGTGTTCAATGATTTGTAGTAAGTAGCTCTTATATGATGCGGCTACCATCTTCATTGTACTTTCATAATATTTCTTACTATTGTAAGTAAATGTAAACCCTAATTGGCGCTCTATAATTGATCCATTAATGTCTATATCAAATAAATTTTCAGCATTGGGACTGATTGGTTCACCACCAGATAAGTTCGACAACGAAAAGACGTCATTTTTTATTTTTTCATCAAATTGGCCAAGGTAATTAAAGCTTATCTGAGGGGTAGCCTTTCCGTTTACTCGTTTCTCATCCAATAAATACCTACATATTCCATAACCAATTCCTTTATTTGGTATATGTCTTAATGTCTCTTTTATATTTTTTATGGTATAATCCAATGTTTTCTCTTTATCCACTTCCAATAAAACAGGATAGTGTGTGGTGAACCACCCTATCGTTCTAGAAATATTTATATCCCCTTCAAGCATTTCCCTCCCGTGTCCTTCCAAATTAATCATCAACTTGTTTTCCGAGGTCCAATCGTGAATAGCCAACCCTAAAGCAGTCAATAAAATGTCATTAACCTCTGTATTATAGGCTTTATTTGTGTTTTGCAATAATTTCAAGGTTTCTTCTTGACTTAATAAAATTTCAATACAGTTATTATTTTTTAACTTATTGCTTTCTTCACTATAGTTAAAGTCTACCGGTAATAACTTGATATCTGCTTGATCAATTTTAGCCCAGTAATCTAGTTCTTCTTGTAATAAATTCCCTTGCGCTTGCTGCTCAAGATACATACCCCATTCTTGGAAAGAATTAGTCTTTTTCTGGAAGGCTATCTCTTTTTCTTGACTAACTTGATGGTAGCCTTCTGTGAAATCTTCTAAC
>NZ_JAJERH010000175.1 GCF_016919725.2 Virgibacillus sp. AGTR
AAATAGATATTAATTTATTTTTACTCATATATTATCCCCCACCAAAAAAGTTGTTAATTGATTCTTTTATTCCATCATAGACGCTACCAAGACCAGACTCTTTCCATATATATTTGGAAAAATTGAAGGTACGAATTAACTCCAGTGTGTCCGTTACTACTCGACTAGAAGTTGCCTCAAGCTGATCCCTTCCAAGAATATCCTTAAAGAAGGAAAGCATAAATAAATTGGTAGTTGCTGTCGCTTTTACTACACTGTATACAATGTAGTTTTCATAGTCTATATCTACTTCTATGGAACCATTATATGTTGAAATACCGTTTTGTATTTTTTTGCTTTTAACACTATCATCTGGCTCAAACAAGCCACCCAGCCCAAACATGTCTAAAACACTATTATCAGTCACTCTTCAATATAATCCATCTCCATCGAGGCCAGTGTACTGTTTCTCTCCAAATTCTCCAGTAGTTAAATCTTTGTTCGAGTCATTCCATGTATAAGCAACTTGGGCAGTGGCCTTTTGTGCTACATAATTCGCTATGCCTATTTGAAATATAACAATACAAAAGAACACACCTGCCAGCACAAAAAATAAAAATACAGGGAAGACAAGGGTAGCTTCATTTTTAATTGCAGGCTATCAAAATCTCGTTGTTCAACCCCTGTTTCTTTCGTTTTTCGTAGTTCATATACATTTCATTTGCTTGTTCATAAGTTATATGAAACTGATAAAGTTCACTCATATGAAATTCTCCCCCTTAAGCCAAATACATGTAATAAAATGAAGTTACAACACCTGGTATTACAGCATAAATAAATGGAAAACGATTAGAAATGTTATTCTTAAAGTCGTCCAA
>NZ_JAJERH010000176.1 GCF_016919725.2 Virgibacillus sp. AGTR
TTTGTATACTAATTATAATAAGTTTGTTTTTAGCGTCTTGCTCTAATGATGAGACAACAGAACAAACTAATCAAACGACTGATACAGAGCAACAAAATGATCAAGATAATACTGATACGTCTGAAGAAGTGGATTCTGATGAAGGTAATCAAGTTGAAAACAAGGATGAACATATTGAAAACCAGTCTGGCCTTCAGATTGGTGATGCAGGCACTGTAGTAAGTTCAGAAGAAAGATATACCTATGAGGCTACTTTAAATGAAATACATTTTCGAGATATAGACGAGATTAAATTATTTAATGAAACCTTCGCAGTAGTTAATGTCACCATTAAAAATATTGATGATCAACCACTTAAGGCAGAAGATATTTTTAGTCCTAGCCTTGGAGAAATGGGAACAAATCAATATGAAGGGCCTGTAGATAATCAATTTCTTCAAGAAACTTCAGGCATTGAAATTATAGAAGGAGAAATTGCACCAGGGGATTCAGTTACAGGCGATTTTGTGTTTGATATCGATAAATTTGATAACTACCATTTTGCATTTGGGACAAAATGGGACCAAATTTTTACCATGGCTGAATGGGAATTTAGCATAGATGAAGTTCAATAGATATCTTAAAAGCAAACTACATGATTAATTACTATGATCGGGGATGACGTGATGAAAAAATTTTTTAAAGGAGAGCGTGGCTCAGTTTCTATCTTTGCCATTCTTATCATCCTTCCAATCTTTTTATTGAATGCTTTATTTATTGATACATTAAGAATGCTGAGCGTCAGATTGAGAATGTAATGGATATTGCC
>NZ_JAJERH010000177.1 GCF_016919725.2 Virgibacillus sp. AGTR
GAATGAAAAAGATTCCAGCTATCTATTTTTGATAACTGGAATCTCTTTTTTTACTTCTCCAGGCTAGTTATGTCCCAGCCCCTTTGTTTAAATCCCTAGCTAAAATGCTCTTATATGTCAGGAGAAGAGCATTGCCTTTCTGTCTTAACGCCGCAAAAAACACTTCTCAGATTAAGAAGTGTTTTTAATAATTTAGCAACATCGACCATTAAAGATAAGTTTATTATTAATGATTTTATGTTCACCCGGGCAACCTTTCTCAAAACAGCAGTTTTCATGTTTATAACACACTAATTCCACTCGAGGATCAATGTGTTGCAAAGTTTCTTTTTTTTCTGTTTTCATTGTATTTTCCTCCTTTATATAATGACTTATATATATAAAAGAGTATCTTTCATGAAAAAATAAAAATTTATTAGTTATTATTTGTGAACAGGGCAGTTTATGAAGTTTCGGTTCTTTCACATTTTCCAGATTTACTAGAAAAGTCTGACGACAAATATCGCCAAGCGCTTAGGAATCAGTAATCACGCTGTTAAACGGCGAGTCGAAAAAGTCGCCAAACAACTCCACCCTAGCGAGTACAACTCTATTTATGGTTATTTTACCATATGACCGTTAGTGTAAAAACAGATTAGTTTGCCTTGCCTAAAAGAATGGGTACTGATTCTTTTTAATTATACAATTCTTAGTTTTTTAATATTTAAAACAATGGTGATTTATAGTGTTGTTACAAGCAGATTAAAATGTTGTTTTTGGGGTCCTAC
>NZ_JAJERH010000178.1 GCF_016919725.2 Virgibacillus sp. AGTR
ATTTTCTAAAGTCTCTATTGGGGAGGGACTATATAGTGGACTATTGCAAATGCGAAGCATCGTTGGACTTTTAGTCATTGTACCAATGATCAGTTGGGTACTTCGTGAAGAGCCTTATATCGAGGACATCATGGGAATGGCGCATAAATCTTTGAATACAAGTAGAAAGTTTTATCTAGGGATGATGTCATTAACGCAGGTTTTTTCTTATTTTCTTTTATTCGGTGCAATACCGATGATGTATCAATTCATTAATCAAATCCTGTATAAGAAAAAAACTGAAGCATGGGAAAACTATAAAGGAACAGCCCTCTTACGGTCTTTTGCTTTATCTACGATGTGGGTAGTGAGTATTCCTAGCTTCATTTTTGCAGTGGAAACGATGAATGCCTCGCTGTGGATTTGTATTTTACAAGGATTTGGTATTTCCGTTTGTGGGACAATGATTGCGGTACTATTTTCGTATTTTCAAGAAAAGCATTATGGTGTAAATTTGACATACGGGCTACAGGATGAGATTGCTGAAATATTACTTCATGCTGATCCAATTGAGGAAAGAAAGAAAAAAGTGATCGAATTTATTTTTTTATTTCAAGTTAAGAAAGTATAAAATCAGTGCAATGACTGCGTTAAGCCAAGTAGTTATTTTGAAATGTTTGATGTATATTGGCAATGCTTCGACTAATTACTTCGCTTTCCGTGGGCTCGACCTCAACTAACTTTGCAAAGAAGAACACGTTGCAAAGTGGATTTTCGGCTCGCGCTA
>NZ_JAJERH010000179.1 GCF_016919725.2 Virgibacillus sp. AGTR
ACGCCTGGCGGCCCAAGGAAAATAATATTATATAGCTGCTCCATCCACGTTAAGTCCTTCAACTGATTTAGTTTCTTTGAACTTAATGATTTCTGTTCTTTTAAATCGTATTCTTCCAGAGTGCTGAAAAACGGGAACGTCGCCCATTTAAACCGTTTCTCTAATAGCTTTTCTTCTCTGCGCTTTTGTTCATAGGTTGCCACATCCAGGAGAAACTGAGTAAAGGATGCGTCCTTTTGCTCAGCTTCTCTTATGAGTGTAGGAAGATGGATAGCTGTTTCGGTTAGGCGGAGGGTTTTCATCAAATCTTGTAATTGATTCAGCTGACTCAATTAGACTCACCCTCCAATATTTCAGTATAGGCATTTACTGTTCTCTTTTGGGCTTCCGTATCCATGAGCCAGCCTGAAATCTTATTTATTGATGATACAGCCCGGGCGTTATCGGTTATTGTATCATCAGCTTGGCGTTGTCGTTTGATGTATGAAACGATATCGCTAAAATCTGTCGCACTATAAAGATTTCTTTTCACACATTCTTTTAGTGCTGCTGATAAGATTGCCCCATTGTTCTCCTTTGTCTGCTTTGAAATAATCTGCAGCTGATCTCTAATATACCGAGGGTAGTTTTGCCGGATGATATTGAGATAGTCGTATGCGGAATCTACCTCTTCAAACCGTTTCGCAACCGTATCCATAAATGAATGGATGCCTTTTGTCCGATCGCGCGAATGGCTTCTATCCTTCACTAATTGGCCTTTTCC
>NZ_JAJERH010000018.1 GCF_016919725.2 Virgibacillus sp. AGTR
CCGTGCCCACGGAAAGCGAAGTAATTAGTCGGAGCATTGCCAATATACATCAAAATTTCAAAATAACTACTTGGCTTAACGCAGTCATTGCACTGATTTTATACTTTCTTATCTTTTAACAAAAGACTGACATTTTTCATTGTCAGTCTTTTATTAAAATCATATCATATGTTGTGGCTCGCTCACTGATCTAATACATCCATAATTCGTTGTAAGTCTTCATCATTATAAAACTCAATTTCAATTTTACCTTTTCGTTTACCGCGCTGAATGGAAACTGCTGTACCCAGCCTATTTCTTAAGTATGATTCTCTCTCCTGAAGGAAAATATCCTTCTTAGGCTTTTCTTTCTTCTTCACCGGTTTTTCATTTAACTGAATAATTAACTTCTCTACTTGTCTAACATTCAGCTTCTCTCTCCGTATCTTTTGAATCAGTGATTGCAGTTTAGTTTTATCTTTCAGACCTAATAAGGCTCGTCCATGACCCATTGAAAGCTCCCCGTTGTTAATACAAGCTATCACCTGATCTGGTAAGGAAAGTAACCGAACGATATTGGCAATATGTGAGCGACTCTTTCCTAACCTCCTTGATAGCTCTTCTTGGGTAATCCTTAATTCATTCATTAAGTTGGCGTATGCATGCGCCTCTTCAATCGGTGTTAAATCTTCTCTTTGAAGATTTTCTAATAGGGCAAGCTCCATCATTTTTTCATCCGATAATTCTTTAATGACGACAGGAAGTTTTTCTAAACCAGCCTCTTTAGCAGCACGGTATCTTCGTTCACCAACAACTATTTCATATCCTTTAATACTTTTACGTACTAAGAGTGGTTGAATGATTCCATATTCTAGTATCGATTCTTTTAACTCCTCAATAGCATCTGCATGAAATGTCTTACGTGGTTGATATGGATTTGGTCTACATTCAGTAATGGCTATTTCCTGAATAACATCATCTTCATGCTCTTCAATGTCTGGAAAAAAAGCATTAATACCTTTACCTAACCCTTTCGCCATTGGCCATCACTTCCTTCGCTAATTCAAGGTATACTTCTGCCCCTCTTGATTTTGGATCATAACTTATAATCGGAAGTCCATGGCTAGGAGCTTCACCCAACCTCACATTTCTAGGAACAATCGTTTGATACACCTTATCCTGAAAATATTTTTTAACTTCCTCAATTACCTGAAGACCCAAATTCGTTCTTGCATCTAACATCGTCAACAGTACCCCTTCTATCATAAGTGACTTATTTAAGTGCTTTTGGACTAGTCGAATGGTATTCAATAACTGACTTAGCCCCTCCAAAGCATAATATTCACATTGTACTGGAATAATTACCGTATCTGAAGCAGTTAATGCATTTAATGTTAATAAGCCTAAAGAAGGCGGGCAATCTATAATGATATAATCATACTTTTCTTTCAAGTTTTCTAATGATTTCTTTAATCTTATTTCCCTAGAAATTGTTGGTACAAGTTCAATTTCTGCACCAGCAAGCTGAATGGTAGCAGGTATGATATCTAAGTTGTCTACATTTGTTGGAATACAAACTTCCTCAGCTGGTAGATCTTCTACTAGTACATTATAGATACAGTTTTTCACATCTGCTTTATTAACCCCTGTACCACTTGTTGCATTTCCCTGGGGATCTACATCAACAAGAAGTACATTGTTGCCCAAATGTGCAAGACAAGCACTTAAATTCACCGATGAAGTTGTTTTTCCTACGCCACCTTTTTGATTTGCGATGGACATTATTTTTCCCATGTTGACACCTACCCTAAAACTATATACTTTCTATTTTATCACTTTTTTTATGCAATGGGCGACTTATTTATGTTTTGTTTCTATTTCATAATCCAAAATTGCACCATTTTCCGTGTTTTAACTATTCATGTGCAAAATACCCATCTTTTTTGTAAAAGATGGGCTGTACATGTAATTATTTCAATGTATAATAGCTTTACTTCTTTTTAGGTATTTTTATTGTGATTTGGTAGTAATCGTCTAAATCCTGTTCATCTGATTCAACTTCTACTCCCGTATCTGACACCATATTTAAAGACTGTCTAATGGTGTTCATTGCAATTCGAATATCCTTATTGAATCCTTTTCTCTTTGGCGCTTTCTTTTTCGTTATAGATTGTTGCTCATTTAATTTTTTAATTCGATCTTCTGTTTGTTTAACATTTAGGTCATTATCCAAAATATCTTGTAATAATTTAATCTGCTTTTCTTCATCTTTTAATTTAATGAGTGCGCGTGCATGTCTTTCTGTGATGTATTTACCCAATAATGCCTCTTGTACGGGCTGTGGCAATTTTAATAAACGAAGCTTATTAGCAATTGTAGATTGATTCTTGCCTAAACGTTGTGCTAATGCTTCCTGCGTTAATGAATGTATTTCCAATAGTCTAGCGTAAGCAGTTGCCTCTTCTATAACTGTTAATTCCTCTCGTTGCAAGTTCTCAATTAATGCTACTGAGGCAGTTTCAGCATCTGTCATTTCACGAATGATAGCTGAGATGTATTCCCATCCCAATGATTGCACTGCTCTCCATCTGCGTTCCCCAGCTATTAACTCATATTTTTCTTCCTCGCCATCCACCTCTAACTTACGTACGACGATTGGTTGAATCATTCCATGCGTATGAATTGTCTGTGCGAGTTCTTTTATTTTTTCTTCACTAAAAATCGATCTTGGTTGAAATCGATTGGCCTCTATATGATTGATAGGAATCTGAATAACTTCATCAGGATGAAACGATTCCATTTCAGCATCTGAATCCGCTTCAGATTTATCACCTATTCCAAAAAATCGGTTAAAGGGCTTCACCATAATCCCACACCACCTCTATTGTACTTGATATGCTTATCTATGTATAAAATATAAAATGTTTCACGTGAAACATTTTATATGAATCTATCATTATTATAGCACAGGAAAAGGTATTCATAAGAAAAGCGCGGGGCAACTTGACTACTCCCAACATGCCTTTACAAATCTTTTATTTCCTTAAGGAAAGTGCTAAAGACCTATAAAAAAGGCAGTAAATCTAGACATTTCATCACTTATACGTTCATATCGCTTAAGAAAAAACGCTGCAGCAAAAATGCTACTGCGCTTGTATAAAAACTACACACCCATGTACATGTTGCTGGATGATAGTGCATCAGCTTATATTTTATCACATTTTTTAACCAAAGAATATCCAATCAGCCTATTTTAAAAATAATGCTTTGATCGCTAAAGTTCATACATGCAAGTAATGATAGCTTATTCAATTGGCTCTTTGTTTGGTAAGCCAGCTTTTCTTGGATACTTCTTAGGTGTTTTTCTTACTTTTTTAATCTCTATAATAGATCGTTCGCTAGCTTCTTCAGGCAAAGCAAATGTGTATGTATGCATTAATTTTCCACCTAATAACTCAACTGCCGATTTTGCTTGTCCTACTTCATCCTTTGCCTTTAATCCCTTCATAGCAAGAAAAACTCCATGCTTTTTAGTTAATGGTAAACACAATTCACATAGCACGGACATACGGGCGACAGCTCTTGCTGTTACTATATCAAACGATTCTCGAAATTGGTTCTTCCCGAAATTCTCGGCACGATCATGATAAAAAGCAACGTTATCTAATGCTAACTCCGTTGCTAAGTGATTTAAAAAGCCGATACGTTTTTTTAATGAATCCACAATCGTTACTTTAAGCTGCGGAAAACATATCTTTAAAGGAATACTGGGAAATCCTGCCCCTGCTCCGACATCACAGATAGTTAAGTCTGTAGTGAAATCATAATAAAAGGCCGCACTTATGGAATCATAAAAATGCTTTAAGTAGACATCCTTTTCTTCTATTAAACCAGTAAGATTTATTTTTTCATTCCATTCAACTAACGTACGATAATAGATAGCAAATTGTTCCTGCTGCTGTTGATTTAGATCGATTCCTTTTATCCTTAAAGCTTGTACAAATTGTTCTGGGTTCATACCGTTTAACTCCTTATGTAGAGGGTGTTACAGAAAGGAATAACAGCTGTATACCTTTCTGTAACCTGAAATATCCTAAACACTCCTGCATCAGTCCACTGTCAGTCAAATACTAATTCGCCAAACGAGCGATATTTCCTTGTTCAATATATACGATTAAAATGGATATATCTGCAGGATTGACCCCTGAAATTCGTGACGCTTGACCTACGGATAGTGGTCTTACCTTTTTAAGCTTTTCTTTTGCTTCTGTAGCTATTCCACTAATATCATCATAATCAATATCTACTGGAATTTTCTTATCTTCCATCTTAAGCATACGCTCTACTTGTTCATTTGCTTTTTTGATATAGCCTTCATATTTTATTTGAATACCGACCTGTTCCGTTACTTCAGCGGATAATTTGGGATCTGCTTGGATAATAGATGCTAATAAATCATACGATAATTCTGGACGCTTCAATAAATCATAAGCTTTTATAGCTTCTTTTAGAGGTGTTGCACCTGCTTGCTCAAGCAGGTAGTTTACCTCTTCAGAAGGTTTTATAATTAGCTTGAACAATCGAATTTTCTCTTCTTCTACCAGTCGATTTTTCTCGACAAATTTAGCATAGCGTTCTTCTGAGATAAGACCAAGCTGGTAGCCTAATTCAGTCATTCGTAAATCAGCATTATCATGTCTTAATAATAGACGATATTCCGCACGAGAAGTAAGAAGACGATAGGGCTCATTGGTTCCTTTTGTTACTAAATCATCTATTAGTACACCAATATAAGCTTGGGATCGATCTAGAATAACTGGTTCTTTATCCAATACTTTTGCTGCGGCATTAATTCCTGCCATAATTCCTTGAGCAGCAGCTTCTTCATAACCCGAAGTACCGTTAATTTGACCAGCAGTAAACAATCCAGGAATTTTTTTTGTTTCCAAGGTTGGCCACAGCTGTGTTGGTACAATTGCATCATATTCAATTGCATAGCCTGCGCGCATAATTTCTGCATTCTCTAGTCCTTCTACACTTCTTACCATTTCATGTTGAATGGATTCAGGAAGTGATGTGGAAAGTCCTTGTACATAAACCTCTTCCGTATCTCTTCCTTCTGGTTCTAGGAAAATTTGATGACGAGGTTTATCATTAAATCGAACAATTTTGTCTTCAATAGACGGGCAATAACGAGGACCCGTTCCCCTTTTCATACCAGAATACATGGATGAAAGTGATAGATTCTCATTAATTATTTCATGTGTAAATTCATTTGTATACGTTAACCAACATGGGATTTGCTCCGTAATATATTCCGTTGTTTCATAAGAAAAACTTTGTGGTTTTTCATCACCTGGTTGGATCTCTGTTTTTGAATAATCAATGGTATGACTATTTACTCTTGGTGGAGTACCTGTTTTAAAGCGAGTAATCTCAAACCCAAGCTCTTCTAAGTTTTCGGATAGCTTAATTGTTGGGCGTTGGTTATTAGGACCACTCTCATACTCCAGATCCCCCATTAAAACTTTCCCACGCATAAACGTACCAGTAGTAATTATAACTGTTTCTGCACTATAAGCAGCATTCGTTTCAGTAATAACACCTTTACATATGCCATTTTCGACAATTAATTGATCTACCATACCTTGACGTAGTGTAAGATTTCTTTCATTTTCAATTATTTGTTTCATTTCTTTTATATATAAAGGCTTATCAGCTTGTGCACGCAAAGCCTGCACAGCTGGTCCTTTCCCAGTATTTAACATACGCATTTGAATATACGTTTTATCAATTACTTTTGCCATAACACCGCCAAGTGCATCTATTTCACGAACCACTATACCTTTAGCAGGTCCGCCTATTGACGGGTTACATGGCATAAAGGCAATCATATCTAGGTTGAGTGTGAGCATTAATGTCTTTGCACCCATTTTTGCTGCAGCGAGACCTGCTTCTACTCCAGCATGCCCTGCACCAACTACAATCACGTCATAATGACCTGCATCATATGTCATTGGTCTTCATCCTTTCTATATTTTCATTACCAATACCAAAAAAACGATAGTTTTTATTTACTTTCCTAAACAAAATTGTGAAAACAGCTGATCAATTAAACTGTCACTTGCTGTATCACCAATAATTTCCCCCAAGAATTCCCATGTTCTTGTAACATCAATTTGAACAATATCCAGAGGCATTTCTAATTTTAGAGCATCGATAGCATCTTCTAATGCACGGCTGGCTTGTTTTAATAACTGGATATGTCGTACATTTGAAACATACGTTAGATCTCCGGTATCAATTTCCCCTTCGAAGAACGTTTTAGAAATCGCATTTTCTAATTCATCTACACCTTCTTCTTCAATTAATGAGGTAGTGACAACTGGTTTATCCTCTGCTAGCACTTTTACCCGCTCTAAATCCAATTTTTGCTCAAGGTCTGTCTTATTAATTATTACAATATAATTAAGTCCCTGTATTGCTGTAAATAATTTTTCGTCTTCCTCTGTTAAATCATCGTTATAGTTCAAAACAAATAAAATCAAATCAGACTCTTTTAATACCTGTCTAGAGCGTTCCACACCAATCTTCTCAACAATATCTTCTGTTTCTCTAATACCTGCTGTATCTACCAAACGTAGTGGAACACCTCTTACGTTTACATACTCTTCAATAATATCCCGTGTTGTCCCTGGTATTTCTGTTACAATGGCCTTATTTTCTTGAACCAGTGTATTCATTAACGAAGACTTACCGACATTTGGTCTACCAATAATAGCCGTTGCTAAGCCTTCTCTTAATATTTTGCCTTGTTTAGCAACCTGTAACAGCTTCTCTATTTCTGCATGAACTTCTTTTGTCTTCTTACGCATCATTTCATGTGACATTTCTTCCACATCATCATATTCAGGATAATCAATATTCACCTCAACATGAGCAACTGTTTCCAATAAATCCTGTCGTAGACGCTCAATTAAAGTAGACAAACGACCATCCATTTGTTTTAGAGCTACAGACATTGCTTTGTCTGTTTTAGCCCGGATTAAATCCATTACCGCCTCAGCTTGAGACAAATCTATTCTGCCATGTAGAAAGGCTCGTTTGGTAAACTCACCAGGCTCTGCTAAACGTGCTCCTTTACTCAATATAATTTCCAGCACACGATTTACAGCAACCATTCCACCATGACAGTTAATTTCAACTACATCTTCACGTGTAAATGTTTTCGGCGCTCGCATCACAGAAACCATTACTTCCTCAGCAATCTCATTTGATTGTGGATCGATAATTTTCCCATAGTTAATAGTATGTGACGCTACCTGCTTTAAATCATTGCCTTTGAATATTTCCGTAGTTATTGAAATTGCTTCAGGACCACTTAATCGGACAATTGCTATCGCCCCTTCACCAATCGGTGTGGATATTGCAGTAATTGTATCTGTTTCCATTGCTCTTCACCTCCAACATAAAGTTATATATATAGAACGTATAATTATTTTTATCGTCACTAACTTAATAGAATATCATACTTTTTAATAAAAATAAAGTTATCCACAACACATCCCTGCTAAACGTGATAAGGTTTATGCACATGTGGATAACTTTATTCGATATACGCTTCCTGCTTCGTGAATTGTACACAATCTGTCAAAATAATGCTACCCTTTTTCAAAAAAAATTCCGCCTAGTTTGGCACTAAGCGGATAATTTTTGATTTATTTCTTACTAGCCATATTAAGGCTGTATTACAATATGACGATGTGGCTCTTTACCATCAGAATATGTCGAAACTTCTTCATTTGCTTGTAGCACACTATGAATAATTTTACGTTCGAAGGCAGGCATTGGCTCCAAAGCTACCTTTTTATTCATGCGGATAGCCTTATCTGCCATTTTTAACGCAAGCGACTCAAGTGTCTCTTTTCTACGTCCCCGATAACCTTCAGCATCTAGTGTCACCGTATAATATTGCTTTCCTTCTTTATTGATAACAAGATGTAGTAAATATTGTAAGGCATTTAAAGTTTGTCCTCTTTTTCCAATAAGTAAAGCTATATTATCACCCTGTACATCATAGGTTACATGATTTTCCTCTACCTTTGTAAAAATCGTAGCATCTATATGCATCTGTTTTATGATTTGCTGTAAATATTTTTCCGTTTCTTCTATCTGATTTTTGACAGTCGATACCTTTACAAAAGCGCGTTTGGACCCGAAAACACCTAGTAACCCTTTTTTTCCTTCATCAATCACGTCGATTTCGACTTGGTCCCTTGTTGTATTTAACTGCTCTAATGCTGATTGGACCGCTTCTTCAACCGTTTGTCCACTAGCAGTTATTTCTCTCACTTTTTGTCTCCTCCATTACTTTTATCAGCCATCATTGGTTTACGGATAAATAGTGTTTGGGCAACCATAAAGATATTCCCTACTACCCAATATAACGCCAATGCTGCTGGGAAGAATATTGCAAAAACACCAATCATAATAGGCATCACATAAAGCATAACCATCATTTGTGGATTTTGAGCGGCTGGACTTCCTGACATCATCAATTTTTGCTGGAACCACGTAGCTGCTGCAGCAATAATCGGTAAAATGAAAAATGGATCCGGCGCACCTAGCTCAAACCACAGAAAACTATGTGTTTTGATGGATTCCGTACGCATAATTGCATGATACATGGCAATTAAAATAGGCATTTGAATAAATATTGGTAAGCACCCTGCAAGCGGATTTACCCCATTCTTTTGAAATAATGCCATTGTTTCCTGCTGTAGTTTTTGCTGTGTATTTGCATCTTTCGAGCTATATTTCTGTTGCAGTTCCTTCAACTTAGGCTGAATATCCTGCATAGCTTTTGAACTCTTTAATTGTTTCACATTTAGTGGTAGCAGTACTAGCCTTACTAAAATAGTAACGATTACAATCGCTAGACCGTAGTTTTCATTAAATAATTCTGCAAAATATGTGATTAGCATGGATACTGGAAAGACGAAATATTTATTCCAGATACCTTCACTTTCTTCCGTGATAGGTTCATTTACATCGGTACAACCAGAAAGTATTGCTAGCAGACCAATTAAAGTTACCAGCAACCAAAACTTTTTACGCAACACTTTTCCTCCTAACTAAAATAAAAGAGCTAACTCTTTTCTATCAACGAATATTCAAATAGCTTATCCTAAGAGTTATTTTAACCTAAACAAACCTAAGATTCTATATTAAATTTATTGATTTTTTAACAATCGTTCTTTATATAAAAGATGTGTCAAGCTTTTTTTGATTTCATGATATTCCATCTGTTTTGCAGGGTGTCTGGCAATGATTACAATATCATGTGGATACGCAATTTTTTCCTCTAATTCTTGAAAAGACTGACGTAAATAACGCTTAATTCGATTTCTTGTTACCGCATTTCCTATCTTTTTTCCAACAGATAACCCAATTCTGAAATGATTCTGCCCCTTTTTCTCTACATAATAGATGACGAGTTGTCTGTTTGCAAAAGATTTACCACACTTAAACGTATATTGAAATTCTTCATTCTTTTTAATTCGAAATTCTTTCTTCATCTATATCACCTTATTACGTATACCACTTATCAGCTTGTCCCTGATTCTGGTCTTTTCTATGTATAATTATAGAAGAAATATCATTCTTCTATTCTTAAGCTGCCCAACTTATAAGTGGTAATAACACATTAACCCACTTCTATCTATAAACAATATGTCTAAAGTGGAAAAAAGACCACTGATTATTCAGTGGCCTATGCAGACAAGACTTTTCTTCCTTTACGACGACGACGAGCCAATACTTTACGTCCGTTTTTAGTACTCATACGTGAGCGAAAGCCGTGTACTTTTTTACGTTTGCGATTATTTGGTTGATACGTTCTTTTCATTTATCCTGCACCTCCCTAAGGGATGAAATAATCTTTTATTAAACAGTCAATAGACAGTCTTTGTAATTATACGTAAAAATACTTCCATCTGTCAACTCACTTCTAATTTAAACTATCCACACCCTACTGTTTGGAAATAATCGAGTCTTATTTGCTATCCACAACATATATCGACAGGAAAATCACAAAATATAGTGGTGTGGACAATAATTGTCTACAACCGATGGACTTTGTGGATAACTGTCGAAACCCCATTGCATTCAAAGGGTTTTTCTGATATTATATTTGTGTTTAACTTGTGAAAAAAGAAAACTGAAATTCTAGTTATACACAAACTGTGGATAACTTGTGGATACTTGTTAACATGATTGTTTATGTTGTTATCAACAAAGCTGTGGACAACGTTTATAATTAATTCAAAGCTTATTCCACCTATATTTATTTATCCACACCAATATTATTTTTGTTATACCATTTTAACCCTTCAATTTTAAATACAATTGGAAGTAGACCTAAACGTAAATTCTATTTATCTTGCCTTTCCATCTTTAAAAGATTGAGAGAGGCTTTTTATGTCATTATTACTCATTAATTGGAGCAGTATGCAGTCTTTACGTAAATACTCATTAATTAACATAAATGGTTCCTAATAGAAACATCGATAATTGGAAGTGGATGACATTTATTACAGTGAAAGGAGTGAAATTCTGCTTGGAGAATATACAGGAAATATGGATAGCTACCTTAGAGAGAATTGAAGAAAAAATTAGTAAGCCGAGCTTTGATACATGGTTAAAGAACACAAAAGCAGAAACCATCGAAAACAATACACTTATTGTTTCCGCACCAAATGAATTTGCTAGAGATTGGCTTGAAAATCAATACACAAAGCTTATTTCCGAGATTCTATCAGAAATAACTGGTTCAGATATTGTTGCTAAATTTATACTTCCGAATACAAGTACGTCGATTGATAACTTCGAACCTACACAGAAGCAAAAGCCAAAAGACGATCCTAATGAAGCACCTAAATCCATGTTAAATGCAAAATATACCTTTGATACGTTTGTTATTGGTGCTGGAAACAGATTCGCTCATGCTGCATCCTTGGCTGTAGCTGAGGCACCAGCACAAGCATATAACCCGTTGTTTATATATGGAGGAGTAGGTCTAGGGAAAACACATTTAATGCATGCCATTGGACATTATGTACGTGATCATAATCCAAACGCAAAGGTCGTTTATCTATCTTCTGAGAAATTTACAAACGAATTTATTAACGCAATTATGGATAATAAAACAGTTAACTTTCGTAATAAATATCGTAATGTTGATGTTCTGCTAATTGATGATATTCAATTTATAGCAGGTAAGGAATCGACACAGGAAGAATTTTTCCATACATTTAATGCATTACATGACGATAATAAACAAATAATTATTTCAAGTGATCGGCCACCAAAAGAGATTCCAACTTTAGAGGACAGGCTTCGCTCTCGCTTTGAATGGGGATTAATTACAGATATTACACCACCGGATTTAGAGACCAGAATTGCTATCTTAACAAAAAAAGCAAAAGCAGAAGGACTCGACATTCCAAATGAGGTTATGCTTTATATCGCTAATCAAATTGATACGAATATTCGCGAGCTAGAAGGTGCGCTTATTCGAATTGTTGCTTATTCATCCTTAGTTAATCAAGATATTGATGCATCACTAGCTGCTGATGCTTTAAAAGATATTATTCCTAGTAATCAACCAAAGATAATAACTATCCAGAGCATTCAAGAAACGGTTGGAGCAAAATATAATGTACGATTAGAAGATTTTATTGCCAAAAAACGGACAAAATCGATTGCTTTTCCACGCCAGATTGCTATGTATCTATCTCGAGAAATGACAGACGCATCCTTACCAAAAATTGGTGAAGAGTTCGGTGGGCGAGATCATACTACAGTAATTCATGCTCATGAAAAAGTATCAAAGTTGATGGAAAAGGATACGCAATTAGCAAAAGAACTTGAAGAATTGAAAGAGCAATTAAAATCACTTTAAATTATAACTCTCACTTTCTCATTTTCAGCTAATTAAAGATCCTGTGAAAACTGTGGAAAACAGAGACAACCTTATAAACAAGTTGTCCACATGTGAATAACCTTAGCGCATTGACAAAAACAGATTTATCCACATAATCACAGCCCTTATTATTATTATTACTATATTTTTATAAAATAATATAATTAAAAAGAACTTCCACTAGGAGGATTTATTTCATGAAATTTATCATTCAGCGAGATCAATTAATAGCAAGTGTTCAAAATGTAATGAAGGCTATTTCATCTAGAACGGTTATTCCTATATTAACTGGAATAAAAATTGAAGCTAGACAAGACGGTATAACCTTAACAGGAAGTGATTCTGATATATCTATTGAGTCCTATATTCCTGCTGAAGAAAACGGTACGGTTAATGTTGAGTACATTGAAGAAGGAAGTATTGTACTACAAGCGAAGTATTTCCCAGACATTGTTCGCAAACTTCCTGAAAAGACGATAGAAATACATGCAGATGAAAACTTAAAAGTAACCATTCGCTCAGGAAAAGCAGAATTTAATTTAAATGGACAAGATGCTACAGAATATCCACAATTACCTAAATTACAGACAGATGATAGTTTTGAACTACCAATTGATTTACTAAAGAGCTTAATTAAACAAACGGTATTTGCTGTATCCACAATGGAAACTCGACCAATCTTAACGGGTGTAAATGTAAAATTAGAAAATCAAACACTTACATTTACAGCGACAGATAGTCATCGACTAGCTTCTAGAACGATACCAGTAGCAGATACTACCAATGAATTTTCTAATGTTGTTGTTCCGGGAAAAAGTCTAAATGAATTAAACAAAATCTTAGATGATACAGAGGATAAGGTTGAAATTAGTGTAACTAGTAATCAAATTTTATTCCGAACAAAACATTTGAATTTCTTATCCCGTTTATTAGACGGTAATTATCCAGAAACCTCTCGGTTGATTCCTGATCAAAGCAAAACGGTATTGCATGTTAAAACGAAAGAATTATTAAGTACAATTGATCGTGCTTCCCTATTAGCTAAAGAAGAACGCAATAATGTAGTTCGTTTAACTACACAAGGTGATCAGCTAGTAGAAATTGCAAGTAATCATCCAGAAGTTGGAAATGTTACAGAAGAAGTTACGGTATCTTCAATAGAGGGAGAAGAGTTAAAGATTTCATTTAGTTCTAAATACATGATGGATGCATTGAAAGCCATTGAATTTGAGGATGTGAATATCGAATTCACTGGAGCGCTACGACCATTTATTATTCATCCAGCAAATGAAGACTCTATCCTGCAGTTAATTGTACCTGTGAGAACATACTAAAAATAGCTCATGCTTTCCGTTAATTTAATCAAAAAATTAACAATCACTTTGATATTTCAGCGTAAAATTTAATAAAAAGCTCTTATCGGACGAAGATAAGGGCTTTTTACATCTGTATAAGTGATTTTTAGCCTAAATAAGCGATTATTTTAGGATATAAAGGGTCATACCTTTCCTTAATGGAAAATCTTTAGTAAAATAAGAATAGAGGATAAATAGATACGTGTTTTACAAATATGACCTAAAAGAGTGATAATATAATATGCCTGAAAAAATAACTATACGAACGGAATATATCTCCTTAGGCCAATTCATCAAGCTTGCCAATGTTTTAGAATCTGGTGGTATGGTAAAAGCTTATTTACAAGATGTTGGCGTCTTAGTTAATGGTGAACGAGAACATAGGCGAGGGAGAAAGCTATATCCTGGTGATGTGGTGAAGATTGAGGAAATCGGGTCTTTTCTCGTTACAGATTGATAAAAAATGAATTAACATATAGAGTCTTAGAAAATGATTTTGACGGTTAAAATAAAACTTGCTTGTTTCTGACGCAGCTTTTTTCATTCTGCGTCTGCAATTCGTTCAGGTTCAAGCTATTTTTGCTGCTTTGCAATCTCATTACTAGGAAGAATTTAACAGGCATCAGCAAGCCGTCATTCATAAAAATCTGTTTTCGAAAAACGTTATTTCAATAGATTACCTACGTTAAAAGGATGGAATCATAATTTTTTATGATTAGAAGAGGATTAACTATGCATATTGAAAAGCTACAATTAAAAAATTACCGTAATTACCATAAATTGGATATATCATTTGATGATAAGATAAATGTAATTATCGGTGAAAATGCGCAGGGGAAAACGAATTTAATGGAGGCTATCTACCTGCTTGCCTTTACAAAGTCCCATCGAACTCCTAGAGAAAAGGAATTGATCAAATGGGATGAAGAATATGCTAAAATAGAAGGTAGAATTACTAAAAGAAAACAATCTTTTCCGCTAGAAATCGTAATCTCCTCAAAAGGGAAAAAGGCGAAGTTAAATCGATTGGAACAAAAGCGGTTAAGTGATTATATAGGAGCGCTAAATGTTGTTATGTTTGCTCCAGAGGATTTAACACTTGTAAAAGGAGCACCACAAATTCGCAGACGTTTCATTGATATGGAACTTGGCCAAATACAGCCTCGTTACATCTATCATTTAGGACAGTACCAAAAAATCCTTAAACAACGTAATTCTGTTCTAAAACAATTGCAACGCAGATCGGATCAAGATACTACGATGTTGCAGGTTTTAACAGAGCAGCTCGCAGAACATGCCGCAACTCTATTGGAAAGGCGGTTTGTTTTTTTGGATTTATTAAGAAAATGGGCTAGTCCGATACATTATGGTATTAGTCGTCAACTTGAAAGTCTGGAAATAAAGTATTCTCCGACAATAGAAGTATCAGAAGAAGCAAATAAGGAGAAAATAGAAGATATATACTGTGAAAAATTCAAAAGCATTCAAGAAAAAGAGATCGAGAGAGGGACAACATTAATTGGCCCGCATCGTGACGATCTGCTGTTTTATGTTAATCATAGAGACGTACAAACCTATGGATCACAAGGACAGCAGCGAACAGCAGCTTTATCTGTAAAACTAGCAGAGATTGAATTAATTTATAGTGAGGTAGGAGAATACCCCATTTTATTGTTGGATGATGTGTTAAGCGAACTAGATGATTTCCGACAATCTCATCTTTTAAACACCATTCATGGTAAAGTTCAGACCTTCGTATCCACCACAAGTGTTGATGGCATTAATCATGAAACATTAGAAAAAGCGGAAATCTTTCGTGTGCAGGAAGGAAAAGTAGAAGCATAATGTGGGGGGATACAGATGTTTATTCATATTGGAAATGATACCGTTATTCACTCGAGTGATGTTGTTGCTATTATTGATTATCATTTAATTTCATCATCAACCATTATGGAAGAGTTAATGACAGAATCATTAAAAGAGAAGCGAGTAGCTGGACCGATTGAACATGCAAAATCAGTCATGATTACGAAAGAGATGATGTATTATAGCACTTTATCTGTCTCTACTCTGAAAAAAAGAGCAAGTATGATATCTACAATCAGCAAGCTCGATGATTTTTCAGACGAAATTAAGGAACTAGATTCCGAAGAAGTTTAGAAATGGATGTGAAAACATGTCAATGGAAGATAAGATCATGAATGAACAGGCCTATGATGCAGATCAAATACAGGTACTTGAAGGGCTAGAAGCGGTCCGTAAACGTCCCGGAATGTATATTGGTTCAACAAGTGAAAAAGGCTTGCATCATCTCGTCTGGGAAATTGTAGATAACAGTATTGATGAAGCCCTAGCTGGCTATTGTGATAAGATCGAGGTTATTATCGAAAAGGATAATAGTATAACGGTAAAGGATAATGGACGCGGTATCCCTGTTGATATCCAGAAAAAAACAGGACGCCCAGCTTTAGAAGTTATTATGACTGTCCTTCATGCCGGAGGAAAGTTCGGTGGTGGTGGTTATAAGGTTTCTGGTGGGCTTCATGGCGTAGGTGCTTCTGTTGTTAATGCGCTGTCTACTAATTTAGAGGTACATGTCCATCGAGATAATAAAATTCATTATTTACAGTTTAAAAAAGGTGTTCCACAAGGGGAAATTGAAGTAGTTGGCGAAACAGATATTACGGGAACAATTACACATTTCAATCCTGATCCAGAAATCTTTAACGAAACCACGACGTATAATTTTGATACGTTATCTCAACGACTTAGAGAGTTAGCATTTCTAAATAAGGGAATCAATATTTCCATTGAAGATAAGCGAACAGACTCAGAGCCAATTAATTATCATTATGAGGGTGGAATTAGCTCTTATGTAGAATATATAAATCGCACAAAGGAAATTTTGCATGAGCCTTTTTATGCTGAAGGAGAAGAGCAAGGGATATCTGTAGAAGTTGCCATTCAATACAATGATGGCTTTACGAGCAATCTCTATTCATTTGCCAATAATATTCATACCTATGAGGGCGGTATGCATGAATCTGGGTTTAAAACAGGATTGACACGTGTGATTAACGATTATGCTAGAAAGAATAACTTATTTAAGGAAAATGATCCGAATTTATCTGGAGACGATGTTCGCGAAGGATTGACAGCAATTGTTTCCGTTAAACATCCTGATCCTCAGTTTGAAGGTCAAACAAAGACTAAATTAGGTAATAGTGAAGTACGGACAGTTACCGATTCTGTTTTTAGTGAAACCTTTTCTAAATTTTTATTCGAAAATCCAAACGTTGCTAAAATCGTTGTAGAAAAAGGATTAATGGCTTCACGTGCCCGGGCAGCGGCGAAAAAAGCTCGTGAACTGACACGTAGAAAAAGTGCGTTGGAAGTATCCAATTTACCTGGTAAACTTGCAGATTGTTCTTCAAAGGATGCTAAAATCAGTGAATTGTACATTGTGGAGGGAGATTCTGCGGGAGGATCTGCTAAACAAGGACGTGACCGACATTTTCAAGCAATCTTACCTTTACGTGGAAAGATTTTAAACGTAGAAAAAGCGCGGCTTGATAAAATTTTATCAAATAATGAAGTGCGAACGATTATTACTGCTTTAGGTACAGGGATTGGCGAGGATTTTGATATCACTAAAGCCCGTTATCATAAAATTGTGCTTATGACAGATGCCGATGTTGATGGTGCCCATATTCGAACGTTATTGTTAACCTTCTTTTATCGTTATATGCGCCCACTTATTGAGCATGGCTATGTTTATATTGCGCAGCCACCTCTTTACAAGATACAACAAGGTAAGGCTGTTCATTATGCCTACAATGACAAAGAGATGGAACGGATATTAGAGGAAATACCGAAAGCTCCAAAACCAGGCTTGCAGCGATATAAAGGTTTAGGGGAAATGAATGCAACGCAACTTTGGGAAACAACAATGAGTCCAGAATCACGTACCCTTCTTCAAGTTGAATTATCTGATGCAATTGACGCTGATCAGATTTTTGATGTGCTGATGGGAGATAAAGTGGAACCACGAAGAAACTTTATCCAAGAGAATGCCCAATATGTAAAGAATTTGGATATTTAGATAAAGCCACGTTCCACGTTGTTATATAAAATATAAAGCCAGCTTCTCAGGCTTTATAGGTTTTGGTTGTACTAGTGAATGGAGGTAGTATTACAATGGCGGATCAGCAACGTCCAAATGTACAGGAGATAAATCTTAGTCAGGAAATGCGTACATCATTCCTTGATTATGCAATGAGTGTTATTGTCTCACGTGCTCTTCCAGATGTTCGTGACGGATTAAAGCCTGTTCATCGTAGAATATTATATGCAATGAATGATTTAGGTATGCATGCAGATAAAGCTTATAAAAAATCTGCTCGTATCGTTGGTGAAGTAATTGGTAAATATCATCCACATGGTGATTCAGCTGTTTATGAAGCTATGGTAAGGATGGCGCAGGATTTTAGTTATCGAAATATGCTGGTAGATGGGCATGGTAATTTTGGTTCTGTAGATGGAGATTCAGCGGCAGCAATGCGTTATACGGAAGCAAGAATGTCAAAAATATCCATGGAATTATTGCGTGATATCAATAAAGATACAATCGATTATACGGATAACTATGATGGCTCAGAAAGGGAACCAGTTGTTTTCCCTTCTAGATTTCCTAACTTACTTGTTAATGGAGCATCAGGGATAGCTGTAGGGATGGCAACAAATATTCCACCACATAATCTTGGTGAAACAATAGATGCCGTACTTGCGCTAAGTAAAGATCCAGAAATTACAATTGATGAACTGATGGAGGATTATATTCATGGTCCTGATTTCCCTACAGCTGGGCAAATTCTTGGTAGGAGTGGAATTCGCAAAGCATATGAAACAGGGAAAGGCTCTGTTACTATTCGAGCAAAAGTCAATATTGAAGAGAAGCCAAACGGAAAGTCTACGATTATTGCAACTGAATTACCATATCAGGTAAATAAAGCAAAGCTGATAGAGAAGATTGCTGAGCTTGTACGAGATAAACGAATTGACGGAATTACTGATTTACGAGATGAATCAGATCGTGATGGGCTACGTGTCGTTATTGAACTCCGTCGGGATGTAAATGCGAATGTTGTTCTTAATAATTTATATAAACATACTGCGTTGCAAACTACCTTTGGGATAAATACGTTGGCATTAGTAGACGGACAACCTAAAGTACTTTCAATCAAACAATGTCTTATTCATTATTTAGAGCATCAAAAAGTAATTATTAAACGGCGTACAGCATTTGAATTGCGAAAAGCTGAGGCACGTGCACATATTTTAGAGGGGTTGCGAATTGCGCTTGATAATTTGGATGAGGTTATTGCGCTTATTCGTAGTTCAAAGACAACAGATATTGCACGTACTGGACTAATTGAACGTTTTGATCTATCTGAGAAACAAGCACAAGCAATTTTAGATATGCGTTTACAACGTTTAACAGGTCTTGAACGTGAAAAAATTGAAAATGAGTATAAAGAACTTCAAAAACTAATTGAAGAGTTAAAAGCGATTTTAGCGGATGAAGAAAAGGTATTAGAGATTATTCGTGAAGAGCTAACAGAAATTAAGGAACGCTTTAATGATGATCGTCGAACTGAAATTGTTGTTGGTGGTAGTGATTTCTTTGAGGACGAAGATCTAATCCCAGAAGAAAACATTGTTATTACATTAACACATCAGGGATATATCAAACGATTACCTTCTTCTACCTATCGTACTCAGAAGCGTGGCGGTCGTGGTATCCAAGGAATGGGAACGAATGAGGATGATTTTGTTGAACATCTTGTCTCTACTTCTACCCATGACACTATATTATTCTTCACAAATAAAGGTAAAGTGTACAAGGCAAAAGGATATGAAGTGCCAGAGTTCAGTAGAACTGCAAAAGGAATTCCCATTATTAATCTGTTGCAAATTGAGAAAGGCGAATGGGTGAATGCGGTTATCTCTGTAAAAGACTATCGTGAAGATCAATTTTTATTTTTTACAACGAAGCACGGTATTTCTAAACGTACGTCACTTGCCCAATTTGCAAATATTCGTAAAGGTGGACTTATTGCAGTAGGACTTCGAGAAGAAGATGAGCTGATCTCAGTGCGGCTAACTGATGGTACAAAGGATATGATGATTGCAACGAAAAATGGCTATTTAATTCGTTTTCCAGAGGACCAAATACGATCTATGGGAAGGACTGCAGCTGGCGTAAAGGGTATATCATTACGTGAAGATGATGAGGTTGTTTCCATGGAAATCTTACAGGAAGATGCTAAGATTCTCCACGTAACAAGTAAGGGTTATGGTAAACAAACACCAGAGTCAGAGTATCGAATAACAAATCGTGGTGGTAAAGGAATATACACTTGTAATTTAACAGAAAAAACAGGACATGTAGCAGCGGTGAAAGCTGTTTCAGGTAAAGAAGATCTTATGCTAATTACTGTTGCAGGTGTACTCATTCGTATTCCAGTCGAAGATATATCAGAGACTGGACGTAATACGATGGGAGTTCGTTTGATCCGTTTACAGGATGATGAGGAAGTAGCTACTGTAACAAGGATTGATCAGGATGAGGAAGAAGAACAAGTGGATCAGAAAGATCAAGCAGCACAAGATACAACAGAAGATGTGGAAGAATAATTGAAAAGATGGCTGACGTTCGGCCATCTTTTTTTCAACTAGATGAAACACAATGAGATACTATCCTATTTTATATATCTTATTTATCTAGTGGGGAGGAAAGTAATATGCAAGTAAGTCCATTACATCTAATACCAGGCTGTGTTTTAATGAAGGACGTAGAAGGAAAAACGAGTCGTCCGATAATCCCTAAGCAGACTGTGCTTACAGAGCAGCATATTGTTGTATTACAAAAATTCCTAGTGAAAACCGTTCATGTCTCTCCAAAGTTGGCAGATGGTAGTGAATATCAGCCGAAAGAGGAAGAAATGCAGCAAAGAAAGAGTGATTTGTTAGAAACTAACCTTCGTGAGGAAACATCATCTTTACCATTTGCAGCACATTATCAGCTAGCTGTTAAGCAATACAAAGCGCTCTTTGTATCTTGGCAAAACGGCTCAGCTATTGATATTACTCAAGTACGTAAGTTGATTATTCCTTTGTTAGGGCGAATGAAAGACATCAGCCAGGCAATCTATACTATACATCACTATGCAACTAGGGAGGACTATTTCTTTCATCATAATGTGGCGGTGGCTATTTTATCGGCTTATCTCGGATACAAAACCGGATACGCAAAAGGAGAATGGTTACAAGTTGGTCTAGCAGGATTTTTAAGTGATTGTGGAATGGCAAGAATTGATCCTGCCATCGTGAAGAAACATCATTTTTTAACAACTGAAGATTTATTAGAAGTAAAAAAGCATCCTACTTATTCCTATCGATTAACCGAGAAATTACCAACGATTAAACAAGCTGTTAAACAAGCAGTCTTACAACATCACGAGCGAATGGATGGCAGTGGTTATCCACTTGGATTATCCAAAGGGAAAATTCATCGTTATGCTCGGATTGTCGCTGTTTGTGATATGTACCATGCTATGATTTGTGATCGGTTATATAAGGAAAAGCAATCCCCTTTTAAGGTAATGGAGAAACTGCGGCAGGAGCAATTTTCTAAGTTAGATCCAGATGTAGTTCATACTTTTGTGCAGGGTATTACCAATTTCCCCGTAGGGACAAAGGTAAAGCTATCCAATGCAATGATAGGGGAGATTGTCTTCACTGATGCCAATAAGCCAACTCGACCAATGATAAGGCTACAAGATAATGACGACATCATGGCATTACAAAATCATCCTACTGTTTATATTGAAGAGATTTTAGAGAGTTCGTCTAGCATCGACTGACTCTCTTACAATTTTTTTCGTTGATCGTATAAATTTTCCCCTAATAGAAGTGGCATTTTAGTTGACGTTAATTCTAAGAAGTACAAAATGAATGGATAATCGATGTCGGGTTTTGCGACGAATAAATCTCCCCACCACTCTGTTTCATAACGACAAAGCATGCTTAGATTATATAAAATCAAATAATGTACCATCACTTCGTGAATGGACAGATAATCTTCACGTTTTAAAGGGAAAAATAATTGTTCTGTAGAACTGTGGACGAAAAATGGGCCAGTTACTTTTTTAACTGGATCAGTAACCTCCATTCGAATCATACGATCATCGTAATCATAATATTTTATATTTGGTAGGTATGGTTGAATTCGGCGAATAAAGGCTGTATCTGTTAAATGATAGGAATCCAGTAAATGAGCTGGAAACTCTAATAGTTTGGAATATTGTTTTCCGACAGGTACCATCTTATGTTCCCCTTGAAATTGAAAGAGTTGATTCATTTCTGGTATTACTGCTAATAAATGTTTCATACTTCTTTTTTCAAATGGAATCGTTTGCTCGTATAAATGCTCAGAAAAGTAAGGGAATAAGCCATTATGTTGTACTTTTACCTCATCATTCATAAATGTATAATCCTTTTTCTTTCTTTTCCTAGCTGTTACACCATGAGCTAATAAGTTGGTCGACTCAGGATAATTTGGGCGTTTGGTTAATAAGCAGGCTTTAATGAAGTGCACCATCCCATAAAAATAAAGAATCGGCTGCATAAAAGGATCAGACTTCCTTCCTTGCTGATAAAATCGGTTCCCATGGTTTAAATAATAGATAAAGGCATTACAATTCTCATAGCTCTTCGCTTCCGGATCTGGAAGTTTTAACTGTGTATAACAATGGCATAAATAGCTTTGTGCAGTTTGTTGGGATTGTAAGTAATTAACAAAGGAGATAATCGGATTCATAGATGATACCTCTTAACTATTAAAAAATTTTGAATCTATTTATTTTTTTATTTCCAACAATCTCTTGTTGAAAAAGCTAATATGTTGGCGTATTGTAAATAAAAATAGAAGTACTACTAGTGTATGCAAGTTCGGTTCTTGCATACATAAGGGTGTAGTGAAAAGCCTAGATAGTTATCTAAACTTATAAGGAGGATAAGCATGCGAGAAGATAAATTTTCTAAAGAAGGTTTAACGTTTGATGATGTTTTGTTAATGCCTGCAAAATCAGAGGTATTGCCAAAGGATGTGGATGTAAGTACACAACTAACGGACAATATAAAGCTCAACACCCCATTAATAAGTGCTGGAATGGATACTGTAACAGAAGCATCGATGGCAATAGCAATGGCTCGACAAGGTGGAATTGGTATTATTCATAAGAATATGTCGATTGAGGAGCAAGCAGAGCAAGTAGATCGTGTTAAACGTTCCGAAAGTGGCGTAATTACAAACCCATTCTTTTTAACTCCAGAACATCAGGTATATGATGCAGAACATTTGATGGGTAAATTTCGCATATCGGGTGTACCGATTGTTAATAACACGGATGAACAGAAGCTTGTAGGAATACTTACGAATCGTGATCTTCGATTTATTCAAGATTATTCTATATTGATTTCAGAAGTGATGACAAGTGAAAATCTGGTAACAGCACCAGTTGGTACAACTTTAGAAGAAGCTGAACAAATCCTCCAACAATATAAAATTGAAAAGCTGCCATTAGTGGATGATCAAACGGTTCTAAAAGGATTAATTACTATAAAAGATATTGAAAAAGTAATTGAGTTTCCACATGCAGCAAAAGATGCGCAAGGTAGACTATTAGCAGGTGCAGCAGTTGGTGTGACAGGAGATGCTATGAAACGAATTGAAAAGCTTGTGGAAGCTGGCGTTGACGCTATCGTTATTGACACAGCTCATGGCCACTCACAAGGGGTTATCGAACAAGTAAAAGCAGTACGTAAGGCTTATCCGTCATTAGATATTATTGCAGGTAACGTAGCAACACCTCAAGCAACGAAAGAGCTGATTGAGGCTGGAGCATCGATTGTTAAAGTAGGAATTGGCCCTGGCTCTATTTGCACTACACGTGTCGTAGCCGGTGTAGGTGTTCCACAAATTACAGCAGTATATGATTGTGCGCAAGCAGCTGCTGAATATAATGTACCTGTTATTGCAGATGGTGGTATCAAGTATTCAGGTGACATTGTAAAAGCATTGGCTGCAGGAGCTCATGCGGTTATGCTAGGTAGCATGTTTGCAGGTGTTTCCGAAAGCCCTGGTGAAACGGAGATTTTCCAAGGAAGACAATATAAAGTTTACCGAGGAATGGGATCTGTTGGTGCAATGAAGGCAGGCTCAAAAGATCGTTATTTCCAAGAGGACTCTGATGTGAAGAAGCTTGTCCCTGAAGGAATTGAAGGTAGAGTTGCTTATAAAGGTCCACTTGCTGATACGATTCATCAATTAATGGGCGGACTTCGTTCTGGAATGGGTTATTGTGGTACAGAAACTATTGATGCACTAAGAGAAGATGCTCAATTCGTAAAAATTACAAATGCGGGGCTAAGGGAAAGTCATCCACATGATGTACAAATTACCAAAGAGGCACCTAATTATTCTATATAGTCTTACGACAAACTTTGTACTAGTCGATGAAAAAATTGTAGATGGGGATATTTCCCTGTCTATTTTTTTGTCTATTTCTATGGTAAAATAACTAAGTGCATCCTTAAATTGAAAAAGTGTGCAACAAACATAGAGGTTAAACTACAGGTTGGAGGTACAGAAAGTTGAAACATAGTCTACAAAAGAGTTTCGTCATTTTACTAGCAGCGATGGTAATGATGGTTTCTATCATTGCAAAGCCATTTACTGCAAATGCTGCAGAAACATTGGATATTGAGGCAGAATCTGCGATATTAGTAGATGCAAATACTGGTAAAATTTTATTTGCCAAGAATGCGGATGTGGCTCTTCCTCCAGCTAGTATGACCAAAATGATGACAGAATATCTCGTATGGGAAGCCATCGAAAAGGGTCAAATCAGCTGGGATACAACAACACAGATTAGTGACTATCCATACAGCATTTCTGCTAATGCTTCTTTTTCAGGAATAGGATTAGAACAATCGAAGGATTATAAAGTAAAAGATTTGTATAACGCAATGGCAATCAACTCTGATAATGCTACTTCGATTGCATTAGCTGAATTGATTGCAGGTTCAGAAGCGGAATTTGTGAAAATGATGAATAAAAAGGGAGAGGAAATGGGGCTTCCTGACTTTAAATTCGTTAATTCCACTGGTTTAGACAATGAATCATTGGGAAAAAACCATCCAGAAGGAACAGATCCTAATGGTACAAACTTGCTTTCTGCGGAATCTGCTGCGCTACTTGCCTATCATCTAGTAAATGACTATCCAGAATCGTTAGAGGTTTCTAGCATGCCATCCACCGAATTTGATGGAAAAGAGATCCGAAATTGGAACCACATGCTTCCGCATAAAACAACCTTTTTAGAGCAATTTTATTATGAAGGTGTAGATGGGTTAAAGACAGGATATACTGATTTAGCTGGTTACTGCTTTACAGGAACAGCTAAAAAAAATAATCAGCGCTTGATTTCAGTTGTGATGCAAACGGATAGTGAAGAAAAGCGATTTGAGGAGACTGCCAAATTATTTAATTATGGTTTCCAACAGTTTGAAAGCACAGAGGTATTTCCGGCAGGACATCAAGTAAAAGGTAAATCCTCCCTTCCAGTAGCGAAAGGAAAGGAAGATCAGGTTGATATTTCTATTAAAGAAGGAATAACGATACCTATTAAGCCTAATGAAAAAGATAAATATAGTATGGAATATACAATAAATAAAGATTTGTTAAATAAAGAGGGCAAATTGACTGCACCAATTAAAAAGGGAGAAAAGATTGGGACAGCACAGCTTAAATATAAGGGCGAGAATGACTATGGCTATATTATTAAAGATAGTAATAGTACGGTAGATGTTGTAGCGAATGAAACAGTTGAAAAATCCAACTGGTTTATGTTAACACTTGGAGCAATTGGTGATTTCTTTGCTGATTTATTTACGACAGTAGTTGATTGGGTGAAAGGCTTATTCTAATCAATTTTTCTTGATCATCTGATATAGTTATTTTATAACAAGGGGGAGTTTATATGTCTCATACAGGTACAGAACGTGTAAAACGTGGTATGGCAGAAATGCAAAAGGGTGGCGTTATTATGGACGTTGTCAATGCTGAACAGGCGAAGATTGCTGAGGAAGCAGGAGCAGTTGCGGTAATGGCTCTTGAACGTGTTCCATCTGATATACGAGCAGCTGGTGGTGTCGCTCGTATGGCGGACCCTACTATAACAGAAGAAGTGCTAAATGCTGTCTCGATTCCTGTAATGGCAAAGGCACGCATTGGACATATCACAGAAGCACGAGTGTTAGAAGCAATGGGTGTTGACTATATTGATGAAAGTGAAGTCTTAACACCAGCTGATGATGTGTATCATATTAATAAATCAGATTATACCGTACCATTTGTTTGTGGCTGTCGTAATCTAGGAGAAGCGGCACGTCGGATTGGCGAGGGTGCTTCCATGTTACGTACCAAAGGTGAACCTGGAACAGGGAATATTGTAGAAGCAGTTCGTCACATGCGTCAGGTACAATCAGAAATTAGGAAGCTTACTGCGATGTCAAGAGATGAAGTGATGACTTATGCCAAGGAGATAGGTGCACCGTTCGAATTACTAATCGAAATTCGTGAGGATGGCCGTCTACCTGTGGTTAATTTTGCAGCTGGTGGGATAGCGACACCAAGTGATGCTGCACTCATGATGGAGTTAGGGGCTGATGGTGTATTTGTTGGTTCAGGTATCTTCAAATCTGCAAATCCTGCCAAGTTTGCTAAGGCCATTGTAGAGGCGACAACACATTACCGAGATTATAAATTGATTGCAGAACTTTCTAAGGACCTTGGGGTTGCCATGAAAGGTATTGAAATGAGCACCATTGAAGCACATGATCGTATGCAGGATCGTAGTGAATAGAAGGAAGGATTCCATATGACAACAATTGGAGTGCTTGCATTACAAGGTGCAGTCCGCGAGCATCTTCGGGCTGTAAAGGCTTGTGGTGCTAATGCAATAGAGATAAAACGAAAAGAACAGCTAGCTGAGATTGATGGATTAATTCTTCCTGGCGGTGAAAGCACAACGATTAGAAGATTAATTGACAGCTATGACTTTTTTGATGCTATTCAAGATTTTGGTAAGCAAGGTAAGCCTATCTTTGGCACGTGTGCTGGAATGATTTTAATGGCGACTGCCATAAAGGATCAAGATACTGCACATTTAAAACTAATTGATATGGAAGTTGCTCGTAATGCATTTGGACGTCAGGTTGCGAGTTTTGAGGCCGATGTAGAGGTGCATGGTATTGCAGCAGATTTTAATGCTGTGTTTATTCGCGCGCCCTATGTTGTTAAAGCAGGACCCGATGTAGAGATACTTGCTACGTATAACGAACACATTGTTACAGTTAGACAAGGTAACTATCTAGCAACAGCTTTTCATCCTGAATTAACAGATGATAATCGGATGATTGCTTATTTTGTTCAGATGGTTAAGAAAGCTGTAGCAAGTACTTAACACTAGTAAACCTGATGAGACATAACTCAAATGCTTTTTCTTTGCATGTAGGAGTTTTATAATCAGAATAAGACCGAACGAATTCGAATGCTAGTTAAAGGTGGTTATCCCGGAAGTTAGATTTTTCACTTTAACTTCCAGGGGACGGTACCATTGCTTCGAATTATCGTTCGGTTTTTTGATTAGCGTACTATGTCTGAGCCTTTTTTTATTCTCTTTTTGGTTGTCAACACCTTGCTCTATTACATTCACTTCAACATGTTGGGCGATAGGATACGGTAGCTGTAGCAAAAAATGTTCTTCCAGATACATCTTTGGCATTATGGACGACAACAAACGAGGGATGGGGGTGCGCAGTTGCAAAAAAATGATAGTTGCATATACATAAAAAATCAGCTATGATGTAATATAATACCTATATAAAACGATGTTGACAGGAAATAGTAGTAGTTTATCTTCTTAAAGAGAATCGATGGTTGGTGTGAATCGATATTAGATAGCTATGAATCCATCCTTGAATTGGTTTATGGAATTCTTTGGATAGTAAGTAAACCCGGTGACGTACCGTTAAAACGATAAGCCGGAAGAGATTTCTCTTCAATCAGGGTGGCAACGCGGGAATTTTACTCTCGTCCCTATTTCATTAGGGACGGGAGTTTTTTGATTTTTATTTATTAGACATAACTAAGGAGGACAATTGTAATGCTAGACATGAAATTTTTACGAAACAATTTTCAAGAAGTGAAAGCAAAATTAACCCATCGTGGCGAAGATTTATCAGAGCTGGATCGTTTTGAGGACCTTGACGAAAACCGGCGTAAGCTTATAGCTGAAACAGAACAGCTGAAGGCAAAGCGAAATGAAGCATCTAAACAAATATCTGTATTAAAAAGAGAAAAGAAAGATGCAGAGCCAGCTATCAAGGAAATGCGCGAGGTTGGTGAAAAGATTGCTATACTGGATAAAAATTTAAAAGAAATCGAGGAACAATTGGGGCAAATTATGCTATCCATTCCAAACATTCCACATGAAAGTGTACCTGTTGGTGAAGATGAAGATGATAACATTGAAGTGCGTCAATGGGGCGAACGTCCAAACTTTGCTTATGAAGCTCAACCACATTGGGATATCGCAACAAATTTGGGTATATTGGATTTTGAACGTGCAGGGAAAGTGACTGGCAGCCGTTTTGTATTCTACAAAGGCTTAGGGGCACGCTTAGAGCGTGCTTTATGGAATTTTATGATGGATCTACATGCGGATGAACATGGTTATGAGGAAATGATTCCACCATATATGGTAAATCGTACAAGTATGACCGGAACAGGACAGCTGCCGAAGTTCGAGGAGGATGCATTTAAATTAGTTGATTGGGATTACTTTATGGCACCAACCGCGGAAGTACCAGTAACGAATTATCATCGGGATGAAATCTTATCTAGTGATGACTTGCCAAAAAAATATGCCGCATTTAGTGGGTGCTTCCGTTCTGAAGCAGGATCAGCAGGTAGAGATACTAGAGGATTGATTCGCCAGCATCAATTTAATAAAGTGGAGCTTGTTCATTTTGTTAAACCAGAAGAATCTTATGAAACATTGGAAATGTTGACTGGACATGCAGAAAAAGTATTACAGTTATTAGAGCTACCATATCGTGTTATGAGCATGTGTACTGGTGATCTAGGTTTTACAGCAGCAAAAAAATATGATATTGAGGTTTGGATCCCTAGTCAAAACACGTATCGTGAAATTTCTTCTTGTTCTAATTTTGAGGATTTCCAAGCTAGGCGAGCGGGGATACGATTCCGTAGAGATGTAAAAGCTAAACCGGAATTCGTGCATACGCTCAATGGTTCTGGTCTAGCGATTGGTCGTACTGTTGCAGCAATCCTCGAAAATTATCAGCAAGCAGATGGTACTGTTGAGATCCCTAAAGTATTAAAACCTTATATGGGCGGAAAAGAAGTAATTAAATAGTTTATTCTAAAAGCGTGCCGGAATTATATAAATCGGCACGCTTCTATTTTAGTTGTCGCTGGATGAGGATTAATCTGTGAGCATCAGTGAACTTCAAAGGAACATTAACGAAAAACTGGTGACTTCAAACAATCATCTAGAAAAAATTCTTTTAAACCTCTAAAATGATGTAGACAAAGTGATCAAGGATTGCTACTATATAAATGATAATGATTATCAATTTCATTAGGTTAGATAGTTCTTTTTGATAAGGAAGTGGGAAGAAATATGGCTGCAGAGTCTCGGACATCCGATCTACATACAACAACGAAATCTATTAAATCTAGACCACTGCCAGCAATGATTATTTTAATTGGTGGTATTATCGCAACTATATTTGCTCTGACACTTTCTATTTCTATAGGTGCAGCTGATATTACATTTTCCACTGTATGGGAAGCGATATTTCATTATGATCCAACCAGTACTTCACACTCCATTATTCAGGAACTAAGACTTCCTAGAACCTTAGCTGGAGTTTTAGTTGGTGCATCTTTTGCTGTAGCTGGAGCGATGATGCAAGGGATGACAAGGAATCCATTAGCTGATCCAGGAATATTAGGGATCAATGCAGGAGCGGTCTTTATGGTCGCCATTTGCTTTGCGCTCTTTCCTGGGATGTCTTACAATGGATTAATTCTCTTTTCATTTATAGGTGCAGGTGTAAGCGTCGTTCTTGTATTTGGTATTAGTTCGATGGGAAAAGGAGTAGTAACACCTGTAAAAATAGTGTTAGCTGGAGCTGCTGTAACAGCATTTTTTACAGCTTTAAGTGAAGGTATAGGCATTTATTTCAGTTTAAGTCAGGATTTGGCTTTTTGGTTTGCTGGCGGTATAGCAGGTGTGAAATGGACACAGTTAAAATTAATGTTTCCATGGGTTCTCGGCGCGCTGATTGCAGCTATGCTGTTATCGAAATCAATTACGATCCTAAGTCTTGGTGATGATGTAGCCAAAGGATTAGGACAGCGGACGAAGCTTGTACGTGCAGCAGGCTTTATTATCGTGTTGTTAATAGCTGGAGTTGCTGTCGCAGTTGCTGGTCCAATAGGTTTTGTTGGCTTAATTGTTCCGCATATTGCCCGCTTTTTTGTTGGAGTTGATTATCGGCTTATTATTCCATGCTCAGCTGTGATAGGCGGCTTTCTTACTTGTATAGCAGATATAGGTGCGCGTATGATTAATGCACCACAAGAAACGCCAATTGGTGCGTTATTTGCTTTAATTGGTGTTCCATTCTTCCTTTATGTTGCTAGAAAAGAAAGGAGGAATCTGTGATGCGCTCTATAGGAATACGGTCCGAAGATGAACGAACAAGAAAACGGATTCTTATATTACTTATATTTATTGTTTTAATTGTGCTTACTTTTGTTATTAGTGTTAATATTGGCGCGATCCGTTTAGCCCCTTCTGAATTGCTACAAACAATCATTGGAAATGGGACCGCCCAGCAAGAATTGATTTTATTTGAATTTAGACTTCCACGAATTATCATCTCTATGTTAGTTGGTGCGGGGCTAGCAGTTTCCGGCTGTATTTTGCAAGGAGTAGCACGTAATCCTTTAGCAGAGCCGGGAATATTAGGGATAACTACAGGTGCAGGACTAATGGTAGTTTTAGCATTAGCATACTACCCAGTTGGCGAAAGTATACCCGTTGGTCTACTGCCGTTTCTATCCTTAATTGGTGGCATTAGTACGGCGATTATTATTTACATGCTAGCTTACGATAGGCATAATGGCTTGTTACCTAATCGTCTGGTGTTAAATGGAATTGCGGTAGCAGCTGGATTAAATGCAATTCTATTAGTTGTCTCCTTACAACTTCCAGAACAAAAGTATGATGTGTTAGCAGTTTGGATGGCAGGAAGGATTTGGGGGGCTGAATGGCGCTTCGTATTTACGCTATTACCATGGATGATTATTCTATTACCATATATCTTTTTGAAAGCACGAACGCTTGATGTCTTAACTTTTGGTGATGAAGTGGCTACAGGGCTAGGGGTTTCCGTGGAGAAAGAGCGATTAAAGGTAGTCGCTGCTTCGGTTGGATTAGCTTCTGCTTGTATATCTGTTAGTGGAGGCATCGCCTTTGTCGGCTTAATAGGCCCACATCTAGCAAGAAAATTAATTGGACCAAATCACCGTTTTCTATTACCGTTATCTGCTGTTGCAGGGGCTCTACTATTACTTGCTGCAGATACTATTGGAAAAGCAATTTTACAGCCATCTGAAATACCCGCCGGAATTGTAGTTGCAATTATTGGAGCACCATATTTTCTATATTTGTTGAGTAAATCGTAAGGTTAATAAAAAATGAAAAAGAAAAGAGGATTATAGATGAAATTTTCACGGATACTTCCATTCAGTTTCTGTTTATTAATAATTTTTCTGCTAGCAGCTTGTGGAGATAGTGATAAAGAAGAAAAAGCAGAGAACAGTAAAGCGGATGATACAAAACAATCAGAGGAACAAGCTGAGCAAACACGTGTATATGAAAGTCCAAATGGAGAGGTAGAAATTCCGGCAAATCCAGAACGAGTTTTAGTCGCTGATCAGGATTATGTTGGTTATGCATTAGCTCTAGGAGTAACACCAATTGCAACTACTGGCTGGATATTTGATTCCCCATATTTTAAAGATCAATTATCTGATACGAAAAATGTAGGAGATAAAACGTCAATTAGCATAGAAGAGGTAATTGCACTTAAACCGGACTTAATTATTACGTATTCAGAAGATAAATATGAACAGCTTGCAAAAGTCGCTCCTACTGTGTTAATTCCTTTTGGTACTTATAATTATCGAGAAATGCTTACCGAATTCGGAAAAATATTAAATAAAGAGGAAGCAGTAAAGGACTATTTTGCTACCTTCGATGAGAAAGTAGAAGAAAAGAAAAAAGAAATAGCAGATGTCATTGAGAACGATGAAAAAGTCGTTATTATTGAACTTGCTGAAAAAGAAATATACTTGTTTGGTGAGTCTTACGGAAGAGGCGGAGAAATCATTTACAATCAACTTGGTTTGAGTGCTCCGGAAAAGGCTGCTGAAGAAGCAAAAGATGAAGGTTGGGCAAGTATTTCATTAGAAGCTGTGCCCGAATTTCTAGAAGAAGCCGATCATATATTCATTGGTGTAAGAGAATCAGAAAATGGAGATACAGAAGAACGGAAGTCAGATGTTACCTCGTTAACAATGTGGGAAAACTTACCTGCAGTTAAAAACGGGAATGTTTATGATTATAAAGTCCAAAATATGTATTTTTCCGATCCAATTGCATTAAGTCATCAATTAGATTTCATTGTTGATAAATTAAAATCAGAATAAATAGGATTGTGATATGCTCCCCTTAAGGTAGACAGATTAAAAAATAAAAATCTGTATCTACATGAAGGGGAGTTTTTTATTGTTTCTTCCTTCTTTTGTCTCAGCATCTTTTTTAAAAGTTAAGAAAGTATAAAATCAGTACAATGACTGCGTTAAGCGAAGTAGTTATTTTGAAATGTTTGATGTATATTGGCAATGCTCCGACTAATTACTTCGCTTTCCGTGGGCGCGACCTCAACTAACTTTGCAAAGAAGAACACGTTGCAAAGTGGATTTTTGGCTCGCGCTATTCCCGCAGGAGTCTACGTAATTCGTCTCCGCTATGAGAAGGTGCAACAATTCTTGTCATAAGTAATAGGTTGACTTTTTTTACAATGGGTAAAGTGAAAATCGCTATCCGTGAGTATAAAAGCAGCTGTGTTACTTCATGCTAGCGTTGTAGAGCCTGATAATAGCGAAGGCCGGCCACTTCAACTCCTGTGGGAAATGTTTGACCTGAAGATCCACTTTTTTGAGCGGGTTTTGCTAAAAAAGTTAGCTGAAGGACAAACCCCATGGAAAGGGAAGTGGGCAGCCGGAGTGGTGGTCAAGTAAGAAGTAGCTATTATTCCATAATAGCTACTAGAGGGAGCGTAAATCTGAGCATGTAGTGATAAGGACTGAGCGAATTTTGCTCCGTTTTTTTCTAGGAAATTATAAAATTTCCCCTATGGATAAATATAGGCGTGTTGGGCTGCATCCAGCTCCAGCGTCCAGTAACTAGGCTACTTCACGAATCGCCCTACGATTAAGTCATCATTGGCTCACAAGCTCACCGTGATTCCTTTATCTCCGTTGAATCGCTCCAGTCGCTACGTTTCTAATCAGGCGTTTCCGCTTTTGTTATTGTATCTGCTACTTTCGAATTATTAAAAAAGTGCATCAAATTCTAAAGAGCTGCAACTTTTTATGAGGCGAATTCGTTATTTAGGGAGGAAGGGGGAGGAATATTGGATATACAAGACTTATATAAGCTTTATATTTTAGATGTTTATCGATATTTATTCTCCCTATGTAAGGATAAGGAATTAGCAGAGGATTTGACTCACGATACATTTATGAAAGCATACATAGCATTAGATAGATCACCGCCAAAGTCCTTTAAAGCATGGCTGTTTAAAATAGCCTACCATCTTTTCATTGATTATATGAGGCACAGTAAAAGAATTGTTTATCAGGAACCAGAATTTTTTTCGAAAATAGCTCACGATCAATCAACAGAACTAGATTTTTTAAAACACTTACATATTAGAGAATTGTACCGAAAGCTTGATCAATTGAAGCCCTTACAGCGGGATGCTATTCTTCTATGTGATATTCAAGGATATTCCTATAAAGAAGCAGCTACTATTCTATCAGTAAAGGAGAACACCTTGAAATCCCATATTTTCCGTGGAAGAGGACGACTTAGACAGCTTTATAAAAAAGGGGAGTGAAGCATGAGCACAGAATGGAAAGAAAAGCTAAAAAAATATTATAATGGTGAGCTGTCAGAGGAGGAAGCTCTGGAAGTAGAGGAGGAATTAGATAGGCTTGATGATTATCAGGAAATACTAGGGAAAGAGATACCATCTGTTGATCAGGAGAATGATCGTGAAGATATACCTCCGGAAAAAGTCCAGCAAATTCTAAACAGTAGTATTCGGCATGCTAAATTTTCCTTAGTAGCCTATGTTGTTATGATCCTATTACTCATATACCCTATTATGGTGATAGCTAGTTATCTGTACTATGGCGTGAATAATAAGGCTGAAGAACTTATAGATGTTGCAATTAATACAGTTTACGTCACGGAGCCAAATGTTAGTCTTGAAGAAATGGAGATAGAGGAGCAGATTAATTTATTTCATTTTCAAGTTCAGATGGATCTTTTCAAACGAATTGGCAAAAAGGATATAAAGCAAGGGGAGTGGCAGGTCAAATATCTATTCGATGATGCAAAAATGCCAGTACGAAACTATATTACAGAATCTCCGAAAGAGCGAATCCCATATTTTGATACAAAAAAACTATATCACCCTAAAGCAACGATTACGAATCGAGATAATACAGCTTGGGATACACTTGAAAAACTGCCAGAAGGAACTGTTTCTGAAATATATGTCTCACTAAATAAACTTACAAACCCAGATGAAATGCCAGACATCGTAGATGGAATGGATGTGGAATGGCGATGGTATGCTATAGATACTGGTTTAGAATCCACAGGTAAAGATCTAGAAGGAAGATATCTGGCGCCAATCGGTTATCCTGCCCAAACAGATCCTGATGCTTGGTCACCGTACAATAATTCAAAATCAAATGAAGCACAATTCTTAGATAGTCTTCATTTACTAGAAAAATATGAAGAGCAAGCGGTAGCCATTTCCCATGCAAAATCATTAGAGCTGAATGATCGGATTAGTTATTTAATGAACCATGGGATTCATGTTTATGCCGGGGTACTTACAGGACCTACAAAAGAGATATTAAAACTACAAGAAAATGAAGCAATTCGAGCGATTCATATAGGGGAGGTGCGATTATGGAATTGGTAAGTTTATTTCATAGAAAAGAAAAAAAGAAACGACTAAAATTAAGAGAAACAAAATTTGGTATCGCGTCTTTTATATGTGCATTGCTTACATTAGCCTATTTAAATATTTTTTTACTAACCTTCGGTGAAGTTGCGGGACTTACGAATATCTTCTTTGGTGTACTACCCTTTCTTGGTACACTTTTTGGTTTAATTAGTTTAACAAGAATGAATTTTAAAAAAACCTTTACCTTGTTAGCATTCAGTATTTATGTATTTACCGCATTTTGTATTGTTATCGTCGGTTTCTTTGAGCTAAGCATTTATCCAAAGCCATGAGGAAAGTAAAAACGTTTTTCACATGGAAAACAGAGAAATACTAGAAATCTTGGAGTAGTCCATCTTTATATTAAACAAACTACTTGCTGGTAAGTGACCAACAAGTAGTTTGTTTTACTTGATTACTGATTTTCTTTACGTTCGATAATCATCTCAACGAATAAATCAATTTGTTCCTTTACTGCAATTGGGTCGTAACGATAAAAAATATCAAAGTCATTATAGAAGATTTGATCTTGTTTATGAGCTTGTAAATTTTTCCAAATAGCAGAATCTTTCAAGTCTTGTAAAGCTGTCCCTTCATTTTCAGGGTCATACGTGGTTAAGAACATATAATCAGCTGCATAGTCAGGGAGTACCTCTAGAGAAAGCTGTTTCGTACTTTCTCCTTCACTGTTCTTCTCTGGCATCTTTAATTTGAGCGCATTATACAAGGCTTGTCCACCTCTACCCGAATTATCACCAAAGGTCCACAATTCCCCTTTGTTTGTAAGCTCATAAATGCCAAATGTTTCATCCGGCTCGATAACACCCTCTAATTTTTTACGACCTTCCTCTCCTTTTTTATGAAAGTCAGTGAGGAATGCTTCTGCTTGATCCGGCTTACCTGTGATGTCACCGAATAGCTTAACGGTTTCTTCTACATCGGATGTAGTACCGTATGGGATATGAATGGTTGGAGCGATCTTAGATAATGCCTCGTAATTATCATCATACATAACGACGATTAGATCCGGTTTTAGCGATAATACTTTTTCTTCATTGAGTGGATAGCCAACATCTGTTGCATCCTTTAATAAATCTGATATAAATGGATTATCAAATGCTGTTGGTTCAGCACCTACTACGTTTGCACCTACGGACAGTAGTTCGCCCCCGTAGTAGTCGGTGACAATTCGTTTTGGTTTAACTGGTATATCGACATTCCCTTTAGCGGTTTCAAAACTACGCATTTCTTCTTGTTTATTATTATCTTCATTGCTATCTTGATTTTCTGATTCTTCTTCTGAGCTATTATTACCACCACATGCTGATAAGAAGACAGCAAGAATAACTAGAAAAACTGGTAAGCGCAATTTTTTAATCATTTTCAATCTCCTTAGCTTATGATTTTTGATATAGATGCCTTAATAGCGCTTTATTTCTTGAATTAAATTTATCGTTATGTGAAGATACCCTTGCTTTTGCTGTTGCATCAGGTTCTAATAATAGTTTTGCTTGATTAACGGCATTCGCTGCATCTACAAATGCTCCAGCAATTAAGTGTACCTTCCCATCAAACGATAGGATATCACCAGCTGCATAAAGACCTTCAATGGAAGTAGCTGATTTCGAGGTTCCTTTTACAAAGAAATCCCTTTCTATTTCAATATTTAAAGGGCTTTCTTTAATAAACGTTAATTCTCGTTCATAGCCATAGCTAATGATAAGCGCATCTGTTTTCACTTCTTCTTCTTGATTTGTCTCGTGGTTTCGTATTTCCACGGCTTCGATTTGATCGCCTTGTGCATTAGCATGCAACTTCTCAATGGTTGAATTAAAATGGATGTTAGCTGTAGAATTCATGATTTGCGAAATATGTGCTTCATGTCCTGTAAATTCATTTTTACGATGCACCATATGTAGCTGCTTAGCTATTGGTTCTAATTCGTTAGCCCAATCAATGGCTGAGTTTCCCCCACCAGATATGATAATGTTTTTATTTTTGAAATGCTCAAGACTTTGTACGGTATAATGCAGATTTGTTACCTCAAATCGATCTGCACCTTCAATATCAATTTTAATTGGATTTAATATACCGCCACCAACTGCAAGAATTACTGTTTTACTTAAATATTGATTACCAGAATGGGAAGTTAATACAAATAGGTTATCTTCATTTTTCTCTATTTTTGTAACTTTTTCGTTGAGAATGACTTCAGGATCGAATGTCAATGCTTGCTCTGCCATTTGATCAATTAAGGTAGCTCCAGTTACAGGAGTTAATCCACCTACATCCCAAATCATTTTCTCTGGATATACGTGTACCTTACCACCAAGCTTTGGTTGATATTCTATAATACGAGTTGATAAATCCCTCATGCCACTATAAAAAGATGCATATAAACCTGCTGGTCCACCACCAACAATAGTTACATCTGTAATATCTAAATGTTGCATATTATAATTACCTCCTTCGCCATTGATGATAATGAGAATCATTATCACTATGACTAATTATACAGAATTTTTTTAGGAAAGCAATAAACGGTTAGAAAAATAAATGACAGGTTTATAAAAAATTTTCAAATAGTAATTGACAGGATGTCGCAAGCGTAGTATTGTATATATCAATTACAAAATATAAACTTCTTATTCAGAGAGGTGGAGGGAATTGGCCCTTTGAAGCCTCGGCAGCGGACTTTACAAAGTACTGTGCCAAATCCAACAAGTCATTTGTGCTTGGAAAATAAGAAGAGAGCGCCAATAGATATGGAAATCTCTTCTTACAAACAAGGAGGGATTTTTTTATTCGGGACAAAATTTTATAGCGTAACTTCTTATCCAGAGAGGTGGAGGGACTGGCCCTTTGAAACCTCGGCAACAGACTCTATGAAGTACTGTGCCAAATCCAGCAAGCTAAGAGCTTGAAAGATAAGAAGAGGATAGTATATGGATGCCTCTTCTTAACTGAAGAGGCATTTTTAGTACAGACATAAAGGAGTGATACATCATGATTACATTTGAACGTGTAAGTAAAATTTATAATGGAAAGCAACAACAAATAAAGGCATTAGACGATGTGAATTTGCACATTGAAAAAGGTGAAATCTTTGGTGTTATCGGTTTTAGTGGTGCTGGGAAAAGTTCCCTTATTCGTTGTGTGAACCTATTAGAACGTCCCTCTTCGGGAAAAGTAACGGTTAATAATCAAGATTTGCTAAGCCTTTCTCCAAAGGATCTACGTGAAGCTAAACGAAGCATCGGGATGATTTTTCAGCATTTTAATTTATTAAATGCTAAAACAGTATTCGCAAATGTAGCGATGCCGTTATTACTTGCTAATGTACCAAAAGATGAAGTGAAGCGTCGGGTTATAGAACTACTAGAGTTTGTTGGATTAAAAGATAAAGCAGATAATTATCCAGATCAACTATCTGGTGGACAAAAGCAGCGTGTAGGAATTGCTCGTGCCCTTGCTACGAAGCCAAAGGTATTATTATGTGACGAAGCAACTTCAGCACTAGATCCAGAAACTACGAAATCAATTTTACAGCTGCTAAAGAAGATAAATGAAGAATATAACCTAACCATTTTGATTATTACGCATGAAATGGGGGTTATTCGCGAGATTTGCGATAAGGTAGCGGTATTGGATGAGGGGAAAGTAGTAGAAGCAGGTTCCGTATTCGAAGTGTTTGCACAGCCAAAGACAGAGATTGCACATAAATTTGTACGGTCTGTGATGCATGATGATATTCCTAGATCCGTATATGAGCTGTTAAAAGTGCGGGATCAACGTCAGAAAATTTATCGAATTGTATTCCTTGGGGAATCGACGGGACGACCGCTATTATCAGAAATTGCTAAGCAATATGCGGTTGATGTAAATGTGTTATTTGGCAGTATTACGGAGCTACAGGGAACACCATTTGGCAATTTAATCGTCAAACTAGATGGTGATGAAAATGAAATAAATCGTGCTATCATGCATATTCACCAACAGAAGGTAACGGTAAAGGAGGTGCTAGCAGATGTTAGTTAATGGTCAACAAATTGTGGAAGCATTATGGGAGACTATTGTAATGGTTGGCGTTTCCTTGCTTTTTTCGTTTGTAATTGGTCTAATCTTAGGGATTTTACTTGTTGTCACAAGAAAAGGTCATTTATGGGAAAATAAAGCAGTTTTTACCGTATTAAATGCCATTATAAATGTGTTCCGATCTATTCCGTTTATTATCTTAATGGTTGCTGTCATACCATTTACTCGTTTGGTAGTTGGAACTTCAATTGGAACTGCGGCAGCTATTGTTCCAATGATTTTATATGCTGGCCCATATATTGCTCGATTAATAGAAAATTCACTACTAGAGGTTGATCCAGGTGTGATGGAGGCAGCACAGGCTATGGGTGCAACACCCAAACAGATAATTATGCGCTTCCTTATTCCAGAAGCGCTTAGCTCCTTGTTATTGGGTATTACGATTGCCACCATTGGACTCGTAGGTGCATCTGCCATGGCAGGTGCAGTAGGGGGTGGAGGCCTTGGCGACTTAGCTATTACTTACGGATATCAACGCTTTGATACATTGGTTATGATTATCACCGTAGGGATTCTCGTTATTATGGTTCAAGGCTTACAATCTACAGGCAATTTCATTTCTAAAAAAATTAGACGTCGGTAATGACTATTAATTTGAACGCTTTTTTCTAGCTATTTTTTAAAGCATTTATCGTTAAGTAACGTATTTAAAAATAAGGAGAGAACAGCATGAAAAGAATAACCATCCGTTTTTTATTGATTATATTGACAAGCATTATCACAGCATGTTCGAGTAGTGATGCAGCTACAACAGTGAAAGTCGGGATTAGTGGATCAGATACAGCCATTTGGGATTACGTGGCAGAAAAAGCAAAAAAAGAAGGGATAGATGTCGAAATCGTTCGTTTTTCTGACTATGTTCAGCCCAACTTAGCATTAGCTGAGGGGGAAATCGATGCAAATGCTTTTCAGACGGTATCTTATTTTGATGCTTTTATTGAAGAACATCATTTAGATTTAACCCCAATTGCAACAACAGTTATTGCTCCAATGGGCTTATATTCTGAAAAGCATGATCGTCCAGAAGATATTCCAGAAGGTGGAACCATTGCCTTAGCAAAAGAGGCAACAAATATGGGGAGAGGTCTATTGTTGTTACAGGACGCAGGGTTGATAACGTTAGAAGAAGGATTTGATGGCAATGGTTCATTAGATAAGATTGTTGAGAATCCAAAGAATCTTCAATTTGAATTGCTAGTGGCTGGTCAAACACCGCGTGTTTTACCTGATGTCGATGCTTCTATTATTAATAATGGGATTGCAGTTGATGCAGGTTTTAGCCCGTTAGATGATTCCATTTACCATGAAGATGAAACAGCAACGCCATATATAAATATCATCGCTGTCCAAAAAGAGGATCAAGATGATGAAGTGTTGAAGAAATTAGCAGATATTTATCAAACCGAGGATGTTGCGAATTTTATAGAAAAAGAAAGAGACGGAAATTCAATTCCAACGTTCGTACCGTTAAATGAAATAGGACATTAGACAAATAATAATATAGAGAGGTGAAGAAGATGACTATCGTTACAGGTAATATTGTGGAACTTAAAAAGCGAATTGCAACTTATATTGATGCGAATAAAGAAAGATATATAGGGATTAGTCATACCATACATGAGAACCCAGAAATCGGAAATCAGGAATTCTTTGCAGCTAAAACATTAACAGATATTTTAGTTGAGGAAGGCTTTGACGTTGAAAAAGATATAGCCGGGCACCAAACAGCGTTTATCGCAAAGAAACATGGTAGAGTTAAAGGACGGACCATTGGATTTTTAGCGGAATATGATGCGTTGCCTGGAATTGGGCATGCATGTGGCCATAATGTGATAGGCGCCACCAGTATTGCTGCTGCAATTGGTCTAAGTAAAGTAATTGATGAAATTGGTGGGAATTTAGTTGTATTAGGAACACCAGCTGAGGAAGGTGGACCTAATGGCAGTGCGAAAGGAAGTTTTGTAAAGGCAGGGCTTGTTGACCAGCTTGATGCTGCAATTATCGTACATCCAGGTGCCGAAACTAGTCTAACGTCACCAAGCTTAGCTGTAGATCCATTAGATTTCGAATTTCTTGGGAAGCCAGCTCATGCATCAGCGCATCCAGAAGAAGGAATAAATGCATTGGATGGTGTGATCCAATTGTTTAACGGGATAAATGCTTTACGTCAGCATGTACCAAGTGATGTACGTATTCATGGAATTATTACAGATGGTGGTCATGCTCCTAATGTGGTTCCTGAATATGCAAAGGCACGATTTTTCATCCGAGCAGCATCGAGAAATACATTAAATGAAGTAACTGATCGGGTTAAGTCGATTGCTGAAGGAGTGGCTTTAGCAACTGGTTCACAGCTGAAGGTTACCCCATTTCAAAATGAGGTCGATAATTTTATTATAAATCGTAGTTTTGATGACGTTTTTAAAGAAGTCGTCGAAGAATTAGGGGAGACAGTTAACACAGAAGAAAGAAAAACGTTGGGATCAACAGATACAGGAAATATTAGTCAGGTTGTTCCAACAATCCATCCGCATATTAAAATTGGTTCTAGTGACTTAGTTGGTCATACCGTAGCCTTTCGTGAAGCTGCTAAATCAAAGCAGGCTGATGAGGCTCTCATTGTTGCAGCCAAGGCATCCGCATTTACTGCTTTAAAGCTTATTACCGATAAAGCAGTCTATGCACGTATTTATGAAGAATATGTTGAAAGAACTCAAGCATAATAGGGATAATGGGAATATGGGGGAATGAAGATAACATTCTCATTTCCTCCATAATTTTTAACGATTCAACTAGCCTTTTTGGATCCAGAGTGTTCGGTTATCCGCATACAGTAATTTCTCTATTGAATTGAACTTTCACTTTGTTTATAGAGGTTTTTAGTGATAAGCATGTATGAAGTGAATTCAAATATACACATCTATAAATGACGGAAATTTCCGAAATGGATTATTGTCATTGACAAGCTTATTTATGCATGGTATATTATATTTTGTTGTCACGGAGGTATACCCAAGTCTGGCTGAAGGGATCGGTCTTGAAAACCGACAGGGGTGTAACAGCCCGCGGGGGTTCGAATCCCTCTACCTCCTCCATTTATAAAATAGCGCATAAAATTTTGGAGATAAAAAAACCGTTACCATGTAGCGGTTTTTTTCGCTGTATATGGAAACGGAATTGTTGAAGTTTGCTTATTTCGTTTCTTTTATAAATGATTCGAGAAGTTTACGAGGAAGTGCAAAGCTTTCATTAGCTATTTTTAATAATTGTAAATCGTTGTCTTCACCTTCCTGTGCTTTTATATGGTTCACTTCATTATGTAATTGTTCCATTCGTAAATCGAGGTCTGATGCTACTTTCGCAGCATCTGTTAATTCTTTTGATAAATGATCAGGAATTACTTTATTATACTTATAGTAAATCTTATGCTCAAGACTTGCCCAAAAATCCATAGCAACGGTACGAATTTGAATTTCTACATATACATGTTCTTCACGATCTGACATAAACACAGGTATCGAAAGAATAAGGTGGAGACTTTGATAACCGGTGGATTTAGGGTGTTTTATATAATCTTTACAGGAAATCACGGTTATGTCCTTTTGCTGCTGAATCATTTCGCTAACGCGATAAATATCAGAAATAAACGAACAAACAATACGAATACCTACAATGTCATGGATATTTTCTCTAATGGATTCAAGTGAAATATCTAGATTTTTTCGGTACATTTTTTTTAGAATACTTTCTGGAGATTTTATCCTTGATTTAATATGCTCAATCGGATTATAGTCATGGAAATGCTGAAATTCCTCCTGAAGGATCTGAAGCTTTGTGTTAATTTCATCAAGACCAAATTTATAGGTCATCATAAAACGTGTCATTTGATCGCGAATTTGTTTAAGCTGCTGAATTTGATTTATTGAATTAGCCATGTTAGCCCTTCTTTCCTTGATGATTATTTTTAGTTTAGCTTAATTTAACCTAAATTACACGTTTTCTTGACATTTGAAGCATTTCAGCATATAGTACATATCTAACCAAATAATATTTTAAAAAGGCAGTGATTGGACCAGTAATGCAGCGGGCGTACGAAAGAGAAAGGGATCCATCGGCTGAAAGATCCCAGACGTAAACGACTTGTATGAACCTATCCAGGAGCCGTTAGAATAAAAACTGACCGCAGATGAAGACTGTGTTAACAATAAAAGCTGGGCATAGGTTAGCTATGTCAATTTAGGTGGTACCGCGGAAATGCTCTTTTCGTCCTTATTTGAAGGATGAAAGGAGCTTTTCTTTTTGGAAAAACAAATAAGTAGTAAGTATCTAACGGAACGTATTGAATTTAATCTAGGAGGTAATTGGAAATGGATAAAAAAATCGCATTCATCGGAGCAGGATCAATGGCTGAAGCAATTATATCAGGAATGGTTCGGGCAGAGATCGTAGATAATAATCATATTTCAGTAACCAATCGAAGTAATCAGGAGCGAATTTCTCGACTAGAGAAAAGGTATCAAATTAATAGCGTAATGGATAAAGAAAAGATAACAACAGATACAGACATAATTATTTTGGCTACCAAACCATACGATATAGAGCAAGCCATCGATTCTATCAAGGACTATATTACAGCGAATCAATTAATTATATCTGTAACAGCAGGTATTTCTACTACAGCTATAAAACAATTTATCGGTATAAACGTACCAGTTATTCGAGCAATGCCAAACACTTCAGCATCTATTGGTGAATCTGCAACTGCTATCTCTGCTGGAAAAGGTGTAAGTAAGGATCATGTTCAGGAAGCAGTTACGCTATTTAATACGATTGGAACAACGGTAGTAGTTGATGAGGAAGATATGCATATGGTAACAGCAATTTCTGGAAGCGGCCCGGCGTATATTTATTATTTGGTAGAAGCAATGGAAAAAGCAGCCGTTGATTCTGGGTTGCATAAGGATACGGCAAAGGCTTTAATTGCCCAAACAATTCTTGGGGCTGGTGAAATGCTTAGCCAATCTGAAGATACAGCTGATGTATTACGAAAAAAAATTACGAGCCCAGCAGGAACAACGCAAGCGGGTCTAGAATCTTTAAAGAAGAATGGATTTCAACAAATAATCATCGAGTGTGTGCAAGCAGCACGGGATCGATCCATAGCGTTAGGGAAGGAATAATAAGGAGGTACAGCAATGCCGAGTTGTGCTCATTGCGATAAGAACTGGAACTATATGGATACATTAAAGCGTTCCTTTCGAATGAAAATGAAGTGCCCGTATTGTGAAGAAGCGAATTACCTATCAGCGAACAGCAGAAAGAAAAGTAGTATGACATCTCTAATCTTATTACCCTTGATTTTAATAGGTAATATCTATTAAAATCTTCTATACCTTATGTGATTTTAATTGGACTGCTTTTATTGATTAGTATCGTGACGACAACACCGTTTATGATTGGCTTAAGCAAAGAAGAGGAACCATTGTGGTAAGGGTAAGCTTGATCAGGAAGTTTATATAGATAGAAACTTCAAATTATGTTTAGAAGATAAAAATAAATAACAACGAACGATAATTAGTTAAAAGAAATTAATTATCGTTCGTTCTTTGATCAGAATCATTCGTTTAGCACCTGAAATCAGCGAGACTCCGGCGGGAACAGCACGAGTCCGAAGATCCACGTGGTAACGTGTTTTTCTTTACCAAGTTAGCTGAGGCCGTGCCCGCAGAAAGAGCGTATATTTTCACGGTGCGGCGATGATACTCCTATTAATAACATGATTATTCGTAGTTTGAGAAAAAGAAGTTATGTTTTGTACCAACTCTTTTTAATTCCTATTTCATTAACTCTCTCGATTTCCATCTTCTAGATTGCTGAATAAAATGTCCAATCTTCTCTAGAATAGGTTCAATAGAATTTTCCTGCTTCATCAAATCATAATCAGATATATTAATCCTTAGGATTGGACATGCATTGAAGTTATTAATCCATTCTTCATAACGCTTGTACATTTCCTCCCAATAGGAAATTGGTGTACTTTTCTCCATTTCACGCCCACGTTCTTGAATACGTGCTAGCACTTCATCAAAGGATCCCTCCAAATAAATGAGTAAGTCAGGATGCGGGAAGTATGGTGTCATGACCATTGCTTCAAATAGGTTTGTATATGTTTCATAATCCGTTTTTGACATCGTTCCATTATCATAATGCATTTTTGCGAAAATTCCTGTATCCTCATATATGGAACGATCCTGGATGAATCCACCACCGTATTCAAAGATCTTTTTTTGTTCTTTAAAGCGTTCTGCTAAGAAGTAAATTTGTAAATGAAAGCTCCAGCGTTCAAAATCAGCATAGAACTTCTCAAGATAAGGGTTTGTATCTACTTTCTCCAGCGATGTTTTAAATTTAAGTGCTTTTGCTAATGCGTTTGTCATTGTTGACTTCCCTACCCCGACAGTACCAGCAATGGTAATAATACTGTCATTTGGAATAAGATATTTTTCTCTTAAATGCATGATTGTGTTCCCCTTTAACCTTTTCTCGCCTCTTCAGCGACTTTTTTAAGCTGTACATTGACCTGATTAATGATACTGTCTAGATCATTTTGATAGCGGACAAAATCCATCTCGTCTCCATTAATACGGATAACGGGAATAGTTGGATGCATGAGCTCGAATTCATTCATGTAATCCTCATAATCCTGAGACAGCTGTGCAAGATAAGATGGCTTAATGTTTTGTTCTATCTCTCTTCCGCGTTGATGAATTCTTTGCAAAATGGTATCCAAGCTTGCATGCAAATAAATCATCATATTTGGAACGGGCATATCTTTTGTTAAAATATGATAAATCTGTTCGTACTTCTCAAATTTATCAATTGGGAGTGTCCGTCTTGCAAATATCATGTTTTTCGATATATGATAATCAGCTACTACTGATTTATTTTTGCTTAAAAATTTTGTATCAATGTCCTCTAATTGTTTAAATCGATTGCATAAAAAGAACATTTCTGTTTGAAAACTCCATTCCTCAATATCATCATAAAATTTTCCGAGAAATGGATTTTCCTCCACAATTTCCTTTAATAAGTGAAAATCAAAATGTGAGGAAATTTTTTTGGCAAGCGATGTCTTTCCAATACCAATTGGTCCTTCAATTGCAATAAAAGGAACTCCTGCCATAGCTTCATCCTCCAATCCATAACTACCTAAAACAGATGTATTATATTTTATCATACAAGTTAAAGCAGTACCATGTATAATTTCGTATAGTACTTTTCAAGGTCGTTGTAATTTTGTATAATGGATAGTGCTGGATTAGAAAATCCAATTCTATATCAAGCATGAATTGGAAGAATTTTATTGATAATTTCATTGTTATCTAGTTTTCTTACTCATGCAATCATGCCCCCGTAGCTCAGGGGATAGAGCATCGGTTTCCTAAACCGTGTGTCGCAGGTTCGAATCCTGCCGGGGGCGTAGCTTTATGGGCTTTCATTTTTGAAATTGCTCATACCACTTATTAAATTAGAACTACTGTTCTCGCCACTTTATGAGGGGTATTTTTTACCTTGAAACAGAACAATAATAATTGTAGCAAAAAATAAGCCCCGTCCTTAGTTGGATGGGGTACTTATTTTTCCATAATTTCAACCTTAACAGCATGTCCACTAGGGGGGGGAACTTTCCAATATTCTATCAAATCATACTCGTATTGGTTGGCCTACTTCTATCTCATCTAAATTAATATCTACATCTGATAAATTAACAGATATTGCATTTGGATAGCTTATTCCCAATTTACTCTCTTCATATTTTTCCAACAATTCCTCTTCCCAAGTAGGTGCAAATAAAAAAGTAGTTTCGTATTTTTGTATTACATAACCTTCTTTTCCTCCATTCCTAGGTGGATCTTTTTGGCGAGACATCTTGATTTAGGTCTTTTTGTTGATTTCCATTGTTAGTACAACCTACAATAAAAATGAATAATATGATCAAATAACTAAGAGACATGCTTTTTCTTAACAAACTTCATAACCTCCAAAATATTGTTTTATACATAAAGATTTATGATGTGTAATTAAGAACCTATTTGATATGAGGTTCTTTTCTTTATCTATAGAGTTGATACTAAGGTGCTATTGTGAGTACAAAAGTTATCAACTCATCGTCAGCTTTAGGTCCACCATTTGTATCAATTTTATAATAAACCATATTTTGATCCCAATTGTAAACTGAACCACACATTACCCATTGAGAAATCTGATTATCCTCACTCATTAAATCTCCTGAATATCCATAGATACTTAGAGTTTCAGAATCTAGATTACGTTGGTCTGTCATGCTAAGTGTCCCAGTGACCTCGCCTACATGAAAATCACCTATAGGTTGTACTTTTATTACTGCATAGTCATATTCTATATCGTAATTTTCTGACCAACCTCTTGCGGTGTATATTCAATTAATCCAGATTCGCCACGACTGAGCCACTTAAAGATGCTACTACCTTACAAAACCGTAAGACTATATATGGCTTCTTTGTGGTAAAGTGGTTTAGGAACTTTAAAAAAAGGGTGATTTATATGAAGCCAAATAATATTTTGTCCTCGCTCAGCTATTTTAGTATCTTTTTTGCCCCATTTCTTTTTCCTATTATTGTTTATTTTGTTGCCGATAAAAGTGTAAAGCACCATGCAATAAAAGCATTGTGGGCACATCTTGTTCCATTTATAACGATTGTTTGCATTATTGTAATTGCTGTAACACTAGGAATCAGTCAATTAAGTCAAACCGTTAATGGCGGTATTTTAATAGGTGTAGCTATTCTCGCTGTTATTGTAAATGTGTATTTTTTCATTTGGAATCTTGTGAGAGGGATCAAAGTGCTAAATGAAAATTAATATAAATGAAAAGCTCTTATCATTTAATAGCTATTTTGGTTTTCTAGATTACAAACTGGAATTTTAAAGAAATGAGGAAGAGACAAAATAAATTGAGATAAAAAAACTCCGAGCCATAATCCGAGTATACAAAGTGATACCCGGACAGTGGTTTAGAGTTTTATTTTTATCTTTCAATTTTTTGAAATAGTGATGATAACTATTAAAAGAGGGGGAGTTAATCCCCTATGGAAACAGATCGAGTCCGAAGATCCACGCAGTTAAGCAAATTTTGGTTAGCCGCATTAACTGAGACCGTGCTAGTGTAAAGCGTCTATCTCAGAATGAGAAGAAAGAATAAAATGTTATTCGGCTTTAGCTACACCTAGTTTAGTTATGCCTCAACCAATTGCGCTTATAATTATGTTGATGAGTAAAATAATTTCCACTGCATATCAACGATTATTTTTTCTTGCTTGACTGACGATGAGGTCAACTACTTCCTGATATTGTTGCTCTTTTTTAGGTAGAGAAGATGCAATCGTGTGTAATTGACGAACTGCTCCCTCACAAACACTCCACCTGATTGGTGTGTGTTGTTCGCATTCTTCTAAAATAAAATCAATTAATTCCTTTTCTTCCCTCGTGTTTATGTCATGATTAATCTGATCGAGGAGATTCCTGATCTTCCAGACAATCGATTCTTCCGTCTCATTCCAATTCCCAAAGTTAAAAGGAAAAAGAATTTGTTTAGCTTGTTTTGTAATCTCTATATTCTTCTCTAATCGAAGAATATTATAGTCAAGAATAGACGAACTATTGGTGTTTAGGTTCATTTGGTTAGAATATCGCATCTGATAACCTAATCCACCAGTAAAATGAGTAGCTATGTCCATAGCATTTGCCTCAATTTCCATCCCATAGACATCAATTAAACGTTTGGCTAACCAGTTTAATTCATTATAATGATTCTCATGCATATATTGGCTCAACTTTTCATCATTTTCAGCTAACGCAATATTATAGAGATCTAGAATATTTTCAGAGCTGTAAAGGGCGTGTTTTACACGAAGCTGTGAATAAAGCGTTTGTTTACTATGTATATTGCCTTCTATTAATAATTGCTTTTGTTGCTCTTCCACCTTTGCATCGACTTCTTGAATAATTGAAAGAATTAATTGGGATTTAGAGGAAAAATGATTATAGAAGGTCCCTTTGGAAACTCCTGAATGCTTGAGAATATCTTGAACAGAGGTATAGTGGAAACCTTTGGTCTGAAATAACAACTTTGCAGCATCAACAATCTGTTTTTCTTTTGCCATGTATTTTCTTCTCCTAAAAAATATATTGACATTTTTATTATAGCACCTATACTATATAAATGGAATTATACTTAAGTATAAAAAAATAAACTAAAGTAAAAAGGTGTGAATAATAATGAAAGAATCTAATTCTCCGCCAGTAGACATTAATGGGAAACCGTTTAATAGAGCTGGCTTTGTTGTTGTTTTATTAATGGGAGCATTTCTAACTATTTTAAATCAAACGTTATTAGTTACAGCAATTCCTAAAATAATAGAGGATTTACATGTTTCTGCTTATGATGCACAATGGTTAATCACTTCATTTATGCTCATAAATGGAATTTTAATCCCTGCTTCTGCTTATTTATTACATCAAATAGAAAGTAGAAAACTATATTTGATTGCAATGGGAAGCTTCATATTGGGGACAATAATTTGTGCGCTAAGCACCACGTTTTCCCATTTATTGCTTGGACGGATCATCCAAGCGATTGGATCAGGTGTAATGATTCCATTAGTGCAAACATTGATGTTTTTAGTTTTCCCAGCCAATCGTCGAGGAGAGGCAATGGGGCTCGTTGGTATTGTTATCGCCTTCTCACCGGCAATTGGTCCAACTTTAGCTGGGTGGATTGTTGACGTTTATCATTGGCGGTATCTATTTTATTTTGTTTTACCATTGGCTGTTATCAATCTATTTTTAGCATTTTATTTACTTAAAAATGTAATTCCCCTAACAAAACCGAAGTTGGATATTCTATCATTCGTATTAAGCTGTATTGGTTTAGGATCATTGTTATATGGTATTAGCCTTGCTGGAGATACAGGGTGGAGTAATTCAATTGTATGGATTACTTGCGTGATAGGGATAGTAATCTTATTAATGTTCTCTTTAAGACAACTTAGATTAAAAGAGCCCTTGTTGGAACTACGTGTATTTAAAAGCAGAACCTTTGCTGTAACAACGGTTATTGTCTCTATTATTTTTATGACAATGATCGGATCTGAAATTCTACTTCCAATTTTTACACAAAAAATACTTGGCTATTCTGCACTTCAATCAGGTTTAATCCTGCTTCCTGGTGCTATTGTTTTAGGGATCATTTCTCCCATATCGGGAAAGATATTTGATAGGTATGGTATTCGTACGTTAACTATTGTTGGAATGACTATTCTCCTCATTGGTACATTCCCATTCATGTTTCTAACGAATGAGACAACCATATGGTGGCTAATCTTTTTTTATATGTTAAGAATGGTGGGAATGGGACTAACGATGATGCCACTTGCAACTGCTGGAATTAATGCGCTACCTCAGAAATTAGTTAGCCATGGTACAGCAGCAAATAATACTGTACGCCAAGTATTTGCTTCACTTGGTGCAGCTATTATGGTAGGCGTGATGACGATATCGGTTCGTAATTTCTCTACGAGTCAACATGTCTTGACGGAAGCCGGTTCATATTCTAAAGCTATGGTAAAAGGGATAAATAATGGATTTATGGCTGCTTTTGTACTTGTTATTTTTGCATTCATAATCTGCTTTCTAATTAAGGATAACCGAAAAGGTAGATAGGAAAATATTTAGAGGATTTTTTTTGGAAAGTATTTTAAGCAGTTGTTTTGATAAAGTAAATAAATCGGAGCATACTATAATTGAATTTAATAGTGGGGGGTTAGATTATGAACGCAAAAGAGCTAAGAGAAAAAATAAATGATTACTGCGAAGCATATGATAGTTTGTATGGCAATCTAGTTAAGCCTATAAACGAAATGCTTATGAATATTGATGCCGATATATCAGAAAAAACAGCTAATCAAATTTTGGAAAACCTTAAATTATTTCACGAGGGAGATAAATATATAGCAGATTGCCATTTAGATGAGAGCAATAATTTTATCGAAGATGGTATCGAAGCATTAAAAAAAGGGAACTTGGCTGATGGAGCTTTACAAATTTTTGGGGCAGGATTAAATTTTGCGAGCTTTTCATCGAAAGCCGTTACACATAAAAATATAAACCCTCATGGCATGATCAATGAACGATTTAAATTAATAAAAAACTCACTAGATTAATATACTTCATTTATGTAATTTTTTTAGCTACAGCACTGATAAAGGCGTAAACGTTTTAAACAGTGAAAAAGAATTACACGAAGGCTACATCGTGTTTCTATAATAAAAACAGCACTGAAGGGTATTCGTAAGTTTTTGTTAATTCAAAGGAAAGTGAGCTTTCCTAACAGACTGCTCACTTTCCTACATCACTCGCATATTCCAGTGTTATTTTGGTAATGTAAATGTAGCTTTCTTTCCTTTTGATATATCATTTGCCTCTTGGTCTTTCATTGGTCCGATTTCAACCTCGAATGATTTATCTTTCCAGATTTTCTCGTATTGTTCTTGGTCTAACGTATAGATTTGGAGTAATTCACCAGCGCTACCTGATTCAATCATATCATCGTATTTATAGTTAAGTAACATGCCTTCATTTAGCATATATTGAGAGCCGTCATTTACCGTTAACTTCGACATAATGGAGCTATGTGCAACCTCAGAATCGCTTTTATTGTCAATGTTAAATTTCACGGTTAATAAGACGATTCCATTAGAAAATGCCTCAAAGCGTGGTGCTTCTTCTTTATTTGGTTTAAATTCTGTAAACTGATAACCATCTAGTGTAACCGTAATATCACCTAATTTTTCACTTTCCCCAATTCCGTCTTTTTGACTTAGCATTTTTTTATCGCCCATATTCCCTGCAGTTGCTTTGTCTTGGTAAAATGCTTTATTATCTTCTACTTTTTCTGCTCCTTCTTTATTTAGACTAAAGGTAAACGTACCTTTTTTGCCAAAGGTAGAAGAGAAATCATCTTTTTTAGCTTGTGGTGCAGGGACTTCTGCTGTAGCAGTAGATTCTGCAAGCACTTGCTTCCATTGGTCTTCACCAAAAGGATAAGTATAATAACCAGTTATCGTTTCCCCTGATTTAATGACATAGTCATTAGATGGAGCCAACTTTGTAGGAAGCTGTTCTTCTTCAGGTAATAAATCTCGGTAATTATTGAAAGATTTCTGTGCTCCTGTATAAGATAAATAGAAGGATGGCATATAATATGCATCGTTGTCGGTATCATTTTTCACTGTGTATTTTGCAACAATGACTCCGCCATTTGTTTGATCATTGAATGGAATGGCGTAATCTGTATGGAAATCTTTAAGCTCCACAAGTGAGTAACCATCTAATGAAACAGTTACACCTTCCATTTCATGTGTTTGTGGTTCATTATTTTCATAAACCACTTCCGTAGTTCCTTCTGTTTGTTCTTCCATGTAGCTAATTAACTTGGAGAAATCATTTGAACCATCACTTTCTTGTTGTACTGTTTCTTTTGTTTCCTCCTCTGCTTTTGCTTCATTTTTTGAGTCTTCTTTTGTAGTGGCTGATTCTTTAGCATCATTTGCTTCACTATCTTTTGCTTCATTTTTATCACTGCCACATCCACTTACAATGAGGGCAGTAATAACGATTGTGATGAGTAGCATAATTATCTTTTTCGACATGAATCTGGTACCTCCATAAAATTGTAAAGTTAGTGAAATAATACTACAACTATTGTAAGTTTTATATCGGTAAAAAGTTCTATTGTTGTTTAAAATGAAATAATTAAATAATCTTAGCCCTTTATAAATTCATATATGAAATAATCGGTTGTTATTATTGATTTATCATAAGTTAAACCAATGATTTGATCAATTTAGAACAACAAAAATTGTTTGAGAAATAATAAATCATATCAGACTTATACACTATATTTTCATACAATTGAATTTACTTCGCTGTCAAATTTCCGGATATTTTAATGTCTCTTTGTGGTATAAAGTGACATTAGATGAAGTAACAGGCTAGTAGGGGTAGCCGTTATATCTTAAAGCAAACTGTTAACGTTGAAGATTAAATAGGTATCTCACTACCTTCGTAGTCAATTTCAAACCCAAGATCCTTTAGCATTTGGTGGTCCTTTGTTCCTTCCTGCCCGGCTGTGGTAAGATAATCACCAATAAAGATGGAGTTAGCTGGATATAATCCAAGTGGTTGAAGGCTTCTTAAATTAACTTCACGACCTCCGGAAACTCGAATTTCTTTTGTAGGATTAATAAAACGAAATAGACATAATACTTTTAGACAATAAAGAGGAGTTAACTCATCTGTCCCCTCTAATAATGTCCCCTCCATGGCGTGCAGAAAATTAACAGGAATAGAGTCAGCATTTAATTCTTTTAAAGCAATGGCCATTTGGATAACATCCTCTTTTGTCTCCTTCATTCCTACAATGACCCCAGAGCAAGGCGAAATCCCAATATCTTTTACTTTATTGACAGTTGCAACGCGATCCTGATAGCTGTGACTAGTTGTTATATTGTCATGATGATTTTTTGATGTATTGATATTATGGTTGTATCGATCAACACCAGCTTCCTTTAATTGTTCGGCTTGTCCTGGTTTTAGAATACCTAAACATGCGCATATTTTTAAATTATATTTTTCTTTTATTTCTTTGACTGCACTGGTTACTTGGTTTAGTTCACGGGTGGTTGGTCCTCGACCACTAGCGACAATACAATAAGTGCCAGAATGAAGTTGGTGTGCTTTTTCCGCACCTTGAACGATGGTATCCTTATGCATCATACGATATTTTTGGATTGGATTTGTCGAGTCTCTTGATTGAGCACAATAACCACAATTTTCTGGGCAAGCACCAGACTTGGTATTAATAATCGTATTTAATTTTACTTTATTGCCATAATACGTTTTTCTAATGAGATAGGCACTATGTAGCAAGTCTAGAATTTTATCATTCGGACATTCTAAAATCTGCATGGCCTCTCCCTCTGTAATTTCATATCCTTCCAATACGGCATTTGCTAGTGAATTGAAATTTAACATAGTACGCCTCCTTTAATATTTCTTATCTGTTTCTAACTAGTTTTATTCCTAATTGCTAGATTAGTTAGTTACTCGTGTTTTGATTCCTATGGGATTTGTTCGCTGAAACGTATCATATATTCTTGGTGCTACCATGGCTGCAGCGCCAATTGTCAGTAAATCTACTGGTAAGTATGCGAGCATGATTAGCCATGCCTTACTATAAGTTATACTCTCAGTAGCATCCATAAAGAATGCTAGAGAAAAATACATATAATTCGTTCCAATTAGGTAATTGAATACAAGTCCCACCAGAGAAGCAATAACAAAGGTAAGGGAAGTGGGTTTTCTTGTAAATTCAATCACTTTCCCTACCATATAGGCTGTAACAATAAACGATATAATAAAGCCAAAGGTTGGACTAAAAATAGTACCTAGTCCACCTTTCAAGCCAGCGAATACGGGAATACCGATAACCCCTACAAGGACGTATACGATCATGGAAATCGCCCCCCGACGGCTACCAAGTAGAGCACCAGATAAGAAACAAAAAAATGTTTGTAAGGTTATCGGTACACCGCCAATTTGCAAAAATGGCACCCATGTGGTTATATTTGCTCCAATCCCCATTAATGCTACAAACAAAGCTATTAAGGTCAAATCTAAGGTATGAACACGTATGTGCGTCTTCAATTAAAAGCCTCCTGTCTAAAAACCTGTAACGTAACAACACACCTGTCATTAAGGGTTTATTCCATCTAAGGCTAATAAATTAGCCACAAATTATAATTCTCTATAAGAATGTTTGAAGTGGTATGGACACTTTGGTTTGCTCAATCACGTGTTTCGGGCTATTCGAATCGAGCCAAGGTAGAATGCCAAGGACAGGAATCCCAGTTAGCTCCTCAATAATGCCAGGATTGGTTTGTTCAGCTGCCCCATGTTTGGCTTCATCTAATCCATTTAAAACAATTCCAGCTATTTCAAGCCCCATATGCTTGGCGAATTGAACAGTTAACGATGTATGATTGACGGTGCCAAGATGTATACTTGCTACAATTAACAATGGAAAGCCAATTGCTTTAGCTACATCGGCAGCAAGATAATTTTCACCGAATGGAACGGCAATTCCACCGGCACCTTCTACAATGAAGAATTCATGGGTATCTCTAATACTGTTCCAAGCGTTGACAATGGATGCTAGGGAAATCAACCGATCTTCTCTTTTGGCAGCAACATATGGTGCTAATGGCTCTTTAAATTGATAAGGTGTAATTTGCTCCAATGTATTCCTATCTCCTGAGAATCTCTTCAGAATAGCGGGATCGCTGAGGGGGTGTTCCCGTTTCTCTCCACTTAACATGGGCTTAAAAACGCCAACATCTATTCCTTGTTTGTGTAATGCACCGGCAATGCCAGCACCGATACATGTTTTACCAATACCCGTATCTGTTCCTGTAATAAATAATCCCTTTGATTTCATACTTTTGTCTCCGTTTCTTGGTTGATCTATATAGGTAGAGTAGTAGAAGTCGTTTATGTGAGATTTTATTTTTTTATGGTCTCCAATTGTGCATATTTTTCTTCTGTAATCTGTTGAATAGAGGCTTCCATAATTTTTATCATTTCCCGCAATTCCTGTCGTTTGCTAGATAGTGGCGGCATAAAAACAATCGTATCTCCCACTGGACGGGTTAGCATACCGAGCTGACGCATCTTTAAGGAAACGTCATAACCTACTCTTTTTTCGAAAGGAAAGGGTTCTTTTGTTTGCTTATTTTTCACTAGTTCTATTCCTACCATAAAACCAAGCTGTCTAATATCTCCAACATGTTCTAATTTATTGAAGCATTCTAATTCCCTGTACAGGTATTTCGAGTTTTCTTGCACACGAGTAATTACTTGTTCTTTCTTAAATAAGTCCAGATTGGCAAGAGCAACTGCGCAACCTAACTGATTTCCAGTGTACGAATGTCCATGAAACAATGTTTTCATATTTGTATAATCATCATAGAAAGACTCATATATTTGCTCTGTTGAGAGAGTAGCAGCAATTGGTAAATAGCCTCCTGTGATACCTTTTCCGATAATCATAATGTCTGGAGTTACATCTTCATGCTCACAGGCAAACATTTTCCCTGTTCGACCAAATCCGGTAGCTACTTCATCGAGAATAAGTAGAACGTTGTATTTCTTACACAATGCTTCAACACCAGCCAAGTAGCCATGAGGCATTAATCGCATTCCTCCTGCTCCTTGCATCATCGATTCGACTGTTACGGCAGCTAGCTCATCCTGATGCTGATCTAATGTACGTTCTAGTTCTAGTAAGCACTCATTTTTACATGTTTCAGGGTCTCCACTTGGATGTCTATATACATATGGAAAAGGAACAGGGATGCTATCAAATGTAAGTGGCTGGTAGACGTGATGGAAAATATCTACCGCACCAACACTTACTGCGCCAATTGTATCGCCATGATAACCGTCCTTCATCGTTACAAATTTATTTTTACCTGTAACCCCTTGGTTTCTCCAATACTGAAAGGCCATTTTAAGTGCGATTTCAACAGCTTCTGCACCACTATCGGAGTAAAAAATACGATTTAGACCATCAGGGGTAATATGTACTAATTGTTCTGCTAATTCAGTAGCTGGCTGGTTTGTCATTCCAAGTAGTGTAGAATGTGCAATTTTATCTAATTGACTACAAATAGCTTCATTTAATTCTTTTTTTTGATGACCATGTACGTTTAACCATACAGATGAAAAACCATCATAATAGGATTTTCCTTCCGTATCTTTTAGGATAACGCCTTGCCCACTTTCAATAATTAACGGATTACGATCATAATCCTTCATTTGCGTAAATGGGAGCCATAGATGTCGTTTACTTTTTTCTATTAATTCACTGTTGCTCATTGATAGACCTCCATATTACATTTTATTGTTAACCATATTTTTTAAAGGTTAACAATAATGAAATCATAAAAAAACGTCGAGGTCAATCCTTATTGATAGAATTTGTTCGATGAATAGCTTGTCTATTATTGGCGATAAAAGGGCTGTTTGCATACCTTTTTTAAAATTAAGTTGTCGTACGAATCCTATTCTTAATTTCCAATGTAATATAACCATATATATAGAAAATTTGTATATTTTAGACAAATATAGACAGGGTCTATTCATTTTGCATAAAAAATGGTAGAATGGTAAAGCAACTCAAAAAATTACAAGCTTCAATCCTTGTAAACACTGCATTTACACTACCATTCCAAATAGCCTCTATTCACCAAATCGTCTCAGACAATCGAATATACAACTAGAAAGGACGAATGCTATGAATCTAACGAAAAAAATTCTGATTGCCCTCGTACTAGGAATCATCGTAGGTATAGGTTTAACTTTTTCATCTAGCGATGTATTTTCTGCTGTTGATACGTATGTATTAAATCCTGTTGGACAAATATTTTTAAATTTAATCATGATGATTGTTGTGCCGATCGTATTTGTTTCCATTGTCCTGGGAACAGCTGGGTTAGGTGATCCTTCGAAACTAGGTAAAATCGGCATTCAAACGGTTAGCTTTTATTTAGTTACCACTGCTGTAGCTCTTGTAATTGGACTTGGTGTCGGATTTTTACTAGAGCCTGGTAAAGCTGGAACATTTAATGTAGAAAATGTTACCTATGAGGAACAAGCAGCACCACCTATTATGGATACATTAGTTCAGATAATTCCCGAAAATCCAATCGAAGCAATGTCTACTGGAAATATGCTGCAAATCATTGCTTTTGCCATATTTATAGGGGTTTCACTAGCAGTATTGGGGGAAAAAACAAGTGGGATTCGTAGTTTATTTGAACAAGCAAATGAAATCCTTATCTTCCTTGTTAACGCAGTAATGAAAACGGCTCCGTATGGTGCGTTCGCATTGATTGCCTCAGCTATTGGAGATGCTGGATTAGATGCATTAGGGTCTATGTTCATGTATATGCTAGCAGTAATTGTAGCACTTATTTTGCATGGCGCAATTACGTATAGTTTGGCAATCAAAGGCTTAGGAAAAGCGAGTCCGTTAAAATTCTATAAATCATTCTTCCCTGCAATGTCTGTAGCGTTTAGTACATCTAGTTCAAGTGCAACGTTGCCTGTCTCTATGAAGTTGGCTCAGGAGCAGTTAGGAGTAAAGAAGTCGATTAGTAGTTTTGTTCAGCCTTTGGGAGCTACGATAAACATGGATGGTACTGCAATTATGCAGGCTGTAGCTACCGTGTTTATTGCTCAAGTATATGCAGAACCACTTGGATTAAGTCAATTATTGATGGTTGTCTTAACGGCAACGTTAGCAAGTATTGGAACAGCTGGGGTACCTGGCGTAGGCTTAATTATGCTATCAATGGTTCTTAAACAAGTTGGTTTACCTGTGGATGGCATCGCGCTAATCATTGGTGTTGATCGGTTATTAGATATGCTACGTACATCACTTAATATTACTGGAGATGCAGCTTGTGCCTATATTATCTCGGAAAGTGATAAGAAAAATAGTAAACAAAAAGCACAGCAATCTGCATTATAGTAGAACTGTTTTAAGATCCATCTAGCACGAAAAATATGCTAAACTTCTGTATAGTCAAATAGTGTACAGTAATCAGGAGAAACGGCTACCTGTGGAAAGGTAGTATATACCAGTAGCATGGATGGGGAGTTGACTGATGAAGTCAGCTCCTTTTTAGCAGCCTAGGAAATGATAAAATTTGCCCATGTAGATAAAAAGGCGCGTGTTGAGCCGTCCAGCTCCAGCGCCCAGAAACGAGGCGACTTCATGAATCGCCCTATGATACGTCATCATCGGCGCGCTAGCTTACCGTAATTCCTTTTTCTCCGTTGATTCGCTCCAGTCGCTACGTTTTTAATCGTGCGCTTGCCGCTTTTGTTCTAAGTTAAGAAAGTATAAAATCAGTGCAATGACTGCGTTAAGCCAAGTAGTTATTTTGAAATGTTAGATGTCTATTGGCAATGCTTCGACTAATTACTTCGCTTTCCGCGGGCGCGA
>NZ_JAJERH010000180.1 GCF_016919725.2 Virgibacillus sp. AGTR
TCCCTTTAGGGGTCTCGTTGGTAAAGTGCCCTTATAGGGCGAAACTAAAACCGCCCGTTTTACGGGCGGATAGTTATTTAATAATTTTTGTACGCAAAAAGGATACCTTCTGATAAAGTTAAAGTAACCACACCATAACAGAATCGGAGGCATCCTTTTATGTTTAAACATTATAACATGAATCAAATAATTTTGCCGCTAGATTTAGAAATCAAACTTCAAGAAAATGATATAGCTTACACCATTCATCATGTCATAGAGAGTATCTCAGTTCAGCTTGTAAGGATTGCCTCTGGATTTATCTTACATATAATAGGCAGTAAGCCCCCACCTCACGCAATGATGAACCCAATATGGATAAGTGGGGATCGACTGCCAGTAAATGTCCGATTGCTTTAAAGGCCTTTAGATCATACCCTTGTGGTACGAACAATCAGTGAGGGTATACAAAATCCCCACTGATTGAAGTTTCACTTTATAAAAGCGTTTCACTATTTTGTCAGGCGTACGCGCTTTGGTTGCCCACTTTTCGCTGGAGTCTTTCCTCCTTTTAAAAAACCCTCTTCTGTTGCTTTAAGGGAAATGAATGTTTTTTTGTACTAAGTTAAGAAAGTATAAAATCGGTGCAATGACTGCGTTAAGCCAAGTAGTTATTTTGAAATGTTA
>NZ_JAJERH010000181.1 GCF_016919725.2 Virgibacillus sp. AGTR
AATACCGACAATCGCATTGGCTGTGATGCCATTTTGGCGTAAGGTCCTTGCGAGTTGATTCGCCTTTTCATTTAAGGCTTGATACGTTAACTGCTTGCCTTCGTATTCCACTGCGATATGGTGGGGATGTTTTTCTACTTGTTCCTCCCATAATTGAGATATTGTCTTATCCTTTGGATACGTTACCGATGTGTCATTAAAGTCATGGAGAATCTCTTTCCGTTCCTTATCAGTTGTCATACTGATTTGGGATACAGGGATTTCCTGGTTTTGAATCACGGATTGAATGATTTCGATGAAATGGTTTTTTAATCTGTTTACCATTTCTTGATCGTAAGCATTAGAGTTATAAGAGAATCGAACGGTTAGTGTATCACTCGGTATAACCATAGCTGCCAATTCATAGTTGTTTTCCTCATAATATGTAATATTTTCTAATTCAAAGCCTAATGAATGATCGAAGCTCATTAGCTCATGATCAACATAATAGTTTTGAAAAACAATTATGTGATTGACTAAATTCCGTTTGACCTCAGATAAAGATTGAATATCTGCCAGTGGATAATAATCATATCTTGCCGATTCTAATGAATCTTTCTGCATTTGTTTAACAACATCAATAAATGTATGATTAACTTCTTGTTTCACT
>NZ_JAJERH010000182.1 GCF_016919725.2 Virgibacillus sp. AGTR
TTGGAATATTTTATTTTCTTTTAGTGTCCGCACCCACTGATTGTGTTGGTAATGCCAGCCTTGATCGGAGTGGATCGTAGTGCGGTAGATTGCCCGACTCTTCAGTATCTCTATTAATTCTTTTAAAGGGGTCATGACAAGGTTTAATGTTGGGCGTTTTTTGATGTCATACGTAATAATTTCTCCGTTATAAAGGTCAAGAATCGGATTTAAATATAACTTCTCTTCGCCTAGACATTTGAATTCCGTTATGTCTGTTACTAACTTTTGAAGTGGAATAGATGTGTTAAAACGGCTAGACAATCGGTTTTTCGCCACTTTTCCAACGTTCCCCTTATAGGAATTGTATTTACGGGATTTCCGCATAAATTTCACACATTTTAATCCCAATTCTCGCATAATGCGATACACTTTTTTATGGTTGATAACATATCCTAATTTCTTTAGTTCTCCTGTAATACGTTTATAGCCATAACGTTCATGGAACTTTTAAATAAATCTGCAATAATTTCTTTTAATATTGTGTCCGAATCTTCTCTTCCAAAATTTTTCACATGATAGTGATAGGTAGCTTCAGGAATACCTACAATAG
>NZ_JAJERH010000183.1 GCF_016919725.2 Virgibacillus sp. AGTR
AATACGAAATTTATACGCTTTATGGGTTATCATTTATTTCCACCACCTTTTTATGTGATTTCCATATATGTTTATTATAACATTAAAACGCTGTCCATTCAGTGTTTTTACAAATTATTTGAAACAAAAAAAAGACGATTCATCTCCACCCTAGCTTTGCTTGAGGATGGAGTCTTCTCGTCCAGAAACGATAAAAATCATCGCCATTTTTCATGATGTCGATTGAATATTGACCAGATAAATTTAAGTTTGGCAGAATGTTTTGGATCTCTTTGCGAACATGTGATAAATGTTCGTTATACTCTGCAGTCAGTTTATCTTGATGCTGTAGATAGGTCTGATAATCCAGCTTTCAAGGTACGTTTCATCACTATCGGGTGCCAATAGGGGACGATACCGATGAGTTCATCCTTATCGCAATCTACGAACGCACGAAACTCGGTGCGTAAAGGCATGCCGTTATAAATGGTCGGATTTCCTTCTGGGTCTTCAATGTATTCACGCACCACCAGATCCACTGTGTGGCCAGCACCAACCTGCATTGCGAAATTATTAATC
>NZ_JAJERH010000184.1 GCF_016919725.2 Virgibacillus sp. AGTR
GTCTTCAATACCGATAATATCGTGATTTTTGATAATTTCGGTAGAAATTTTATGCAAGTAGTCCGCTCGCTTGTTCAAGATCTTCTCATGAATGCGGGCAACGTTGCGCTTTTGTTTTTGATAGTTTTTCGCTTCACTCAATTTTCGCTTTTGCTTTATCGCTAGTTCTTTTCGTCTTGACAAAACACGTTGAGCCTTTGCTAATTTCTTTTCTAATGTGCGGAAATACTTAGGATTCTTATGTATTGTTCCGTCTGACAAAATAGCGAAATCTTTTAGCCCTACATCTATACCAACAACGGAATCCGTCTTTTCGAGAGGCTCCGCATCGGTTTCAACTAAAATAGAGACAAAATATTTACCGCTCGGGTTACGTCGAATTGTTGCGTTCAAAATACGCCCTTCGACCTCACGACTTTTTGCAAACTTTATTGACCCCAGTTTGGGCAGCTTGATTTTATTATCCATAATGGCGATATTGCCATTTGTTTGCTTCGTTGTATAGGATG
>NZ_JAJERH010000185.1 GCF_016919725.2 Virgibacillus sp. AGTR
ATCTTCAATACCAATAATATCGTGGTTTTTGATAATTTCGGTAGAAATTTTGTGCAGATAATCAGTTCTCTTGTTCATAACTTTTTCATGAAGGCGAGCAACGGTACGCTTTTGCTTTTGATAGTTTTTTGCTTCACTCAATTTTCGCTTTTGCTTTATCGCTAGTTCTTTTCGTCTTGACAAAACACGTTGAGCCTTTGCTAATTTCTTTTCTAATGTGCGGAAATACTTAGGATTCTTGTGTATTGTTCCGTCTGACAAAATAGCGAAATCTTTTAGACCTACATCTATACCAACAACGGAATCCGTTTTTTCGAGAGGCTCCGCATCGGTTTCAACTAAAATAGAGACAAAATATTTACCGCTCGGGTTACGTCGAATTGTTGCGTTCAAAATGCGCCCTTCGACCTCACGACTTTTTGCAAACTTTATTGACCCCAGTTTGGGCAGCTTGATTTTATTATCCATAATGGCGATATTGCCATTTGTTTGCTTCGTTGTATAGGATT
>NZ_JAJERH010000186.1 GCF_016919725.2 Virgibacillus sp. AGTR
CACATGCCCATCAAGCTAAGACAAGTTACTACCCCCAAAACGGAAAAAGCGCTATCCTTTTAGTAATATATGGAAAAGGATGGTGTTTTTATGTGTTGCGAGACTTCGGATGAATTGACTCTCTTTTCACAGGAACTACAACGATCTTTGTCTCCTCAAGTTCTTCAACAGTTAGCCAAGGAAGTCGGTTTTGTTCAAAGGACGAGCAAGTATCAAGCCAAAGATTTAGTTGCGCTATGCGCGTGGTTAAGCCAAAAAGTAGCGAGTACTTCCCTAACGCAGCTATCTAGTTGTTTAGAATCCTCAACGGGAGTTTTGATGAGTCCTGAAGGGCTCAATCAACGATTTAATTCTTCTGCTGTTCAACTTTTACGTCGCGTATTCACTTCCTTGCTAACTCATAAACTATTTACCTCTCAGACTCTTCCCTATCGTTATGCTTCTCATTTTCATCGTATACGAATCTTGGATTCTACGACCTTTCAA
>NZ_JAJERH010000187.1 GCF_016919725.2 Virgibacillus sp. AGTR
GTGTCCAATGAAGGACAAGAATAGTTTAGCACACACAATGTGGAATTGTAAGTATCATATAGTTTTCGCTCCAAAATACAGAAGGCAAATTATTTATGGAAAGTATAAAAAGAGTATAGGTCAAATTATTCGAGATTTATGTGAAAGGAAAGGTGTAACCATTCATGAAGCTAACGGCTGTCCAGATCACATACACATGTTGGTAAGTATTCCACCAAAGATAAGTGTGTCTCAATTTATGGGATATTTAAAAGGTAAAAGTAGTTTGATGATTTTTGATCGTCATGCCAATTTAAAATACAAATATGGCAATAGAAAGTTTTGGTGCCGAGGTTTCTATGCTGATACAGTGGGTAGAAATAGAAGGCAAATACAAGAATACATTAGAAATCAGCTTAGAGAAGACTTCATGGGTGATCAATTAACATTATTCGAAGAGTACGACCCGTTTACAGGCCAAAAAAATAAGAAGAA
>NZ_JAJERH010000188.1 GCF_016919725.2 Virgibacillus sp. AGTR
TTGACCGTCAACCGTTTATCTTCCTACCTATTTTTAAATGGATCGACGTATTCACGTTTACTCATGTTGTCTCGTAGTCTATCCTCCGATTCTTGTTCACGAATGTATTTTGCCACAGTTTTTTGATTGAGCCCTACTGTACTGACATAGTAACCTTTAGCCCAAAATGTGCGGTTTCCATGATTGTATTTTAAGTTGGCATGTCTATCATGGATCATTAAAGAGCTTTTACCTTTTAAGTAGCCCATAAAGTAAGACACTGACATTTTTGGTGGTATTTTAACCAGCATATGGATGTGGTCAGTCATGGCATGAGCCTCAATAATTTCTACATCTTTCATCTCACATAAACGTCTTAAGATCACCCCGATGTCTCTTCTGAACTTGCCATAAATTTCTTTCCTTCTGTACTTGGGTATAAAGACTATGTGATACTTACAATTCCATCGGGTGTGTGA
>NZ_JAJERH010000189.1 GCF_016919725.2 Virgibacillus sp. AGTR
AAAGATAAGAAAGTATAAAAATTTGGCTATACCAGAGTGTTTCTTACTGTGGTATTTTAAGTATATGGAAAAAAACATCTTGAAACGAATCTTTTTTGATAAACATCAACATTGGGAAGCATTTAAGAAGAAACATGGAGAGCGAATTCGTCCAATTGTCATTAAAGAGGTGGAAAAATTTCGTGACTGTGGAGATCCCAAAAATGGATTCAAACTCTATGTTTGTGAAGGATGCCATGACGTTCGACATGTCCCTTTTCGATGTAAAGGGCGTTTTTGTACAACGTGTTCTGTAGGAGAAAGTGAAGAATGGAGTCGCGTCCTTACAGAAGATATAGTACAAGTGAACCATCGGCATGTAATCTTTACGATAGATGAAAAATTACGGGCTATATTTCTATGGCATCGAGAGCTTTTGAAACCCCTTATGGATGAAGCTGCGAAGCTAATCACGG
>NZ_JAJERH010000019.1 GCF_016919725.2 Virgibacillus sp. AGTR
AAAAAAGAGCTTGAATTTTTTCAAGCTCTTTACTAGATTATTGTCTTCTATTTTCGGAATTTATATGGACTTCTTTACTAACTTGTTTCATTCTTTCAATAATACGACCAGCTTTGACTTGCTCTACACCACTTTTCGTTTGAGCAAGGTGATCTTCCAGCTGCCCCATACTATAATTGGAAGTGAAAAAAACTGGGAGTCCTTCCATCATTCGATATTGTAGCAACGAACCGAGAATCTCATCTCGAAACCAGGAAGATTGCATTTCCGCGCCAATATCATCAAGCATTAAAACATCTGCTTTTTTGAAGTAATCCAATTTTTTATTAACGGTATCGTCTTTCATCGAGGATTTTATCTCGCGTACAAACTCTGGCATATAAATGAGTGTAGAGGAAATATGAAGTTCTTTTAATTTATTAGCCAATGCTCCTAAAAAATATGTTTTTCCTACTCCAAACGGGCCATAAAAGTAAATACCTTTTTCAGGTATTCCAGATTTTGCTTCTTCAACAAATTGCAACAAGTCTCGGACTGCCTTACTACGTTTTGGATCTGTATCGATATCATCAATAGCTGCTTCTAAGATTTGCTTAGGCATGTATAAGCTTTGCACTAACTTTTGTTGCTCTTGTTGTCTCTCATGATCTATACGAAGATGGCATTTTTCATAAGATAAATGTATCTCTTTTCCCTCTACATATAGATTTGGAGAATATCCCTGAAGCATATTTTTACATTCAGCGAAGCAAGTACAATTATCACACTGTTTTGATTGTGACTTGTATTCATATAGTTTCATTAAGTTTTTATCAATTTCAGACTGTGGTAATTGAGGATGCTGAGATAGAAATACCGATATTTCAGGGTCACTTAAAATTTCATGCTTAATTTTTGTATAGTTTTCTTGAAAATTATTATTTCCCCTCATCCACTTTTTTAGTGAAGATTGTACTGGCTTCATTTCAATCATCCTTAATCATGCTTATTTATTGTTACTAGAATATTGCCTTAGCAATTCCTCTAATTCACGCTGTTCCTTCGCTTCGTCGATTTCCTCTTCTTTGGTAGCAGTCGCCTGTAGTTGTTTTTTCTTTTGCTCTTTAAACCAGTCTGGAATAACCTCTTTTTTGTTTCTTACACCATAACCACTATTGGTTTTTTTAACTTTTTGGTAGCTATCTTTTTCTTTCTTTGCAAATGCCATAGCCTCTTTTGCAGTTTGTAAATTCGCTCTTGACCAATGACTGGCAATTTTTTCTACATATGCTTTAGATAATTTCATATTGGATTGCAGCAAAACGTAATGAATTAACACATTCATAACTGGTGATGGCAGACCTTGTGACGTCATAATATCACGAATCAATCGCAAATCTTGCTCTGAAGCATGGTTCCCGCTAGATAAATCTTCTAGCAATTGTCTAGGAGAAATGGTTTCTAATTGCTCAATTAATTGCTCCTCTTTAGTGAGTGGCTGTTTGGATTTTGAAGTAGCGTTTTTCATTTGACTTGTTTTAGCTGAAAGTCTTATATTATTCCCTCTATACTTTTGCTTAAATACATCGTGACACGCCGCTTTAAACTCTTCTGTATTTAAACAATTTTCCTCCGTTAAAGCCCATAATACCGATTTTTCAATATCATGGGACTCTAAATTATACAGAAACATCATTTGCGAAATGAGTTTTCGATTTTGAGTAGTAAGTACTTTTCTTATAGGTATCATACGCTGTTTTAAAGCATGCTCCATCCACGAAAAATCTACATCCAGCATATCCAATTCAGCTTCTTCCACATCCATATTTTCTTGCTGGTACGATGGTGTTACCGTTTCAAAGACATCCTGGAACGTAGCTGTAATGTTTACACCAAAGGACTCGTTTGGTGATGGAGTGAAATGCTGCTTTAAAAATTGAAATTTATCATTACCTATATGATGATACAGCAGCTGTGAAAGCATTGGATCTTTAAAAAAATGCGCTGGTGAAAATAACTGTTGTAATTCATACGTAAAAACATTATTCGACCCTTCCGATCTTTTAAATGTTTTTAACATTCCAATTGCTTCTAGTTTTAATCTGGCGCTATAGATCTCATCTAATGGTAAATTTAAATAATTCATCAATGTATGGTGTGTTTGGGGTTCTGATTTATTAAGCTGTAATTCGATTTCATGAAGAAGTGTTTGATATAATGTGACCGCTTGAATTCCAATTAACGGTTGGTACAAATGCGTTAGGGATTTAGCATAATCTACCGGTAGTGTTTCTTTAAGTACAACATAATATCCTTCAACAGGTAAAATCTTTCCTATCCTGTTCACCATTGCTCTAATCCTTTCATTTAAGCATATAATGTTTATTTATTCTCTGTATTAATTAAGTCTTTTAATTCATCAAGAAAAACGCTAATATCTTTAAATTGACGGTACACAGAAGCAAAACGAACATAAGCTACTTCATCCACTTTTGAAAGTCGATCCATAACCCTTTCGCCTACCTCTTTACTATCAATTTCTGATACTCCTTCATTACGCAGTTCTTTTTCTACCTCAACTGCAATTTCCTCTATTTTTTCTAGTGGAACCGGTCGTTTTTCACAAGCTCTGATTAAGCCTCGTATTAATTTCTCACGATTGAATTCTTGGCGCACTCCATCCTTCTTTACAACAATTAAGGGAACATCTTCAATTCGTTCAAATGTTGTAAATCGAAAGCCACACTGCTCACATTCCCTACGTCTACGGATGGATTGTCCTTCTTCAATTGGTCTCGAATCTAGTACCTTTGTGCTTTTGTTATGGCAATTTGAACACCTCATACCGTTCAACCCCACTCCTCATGTCTACCTATGCATGTCTTGTTTTGTAATGATTGGTAACTCTTTACTTATTTCGTTATAAAGTCGCTGTATTACCTTTGTACTATAGCCAAAATCAAATGGTAAAATCGATTCCGTAGTTACGGAAAAATCTATTGCAGTTTGATAGGGACGTACCATTATAATAGTTGCAATGATAAATGCCTTTTTTCCCTTTTTTATATTTACACTGATTTCACCATGTTCTTTCGATATTGAATGTAGTTGATACGTATCAGAACGTCTGAACATATCTTCTAGCGTACCCATTCCTTTATCTCTGGTTGTTTTATAATAATGTGTTTGGAGTGAGGTATCCCAATGGTTATCTCTAGTTTCAGCATGGTTGCTAAAAAATTTGGCCATCGTATTTCGTAACGACATTCTCAACACCCCAATTGCGTATATTTTTCATATGTATAGTATTACTATATTAACATGTTTTGCTTAAAACCTCTAACAGAAATAATTCGCTGTTAACTTCATAGTTTCAGAGAACAAAAGCCCAAGCGCTCGATTAGAAACGTAGTGACTGGAGCGAGGCAACGGAGATAAAGGTATTACGGTGAGCTTGCGAGCCGATGATAACTTAGATTAGGGTGATTCGTGGAGTCGCCTCGTTTCTGGAGCTGGACGTAGCTCAACACGCGCCTATTTATCCACACGACTAATTTTATAATTTCTTAGACAGTAAAAAAGGTCGATATTCTGCTGCAAGTTCCACAGACCATCGACCTTTTTGTACTTATTGAACTATTCATTAAGCCTTTTTACGACTTTCCTTTATATTAACAGAACCTAGCCCTCGTGGTATTTCAACTTTTTCAAAACGCTTTGCCTCAAGTGCATTTGCAATATACTGAGCCGCTATATTCGGATCGATAACCTCCCCGCATGTGTATACATCTATACTCGCATACCCATGTTCAGGAAAGCTATGAATCGTTAAATGCGATTCTGAAATAATGACTACACCGCTCACGCCATGTGGGGCAAATTTGTGAAAAGCAACCTCACGAATCTCAGCTCCTGCTTTTAAAGCAGCATCCACAAAAATTCGTTCGATTAAACGCATATCATTTAATTTATTAACATTGCACTGCCAAAGTTCCGCAATAACGTGCCTTCCCATTGTATCCATGTATTTATCCCCCTCATGGTATTGTTTCTTGAAGCCCTACTTTCTGCCACGGGGGAAAGTTAGTCCGATGAGGTCCTAACCCTTTAAGCAGAAAAACAAATTAATCAAGAATACAACGAAAAGTATAACCTGTTTCACAGACATTTGCAATATTTTTCACATTGCTTAGACAGTACATGTATATGCACTAATGAACATTCCAGTTAGCTAATTTGCGCTTGTTTTTGATAAAGGTAACTTCCAACATACTTTGTTAAATCGATCACTCGTTTGGAGTAACCCCACTCATTATCATACCAAGCAAGAACCTTTACTTTATGATTATCCATTACCATCGTAGATAAACCATCAACAACTGCTGAAAAATCAGTTGTAGTATAATCAATTGAAACCAATGGTTCTTCACTATAGCTAACTATACCTTTAAAATCTGTTTCTTGAGCTTGTTTAAAAATATGATTAACCTCTTCAACCGAAATGGAATTCTTTACATCGACAACCAAATCAACTAGGGATACATTAGGTGTTGGTACACGTAATGCCATTCCATGTAATCTTCCGTTTAAGTGTGGGATTACTTCTCCTAGTGCCTTCGCAGCACCAGTAGACGTAGGAATAATAGATTGTGTGCAACCCCGAGCTCGTCTAAGATCCTTGTGCGGGTTATCTATATTCTTTTGATCATTTGTAAATGCATGCACTGTGGTCATTAATCCATTTTCAATTGAAAAATGGTCGTCAATTATTTTGACAATCGGTGCTAAACAGTTTGTTGTACATGATGCATTTGATATTACATCATCCTTTTCTGGATTATATACTCCTTCGTTTACTCCCATAACAATAGTTTGATCAACTTCCTTACCAGGTGCAGTAATCACTACTTTTTTCGCTCCAGCACGAATGTGCCCTCCTGCACTTTCTTTCGTTTTAAATTTTCCTGTTGCTTCAATAACAATATCGATATTTAACTCATCCCACGGTAAATTTTCAGGAACACGAGAATTTACAAGTTTAATTTTCTTATCACTAATCATAATTCCTTCATTAACCGCTTTCACTTCTTTATCAAAAATACCGTGAACACTATCGTATTTAATAAGATGCGCCAGTGTCTCTGCAGGATAACTTGCATTTATAGCAACAACTTCAAGTTGTTCATCCAAAATCGCTTGACGAAATACCATTCGTCCGATTCGTCCAAATCCATTTATAGCAACACGAGTTTTATTCATACAAAGTCCTCCCACTATAAGTTATACTTTTTCTCTTTATTTATTAATTAGTATAACACATTAGGAGGTATATGTGTGTTTTATTTTAGATTTATCCAGATATTTTAGTTTTCAAACAATTAACCAAAGGTATTAATGTGTTTGAGATTAAAAAAGAGCAAGAACAAACGTATGTAATATTGTGAAATTTAAATCAGTTGGGGTAAGCAATACCTCAACTGATTGTTAGTGGAACCAATCGGACATTTACTGGCAGTCGATCCATATTGGGTTCACTTTATTGCTTAAAGTGGGGATCTTACTGCCAGTAAATACGAGATCCATTTATAAGCCAAACAACATAATACCGACCCTCGGAAGTTAGATTTTTCACTCTAACTTCACGGGGTCGGTATCAATCCGTTCGACTTTAGTTATGAAATGATGATTAGCTCCATTTAGTAATGGAAAATATCTAGACGACTCCTTGAGGGAAAAGGGCACGGTAAGATCTATACTGAATGAGAAGTATTTACGCTACATTACTCAAGCACTTCTCTCATACTACACAAATCGGTTATAATTTTTTTAGAAATGTAGGGTTTCTTTACAAGTTAACGAATTCCCCAAGTACGTAAGATTTCCTCCAGTTGTTCATAAGAAGCATGTTTTGTTCCATTGTTATCAATAACAGCATCTGCCATAGCAGCTTTTTCTTTAACAGGTATTTGTGAAGCGATCCGCTGCTTGGCTTCTTTCTCAGAATAACCATTTCGCTTCATCAGTCTTTCGATTTGCACATGCTCATCAACATAGACAACAATTGTTTTATCAACTAGATAGGCTAGTTTGCTTTCAAATAGTAGTGGAATATCTAGAACGACACACGCTGCTCCCGCTTTTACATAACCTTCTTTTCGCATTAGCATTTTTTCTCTTACGGCCGGATGAACGATATCGTTTAATTGCTTTCGCTTCGCTTCATCTGCAAAAATAATTTCGCCTAATTTTTCACGATTGAGCGTTTTATCCTCTCGTAATACCTGTTTGCCAAAGGCTTCAATGATTTGATCGTAAGCTATCTCTCCCGGATTAACCACTTCTCTTGAGATTTTGTCGGCGTCGACAACTGGTATGTTATGATCGTCAAACATAAGGGATACGGTACTTTTACCACTAGCAATACTTCCGGTTAATCCAATAATTAGTGCCATGTCCTCACCTCTTTAGTAGTTGGCAGGTTGTACAGATATGAGTGCCTCGTCCACCTATCTTCATTTTAATAATTTGTTTACCACATTTTTTACATGCCTTATCCTCTTGTCCATAAACGAATAACTCTTGTTGAAACATCCCCATTTCTCCTTGACCATTTACATAAGAACGTATCGTTGTCCCACCCTGTTTTACTGCTTCCTGAATGGTTACAATTGCCTGTTTGCGAACTTCTGTAATTTCTTTATGCGTTAGCTTATTAGCTTGCCGCAATGGGTGAACTCCTGCACGAAATAATGTTTCATCAACATAAATATTTCCCAATCCAGCGACAATTCCCTGATCAAGTAAGGCCGATTTAATAACTCGTTCTGTTTTTTTTAAATTATTTATAAAGTAATCCGTTGTAAATGCAGGATCAAAAGGATCTGGCCCTAATAAGTTTAATGGTTTACTTTTCATTTCTTCCCCTTTTTTGAAAAGGTGCATTGTTCCAAACTTACGAACATCATTATACCGAAGCTCTTCCCCATTCGTAAAAGAAAAAATAATATGGGTATGTTTCTTTAGTGGTTCAGACGACTTCGTAACACGATATTTACCTTCCATCCGTAAATGTGAAACTAATACGTAATCATCTAATTGGAATAATAGAAACTTTCCTTTCCGCAAAATATCATGTATTGTCTGTCCAACAAGTTCCATTTTAAATTGTTCCAAGTCATCAGGCCGTTTTATTATTTTTCCCCAATGAACATCAACATGATCGATTGTTTTATTTAAAACGAACTGTTTTAACGTTTTTCTAATCGTTTCAACTTCTGGTAATTCAGGCATCTTATTATCTCCTTATTTTGCATCAAACCAGCTATCACCAAAGGCATAATCAACCTTTAATGGAACCATTAATTCTACAGTGTTTTCCATCATAGCTGGGACTATTTCTTTTAGTTTTTCTATTTCTGATTTTGGTGCTTCTAAAATGAGTTCATCATGAACTTGAAGCAGCATACGTGCCTGTAGTTTTTCATCTTTTAGCTTTCCATGCAGGTCGATCATCGCTTTTTTTATAATATCAGCAGCACTTCCTTGAATCGGCGTATTCATGGCAGTCCTTTCGGCAAAGCTCCGCAAATTAAAATTCCTACTTGTGATTTCTGGTAAATACCTTCTCCGATTCATCAATGTACTTACGAAGCCTTTGTGCTTCGCTTCTTGTACGATTTCATCCATATATGTTTTAACACCCGGATAGCTCTCGAAGTATCGCTCAATGAATTGCTTAGCTTCCTTCCTTGTAATTCCAAGGTTTTGAGAGAGTCCATAATCACTAATTCCATAAACAATACCAAAGTTTACAGCTTTTGCTTGACGGCGCATATTAGCAGTTACTTCGTCTTTATCAACATGGAATACATCCATCGCTGTTTGTGTGTGGATATCTGAGTCATTTTTAAAAGCAGCAATCAATTTTTCATCTTTAGCAATATGTGCTAATACCCGTAATTCTATCTGTGAGTAATCAGCTGCAAACATAACCCAATCCTCATTTGCAGGTATAAATGCATGACGTATTTTTCTACCTTCCTCTAAACGAATAGGTATGTTTTGCAGATTTGGATCAATGGAGCTTAACCTGCCAGTTTGCGTTAACGCCTGGTTAAATCGGGTATGGATTTTATTAGACTGTTTATTTACTACTTTTAATAAACCTTCAATATACGTAGATTGTAACTTTCCAAGCTGACGATATAACAACAGCTTTGGAATTATTTCGTGCTCACCTTGCAGCTGCTCTAAAACATCAGCAGCAGTAGAATAACCTGTCTTCGTTTTTTTTATAACAGGAAGCTTTAGCTTTTCAAATAGGATAGGGCCTAGCTGTTTGGGAGAATTTAAATTAAATGACTCGCCTGCCAATTCATGCACTTCTCGCTCAAGATCCGCTAATCGCTCTTTTAAATCAGTACGCATTTCTTCCAAACGATCCGCGTCCACTAAAACTCCGGTATGCTCCATTTCTCCTAAAATTAATGCTAATGGCATCTCAAGCTCTTTAAACAGCTCATATTGTTCGTTATCTTTTAGTTGTTGTTGCATCGTATCTCTTAAGCTAAACAATATGTTGGCTTTTCGAGCTACATGCTCCGCTAAAATATCCAATTCCGGTACCTTTTGTTTAGCACCCTTACCATACACTTCTTCATCAAATAGACAATCAGCCTGTCCCAGTCGGTTCGCTATCGCGGGAATATCGTGATTATTCTCAGATGGATTCAGTAAATACGATGCTAGTAGCATATCAAAGATTATGCCTTTTGTATGAATGTCATACCTCAGCAAAGAAACCAGTGTTTTTTTCGCATCAAATACGACCTTATGTTTACTCGCATCCTCCAACCAATTTTTAAATGCTTCAGAATTCAAGGCATTTTCAGTGGATATAAAGTAGGCATTGTCCTTATTGACTATACCAAACCCTTCAATTGCTGACTGATGGTAGTTTTCTCCTAGCATCTCTATAATCAATGCCTCTTCACCTGTAAACGTATCATTAGTAACGTTTGATAGAATAGTGTAATCTATTTCTTTCTTTGGAACATGATTACTTCCTACTTCTACTTCTCCTCCGTCAATTCGATTTAGTAGGGATTGAAAGCCTAGTTGCTTAAAAATATTAGTTACATTGTTTTGCTGATAGCCTTTGTAAGGAATATCATCTGTAGAAATAGTTATAGGCGAATCTTGATTTATTGTTACTAGCTCTTTACTCATAAATGCGTCATCTTTATGCGTAATGAGCTTTTCTTTTAATTTCTTACCACCAATATCATCAATATTTTCGTAGACTTGTTCTAAGGTATGAAATTGTTTTAAAAGTTTTACTGCAGTCTTTTCTCCAACACCAGGAACACCGGGTATATTATCCGATTTATCACCCATTAATGCCTTTAAATCGATAATCTGATCTTGGGTGATTTCCATTTTCTCTTTTAAAAATTGAGGTGTATATCGTTCAACATCACTAATTCCCTTTTTCGTCAAACTAACAGTAACCTTGTCGGAAACAAGCTGTAACAAATCCTTATCACCAGAAATGACCGTTACATTCCATTCATCTGGTGTTACAAGCTTCGATAACGTTCCGATGATGTCATCCGCTTCATAATTCTCCAGTTGGTAATGGGCAATTTCAAATGCGTCCAATACTTCCTTAAGTAATGGAAATTGTTCCGATAACTCCGGTGGTGTTTTTTGGCGTCCCCCTTTATATTCTTTATATGTAGCATGTCTAAAGGTTGTTTTACCTGCATCAAATGCTACTAACATATGTGTTGGCTTTTCTTCTTCTAGTATTCTTAACAGCATTGTGGTAAACCCATATACAGCGTTCGTGTAAACACCTTTATCATTATTTAATAATGGCAACGCAAAGAATGCTCGATAGATAATACTGTTCCCGTCAATTAAAACCAGTTTATTGCCCATCTTCTCGCCTCCGTTAATTTCTTCATTAACCATATTTTATCATCCTAGCTTCATAAAGTGAAACGACATTCTCTATGTAAGCATATAACAGAAAAGATTACTGCCTTCCTTATCATTTTGTTCTTTCTTACTATGATGTGACTTCTTTCTAAACAGCTGCTAAAAAAGAAGAAGATGGGACAAAACAAAACTTCATTACTCAAATACGAATAATCATGTTATCAATGGGAGCATCACCGACGCATCATGAAAATATACTCGCTTTCCGCAGGAACGGCCTTAGCTAACTTGGTAAAGAAAAACACGTTACCAAGTGGAGCTTCGAACTCGTGCTGTTCCTGCTAGATAAGGAAGGCTTCGGCAGCGATACATCGGCGCAGAAAAACGTTCTTCTTTTGAAGGAGCATTGCATTTTCAGGTGCTTCATTAATTATTCTAAGAACAAAAGCGCAAGCACCCGATTAGAAACGTAGCGAATGATGCGAGTCAACGGAGATAAAAGAATCACGGTGTGCTTGCGAGCCGAATTAGATTAGGGCGATTCGTGAAGTCGCCTTGTTTCTGGGTGCTGGAGCTGGGCGCGGCTCAACACGCCCCTATTTATCCACATCGGCACATTTTATACTTTCCTAGACCACCAAAAAACGAACGATAATTAGTTTTAACTAATTATCGTTCGCTTTTTATTGTTTATTCATTACTTTTGTCGTATGCTGTTAGTCATCTATTCTCACCTTTGGTAAATACACAGTTACAGCTGTCCCTTGCCCAGGTTCGCTTTCTATTTGTATGTCTCCGTCATGAACCTCAACAATATGTTTAACGATGGCGAGGCCAAGCCCTGTACCACCTGTATTTCTACTCCGTGCTTTATCTACCCGGTAAAAACGCTCGAAGATACGAGGAAGTGCATCTTTTTCAATCCCAATTCCAGAATCTTTCACTTGAATACTAACGGTGTCATCACTTCGCTTTACTTCCAAGTTAACTCTACCTTTTTCGGGGGTATAATTAATAGCATTATCTAATAAGTTAATCATAATTTGTTTTATTTTTTCCATATCTGCAGTTAATTCTAACCCCTCTTCTACATCAACAGAAAATGATAGGTCCTTTTTTTTCATCTTATGTTCTACAATTAGCTTAACTTCTCGAACGAGCTCCTTCACATTAAATGTCGTTAAAACCAATTGAAAATTTTCTTTCTCCAGCCTCGAAAGTATTAGTAAATCCTCTATTAACAGCTGGAGGCGATGACTTTCTTTATAAATAATTTCTAGAAATTCCTTGTTATCTTCTGAATGTGGCATGGAGTTATCCAAAAGCGTTTCAGCGAATCCTTTAATAGAAGTAATCGGCGTTTTTAACTCATGGGATACATTTGCTACAAAATCCTTACGCATTAATTCAAGCTTCTTCATTTCTGTAATATCGTATAAAACTAACACAGCTCCTTTTAGCATATTTCGATCATTAAAAATAGGAGCACCAACGATTTCAATATAAAACTTATCAATTCCTTTAAAATGCGTGAATTCCTCTTTTACATTTCGTTCGTATAAGAAGGTTTTTTGGACTGTTTCATGGATAATTTCATTGTCCAACACATCATAATATAAATAACCTTGATAATCCTTTGCGGTTAATCCGAATAACGAAATAAATTTACCGTTAACGAAATGGATGTAGCCTTTTGAATCAATTAAAACGAGCCCACTTTGTGTATTTTCTATAATCGTAGACAGCTGTTCAGACTGCATTTGTTCTTGAATAGATAATTCGCTTAAGTTCCGCGCTAACGAATTGATCTTATTACTTAACATACCAATACTGTCTCCACTTGGGTGATGAAATCTAGCACGGTAATTACCTTTAACAATCTCATCCACAGTCTTCGTTGCTTTTTTAATTGGTTTTATAAATCTTTCATGAAAATGAAGTAAAAACAGTAATAATATTATAAATTGAATGAATAACACTGCAGTTAGCGTAACATAGTTTCCTAGTAATACGCTTAATAAAATTCCTGTTATCGCAACAACCATAAAGATTCCGATAACATAACCAAAAATTGGCTTCCTAAATAAAAATTGCATTAACTAGGGTCCTCCATTTTATACCCCAGACCCCTTACCGTTTTAATATAAACAGGTTTTTTAGAATCTGGTTCTATTTTATCGCGAAGATGAGAAACATGAACATCCACAATTCGCGTATCACCAACAAAATCATAATCCCAAACACCGCTAAGCAGTTGATCTCTAGAGATGACTTTCCCTTTATTTTTCGCCAGATAGTAAAGGAGTTCAAACTCCTTTCGCGTAAATGTAATTACTTTATCATTCATTTCTGCCTCGTATCTCTCAGGATAGACTGTCAAATCTCCAATTTGTATATAAGAAAAATTTGATTTCTCTACTTTATTCGATCTTCTTAATATCGCTTTTATTCGTGCTATTACTTCCTTCGGACTAAAAGGCTTTGTTAAGTAATCATCAGCGCCAAGCTCAAGTCCGAGCACCTTATCAAACTCTTCATCCTTTGCAGTTAACATTAAGATTGGTGTATCTATTTTATTGTTACGCAAATACCTACAAACTTCCATTCCATCCATTTCAGGAAGCATAAGGTCTAGAACAATTAAATCATAATCATTTCCTTCAGCTTTCTTTACAGCCTCTGCTCCATCATAGGCAACATCGGTAATAAAGCCTGCTTTTCCAATATTAAAGTTTAGTAATGTAACAATCGACTTTTCATCATCGACAATTAAGATTTTCTCGTTCATGTACAGTCCCCGTTTCTGTTCGCAAGTAGAATATTTGGTACACCTTTCATCTTACAATGAATAGTAGTTAATGTGAACAAGTTAGGAGTTTGTAAATTATTTTTTACAAAATCAAAAAGAAATACTACCCCTCTTTAGAATAGTATTTCCTAACATTAGAAATTATTAAAAAAAGTTTTCTAATGATTTTGCAGTCAATGAATTAGGTTTACAAGCTGGACTTACATACAGCTTACCGCGAACGACAATCTCATTTTCATGATTCGTTCCAGTCACACTCATAGCAACTTGCTTGTTCTGGTAATCGATTGCAATTACTTCTAACGTAAAAGCTACTGTTGTACTATGGTAAACTGGAGCAGGAAAAGTCATTTCATGTTGTGTAATGTGGCTACCAGGTCCCGGAAGAGACATAGATACTAATGATGAGACCATGCCAAATAACATAACAGATGGTACAATCGGCTTTTCATAAGCAGTTAATGATGCATAATCATGTTGAAGATACAAAGGGTTTGCATCACCTGTTAAACCTAAATATAATAATAAGTCCCTATCATCCATTTTTTTCGTTTCTGAGTAAGTATCTCCCACTTGAATTTCATTTAATTCTTTTCCTAATGGTCGTTTCTTACCTAGCATAACTACACCCCCGTAATGTAAGCGCTTTCTATTATAACAAAAACTCAGCTATATTACCACTTTTTACAGATAAAACGAGCGAAGAGCCATTAAGAAACATAGCTAAACAGAGTAATATCTAAAGCCGAAATAATCCTTATTCAATCATCGCATCGCAAACGGAAGTATGGGGCAGCGGGGTCTAGCTACGTGACTAAGCAAAATTATTGTAGTTGCATAAACCTGCAAATTCGTGCTGTTTTCCGCAATTCGTAGGTCGGCTCGGATTTGATTAACGGACCATTGTATCCATGCTTTGGCAGTAATCATCACTATGTCGAAAAAGAGGAATAATAAAACACCCTCCAAGTGTCAGATTGTATTTTTTAATCTGTCTACTTAGAGGGAGCATTCAGTATAACTTCGTATCCTAAGATTGTGCTCTTTATATATACAATAATTAATCTAATATGTTTAAAACATTTTTAACAGAGTCAGCTGATTTATCTAAAGCTGCTTTCTCTTCATCTGTTAAGTCTAACTCAATGATCTCTTCAATTCCTTTTCCGCCTAGCACAGTAGGAACCCCTAGGTAAATATCAGAATAGCCGTATTCACCTTCTAAATATGCAATTGCTGGAAGAACGCGACGCTGATCCTTCAGAATAGCCTCGGCCATAACTGTTAATGATGCAGCAGGAGCATAATAGGCACTTCCATTCCCTAATAGACCGACAATTTCTCCCCCGCCTTTACGTGTACGTTCCACAATTGCATCTAAGCGATCCTTCGAAATTAGCTTTTCTAATGGAATTCCACCTGCATAGGAATAACGAATTAATGGCACCATGTCATCACCGTGTCCACCTAACACAAATCCAGTAACATCTTTAACCGATAAATTAAGTTCTTGGGCAACAAATGTACGGAACCTTGCTGTATCAAGTACACCAGACTGACCAATAACACGTTCTTTTGGAAGACCAGATTCTTTGAAAATTGTATAAGTCATAGCATCAACAGGATTTGTTAACACTACAATATACGTTTCAGGCGAATAGTTAACAACTTCTTTTGCAACGGATTTCATGATTTTAGCATTTGTATTAACTAAATCATCACGGCTCATACCTGGTTTTCGAGCAATTCCAGCTGTAATGATTACCAGGTCAGAGTCTTTTGTATCTTCATAATTTGATGTTCCACTAATGGAAGCATCAAAGCCCTGTACAGGACTAGCTTCTAGCATATCAAGGGCTTTTCCTTTTGTTGGGTCTTCCATGTTTGGAATATCAACAAGGACTATATCTCCTAGTTCTTTTTGAGCTAGCATTAAAGCAGTAGTTGCCCCTGTAAAGCCTGAGCCAATTACAGATATCTTACTTCTCTTTATAGCCATTTAAAAATCCCCTTTGTGTATTAATCCATGTTTTTAATAAGTTCGTTACCAAATTCTGAACATTTAACCTCTGTTGCACCATCCATCAAGCGAGCGAAATCATAGGTTACCACTTTAGAAGCAATTGTTTTATCCATTGCATTTGTAATAAGATCAGCTGCTTCTCTCCATCCTAAATGCTCTAACATAAGAACAGCTGATAAAATAACAGATGACGGATTTACTTTATCTAACCCTGCATATTTAGGAGCTGTACCATGAGTAGCTTCAAAAATAGCATGACCTGTATCGTAATTAATATTAGCGCCTGGTGCTATACCAATTCCACCTACTTGTGCAGCAAGTGCATCTGAAATGTAGTCCCCATTTAAGTTCATTGTCGCTACAACATCAAACTCATTTGGACGAGTAAGAATTTGTTGTAGGAAAATATCAGCGATTGCATCTTTAACTAAAATTTTACCAGCTGCTAATGCATCATCTTGCGCTTTGTTAGCTACATCTTTTCCTTCTTTTTCAACAATACGATCATACTCTGCCCATGTAAATACTTTATCACCAAACTCTTCTTCTGCTACTTCATAGCCCCAAGCTTTAAATGCACCTTCTGTAAACTTCATGATGTTACCTTTATGTACTAAAGTAACACTTTTACGCCCTTCATTTAATGCGTATTGAATACTTGAGCGTACAAGTCGTTTTGTACCTTCTTCAGAAACTGGTTTTACTCCAATACCAGAAGTTTCCGGGAATCGGATATTAGAAACGTTCATTTCATTTTTTAGAAACTTAATCACTTTCTTAACTTCATCCGAGCCTTTTTGCCATTCAATTCCAGCGTAGATGTCCTCCGTATTTTCACGGAAAATTACCATGTCCACATCTTCTGGACGTTTAACTGGTGACGGAACACCTTCAAAATAACGAACTGGGCGTAAGCAAGTAAATAGATCTAATTCTTGACGAAGCGCTACATTAAGAGAACGAATTCCTCCACCAATCGGTGTTGTAAGCGGACCTTTAATCGCAATCTTATATTCATTAATTTTATCAAGTGTATCCTTTGGTAACCACTCACCTGTTTTGTCATAGGCTTTTTGACCAGCATAAACTTCTAACCATTCAATTTTTTTCGTTCCATTGTAAGCTTTCTCAACCGCAGCTTCAATTACTTTACTAGCAGCAGCCCAAATATCCGGACCAGTACCATCCCCTTCAATAAACGGTACAATCGGTGTATCTGGAACATTCATTTTTCCATTTTCTACAATAATTTTTTCCCCTTGTGTCATAGCAATCGTTACCTCCTATAATTCATTCTGCATCTATAGTTTAGCAAAGATTTACTTATGTGAAAATCTTTGCTTGCTACCAAACTAGTAGTGATGTTGTTTCTTTCCCCTCATAACGGCATAAAGATTACGCTAATAAACACGATATTAGCGTTTGTCTATAGCTACATATTCGGGCGATTTTGGACCAATGTAATCAGCACGAGGGCGAATTAATCGGTTATTATCGTATTGTTCAAGAATATGAGCTAACCATCCCGAAACACGGCTTATGGCAAATATCGGTGTAAATAAGTCGTGGTCTATTCCCAAGCTGTGGTATACAGAAGCCGAATAGAAATCTACGTTTGCAGGAAGCCCTTTATGCTCTTTAATGTAATCTTCAATTTTAACGGACATATTATACCATTTCGGTTGACCAGTTAATTCTGTGAGCTGTCTTGACATTTCTTTTAAAAACTTGGCACGTGGATCACCATTACGATAAACGCGGTGTCCCATACCCATGATTTTCTCTTTGCTTTCTAGTTTTTTCTTAATATATGGTATAGCATTTTCCTCTTCGCCAATTTCGGTTAGCATTTTCATAACACCTTCATTGGCTCCCCCATGAAGTGGGCCTTTTAAAGCACCTATTGCAGCAGTAACGCCTGAGTAGATATCAGATAACGTTGCCACACATACACGAGCAGTAAATGTGGAAGCATTCAATTCATGATCTGCATGAAGTACGAATGCTTTATTAATTGCTTCTACTTCGACATCTTTTGGTTCTACACCGTTAAGCATATACAAGAAGTTCTCGGAGTAACTATATTCTTTTTTTGGCTTAATAGGGTCTTTACCCTGACGAATTCTTGCAAAAGCAGTAACAATTGTAGAGATTTTCGCTTGTATACGGATTGCTTTCTTCTTATTGACTTCCCTCTCCATGACATCTGCCTCTTCATCATAAAGCCCTAATAAAGAAATAGCAGTTCGCAGCGCTGCCATTGGGTGAACAGAAGAAAGATCATAGGATCGTAGATGATTAAGTACTGCATCAGGCAATTCCATATTTGCAGCAAGCTCTTTTTTCATAGCATCTAATTCAGCTTTTGTTGGAAGTTTTTGATTCCATAACAGGTAAATGATCTCTTCAAAGCTCGAATTCTCGGCTAAATCATCAATCTTATATCCAACATATGTCAGCTGGTCATCTATGATAGAACTAATTGACGATTGAGTTGCTACAACTCCTTCAAGGCCTTTCGTTGTTGCTGTCATAACAAACCCTCTCCTTTATTAATTATTCAGGATATTATCTTTTTTTCGACAATATTCTTACAAAATTATAATTATCCCCATGGATAATTATAAAGTATTATGAATCTAATGTGAATTGAAACCGATTAATTTTACCAATAAATTTTACAAGAACCACGTATTTCTTGCAAAAAATGGATTTACTTCAATAAATATTCCCCATTAAATTCATATAAAGTGAAGCTTCAATCCTTAGGGTTTTGTTTATCCCCCAAGGATGTTAGTACCACAAGAGGTATGACCTAAAGGCCTTTGAACCACTCGGACATTTACTGGCAGTCGATTTCCACTTACATATCGCTTGATTGCTTAAAGTCAAGGTTTCACTTTCAGTTATATGTAGAAAAAAAGAAAACCAACGCTCGTTTGTACAATGAACATCGACTTTACTAATTTATACGTCTATTCTTCATTAAAATTTCATATGTAATTAAAAGAAGCTATTAGAATTCTATAAAAATGAGGTTACATTATGTACAAGCCAATTTTATTTCAAACATTACGTTTTTTTATTGTTGCTATCGTCTTCATTGTTTTGTGCATCGTTGTTACGAAAAGCTTTGCATATTTATACCCTTTAGTGATTGCAATACTTCTATCAGCTCTAATAAATCCAGTAGTATCAATCCTTGAAAGAAAGCTGAAATTCCCTAGAATGCTAGCAGTTACCTTTATCATGATTATAATCATTGCCACTCTAGGGGGTATTCTACTATTCATTTTTTCCGAGCTATTACAAGGCACACAATTTTTAGCAGATGAGATACCACAGCATTTCCAAACAATTAGTCTCTTCGTAACAGATTTTATTAATAACACCATCATACCATTATATCAGAAAATTATTTCTTATGTTCGCATGTTAGACACTTCTCAACAATTAGCGATCAGTGAAAATATAAAACAGTTTGTTACTAATCTTACTGCAAGCGGAACCACTTTTGTACAAGATCTACTCTTCAAGATACCAGCTTTCATTACTAGCTTACCTAGTTCTATCACTGTCATTCTCTTTATTCTTCTTGCGGTTTTTTTAATTACAAATGATTATGACAGCCTAAAGCATCTTTTAAAGAATTTGAGTCCAAGCTTCGCCAAGCAACCAATGGCTAATATCGCGAGGCATCTAAAAAGCACAATATCTGGATATATCAAAGCTCAATGTATTCTTGTATTGATAACTGCTTTACTCGTTTATGTTGGTTTATTACTATTAAACATCGAACATGCTTTTACAATTGCACTCTACTCGGCAATGATGGACATCCTCCCATATATTGGCTCGGGAATTATCTTTATTCCTTGGATGGTCTACGTATTCCTAATTGGTAATTATTCTATGACTATTAGTTTAGCTATTCTATATGGTTTAATTATTATTATTCGTCAGTTTATTGAGCCAAAAATCCTTGCTTCAAGTATGGGACTTCACCCTTTAGCAGCATTAATTACATTATTTGTAGGTATACAGCTTTGGGGCGTAGTTGGATTTATACTAGCGCCTGTCTTCTTGATCATCATAAATGCATTACATCAAGCAGGTACATTTCAAGAAATTTTGCAGTTTATTAAAGGCTAATATTACCATCTACGGTAGATTATCTTTCGATTTGTAATCCATCGTTTTATAAATTGCTCTATCTTTTTCCTAAACGGTCTCCGTGTTGTTGGGATTACTAACATAAACCCAATAAAATCTGATATAAAACCTGGCGTTACTAATAAAACAGCACCAATTAAAATACAGATGCCATCAATAATGTAGCCAGTAGGCGCTTCTCCTTTCTGCATAGAAAGTTGTGCGCGCTTCCATGTTTCAATACCCTGTTGCTTCGCTAATAAAAACCCTACTGCACCAGTTAGTAATATTAATAGAACAACCCACCATGCGCCTATCATACCACCAACCCATATAAATACACCTATCTCTAACGCGGATAATAAAAACGCTATCAACAAAAACCAACGCATAGATTTAGCTCCCTCTACAAAGTATTGTCATAATATGATACGAATTAAAGAAAAAAGTAAACAGTGAAAAAGGATTATCGTCCTTTTTCACTGTTTCTTCGTTAAAGGACTCTTGTATGTCCTTGATAAATATCGCCTTTTGCGCCATCAATTGTAATATCTTCTGCATTTTTGATAACATCAAATACGTTTTTAACACCTACAACAACCGGAATACCAAGGCTTAAACCAACAACAGCCGCATGAGAAGTTAAGCCACCTTCTTCTGTTATGATGCCACTGGCTTTTTCAATTGCTGGCATCATTTCTCTGTCTGTACCATATGTTACTAAAATATCTCCTTCTTGTACTTGCTTCACTGCTTCTTCAGCAGATTTCACAACGACTGCTTTGCCATATGCACTTTTTCTCCCAATTCCTTGTCCCTTTGCGATAACGTCACCTATCACGTGTACCTTCATCAGATTTGTTGTACCACTTTCACCAACGGGAACTCCAGCTGTAATGATTACTCTATTCCCGTGTTCAACAATCCCTGATTGCAATCCACGCTCAACTGCGACATCGAGCATTTCGTCCGTTGAATTTGCTCGATCACCCATTACTGCATGAATTCCCCAGACCAATGCTAGTTGACGATTTACCCTTTCTGAGAAGGTTACTGCCAATATTGGTACCTGTGGACGATATTTGGAAATCATGCGTGCGGTATGCCCACTCTCTGTTGGTGTAATAATGGAACTAACAGACAAATTCATTGCCGTATGCGTAACCGACTGACTAATAGCATCTGTGATTGTCATATCAACGTGTTTGGATCGATCTCGTAAAATAGAATGATGATCTAAACCAGTTTCTGCTTTTATTGCAATATTGCTCATTGTTTGTACCGATTCAACTGGATAATCACCAGCAGCGGTTTCTCCTGATAGCATAATTGCGTCCGTACCATCGAATATAGCATTTGCAACATCAGATGCCTCTGCTCTTGTGGGACGTGGATTTCGTTGCATAGAATCTAACATTTGCGTTGCTGTAATCACTGGTTTACCTGCTGTATTACATTGTTTAATTAATTTTTTCTGTACTAACGGCACATCTTCAGCAGGAATTTCTACTCCCAAATCTCCACGTGCAACCATTAGTCCATCGCTCACTTCAAGAATACTGTCGATATTATCAACACCTTCTTGATTTTCAATTTTAGGGATAATTTGTATATGTGTAGCATGATGTTTTTCTAAAAGCTCTTTAATTTCTAATATATCAGATGGACGTCTGACAAATGATGCGGCAATGAAATCGACATTTTGTTCAATACCGAACTCAATATCCTTAGCATCCTTTTCAGTAATACCTGGAAGGTTTACGGATACATTTGGCACGTTTACCCCTTTTTTATTTTTTATTAGTCCAGAATTTAAGGCTGTCGTCTTTAATTCTTGGTTCGCTTTATCAACATCGGTAACCTCTAGTTCAATAAGACCGTCATCTAATAGTATCTTAGAACCTTCGTGTACATCATTTATTAATCCCGGATACGTGATAGAAAAACGCTCAGCAGTACCTTCAACTTCTTTCATGGAAACATATACATCATTACCTTGAACAAGCTCTGCCTTTCCATCTTTAAAGTTCCCTGTACGAATTTCTGGCCCTTTTGTATCTAATAGTATACCTACTGTTTTCCCTGTTTTTTCGGCAGCCTTACGAATATTACGTATACGAGCACCATGCTCTTCAAAATCACCATGCGAAAAGTTTAACCTAGCAACATTCATACCTGCTTCAATCAGTTTTTCTAATTTGTCGATTGATTCCGAAGCGGGTCCAATCGTACATACAATCTTTGTATTTCTCATTTCTTGCTTCCTCCTTAGCTAATACCAATAAAGTAACACTTATTTAAAAGAATTCATTCCCTTAGAGAAACGGTGCTAACGGCAGTTCTTTTATCGTCTATACGTCAATAAAAATATGTTGAGTGAAAATAAATTACAATTCGTTACCATCCGAAAAAACAACTAAACTATATAGATAATTCTTGTGACAGCTTGTACATCTCATCATTAATGGTATGTTCTTCGTTCAATGTCGTAATGATGTCATGATCTACTAAAGAATTATTTTTAATTCCTACCATTCTTCCAGCTTTTCCTTGCAGCAACAGATCTACCGCTTTTGCTCCTAGTCTGCTAGCTAAGACTCGATCTGAAGCAGTTGGTGATCCGCCACGCTGAATATGTCCCAATACGGTAACACGCGTATCAAGATCTGTTGCTTTTTCAATACGTTTACCATACTCAAAACCACTTCCAACACCTTCAGCGAGCACAATTATACTATGCTTCTTACCACGCTTATGCCCACGCCTTAGCTTTTCTATAACCATATTAAAATCTTCTTGTTTTTCAGGGATAAGAATACTCTCGGCACCATCTGCTAAGCCAGCCCAGAGTGCAAGATCTCCTGCATCTCTTCCCATCACTTCTATAATATATGTTCGTTCATGCGAAGTAGCTGTATCACGTATCTTATCAATAGCCTCGATGACAGTATTAAGTGCTGTATCGAAACCAATGGTAAAATCAGTTCCAGCAATGTCATTATCAATGGTTCCTGGCACACCTATACAAGGATAGCCTTTTTCGGTTAGTTTTTGAGCACCACGAAAACTACCGTCACCGCCTATAATGATTAATCCTTCAATTCCAAATTTCTCCAACTGCTTAATACCTTTTTGTTGCCCTTCCTCTGTTTTAAATTCTTGACTTCTTGCAGAATAAAGAATCGTACCACCACGATGAATAATATCACCTACTGAACCAATTTCCATTCGTTCAATATTACCTTCCATTAATCCTTGATAGCCATATTTAATACCGTAAACCTCTATATTATGATAAATGGCTTTTCGTACTACTGCTCGAATGGCTGCATTCATTCCTGGAGCATCTCCACCACTAGTCAATACACCAATTTTTTTCATAAATACAATTCACCTCTAGTCGAACTTTTTATCTATGTTTAATAATACCCTCTCTTAAAGATAATTGGAATTTAGTAAAATAGCAATTGAAAGCATGTAGAACATAGAGAATTTCATCAAAAACACGAAGATGAGGTTGACATAAAATGTCAACCTCTAAAAATAATGTACGCGCCTGATATGCTTAACACTTTACAAACTGCCTTGCAATCTTTAAAAGAAGAAAGAACAGCACTTGAGTTATAACAGATTATAATCACCGATCTGTTTATATTTTTGCCATCTATTCTCAAGCAATGTGTCTGCAGAGCATTTACTTAACGTATGCAACGATTGCTCTAATACCTCATCCAAATAAGCCGCTTGTTGGTCTAAATCTCGATGTGCTCCACCTTTAGGCTCAGGTACTATCTTATCAATCACTTGCAATTTCTTCAAATCATATGCGGTAATTTTCATTGATTCAGCTGCACGCTGAGCATATGCCGAATCTTTCCACAGGATGGATGCAGCTCCCTCCGGAGATATAACAGAGTACGTACTGTTTTCCAGCATATGTATCTCATCACCAACTCCTAAGGCAAGGGCACCACCGCTGCCTCCTTCGCCAATAACCACACATACGATGGGGACTCTTAAGCCTGCCATTTCCATTAGATTACGGGCTATCGCCTCACTTTGGCCTCTTTCTTCAGCAGCTTTTCCTGGATATGCACCCTTTGTATCTATAAAACAAATGATTGGTCGTCCGAACTTCTCTGCCTGCTTCATATGTCTTAATGCCTTACGGTAGCCTTCTGGATGTGGCATACCGAAATTTCTTCGTAAATTTTCTTTTGTATCTTTCCCACGTTGATGCCCTATAACAGTAACTGGATTATCTTTATAATATGCTATTCCAGCAATTATTGCCTCATCATCACCAAATAACCGATCTCCATGAAATTCAATAAAATCGGTGAACAGTTTATGAACATAGTCTAATGTAGTCGGACGCTCTGAATGTCTTGCAAGTTGGACTCGATCCCAGGGTTTTAAGTTTCCGTAAATATCATTTTCTAATACAGCTAGCCTTTTCTCTAATGTTGTAATTTCATCCGATAAATCAATCTCACTATCCTGTGTAAATCGCTTAAGTTCAGAGATTTTCTCTTTTAAATCAACGATGGGTTTCTCAAATTCTAAAACTTGTTTCACGCTTCTTCCCCACCTTTCTGATGAAACTTAAGCAACTTTGATAATAGTTCCTGCATTTCTTGACGGTGAACAACCTTATCGAGCTGTCCATGCTTTAATTGAAACTCAGCAGTCTGAAAATCTTCTGGTAATTTTTCCCTAATTGTTTGTTCAATAATTCGTCTACCTGCAAATCCGATTAACGCTCCAGGTTCTGCGATATTATAATCACCTATTGATGCAAAACTTGCAGATACTCCGCCAGTTGTAGGATGCGTCATGACAGAAACCATAAACCCACCTGCATCGCTAAAACGTTTCACGGCAATAGAAGTCTTTGTCATTTGCATTAAGCTTAATAAACCTTCCTGCATCCTCGCTCCACCAGATGCAGTAAATATAATAAAGGGCAGTCCTTCATTCTTTGCGTTTTCTAATGCTCTTGCAATTTTTTCACCGATTACAGATCCCATACTTCCCATTCGAAAAGTCGAATCCATGACAGCAAACGCTGTAGCTTGTCCTTCAATTGTACCTTTTCCTGTAACGACACCCTCATTTAAACCTGTTTTTTTACGATCTTTTACCACTTTTTCTTCATAACCAGGAAACTGAAGTGGGTTACTCGTAATAAGATCATTATCCCATTCTTCAAAGCTGTTTTCATCAAATAATGTATCGATACGATCCCAAGCTTGTAAGGGGTGATGATACCCACAATTTGGACAAACTTGTAAATTCTTATTCATTTCTTTTCGATAATATATTTTATGACATCCGTTACATTTTTGCATTAGCCCTTCTGGAACATCTGCTTTTGCTTGTTCGCTAGGAATGGATGCGTATTTTCTTCGCTTGCCAAAAAAATCCTTAAGCAAGGCAATTCCTCCTTTTTTCAACAAAACCATGGCATACGAGCAACAAAGCCTGGTGCCTTAAAGACAGCAAGAATGAAACCCTATAATATATAGTATAGCGAACTCAAATTAAAAAAATTGTCATAATCCGCCGTCTAAAAACCTTTATTTATCAGCTAAAGCGTCGAATAACGTTTCAATCGAATTAAAATCTCGTTCAACGTACAGCTGAATGAGTTCTTGATAAAATATGGAACTCGTATAAACATCCTCTACGGTGATAGCAAATTCATACATTAAACGCCATACCTTCGTAAATAACAAATTATCTGTTCTTTCAAAGATATAACTAAAAAAAGCAGCGTGCCTATCGTTTGGCTTTCGTTCATCACTAGTTATAATCGTTTTCAACGCTTTGATTTCTGTTTCATGTATCCTATCAAAAGCAAGTTTTGCTGCCTCTTTTTCTAATATTCGAATAGTAAGTAATAATTCAACCTTTATTTGATCTCCTTGTAATATAAAAGAAGAGAGCAATTCAACCGTCTGATAAGAACGATAAGCACTTAAATAAGTACCCTCACCATGCCGTGTCTCAATTAAACCTAGTAGTTCCATTGCGCGTAATGCCTCACGTATGGAAGACCTTCCGGCTTGGAGCTTTTCAGCAAGCTCTCTTTCCGAAGGAAGCTTGTCTCCTGGTTGTAAATTATTACTATTAATAAAGTGTCGAATCTCGGTTAATACACCGTGATATACTTTTTGTTTTGATGGCATGGACACAGCCATGACTCACTCCTTTTAACACATCATTTTTCATCAATCTGTGTTAATCTTCTCGTTTTCTCCGCTACGTCTTCTGGATCAACTTCTATTCTAGCCACACCTGATTCCATTGCGGCAAGTGCGACACTTTTGGCGACGATAGGCGCAACTCTAGCATCAAATGGAGCAGGAATTACATAGTCCTCATTTAACTCACTTTCTGAAATTAGCGAAGCAATAGCATTTGCTGCTGCAACCTTCATACGTTCGTTAATTCTAGTAGCTCGGACATCCAATGCACCACGAAAGATCCCAGGAAAGGCAAGTACATTATTAACTTGGTTCGGAAAGTCAGAACGGCCAGTCCCAATCACCTTTGCGCCAGCTTCCTTAGCCAACTCCGGCATGATTTCAGGATCAGGGTTTGCCATCGCAAATATAATCGAATCATCATTCATTTTCTCTACCATTTCCTTCGTTAGTGCACCACCTACGGATACACCAATAAATACGTCAGCACCATCAAGCATTTCTTCAAGACTACCTTCTTTTTTAGCCTGATTCGTATATTTTGCCACTTTTTCTTTCACGTCGTTCATACCATATGAACGTCCCTCAAATATGGCACCTCTAGAGTCACACATAACCATATCACGTACGCCAAAGCTATATAATAATTTAATAATTGCAATCCCAGCTGCTCCAGCTCCGTTTGCTACAACTTTAATATCCGAAAAAGACTTACCGACTAATTTAAGTGCATTGATTAATCCTGCAACAGTTACAATAGCAGTCCCATGCTGATCATCGTGGAATATAGGTATATTTGTTTCCTTTTTAAGACGCTCTTCAATGATAAAACAATTTGGTGCTGCTATATCCTCTAGATTCACTCCACCAAATGTAGGCTCCATCAGCTTTACAGCATTTACAATTTCTTCTACATTTTGGGTAGCCAAGCAAATAGGAAAGGAATCTACACCAGCAAAGCTTTTAAATAAGACAGACTTCCCTTCCATTACTGGAAGTGCTGCCTCTGGCCCAATATTTCCAAGTCCTAACACCGCTGAGCCATCACTGACAACCGCAACCATATTCCCCTTCATTGTATAATCATAAACCGTTTCCTTATGGTCATGAATTTCCTTACAAGGTTCAGCTACTCCAGGAGAATATGCTAGACTCAACTCCTTTGCATTGGTAACTGGTATCTTTGATTGTGTCGTTAGTTTACCTTTATTTACTTTATGCAAGTGCAACGCTTTATCTCTTAAGCTTGCCATCTTTACTAATCGCTCCCTTTCGCAGAAAAAATACTAATTACCTTCGATGCTTATAGTGGTCTGACCACCCTTAACCTCTCCATTATAACAGATGGTTCGTGTCTGTAAAGTAATGATTATTGTTTGTCTGAATCGAACACAACAGATTCTTTTCCAAAGTATGTTTCCAAGTTTTTGATGCTTTCTCTATTTGGATGAATGAAATATTCCTCAGAAAGCTGATATGTCCTTCTTGTATCTTCCTGAAAAATAATGATTGGCGTATTACCAGGGTTATGATTCGCTATTTGCTTGATCTTTTTTAATTCCGACTCACTACTATTCCCAGAAATTTTTATAAACAGCCTACCTGTTGTTAATTTGTATAGCACCTCCTCCGATAACAGCTCTACTGATGAGAGTAACCATTGTATTCGTTGATTTCGAGATTCTATTTTCCCTTCCATAATAACAAGCAACTCTTCCTTCAACCACCGATTAATTTGACGATATAAATCTGGGAAGACCACTGCCTCCATTTCACCTGTTTCATCTCCTAATGTAAGAAAAGCCATTGGGTCTCCACGCTTTGTCCGAATCGTTTTAATTTGTTGAATAACAGCCGCACTCTTTACGTTTCTTTTTCCAATTAACTTACGTGCATGTGCTAGCCTTATATAGCCACTTCGCTGTAACTGTTTTCTGTACGAAGTTAATGGATGATCAGAGACATAGATACCTAGTAATTCTTTTTCATCTGCTAGCTTTTTTATTTGCGTAAAGTCTTCAATTAGTACATACTCACCTTCTAATTCTATTTGATCATCGAATAAACGAGGCTGTCCTTGAAACTCTTTAAAGAGCTCACCTTGTTCTATTGCTTGATCAATAGTTGCCATCAAGCTAGCTCGGTTGCCATGGAATTCATCCATTGCGCCTGACATAACCAAAAGTTCAATTGTTTGTCTGTTCACTGTCTTTAATGAAATACGTAAACAAAAATCAAAAAGATTCTTAAATGGACGTTCTTTGCGGGCTTGGACAATCTCATGTACTACTTGCTTCCCAATACCTTTGATTTGAAGAAGGCCTATGCGAATACAATCCCCTTCTACCGAATAACGCCCGTAGCTTTTATTGATAGATGGTGGTAACAGCGTTAATTGTAACTCCTTCATTTCCCTTACATACGTTTGTAGTTTGTCATGTTGATTAACGGAAGAGCTTAAGAGTTCAGCAAAAAAAGCAGCAGGAAAATGTGTTTTTAAATAAGCTAATTGATAAGTTATTTTACTATATGCTACTGCATGACTGCGATTAAATCCATAATTAGAAAATTTAACAATCCAAGCGAATAGCTCTTCAGCAACAGATAGATCATAGCCATTTCCAATACAGCCATCAATGAATTTCCCTTTTTGTTCCTCCATTACCGATTCCTGTTTTTTACTTACTGCTCTACGTAATATATCAGCTTCCCCTAGAGAAAAACCAGCAATCTTACTAGCAATTTGCATAATTTGCTCTTGATAAACAAGGACTCCGTAAGTTTTAACCAAAATGGAAGCAAGATCAGGATGTGGATAAACAATAGCTTCTTGCTGATGTTTTCGTTTTATATATGTCGGAATATATTCCATCGGACCAGGCCGATATAGTGCGTTAACAGCTACGATATCCTCAAATGTTGATGGTTGTAATTCGCGAAGTACTTGTTTCATCCCTTGGGATTCAAGCTGAAATACACCATTGGTTTTCCCCTCTTTAAGCAAAGCAAATGTTTCCTGATCATCAGCAGGGATTTCGTTCAGATGAATTGTTTTATTTTTCGAGTAATTTATCGTTCTATTAACACGCTCCATTAATGTTAAATTTCGTAGCCCTAGTAAATCAATTTTTAATAATCCTATATCCTCTAAATCATTCATTGGAAATTGAGTTAGCCAGATATCTGACCCGCTTGTTGCTAAAGGAATATACTCTACAAGCGGATCCTGTGTTATGACAATTCCAGCAGCATGTGTCGAAATATGCCTAGGAATTCCCTCTAATGTTGTTGCAACGGTAAACAGCACTTTTAATTGTTCAGATCCCTTTACATACTCTTTTAATTCCTTTGATTCGTTAACAATGTGAACAATACTTTTCTTTGACTGAACTGGAATATGTCGCAAAATGAAGGATGCATCCTGTTGATTGATATCCATTGTCTTTATGAGCTCCCTCAGCAATGAACGAGCTGCATAGGTTCCAAATGTTATGATCTGAGCCACATGATCATGCCCGTATTTCTCACGAATGTACATCAACACTTCGTCGCGTCTAGTATCAGAAAAATCTATATCGATATCCGGCATGGTCATGCGCTCTGGATTTAGAAAACGTTCAAATAGAAGGTCATATTCTATCGGATCTATCTCCGTAATCCCCAGAATATAAGCGACTAATGAGCCTGCAGCAGATCCCCTACCTGGTCCAACAAAAATATTATTTTGTTTAGCGAAACGAATGAAATCTGCCACAATAAGAAAATAATCACTAAACTGCATAGATTCAATGACACGTAGTTCATAGGTTAACCGACTACGTAGTTCATCTGTTAGCAAGGTATATTTAGAGTTTACTGCCTTCCAGCATAACTTTTCTAAAAACTCATGTGCATCCTCATTCCCATTTGGAAGTGGAAAAGATGGAAGATGACGTTGATTAAATTGAAAGTTAACGTCACATTTGGCTTTTATGTTTTCCGTTTCTGTCAATACTTCTGGCCAGGAAATAAATATATGATCCATCTCTACTTTAGAACGAAGATGATGATGCTGAAGATGCGTACTTATTTGTTTTCCATTCCACTTTTCATTCATTTTCATCGCTTGTAAGCAATCAAAGGCAATGGCATCCTTCTCCTCTAAATAGCGAACATCATTTAATGCAACTACAGGAATGGAGTATTGATCCTTGAACTCCATTCCTTTTTGAATCAGTACCGTGTCTATTTCAGTGCGACTAGCTTCGATGCCAAGATAGAAATCTCCTTGCTTAAACAAGTTCATAAATCCTGATAAAAGTGTATGAATATCCTCATATAGGTTTGATGATAGTGTTTTTGCTATAGAGGAATGATTAATCGAAAGAATACCAACACAATCCGTCACATAAGGAGATAGGTCATTTATAGTAATACCTTCTTCTCCATTTTTCTGAATGTGTGTACTTAGCTTAGCTAAGTTCTGATAACCGTGATTATTTTTAGCTAATAATGTTACTTGTTCTTTATCATTATTTTTCTCGCCTCTCACTGTGATAATCATCCCTATGATAGGCTTGATCCCATACGCTTTGCATTGCCTATAAAAATCAATTGCTCCGTACAGCACCTGATAATCCGTAAGTGCTAAAGCATCATACTCTAACTCAATAGCTTTTTTCACTAATTTTTCGATTGTAATCGTACTGTCCAGCAAACTATAGCTGCTACGTACTTGTAAATGTGTAAACGACATCGTATCCCGTCCTTTAAAATCTCTACTTCTTATTATACCAATCTAGATAGAACATGCATACGGAAAAGCTGATTCAAAAGCATAACCTGTCCTTATTAATCATACAATGGAATTAACATGGCTCACGAGGAGTGCGTTCTTATGGAAGAACGATTTTTTGAGACGTTTATACATTGTTACTTTATTGCTTTTGGTGTCATAATTGGTGGATCAATTATCGGAAGTATCGGTGCATTTGTCACTGGAGATGCACCAATATATGATATTGGTCGAATTGCTAACCGTTTACGTATTTGGGCAATAGTAGCTGCGATTGGTGGAACCTTTGATGCAATTGCGAATTTTGAAAAGGGTATCTATGATGGATCAACCATGGATTTAGTAAAACAGGCATTATTTATTCTTTCCGCAATGGGTGGCGTGAAAACAGCGATACTTTTGTTAAATTGGCTTATTCAGGAGGAAATTAATTGATGCATATCCCTCCTTATCATAAAAAAGTAACTTGGCAGCGTTTTTTTGTTGGAGTAATGATCGGTGGTGTAATTGCCTACTGTACCCTTCTTTATATGTATGGATCGATGTATGAATCATTACTTGAGGAAAACAATCAATTTCGCAGTAAAATAAATGATTTACAAAATCAAAACGAATCCTTATTAGAAGATAACGATGAGTTAAGCGAAAAATCGCAGAAGGCGGTAACTATTGAGTCCGTATCGTTAACCATTGAAAATACAGATGAGTTGCCTTTGGATCGACTTATTATTGATAATTTAGAAGAGATGGTAAAAACCGAGTTAAAACATATTTACGGAAAGGATCTTTCTCTTATCGCAGAAAGTGAAAAATTACTTGTATCCACCATTGAAAACAAAGCCTATACTGTAGACGAGTTTACCTACAACTTTACAATAACAAAGCTAGTTATATCCAAACATATTAAAATAACCGTTAAAGCAGATCTTGCTAACTAATGTGAACGTTTTATGAAATATTTGAAAATTTATGGTAATATCGTTATTTTTTGTTTAAAATAAAAATAAGAAAAGAACATTTGCGATTAACTTTCATATACTGCTTAAGATGAAAGGAGTGGATTTTCATGTTGGTAATGAATCATAGACGGATGCGTGATGAAAAAATAGCTCGACTAAAAGAGGGCCATTCCGCTTATGCTGAATCACATGAGCTCATTCGCTTAATAAAACGTGATATTGAGAAGGAACACTTGGACGTCATTTATGACAACACAAATTCAGGTTGCTGGTTTATCCCGAACTCCAATAGAAAAAGTAGTTAATTACTTACGATGAATAAACGAGCCGGTACTTTCGGCTCGTTTTTTATGCGTTATTATATGTTACACATATTTCATCTAATTCACGTACTAGTCTATCCGCTTCCTCCCACGTACTTACAGAAGCGCCCGATGCCATGGGATGACCTCCACCATTAAATTTAGCGGCTAACTCATTAATAACAGGTCCCTTCGACCGCAAGCGAACTCGGATGATCTCATCTTCTTCAATAAATATTACCCATGCACAAATTCCTTCAACATCTCCTAAAGCTGTTACCAATTGACCTGTATCGGTTGGTTGTACTTGAAATTCTTCTAAAATTTGTTTTGTTAGCTTAACAGAAGACATACCTGATGGAGATAATGTAAAGTTTTGCAAAATATAGCCACGTAACTTCGCTATATTCGCTTTCACATTATATATTCCATCATATAATGCTGTGCGATCAAATGAATAGGTTACTAGTTCTGCAGCATATTGGAACGTTTTTTTCGATGTGCTCGGATATAAAAATCTACCCGTGTCTCCTACTATGCCTGCATAAAGAAGACGTGCTGCTTCATGATTACATGAAAAGCCATGATTCTTTGCTTGTATAAAAAATTCATAGATCATTTCACTTGTAGAGCTAGCCCCAATATTTATCCACTGTATATCACCGTATTCATCCGTATTGGGGTGATGATCAATTTTAATCCATTTACTACCTAATTGATAACGTTCATCAGATATTCGCTCCGTATTTGCTGTGTCACATACAATAACAAGTGCGCCTCGATATTGCTCATCAGAAATAGTATCCATTCTTGCTAAAAAAGTTAATGTATCCTCTTCTTCACCAACAGCATAGACATTTTTTTCTGGAAATGAATGCTTAATAAGTGCTTTTAATCCTACTTGTGATCCAATGGCGTCTGGATCTGGGCGAACGTGTCGATGAATAATGATTGTATTATACTGTTTTATTGCTTCAATTATTTCCTGCAAAATATCACCTTTTTCGTAGCTTTTATTCTCTCATTGTAGCTAAAATTTAAGAAAAACGTTACAATTAATTTTGTGGATAATGGTAATTTAGATTAGGGGCGATTACATATGTTTATATTTTCTATATTTATTGTAATATCTATTGTACTTTATGTATATTATAAAGTTGCTATTGTAAAAAGCAAGGATGGTCTAACACAGGCATACTTCAATGCTAAATCCAGAATATGTCTTGGTAGTTTTGTGCTTTTCTTCACAGCTAATCAATATATTCTTTACCAAACAAAGCTATCATTATTTATAGGTATAGTTCTCCTCATCGTCGGAGTTCCACAGATTTATCGAGGTATAAAAGAAGTAAAACACTATCGAAATGAATGGAAGAGATTAAATCCATCCTAAACAAATAAAAGCGCAAGCGCGAATAGAAACGTAGCGACTGGAGAGAGTCAACGGAGATAAAGGAATCACGGTTAGCTTTCGAGCCAATGATAACTTAGATTAGGGCGATTCATGAAGTCGCCTAGTTTCTGGGCACTGGATCTGGACGTGGCTCAACACGCCCGTATTTATCCATAGGCTCAAATTTTATAATTGACTTATAAAGCTACCGGAGTGAGTGCTTCTTATCCATTAAGCACTCCCCCCAGTAGCTTTATTCCTTCAGTCCCTACTGATCAACACAAACCTCATTAACCGTTTTATTACTGATAGATTAATTAACGGTTAATGAGCTGAGCCATCAGCAATCCTTTACCAACTAGTTTTCTCTCGTCAAATACTTCCACATCAATTTTTGCATACATCCTACCGATTTCAAGCAGCTTCGGTTTTATTTTCAATGTGCTGTCAATTTGTACTGGCTTAATAAAATACACGGACAGATTTTCCGCTACAAGATCACCTTTTTTATACTGAAGAAGCATTCTCCTACTCGCTTCTGTTATTAATGATGTAAATACTCCATTTGATAATGTTCCAAGTTGATTCGTCATCTGTGGTGCAACGGTTGTTAAATAGGTATCCTTCTGATTGTCCGCTTCTCGCAAATTACGAGAAACAATATCATCTATTGTCTCACCAACCTGAGGCTGCCTTTGTATTTGTTGTAATGCTTTTAATACATCCTGTCGAGAAATGACTCCTTGTAAATGATTGGATTCATCTGCTACTGGCATTACTTCTATACCTTCCCAAACCATCATGTGGGCCACAGAAGCTAAAGAAGTCTTTGTCTGAACAATCTTCGGATGCCTACTCATTACTTTTTCGATAGTTGTCTGATTCTCTTTCCCAATGATATCTTTTGAAGTAGCCATACCAATAACACGTTTTTTTTCATCAACTACCGGAAAACGAGTATGTGTCGATCTATGATTAAGTTCATACCAATCATGTATGGTGTCCTTTGCACGTAAATAAAACGATCGTTCAAATGGAGTAAAAATATCGCCCACTAATACGATTTCTTTTTTTATTAATTGATCATAAATCGCTCTATTTATCATCGCAGCCACTGTAAACGTATCATAACTAGTAGAAATAATTGGAAGCTGTCTTTCATCAGCTAACCGCTTAATATAGTCCTCCGTATCAAACCCACCAGTTATAAGTACTGCCGCACCCTCTTTCAAAGCTAATTCATGCGCTTTAATACGATTTCCTACGATCAGTAAAGATCCTGCCTCAGTATAACGCATCATCGCATCAAGTTGCATAGCTCCAATTACAAATTTCGATAATGTCTTATGAAGCCCTTCTCTACCACCTAGAACCTGTCCATCAACAATATTGATTACCTCTGCAAACGTAAGGCGCTCGAAGTTTTCTTTTTTCTTCCGTTCAATACGAATTGTACCTACACGTTCGATTGTGCTTACAAGTCCTTGATTTTCAGCTTCTTTAATCGCTCGATATGCTGTGCCATCACTTACATTTAAATCCTTAGCGATTTGTCTTACCGATATCTTATGACCAATTTCCAATGATATAATATGCTGAATTATTTGCTCATGTTTACTCGCCATTGGTACATACACCATCTTTCAACTGTACTAATGAATTATTTACCATTTATTATACAGTTGAAAAAGCTGAAACTCAATAATTATAGGTTTGACGCTGTCTTTCCTTTTGCTGTTCCATAATTGGTGGTTGAATCATTTGTAAAAGTGAAGCAATATTTGCTCCAACAATTAATAAGAAAAAAATTAACCATCCACCCCAAAAAGCAAGTTCAATCGGCGTAACAGCATATGGTATAGAGGGCCACGCCATGTATAAGAAGAAACCTGCAAGCAATAATCGTAGTACTGCATAATGTCTCACCATTATTGTCTACCTCCTTGGTAACAATGTATGAAAGAATCCATGCATTAAGAACTTACACGGTTCTTCTATTCATCATATTGTCCATAATAAAGTGAGCGTTCATTTAGTAGGGGGGTTATACCACCAATAGTGGTTTCACCTTATTACTTGAAGTGGGGGTTTTACTGCCAATTATATATGGGATAAAACAGATCTAAATAGCAATATTCATAACTACCAGTATCTAAAGGTATCTAAAATACCAATCGATAATAGCATCTCCATAAAAATAGGTAATTAAAGTCGCAATTACTATATATGGTCCAAATGCTACAGGCTGCTTACGTTGAATTTTTTTGATTACTAGTAACAACATTCCAAAGACAGCCCCAACTACACAAGATAGAAAAAAGCAAAGCAATAGTTTCTCATACCCCAATACAATACCTAGTACACCGAAAAGTTTCATATCCCCTGCTCCCATACCACCACGACTAATTAAAATGATGAACATAGTGATACATACACCCAATAGTCCTCCAAGTAATGGCGACCACCATGGCGTTAATGGATAGATAATTCGCAGTATAAAAAATAGCGGAAGAAAGAATAGCAATAACTTATTAGGTATGACCATATATGTTAAGTCGGAAACTGTAATGATCATCAGCATGGAAACTAATAGCAATGCTATAATTAGCTCGCTATTCCAACCTAACATCAAATAACTATATACAAATAATAATCCAGTAGAGATTTCAATCAATGGATAGAGATAGGATATACGGTTACTACATTTACTACATCTACCTTTTAAACACAAGAAGGATAAAATGGGTATTAGCTCATACCAGTGAAGCTGATGACTACAATGTATACAATTAGAACGGTTCATGATAAACGATAATTGTTTAGGTAATCGCAATCCTACTACATTATAAAAAGATCCAAACAGTAAACCAACTAGAAAAAATAACGAGAGCGTAAAAGTGTTCAATCGGATTTCACCTTATTTCTACTTGAATATCTTTTAATAAAATAAAATATAGCTTTTTCAGAGAGACGGGATAAAGTGTTTTGAATGGATCGTTTTTAATAGTGTCCCAACCCCAATATACGTTTGCCACTTTATCTATTTCTGCTACGACATATGCTACTTTATGCCTAAATTATAGTATAAAAAGATGGAAATAACTAGTAGCAAAAAGGGAATATTTGCATGCTTCTACAGCAAGGGGCTGGCAAGAAAAAAGTTAACCCAAAAGCCGAACGATAAAACGATAAAATAAAATAAAACTTCAATCAGCGTGCGATGTAACGCTGCCGATTCCCTTATCCTATCGGTAAAAAGCGCGAGCTGAAGATCGTGCAAGAAAGTGGTCCTTAGGAGCCGCGTCACGGAAGGCGAAGTATTTTATAGAGGGTGATAGAACCTGTTTGACGTAAACAAATCATCCGAACTGAATCCGTTCGGATGATGATGTGAATAAGATACTTTTTTCTCAGTCTAAACGATTATAATTGCAACGCATCGCCAATCTCCATTACTTTTCCTTCTCCCGATTTAATTTGACTGATGAACTTGTGCGGGTCCTGTTCAATGACAGGAAAGGTATTATAATGTATAGGAACCGTTACATCTGCATGAATCCATTCCGAGGCAATTAGCGCATCTTCGGGCCCCATTGTAAAATTATCCCCGATTGGAACAAACGCAATATCAATATTATTCATATCACCTATTAATTTTAAATCTGAAAATAAACCAGTATCTCCAACATGGTAGATCGTTTTCTCATTCACCGTTAGAAGGATTCCTGCTGGCATACCAGTGTATACAATTGAACCATCATCCTCTGTAAACGCCGAGCCATGAAAGGCCTGGGTGAGCTTGACTGTACCAAAATCAAATTCATGCTTCCCACCTATATGCATCGGATGTACACGTAATCCTTTTGAACCCATATAGTCTGCTAATTCATTAGGAGCAACGATTAAAGCATTTGTCCGCTTTGCGATATCTATCGTATCACCGACATGGTCATTATGACCATGTGTCAACAGGATAACATCTGGATTTACTGAGTTTGCATCCAAATCACATTTTTCATTTCCAGTAATAAAGGGATCAATTAAAATCTGATGTGTATCCGTTTTAACCATTACTACTGAATGTCCATGATAAGAAATTTGCACGATTACCACTCCTCTGATAAAACATTATACTATCTATCTTAAACAAGCATTCTTATTTTTTCTACCCGAAATTAGTTATTTTCATGCTAGTTATTCGTATTTTTTTATCCCACCTATAACTGGCAATAATATCCCCGCTTCAATCATTAAAGTAAAACCAATATGGATAAGCGGGGGATCGAGTCGGTAAATGTCCGTTTGGTTCCAAGGTCTATAGGTCATACCCTTGTGGTGCTAACAATCCGCAGGGATAAACACCCCCCACGGATTGAAGTTTCACTTTATATTGCCTGTTCAATCTATGTATATATTATCAGCTTTCTTATCACAGTAATAGTTTTGGAAACAAATATTAAAAATACGTTGCCATCAACTTGTCGTTAATGTCATCCATTTTAATTCCATACACTATTTTTGCTATAATAAAAATATTACATATTAAAGAGGTGTACAAAGAAATGGCAGAAAGAATTCAAGCATTATTAAAAAGCATGAAAAAACAGAATATCGATAGTATGTTTATTACATCTAAGGCGAATGTATACTATATTACTAATTACTATACAGAACCACATGAAAGGCTAGTGGCTGTCTACATTAGTAATCATTTTGATCCATTATTAATTATTCCGGCAATGGAAGAAGAGGATGCAAAAGCAGCTGGATGGCGTTATCAAATAATCACCTATCATGATCATGAAAATCCTTGGGAGATGTTTTACCAGAAATTAAAAACGAATGAACATATTCCAAATACAATTAGCGTCGAGCATACAAATCTAACATTAGATCGATATCAACTGATGCAGCAACTCTTTTCAAATACACGTATTGTAAATGGTGAAGAACTATTAGCAAACCTACGTGTCATTAAAAGTGAGAAGGAATATAATTTATTAAAACATGCTGCTGAATTAGCTGACTTTGGAATAAAGACTGGGATAGCGGCAATTCAGGAAGGCGTAGGTGAACTCGAAGTAATTGCTAAAATTGAGTATGAGCTTAAAAAACAAGGAATTCAGGAAATGTCCTTCTCTACAATGACACTTTCTGGTACAAAGACCGCTTCACCGCATGGGACACCTTCCATGAAAAAGATAAAATCAGGTGATATCGTATTATTTGATCTTGGTGTAGTGTATGAGGGCTATTGTTCAGATATATCCAGAACAGTAGCATTTAAATCAATAACCGAGCAACAAAAAAAGATATACAATACCGTTTTAGAGGCGGAACAAAAAGCGATAGCTGCATCTAAGATTGGTGTAGCAACTGGTAAATTAGACCAAATAGCAAGAAATCATATTGCAGATGCAGGCTTTGGTGAATACTTCACACATCGCATTGGACATGGATTAGGAATTGAAACACATGAGTATCCTTCTATGCATAGCAACAATGATCTACCGTTACAAGCAGGAATGTGCTATACCATTGAGCCAGGTATTTATGTACCAGGGGTTGCCGGTGTTCGGATCGAAGACATGATTTATATGACAGAACAAGGGCCAGAAGTTTTAACTACATCTCCAAAAGAATTAATGATTTTGGAATAACTTAGCATGCGTATAAGTTTAGTAATTTTTAGATTAACCTAAACCGGCTCCATATTCATATTTATTGAAAAAGGGCTTTCTTCCAAATTCTACGTTAGATTTTGGAGACCGCCCTTATCTTCTTATATTACTATCTTTAGTTATCCAATAGCGTATGTGGATCCGCGTATTCCAAGCTATGAGATGTTGCTACTGCTTGATATGTTACATACCCATCGAGTGTATTAAATCCCTTTAATAACGCCTCGTTATCCTTGCATGCACCTACATAGCCTTTATTTGCTAATTGTAATGCGTAAGGAACAGTAACATTGGTTAAACCAATTGTCGAGGTTCTTGGAACTGCTCCAGGCATATTTGCAACGGAATAATGCAATACACCATGTTTGGTATATGTTGGATTATCATGCGTAGTAACATGGTCACTTGTTTCAAATATTCCGCCTTGATCAATTGCTACATCAACAATCACTGAACCGGCTGTCATAGCTTGAACCATTTCTTCAGTCACCAACTTCGGAGCTTTGGCACCTGGTATTAACACTGCACCAATAACAAGATCCGACTCTGCTAAAGCGAGACTAATATTCAGCGGGTTCGACATCATTGTATTAATAGATGATCCAAAAATATCATCCAACTGACGCAATCGCTCTGGATTTAAATCAATTATTGTAACGTCTGCACCTAAACCAACCGCAATTTTTGCTGCATTTGTACCAACAACACCACCGCCAATAACCGTAACCTTGCCACGTTTAACTCCTGGTATTCCACTTAAAAGGATTCCCTTTCCACCTTTTGTCTTCTCTAGAAACTGAGCACCAAGTTGCGAAGCCATCCTTCCTGCTACTTCACTCATAGGTGTTAGAAGCGGTAGTGAATTATTTGGTAACTGCACCGTTTCATAGGCGATCCCAGTTACCTTTTTATCAATCAGCGCCTTTGTTAAGCTAGGTTCCGCTGCTAAATGCAAATATGTAAACAAAATAAGCCCTTCATAGAAGTAATCATATTCTTCAGGTAGTGGTTCTTTTACCTTCATTACCATTTCCTGTTCCCAAGCTTCCTTGGCTGTAGCTACGATAATTGCACCGGCTTCCGCATATTGTTGGTCCGTGAATCCAGAACCTAAACCAGCCTCTGTCTCAATATAAATAGTATGACCGGCATTTTTCAAAGTTAGGACACCAGAAGGCGCCATAGCAACCCTATTCTCATTATTTTTTATTTCTTTTGGAACACCGATATTCATTTAACTACCTCCAATTCTCTAATATAACACTTTTTTGAAAGCACTTTCATACTTCATATACGTATATTGTAACAGTACCAAATTTTTTCTCAAAGTAAAAGGGAAATGAGGCTGACAAAACACAACTTCTTTACTCAAAATACGAATAATCATGTTATCAATAGGAGGATCATCGCCACACTGTGAAACTATACGCGCTTTCCACGGGCACGGCCTCAGCTAACTTGGTAAAGAAAAACACGTTACCACGTGAATCTTCGGACTCGTGCTGTTCCCGCCGGAGTCTCGCTTATTTCAGGTGCTAAATGAATGATTCTGATCAAAAAACGAGCGATGATTAATTTCATCAACTAATCATCGTTCGTTTTTTATTGTTTCTTCATTCTTTTGTCTCAGCCTCATTCTCCACTTTAATTTTTACGATTATTAAACGTGTAGATTCCCTTATTATTGTGCCTTTCTTCAATGACACCACTTTGGTAACTTTCATTTAACTGATTCTGTACAGCCGCAACACCTTTTTCATCCTCAAAAATGTTTTGTGGCTGATTATCACGCTTCTCTTTGGACAATCTAATCACCCCCATTTATAGTATGTCCACAATACTGCAACACTCTCTAAAATTTAATTAGTAAAAGTGGCAAATTTTGATTGTTGTCCTTAAAATACGGGTATATAATTTATATGAAAGGGGAGATCTATATGGAATATAAGAATATTGTAGTAGCAGTTGATGGATCAGAAGCATCTGAGAAAGCTTTTACTAAATCATTAGATATCGCAAAACGAAATGATGCACGCATTATTTTAGCTCATGTTGTTGATTCACGGACATTTGCCACTGCCGAAGCCTATGATCGTACATTAGCAGATCGTGCAGAGGAATATGCTAAGGAATTATTAGACAGCTATGTAGACAATGCAAAATCAGCAGGTATTGATAATTTAATTCGATGTGTAGAATATGGGTCTCCAAAAGTAAAAATTGCAAAAGATATTGCTAATGACTTTCATGCGGACCTTATTATCTGTGGGGCAACAGGGATGAATGCTGTTGAACGTTTTCTTATAGGAAGTGTTTCTGAGAGCATAACAAGATACGCTTCATGTGATGTATTAGTTGTCAGATAACTATATAACATTAAAACGATATACTCACTACATCACTAAGAATATTCCTCAATTACATTAGAAGCACTTCCACATTATTGTTGGAAGCGCTTCTAATGTGGTGATTCTTTTCTTAATTCGTGGATGATATGAGATAATTCTGGAATGATTAATTTTTCCATGGCTAACTTTACCGCTCCAGTAGAACCAGGGAGTGCAAAAATAACTGTTTGGTTTCGAGTACCTGCAACTGCTCTTGAAAGAATAGCGGCTGACCCAATATCTTCTTTGTAACTCAACATTCGAAATATCTCTCCAAAGCCAGGGATTTCTTTCGTAAAAAGTTCTTTTATTGCTTCAATGGTAACGTCTCTATCAGCAATACCAGTTCCACCATTACAAATGATTACTTCAACACCGGGATTGACACAAGCTCTCGTAACTATTTTTTGAATGTCATTTCGATCATCTTTAATAATATCTCTGACACTTATCCAATGTCCGTTCGCCTTCAATTGTTCTTCAATAAGCCCTCCACTCATATCAGTTTCCAATGTCCGTGTATCGCTAATAGTTAAAATCATGCAATTTACTACGTGGTTTTCACGCTTATGTTCCTTTACTGACAATTAATACCTCTCCCATCCATTATGATTTTATAAAAAAGGTTTTGCTATGGTTCAACCACACCAAAACCTTTTAACTAACTAATTTGTGAAAGTCTGATTGTATCTCTGGCAATCATAACCTCTTCATTTGTAGGGATTACGATTACTTTAACTGGAGAGTGTGGATAATTAATAAATTGTTCTTTTCCTCGAACTTTATTGAGTGCTTGATCCCAGTAAACCCCCATAAATTCAAGACCATGTAAAACCTTTTCTCGGATCACATCACTATTTTCTCCAACTCCAGCAGTAAAGATAATGGCATCTACGCCAGACATTTTTGCTGCATAGGAACCTAAATATTTATGAATACGACCTGCAAATACTTCTAAAGCTAATTCTGCTCGCTTATTCTCTTGAGCTGTCTGTTCAATATCTCTTAAATCACTTGAGAATCCAGATAAAGCTAGCATACCACTTTCCTTATTCAACACATGAATCACTTCATCCGCGGACTTTCCTGTTTTTTCCATAATATAAGGGATAAGCGCCGGATCTATATTACCTGAGCGTGTTCCCATAGTTACCCCAGCTAATGGAGTGAAGCCCATTGATGTGTCAATTGACTTACCACCTTGAATAGCTGCAATACTTGCACCATTACCAAGGTGACAAGATATAAGGCGCAGGTTCTCCAATGGCAGACCCATCAGATCCGCTGCTCGCTGCGAAACATACTTATGTGATGTACCATGAAATCCGTATTTACGTATGCCATAATCTTTATAGTACTCATATGGTAAGCTATAAAGATAAGATGACTCTGGCATCGTTTGATGGAATGCAGTATCAAACACAGCCACCATTGGTACCTCCGGTAAAATTTCACGGAAAGCATGAATTCCCGTCAAATTTGCAGGGTTATGCAAAGGTGCCAATTCCGACACTTGTTCAATCGTTTCAATAACTTTGTCGTTAATGACAACTGAATCACTAAAACGTTCCCCACCATGAACTACGCGATGACCAACTGCATTTATTTCATCAAGTGAAGTAATGACCCCAGAAGACGTTAATGATGCTAGTAGTTTCTTTACTGCTTCTTCATGGTTTGGAATCTCTTCCACAAATTTATCTTTTTCACCTTGAACATCCATTGTAAATACTGACTCATTTAGACCAATTCGTTCCACTAGCCCTTTTGCTAGAACGCGCTCGTTTGGCATTTGTATTAATTGGAATTTCAAAGATGAACTACCGGCGTTTATTGCCAATACATTACTCATTGCTGTTCAACTCCTTTTTATACGTTTGGAACCAATTATTTATTTGACCTAAAATATCTCCCATTGCTCTCGTATTGTTGAAAGAAGGCATTTTAACCAATAGTGGTTGTTTAGGAGATGCTGTCTGCTGTCCTTTTTTTTGTAGTATTAAGATACTTTTTCGATGCTTATCAGATTTGAAGGCACTTTCTGGCAACCTTAGGATGCCAACCATATGAGCATAATCATGAATAAATTGTTGAAGCTTGTCTGATTGATCACTATCAAATAAAAATTCTGGAATAACTAGAATAAGGTATCCGCCTGGTTTTGTGTAATTAAGACTTTGCTCTATAAATAAGTGATGCGCATAAGAATGACCTTTATCGGCCTTAAGTTTAAAGTCACTCGCACGTAAGTCGTCTGGATAGTATCCAACAGGTAGATCAGCTACGATTAAATCTACAGGGTCCAATAAAAATGGACGAAGACTATCTTGATGGAAAAACTCAATATTCTTTTTCTGCAAGTTCGCATTCCAAACAGCTAGTTGAATTAACGTTGAATCAACTTCACTTGCAAATGCTTCTTTGATTTGTGGTAGTTGACTTAGAACCGCAGTTATTAAATTTCCAGTTCCACCAGCTGGATCAAACAAGCGAATGTTTTCGGCGTCATCGAATAATTTATTTGCCAAATACGCAATCATTAGCGATACTGTTTCTGGTGTCATTAAATGCTGCTGTTGAATAGAGCCTTTCATTCCTTTTAGAATAGCAAGCTGATTAGCTTTTCTTACTTCCTCAGCTGAGAATGAATCTATTTTTAATTCGACTAAAGCTTGCTGTAATTTGATTGCTAGGCTTTCATCTATATTATCTGGCACTTCTTGCATAAATACGATTTCCATCGTATAACCTAAGCTTTCCAGATATGGTTCATTAACATACTGTTGAATCTTATTTGTCGTTTCATCTATCCATTCATACAATGTTTCGACATTTGATTTCTCCATATAGCATCCTCCATTCGTTCCTTCAGAGCGTTTCTATTGTACCAAAGGAAATGGGACTATGTACAAAATAATGCTAATTAAGTTCTGTAGCACACAGTAAAAATCCCCCTCATTTACTGAGAGAGATTCCGTTCGAGTTATTTAGCTTGTCTGGCAGCTTCCAGGGCAGCATCATAATCCGGATGATTACTCACTTCTTTAACATATTCTACATAAGTAACTATATTATTGGAGTCAACAACAAATATAGATCTTGCTAGCAGACGTAACTCCTCTATAAGAACACCATAGTTCTTTCCAAAATGAGCATCTCGGTGGTCTGACAATGTATCAAGCTTCTTAATATCATGTTGGTTAACCCAGCGTTTTTGTGCAAATGGTAAATCCATACTCACCGTTAAAACTTTAACATTTTCAATCTGATCAGCTTCTTCATTAAAACGTTTTGTTTGCTCTGCACATACACCTGTATCAATGGAAGGAACAACACTAATCAGCTTAACCTTCTCTTTATAATCAGTTAATGTAACTTCTTCTAAATCATTAGATAGTACTTTAAAAGAAGGTGCTTCATCACCAACTTTCACTTCATTACCTACAAGTGTGACAGGTTCTTGTTGGAATGTAACATTTGCCATATGAATCATTCCTCCTAAATAATTGTATTCCTTCTTCATTATGAATTGAATAGCGGTGCATGTCCAATAATTTATGGCTATGAAATCTAGAAATATTTGTGAACGGAATTAGCTACGCTTACATTATAGAATGGTGTATGAGTTGCATTTATACAACCATTAAATATCATATTGGGTAGGCATCTCTTTAGGTTTCTTATTTTCTTGTTTCTTTGAACCTTGCTGTTGACTTGATTCTTTCATTATCTGTTGCACCTTTTCTACAACCTGTGGCGCAAAATCAATCATTTTTTCATAGATATGTGTATGATGATCTAAATGAACCATCTTAATTCCTCTTTCACTGACAATCAAAAATGCTACCGGTGTAATTGATACTCCTCCACCGCTACCTCCTCCAAATGGAAGTGTTGCTTCACCACTTTCACTACTGCTATCGGATTGGGATTGACTACTTGTAGAATTAAACTCACTACCACCTGCAGCAAATCCAAAACCAACTTTGGACACAGGTATAATAACACTGCCATCCGGAGATTGAACAGGATCTCCAATAATTGTGTTTACCTCTACCATATCCTTCAAATTTTCCATTGCAGTAGTCATTAGCCCTTGAATAGGATGCTCTTCCATCACAATCAACTCCTTTTATACATTTGTGCTTGATGTATCAATAGCTTCTTATTATTAGCCATTATTCTCATGACTTGAAGAAATCCACTTATAGCTTGTGCTATTCGAATAGAAACAATACAATAAATTTCGGATTGTATATATTTCTGTTGAAAAAGTGGTACAACTTTAATATCTGGATGACAATTAAAAATCCCATGTTCTTGAAGCCATGCTATGATAACACCTTTTACTGTCCAGACACCTCCTGATACAATACCTGTAAGTGATGCATCACCAGTACCACCTACCGTATGCCACTTCATTTGTTTGAATTTCATCTTCTGTAGCATAACCGAAATTGCTTTATGACCTTGACGTAGGATATGAAGCGCCTCATTAAGTTTACTCGGTAATTCACGAAAATTAATAGCAGGCGTGTTACTTTCGAAATCATCTAACATCATCGTTCGTCTTATAATCGGAATTTTCCACCAATAAATCCGTATCGTTATAGAAGTATTTGCTTGGCAATATGCTCCTTGAACATGAATGATTAGCTTTGAGAATAAAAAGATAACAGCAATCGCGATCACGGTTATCATAAATATAGCCCACCCCCACATTTTCATCACCTCAGTTTCATAGCTGTTCCTATTTTTCCTCAAATTTCCTATTTTAATCATTCGTTTTACTCCACTAGGATAATAGCAACAAAACATGATAGAATATGGTTATACTGCTTTGCTTAATAGCTTAAAGTAGATAGTAGTATAAAGTGCATCTCGTCATCACATTTGGGAGGGTATCAAAAGAATATGACTGATCGAAAAAATATTTTCTTCTATTATTTAAGTGACCAAGGGCTTGAAGATAAATTAAATGCCCTATACCAATTAGCAGAGTCAAATGGTTTTACAATTGTAAACGATTTCGAACATGCTAATATTATTGTAAGTATTGGAGGTGACGGTGCTTTCTTACAAGCTGTACGTAAGACAGGCTTTCGTCAAGATTGCCTTTATACAGGAATAACTCGTTCGGGGGAATCAGGTCTATATTGCGATTTTAATATGGATAATGTTGATGAAATGTTGAAGACAATCCAATATGAAGAAATGGAAGTTCGTCGTTTTCCTGTGATTAATGCGGAATTAAATGGTGAGACGAGTTTTTATTGCCTTAATGAAATTAGTGTCCGCTCGACTATTATTAAATCCATCGTTATGGATGTGTTTATTGATGACATTCACTTCGAAACCTTCAGAGGGGACGGACTAATTGTTGCAACACCAACAGGAAGTACAGGTTATAATAAATCTACGAATGGAGCGGTCATTGACCCAAAAATTCCTTGTTTTCAAGTTACCGAGTTAGCATCCATAAATAATAATCGTTATCGCACCCTGGGTTCTTCTTTTGTTCTTAATAGTGATAGAAAGTTAACGTTATCAGTCCAGCAGGATGGTAATGATTATCCAATTATCGGTCTTGACAATGAAGCATACTCCATTCGAAATATAAGGGATATTTCTGTTACATTAAGTGACCATGTTATTAAAACCGTGAAATTAAAAAATAACTCCTATTGGGACAGAGTAAAACGTACGTTTTTATAACTAGAGCGTGAAGCAGCATATAACGTATAATACGGACAAGAACCGATCTAATTAAATAGAAGAAAGGTTCTTGTCATATACAATTTTCCCGTCAATTACTGTCATTGCAACGTCAATTTCGTGAATCTCATTTGGATTGACTTGGAAAATATCTTTCTCCAAAATAGTGAAATCAGCGTGATAACCTTCCGTAATCAAACCTCTACTATTCTCTTGATTAATTACATAAGCACTACCAGTCGTATATAATTGTACGGCTTCAAATATAGTCAGCGCTTCTTTAGGTAAGTATGTTTTTCCATCAAAAGAGGATTTACGAATAACCGCAGCTTGAATTCCAAGTAACGGATCCACTTTCTCAATTGGTGCATCGGACCCACCAGCACAATGTATTCCGTGCTGAAGCATAGATTTCCAAGCATACGCTAAGTCTAGCCGTTTTTGTCCCAGCCGATCAATTACCCAAGGGAAATCTGAAGCAACAAAGGTCGGTTGGATGTCTACGACAGCAGGAAGCTCCTTTAGTAATTCAAAGGCTTGTTTATTTAAAATTTGTCCATGGATAATTCGATCGCGAGCATTCGTTGCTAACGGATATTTACTCAATATGGATGCAATTTCTAAAACGGCTTGATCTCCAATGGCGTGAACTGCTACTGGCAACTGATAGACACGTGCCCTAGCCACGAGTTCCTCTAACTCAGGTATGCTGTGAATTGCAAAACCTCTGTTTCCAATGTCATCCGCATAATCTGTAGACAACCATGCTGTCCTCCCCCCCAATGCTCCGTCCGAAAATATTTTGACTGCGCCAAGCTCTGCATAACGTGGCCCCTTCAAATACCCTAGCCCAGCATGAATCATGTCTTCCATAACTTCATGATGGACGAGTAAATGCGCTTTAAATATTTTCTCCTTCCCATCCAACACATGTTTAAAAGCACCAAAAGTCTTATCAAATCCACCAAAATAATTAAGGTCTTCACTGTGTCCTCCAACTAAGCCCTTTGAAAGAAGATCATCTATAGCGATTGAGATTACTTGTTCTAGATAAGCCTGTGAAACAGTTGGCATTGCTTGCTTTATTAATTCCTGAGCAGTATCCAAGAAATAACCCGTTGTCTCTTCATCATCATCTCGTTCAATAACGCCACCTTTTGGATTAGCTGTTTTATTTACAGTATCAATACCTGCCAGTTCTATTGCTTTGCTGTTAGCTAAAATAGCGTGACGGCATACTCGAGATAACATGACAGGATTATGAGGTACAATTTCGTCAAGTGCAGTTTTGTGAATAATGAGTGGTTCATCCCAATGGTTTTCATTCCAGCCCTCACCCACGAGCCACTCTCCCTCAGAAAGATTTGTAGCTCGGTTAAACAGTGCTTCTAATACTTCTTCGGCTGATTGCATTTGGGAAAGATCAAGCCGAAGTAATTTCTCACCATGCCAAATAATATGCAAATGACTATCAACAAATCCTGGTAACATTGTTTTTCCGTTCAAATTTATTGCTTCATCTATTTGATTAAAATAAGTATGATACAAATATTCATACGTTCCAATAGCAACTATTTGATGTTCCTCGGTAAATACAGCATCTACCACTACATCCTCACGTTCCATCGTGTAGATCGGTCCACCAAACCATAGTGTTCCCATAGCTTCTTCGATCTCCTTCACTAGAAAAATGTTATATACATACCTTACTTATTTTCTGAATAGGAATCAAGAGGGATTATAGTCATAATAGGTTTACCAATGAGAACAAAGCGCAAGCGACTGGAGCGAGTCAACGGGGATAAAGGAATCACGGTGAGCTTGCGAGCAGATGATGACTTATGTAGGGCGATTCATGAAGTCACCTCGTTTCTGGGCACTGGCGCTGGACGCAGTTCAACACACCCCTATTTATCCATATGGGCAAATGTTATAATTTCCTTCATTTCCTAGACAATTAAAAAGGACTACCCGAAACCGGATAGCCCTATAGCCATTTTAACTATTTAATTTAAGTTATTTTGTTCCACCAAATTGTTGTTCAGCCATTTGAACAAGACGTTTAGTGATTTCACCACCAACAGAACCGTTGGAACGAGATGTTGAATCCGGTCCTAATTGTACACCAAATTCCTGAGCAATCTCATATTTCATTTGATCTAGAGCTTGTTGAACACCAGGGACTACTAATTGATTTGAAGAATTATTTGCTGCCATGTTAACTCACCTCCTTGGTACTTATAGAATGTGTACCAAGGAGAGAAAGCATACATATTTTTAAATGGTAGTTCCTGACAAATTAAGGGATATGGTCAGACATCAATAATCCAGTCTTCTACCTTTCCTTAGAACAAACCATCAAACTTGGTCTCTGTATCTCGTGCTGATACTTTTATCGTTTCTATTCCAGCAATTGCTTCATCCATTAATTTTGTAAAATCCTTCTTCGATTCAAACAAATTTGCTTTTTCCCTTTTTGGTTTCGTTTTTGGCGACTTAGGTACAAATATCGTACAACAATCCTCATAAGGTAAAATAGACGTGTCGTAGGTACCAATCTCTCTTGATATGTTAATGATCTCTGTTTTGTCCATTGTTATCAATGGTCGAATAATCGGATAGTTAGTTACTTCATTAATTGTATTCATACTTTGCATGGTTTGACTCGCTACTTGTCCAAGATTTTCACCAGTAGTCAACGATAAGATCTCTTGGTTCACACATACTCGTTCACTTATACGCATCATCATTCTCCGCATGATTGTCATTGCATAACCGTCAGGCATTTCTCGAAAAATTTCTTGCTGGAGTTTGGTAAACGGTACGATATGCACTTGAATCGATTTACCATACTTTGTTAATTGTTTAGCTAAGTCCAGAACTTTTTGCTTTGCACGTTCACTTGTAAATGGCGGTGAATGAAAATGAATAGCTTCAATCTGCACCCCTCGCTTCATTGCTAGGTAGCCAGCAACAGGACTATCAATACCACCTGAAAGTAATAATAGTGATTTACCAGATGTGCCTACCGGAAGACCTCCAAGTCCCTGAATAACACTTGACGTAATATAAGCTGCTTCTAGTCTTATTTCGACTTTAATTTCTAAATCAGGATGATGCACATCCACTTTAATTTCATTCGTATTGATTAATAAATGTCTACCTAATACTTGGTTCATTTCCTGTGAAGCAATGGGGAAATCTTTATTAATCCGCTTCACAGATACCTTAAATGTGTTTACATTTGTAGCATTTTTTAAAGCATATAAAGCGGCTTCTTTTATTTTATCGGGATCATTCTCCACCTTAATTGCCAAACTCATACTTTGAATTCCGAAGATATTCTTACATTTTTCGATAATTGGCTCAGGATCATGACCGTTTAGTAAAATAAACATTCTCCCTTGTGTTCGTTTTACTTTTATGTTTGGAAATGCAGCTAATTTATGTTGAATATTTTCTTGTAGACGGATAATAAATTGTTTTATATTTTTACCCTTTAACGCCATTTCTCCGTAGCGTATTAAAATATGATCATATTGCATGTTATCTACTCCATTACTTCTTTAAATTGTTGAATTTTCTCTTTCAGTACGTGAATAAAATTAGTTAATTCTTCCTCTGTATTTTGATAAGAAAGACTTACTCGTAAAGCAGATACTGCTCTATCATCAGAAAACCCACAAGCCGCGAGAATTTTGCTTTCATCTGACTTTTTAGAAGAGCAAGCTGATTTTGTTGATATATAAATTTCTTCTTCACTGAGCATGTGTATCATTACCTCTGGTTTAATCCCTGGTATCGAAAAATTAATAATATGCGGTGCCGCATGTATAGGCGTATTTACTTTAACAGCTTCTATTTTTTCCAGTTCCTCACGAAGAAAACGTTGTAATTCATATAACCTCTGCTTGTATAAGCGTTCCTTTTCCATGATTAAGCGTAAGGCTTTCACTATCGAAACTGCTCCAGCTAAATTCTCCGTTCCCGAACGTATCGCCTGCTCCTGTTCTCCGCCATGAAATAACGGAAAAAGAGTTGTTCTATTCTTTACAAACAATAAGCCTGTTCCTTTTAAACCATGAATTTTGTGACCAGACATCGTACAAAGATCTATTCCACTATTTCTTAAGGTTAATGGAACTTTCCCTAACCCTTGGACATAATCGACATGGAAAAATAATTTTGGATATTGTTTTGCAATTTTTCCGATTTCTGCTATAGGTTGGATCGAACCTAGCTCATTGTTCACGTGCATAATACTAATTAAAATGGTATCATTTCTTATTGCTTGCTTTAGGTCTGATAAGGCAATTACCCCATCCCTATTCACTGGTAGATATGTTATTTCAAAGCCTAATTTTTCCAAGCTTTTACAGGCATTATCTACAGAAGGATGTTCAATCTGAGTGGTGATAATATGTTTACCCCTGCTTTGATGCTCTAAAGCAATACCTTTAATAGCAATATTATTACCTTCTGTACCTCCAGAAGTGAATATAATTTCATTTTCCGCTACATATAGAATTTCAGCAGCCTGTTTCTTAGCTTGAATTAAAAGTTTTTCTGCCTCTCCTCCCAATGGGTGAATAGAAGATGGATTAGCAAAAAAAGTAGTAGATACTTGTTCAAAACTTTTTAATACTGTTGAATCAGGCACTGTTGTAGCACTATTATCTAAATAAATCATTCAACTAACTCCTAACTTCCTAGAAGAATTACACCAAGCCGCCTTCTTAATTAATTTCTTTGCTTAGAAAAAAGGATATTATATAATATCCTTTTTCTATTAAGTCCTATTTACTTAATTCAATACCTCTTGATATTCCTCAATTCGTTTTAACGCGCCAGGTTCAACTTCTTCGATTGCTTTAGCTGCATGCTCCAACGATAGTTCATACTCGTAATTTCGGAATAACCGTTCTGATTCGGCTAGCTTTGCAGCTAATAATGGATACTGACTACGATATCTATTCGCATATTGGATAACCTGCTCCGTTAAATAAGCTTGTTCCAACATAAGATCTGTTTGTTCCATGGAATACTCTACAGCATTCTTCGCATCATTTAAAGCTTGTTGCACCTCTGCCATATCTAGCGGTTGTTTTTCCAATGTTTTCATCACACGTTGATTTTTTTCTCCAGCTGTTTCTATTAAGTTCCATATATTACTTGGAATTCCAGGAACATTACTTTTCTTGAGCTTACGCTGAATACTATACAACTGATTTCGCATTTCCGTCAACTTATCCTTCGCCTCAAGCTCATCCTTACGAAGATTACGAATGCGCTTTTTAAACGCTTCATGTTTTTCTTTTAGCTCTTCAATTTGCACAAAGCCAGCTTCTAACTCATCACGTAGCTTTGTGTGTGGAGATTTCTCTTTCTCGATTTTATCTAGTAGTTCTTCAAATTGCGTGTTTAGTTTTCCGATTGCCTTTTCTAATGTTAAATACTTCTCCATATCACTATCTTCAAAATAATAAGCCTTCTTTAATAGCTCAACATCCGCTTTAGTACCAGCAAATGTGTCTGTAATTTCCTTTAACGTACTCTGATAGGTCGGAACTTTTGTTTCCACAAAATTCCTAGCTATTGCTTCTTTTTCGAGCAGCTGATACATTTCCTTTATCCGTCCATCTATCTCCTCTATGGCACCTTCTGCCTCAGAAAAGTCACCACTCTCCATAGCGCCAACTATATGTAAAAGTCTTTCCTGATATTTGCGTATTTCTTTTTCAAAAGCCAGATGATCCACACGATAACCTTCATTTTTCATTTCCTTTAAACCTGTATATAAATCATCTAACTGACTAGGTAATTCCTGCTTACATGATTTATATAATTGTGGAAAATCATCTAACTCTCCCTCTAGGCTATCCACAGATAGCTTTAATTGATCGACGAGCTGCTTCGCTTCTATATAATTTCCATTCTCGACAAGTTGATGATAATTAGTTAGCTGTGCTTCCAGTTCATCCATTTTTTTATCAAAATAGGCTTCCGCTTTTCCATATTGATATCTGTTTTGCGAAAGCTGTTTACGTAACGCCTTTACTGTAGGTTCAACATGCTCTATTTCTTTTCTACTGGACTCTTCGGATTCAAGCAGTTCTTCTACTTCCATTAAAATCTTCTCTATATCCTTTTCCACGGATTGCAATATCTGATCGACTTTAGCCAGGATTTTTTTAGCTTTCGAGAACCGATATCGATCCGCCGCTTCTTCTGCATCAAATAAATGTTCTTCAATATCAGTAAGCTCTTTTGTTACTATATATTCCCAGCGATCCTTCCACGCTTCAAATTTATCTTGTGTTTCCCCTGATAAGTTTAATATTTTTATACGGGAGAGCTCTGAAGCGATGTTTCGACCCATAATGTCCATTTTCCAGGCTTCATAACGATCAACAACATCATATACCCTTTTTCGTAAGATAAGTCCTGTAATAATAAGTGCTATAACTATTAGTATAATGCCTATGATGTATGCCATAAAATGCCTCCCAACTAAATTCCTAAAGAGGATGGACGTTTACAAAAATAAAATAATCGTCGCTAATAATAATCTAATTATAATAATACCATGTTAAACACAATTTTTGCTAAAAAAATACAAATAAATTGGGGTTTCAGCCAATTTTTTATTCTACACGCTATAGGTAAGTCCGTACTCATTTATACATAATAAAAATTAGCAAGTGATTGTATAGTATTGTACGACAATCGTCAGCGTGCCTATTTCACTAGTAAATCGCGACATCATCTGCCATGTGCATCCTCAGCTATTTTTTCACCTGAAACCTCGACTAAAAAGTCCAACCATCGATGAATCGTCTTTACATAATTTGTAACGAATAAATCATGCGAACCATCACCAATAATATGATTTTTCCATTCATTATGCATAATATATGGCGTAATTAGCATGCCTTTTAACTGCATTAATAAATAATTTCGATCATTAATTGATGAATGCTGTTTATCAAGTACACTAAAAAATGCCCTGCTAATAAAATAATTTTCCTTCGCTAAATAGGTCACAGCCATCTCTCTAACGAATACAGAATCTAGCGACAATTCTCTATGTATAAAACAAGAGAATTGATGATTACTTTGTTTATACTGTATAATGATGAAAATTAATTCCTTTAACTGATCCAAAGCATATAAGTCTTGATAATGCTCTAACGCTTCTTCCATGGTATCAAGATATTTTTCGTAATAGTCCGTAACCGCATATTCCAGCAGCCCTTGCTTTCCTTTAAAATAATAACTAATAAGCGAAACATTAACATTGGCCTTCTCCGCAATATCCCGAACAGAAGTGCCATGAAATCCTTTTTGAAAAAATAATGCGGAAGCTGCTTCTATTACTTTTTGTTTCGAGAGATTAGTCTTCATACGATTCAACTCCTTACATCTCCATTACGACATAGAGATGATTTATCCTGCAATTTTCGCTCGACAATATTTATCATACATGTCGAAATACTAAAGAGAGAGGAAAATCTAAATGTTCCAAACAAGTATATATTCTGGAAATAAACTAAAAGATTATGAGTTATTAATTCGTCAACTGCAAGCATTAAGTGAAGATGAAACGGATGCTATTGCCATACTTTCCAACGCATCAGCCTTATTAAATCAATTTCTTTCCGATACAAATTGGGTTGGTTTTTACTTATGGAAAGAAGATGAGCTTGTGTTAGGTCCGTTCCAAGGATTACCAGCATGTATCCGTATTGGTTATGGAAAAGGTGTTTGTGGAACTGCTGTTAAAGAGCAATCAACCCAACGGGTAGCTGACGTTCATAATTTTTCTGGTCATATCGCATGCGATAGTGCTACCAAATCTGAAATCGTTGTCCCTATCATTATAGATAATAAGGTTTACGGTGTTCTTGATATTGACAGTCCGATGATGGATCGCTTTGATGAAATTGATCAGGAATATTTAGAAAAGTTTGTTCATGCATTACAAACTTATTTACCCTAAGTATACCTAATAATAGATCATAACTGGAAATCGGCTGTGCGGAAAGCCCAGCCGATTTAATTCTTCCATTTATAAGAACTTATCTATCTTTTACACGCTTCACTACACTATTTTTCCCTCTATGCTTCGCTTCATATAGTGCTTTATCTGCACGAATAAAAAGCTCACTTACGGAATCATCGAAATCCTCTGACCAAGAAGAAACGCCACAAGATAGTGTTACAGTTGGATTAGTCCGTTCCTCTACTTGCTCACGAATGCCTGCAGCTATTTGGACCGCATCATCAATTGATAGGTTAGGAGTGTATATGGCTAATTCTTCCCCTCCCCATCTGGAAGGAATAGCATCTTGTTCAGAAAACCTCATTATTACATCAGCCACTTGTTTAAGTACTTCATCTCCAACATGATGACCGTATGTATCATTAATTCGTTTGAAATCGTCAATATCAAATAAAATTAATGAGCCCATTCTAGCTGTTTTCATTTGATTTATGACAACTTTTTCTAAATAATTCCTCGAATATAATTTTGTTAAGTAATCTGTGATAACCGCTTTTTCCAATTCCTCTTTTAAGATAGCATTAGCGAGTGCTAAAGAGCAATGTTGAATCAATGATTGCAATAATTTAAACACTTCAAACGAGAAGAAATAGGACGCTTCATGCATAATCACAACATGACCATATGTATGGATGTCTTGTCGCAACGGAATAATCATAAGCGAATGATAAGGAAATGTTGGAATATATTCAAACTTCCCATAAAATGTTGGATGAACGATATCCTTCAGTAATTTATCCACTAGACTCTGATTTTCTTCTTTTTTAAAGTAGGCAGTGCTCGCAGTTAGAACATCAGCATACGATCCATCAGACCGTTGAAAAATAAAACCTATTTCCGAAGCACGACATACCTCTTTGATTTTTTTTCGAACAAATTCTGTAATATCAGTCAAATTTAAATTGGAATTCAATTGATGTGTAACTTCATTAATTAGTTTTAAATCCGCGATCAGCAAATTTGCATTTTCGAGTAGACTTGCGTTTTCTATTGCTTTTCCAGCTGTTTGAGCAATATGTGTTATAAAATCTACATCGCTTTTCGCGAATACATCACAGCTTTTTGAAATCAATTGGATAACACCATACACACCTTGCCTTCCCGTTAGAGGAACATATAATTTTTCACCTGCACCTCCTTTTCTTTTCTCGATTTGAACCTCCTCAGTCATGAACGCTTTAGATCCAAAACCATTTGTACTATCATCCGTATACGCCATCGACTTTACTGAAAAATTATAATCAACTTCCGTATCATGTGCGAGTAATAAGTGTAGCGAATGGGTTGGATATATTTCACGAATTGCATCAATGACTTCATTTAAGATGGAAGATTTCCGTTTCATGGTAAATATACAAATGGAAAGATCATATAAAAACGGGTAGTTTATTTGTTGTGGATAATATTGATCCAATTGCATTATCAACCTCTGAGATTCTGATTGAACAATCGCAAGTATAGTAGGATCGATTTGAAATGCTTTAAAACACACTAATACCTTGGAAAAATTTCTATCTTTTAGCTTTAAATAAAATACAGAAGATCGATCAATTATGCACTTTCCAAACTGATTATCATTTGATATAGCATTCAATGGTAATTGGTTTAATACGTTTATTTCATTTGAAGGGTCCATCAACTGAATGTGATACGAATTAGTTGAACGTAGATAGTGATATACACCTACCCATTTTAGATGCAATACCTGCTTGATCGCTTTTATCATATTATGTAGACTTTCTTCATAAGAGAGATGGGATAGATTAGAGGTAATTTGAAAGTATGCCTGCTGCAGGTTCCCCTGAATCAAATCTCTGTCTTTCATCATTTATCACCTCTCATTCATTATCATCAATGAGTCCAATGAACTATTTTATAGTTTTATTATATATGAAATAGTTCATTTTTCCTATATGAAGTTGATAATTTTTCCAAATTTTATTTATGGTTGACTATATTCATTAAAAATTATATACTAGTCTTTGTGTAAAATAATTAAGTAGCCTTAGTGAACCAACACTTGTATGCATGTTGTTCCTCTGTAATGAGGTGTATCGCGTAACTCATAGCTGCTGGAGCGATGATACATGAAAACATCATGGTCAGGTGATTAGGAACACGGCTTTTTGTTTTATGCAAATAAAATAAAAAGGAGGAAATGTCTTATGGCTCGCTATACTGGATCAGTATGGAAAAAATCACGTCGTCTTGGCATTTCATTAACTGGAACTGGTAAGGAATTAGATAAACGCCCTTACGCTCCTGGTCAACATGGACCTAACCAACGCAAGAAAATCTCAGAATTTGGTTTACAACAACAAGAGAAGCAAAAGCTTCGCTTTATGTATGGATTGAACGAACGTCAATTCCGTACGTTGTTTAACAAAGCTGGTAAAATGAAAGGTATTCACGGCGAAAACTTCATGATTTTGCTTGACTCTCGTTTAGATAACCTTGTATATCGTTTAGGTCTTGCTCGTACACGCAGACAAGCACGTCAGCTTGTAAATCATGGTCATATTACTGTAGACGGTGGTCGCGTTGATATTCCATCATACATGGTAAAACCAGGTCAAGTTATCAGCCTACGTGAAAAATCTAAGAATCTTGATATTGTTAAAGAAGCAGTGGAAGTAAATAACTTCATCCCTGAATATTTAACATTTGATGCTGATAAATTAGAGGGTACGTTCACTCGCTATGCAGAGCGCGAAGAACTTCCAGCTGAAATTAACGAAGCGCTTATTGTTGAATTCTACTCTCGTTAATTTCAGAGTATATTTTTTAACAGTTTTAATAACCCTAGAAACCTTGTTAAATCAAGTGTTCTGGGGTTTTTTGTTTTTTATGCTTCGTAAAATAATTTATTCTCCACCAAATAATTGGGGGAGGTTTGGGGAAGTATTTTAATTAAGTGCGGACAGGTGTAACCTAATTTTAAATATCAAAAAAAGAGAAGGTTTCAAAGCCTTCTCTTTTTCATTCTACACCTACAATAATATTTACGCTGATCTTATGATGTTCGAAATTACCAACACTAAAAGTGATCATTTTCGTTTCAGGGTTTGCACTTTGGATAATACCTGTAAACTTTTCGTACTTTCCTTTTCTATATGTAGTAATTGTAACCTTATTCTTAAAATCCAATGCGTCAGCTAGTCGTTCAGAAATCTCCAAGAGCTTATCTTCTGTCATTTTTGGGCTGTTACTAGCCGACTTCTTTTTACCTTTAGGTGGTTTAGGTACCGCAGTCATGTAATTACCTCCAACAAGAACATTTGTTTCTATCATTGTACAAGAACATCCATTCTGTTTTCAAGAAAAAAATAAATTAAAAATTTGTCTATTTACCCTTTACTACTACATTTAAATGTAGTATAATGAGATTATAGAAAGGAGGTAAGAAATGGTTATACTGTTAAAAATAATAGCCGTAATAACCGGCATCGTAACGATTCGAAAAGTCTGGCACGACGGTACGAAATCGAAACGT